>JBFWRV010000064.1:0-37811 GCA_050248715.1 Hyphomicrobiaceae bacterium | reverse complement strand
GCCCGTGCTGGCGAACCGCAGCCGCGTGAATCCTAGGCGGGCGCGCAGCGCGCGCAGTATCAACATTTGCGCGCGCCGACTCGTGCGGCCCTTCTCCACGGCCTTCAGCCCGGCCTTGACTCCCCACGCGAACATGGCCCGCTTGAAGGGCGAGGCGTCCATGATATGTGCCCGAACGTTGGCCGCGATCTGCTCCCACACGCGCGGGGCGAGAAAGACGAAGGTCGGCGCGATCTCGCGGAGATCGGCCATCACCGTCTCCGGCTCCTCCACGAAGTTGACCTTGTGGCGACACACCAGCGGCTGGTAGAGCGCCTGGAACTGCTCGCCGATCCATCCCATGGGAAGCATCGACACGTACTCGTCGCCGGGGCCGAGCGCAAACAGGTCGCAATAGGTGGCGACATGGCGGATGAAGCGGCCGGAGGTGAGGCTCGCAAGCTTGGGATTGGAGGTGGTGCCGGACGTCGAACAGAGCACGGCAACATCCTCGCCCTCGGTCCGGTCGACGAGGCTGTCCCAGAGTGCGGGCGCGTCGGCGGCGGTCTTGCGGGCGGCTTCGAGCAGGCCGTCCCGGTCGACGAGCTTGGGATCGGCATATTTGCGCATGCCGCGCGGATCGCAGTAAACGATGTGCCGCACCGAGGAGACGGACGCCGTCACGCGCAGCATCTTGTCGACCTGCTCCTCGTCCTCGGCAACGATGACCTTCGCATCGGCGAAGCCGATGAGATAGCCGACCTCGGCGTCGAGTCCGTCCTGGTAGAGGCCAAGACTTTTTGCGCGTAGGGCGTGGGTGGCAATGGCAGCGGCGATCCAATCGGGGCGCGAGTCGCCGATGATGGCGACGGTGTCGCCCTGCCCGACCCCAAGGCCGCGCAACGCCAGCGCCCACAGCTTGGTGTGCTCGTGGAACTCGGCCCAGGTGAAAGATTTCCAGAGTCCGAATTTCTTCTCCCGGAAGGCGATGTCGCCGCCGTGCCGGCGTGCGTTGTAGCGCAGCAGCTTGGGCAGCGTGTCGTTGTCCTCCACGTGGGCGAAGCGAGCGGGGATCATTGCGAAGCCTCCGTCTGCAACGGTGTGCCCATGACGCCATGCTCCTCGCCGAGGTAGGCGCGCTTGACGTCCGCGCTCGCCCGGATTTCATCCGGCAGCCCTTCCGCGATCTTGCGGCCGAAATCCAGCACCATGAGGCGGTGCGAGAGATCCATGACCACGCCCATATCGTGCTCGATCATGACGACGGTCATGCCGAGTTCCTCGTTGAGATCGACGATGTAGCGTGCCATATCCTCCTTCTCCTCGAGGTTCATGCCGGCCATCGGCTCGTCGAGCAGGATGAGGTCGGGCTTGAGCGCGATCGCACGCGCAAGCTCCACCCGCTTGCGCAGGCCGTAGGAGAGCACGCCTGCAGGCTCGTTTCGGATGGCCTGGATCTCCAGGAAGTCGATGATTTCCTCGACAGCGGCACGATGCTCGGCCTCCTCCCGGCGGGCACCTCCGATCCAGTAGACCATGCCGCGCACGAAACCGGCCTTCATGAGGTGGTGGCGCCCGACCGAGATGTTGTCGAGCACGCTCATGCCGCTGAAAAGGGCGAGATTCTGGAACGTGCGGCCGATCCCGAGGGCTGCGCGCTTGTTGGGGCTGGCCTGGGTGATGTCGACGCCCTTGAAAGCGACGCGCCCCGACGTCGGCCGATAGCGGCCGGAGATGCAATTGAGCATCGAGGTTTTGCCCGCGCCGTTGGGACCGATGATGGAGAACAACTCTCCGCGGCTCACCTGGCAGCTGACGTCGGTCAGCGCGCTCACGCCCCCGAACCGCAGGCTTACCCGATCAAGCTCCAATAACAATGCGGGATCGGCATCCCTCGCCATCGTGCGGTCTCACTCCCCATTTGCGGGCACTGAGCCGACCCGCTTGCCTTGATGCATATCGTCGATCCGATGTCGACGCCAGTGCCTTTGGCGCCCGTTGCGGTTGCGGCGAGGCGTGCGAACCGACATCGCTGGAGGCGGGAGCGTGGGTGCAAGACCTGCGAGCGGATTTCCCTGTTGTCGACTGTCCATCTGCTGCAGGCGATCATTTGCCCCGAGGCGGCGCCATGGCAATCGGGGGAGACGCGCCACTCGCTGCTGACACGACGTTGGATGCGGTGCCGGCGGGACCGCGTCGGCCGTCTCATTGCCGCCGGGCTTCTATAGCCTGATCCTGGGCGAGTCCCGCCTGGGCCAGCAACAAGCGTGCGATTCGTCCCCTCGGCGCCGCGCTTCAACCCAGAAGTTGCGCCTCTGGAGGTTGCCGCCCGGTCGAGACATGGAGTAGCAGGGTTCGCGACGTTGCCGAACGATGTTTCCTTTGCAGCCCAGCGCCCCAGGCGATTTGCCGGGGCTGGTCAGGGGCACGATAGCCTGATAAGGCTCACCGCCGAGCGCCCGGAGGCCGCAGTAGCTCAGGGGTAGAGCAACGCATTCGTAATGCGTGGGTCGGGGGTTCAAATCCCTCCTGCGGCACCAGCAATCCCAGCGAGCTTGCCCACAACACCGCGAGGGAGCGTCAGCACGGGGGTGCATCCGATTTCGACGCTCGCCGGTCCCGGCAGAGCAGAGACGGCTGAGGGGCCCGCACTTTCTCGCTCGTGCTCCTACCCCTACGTCGCCAGAAACTCCAACCCCACGCGACGCGTTGTATGTGTTGACCGACCACGTGCGCGGTCGTCTCGAAATCGCGTGCAGGGCTCATTGTGAATTCTACGCGCGAAAGCCTGATAGCATCTGCCGCGCTCCTGGCGATGGATGCACGCGGGATCCGACGACATCTCTCGCGCCCACGTGCGAGCCAACCCGGTTTCACAACACCCATCGAGGAGTCCGTCAGCCGGCAACGTCTTGTTCGATCTGCGGATCGGGTTTTTTCCTCTGCCGCGCCTACAGTGAAAAATCCTCCAAATATCGGGGAAATCCCGATGGGACTTGAGCTTGACCGCAAGGCATTTGGTTAATAACACGGAATATCACGCAGCGTTTACGCTATTGAACGGAACAGTTCGCTCGATTCTCTACCTTAGGATGATAGTATCGCGCCTAGGTTGCCGATGCTCACTACCCATAGTCGTCGAAGTTGGGTATCGGTAAGACAGGTGAAAACCTCTCTCGTCCATACCGCATTCTGCTATCCGCAATACTGACGGGTTGAAGAAAAGGAATGCCCCTCCATTCCAAATGGACGCCCTCCCGAGGAGGGGTGGCGAAATGGTGGCGCTTCGCGTCCGTGGCAGCACTGCTGCTCGGCGCTGGATCAGCTGCTTTCGCAGAGGATCGCGCACAGCGCATCCTCATTCTCTACCCCGACAGCAATTTGAACCGCGCCGCATCAATGGTCGGCGAGACAATACAGAAAAGGCTGTCAGAGCAGGCCGCGCTCGATATCCAGATGCATGGCGAATTTCTCGACCTTGCCCGTTTCCCGGACGCGGCGCACAAGCAGCGCGTAGTGCAATATCTGTCCGAGAAGTACGCTGCTTCCCCGCCTGATCTCGTCCTGGCGCTGGGCCCCGATGCGCTGCGAATTGCGATCGACAACCGCAATGCCCTGGCAGCGAGGGCGCCGATCACGTTCTGCTGCATCTCGCCCAACAGGCTGGCGACGATCGACAAGCCCGATGACGTAATCGGCATTATCAGCGACCTTGACGTTGCCAAGACGGTCCAGCTCGCCCGGGCGCTTCAACCGAACGCAGGGCAACTCGTCATCGTGTCGGGCGCCGCGCCCTTCGACGTGCGCTCTGTGGAGACTGCGCGTCAGCAACTGGCGAGGCTGCCGAGCCAGCTCGACACGCGATATATCGTGGGTCTGCCGCGCAATGAGCTGCTGCAGGAGCTGGCGCAGCTTTCCCGTGACACGATCGTCGTCCTTCTCACCATTTTCAGGGACGGCGCGGGGCGAGATTTCATTCCTGCCGAAATCGGCGGAGAGCTCGCCAGGGCGTCGGGTGCCCCGGTCTATGGAGTCTACGACGTCTACCTCGGCCGGGGAATCGTCGGCGGCCACATGGATACCTTCGCTGAGATCGGCAACCAGACAGCGGACCTTGTTCTGAAGGTCCTCAGCAGAGAGGCTCCGCAGGCGCTCCAAACGAGCACGACCCAGCGATTCCGGGTCGATGCGCGAGAGCTGGAGCGTTGGGGCTTGTCGGCGAGCAACCTGCCGGCCGACACGATCGTCATGTTCAAGAAGCCCGACATTTGGGTTCAGCACAGCGATGATGTGGTCGCCGCCATGGGTGCCTTCGCCGGGATGACCCTGGTGCTGGGGTTGCTGATGGCGCAAATCATGAGGCGCCGCAAGGTGGAGACCCACCTGCGCGAGAGCGAGGAGCGCCTGGGGTTTGCGGCAGCTTCGGCCGGGATAGGTCTGTGGCACTACGACCTTCGCACCGGCCAGCTGTGGTCCTCCGACCACTGCCGGGAGATGTTCGGCATGCCGGTCGGCCGCACGCTGACAAACGAGGCGCTCATCAACGCCGTGCATCCCGACGACCGTCGCGTTGCAATCGCATCAATTCGCGCCGCCACCTACGGCAATTTTGCCGACGGCGTGAGTGAGTTTCGCGTCCTTCCGTCGGCGGGCGAAGTGCGCTGGCTCGAAGCCAGGGGCCGAACCAGCCGGGACAGCGACGGCCATCCCAGCCGGGTCAGCGGCATTTTCCGCGACATTACGCGCTTCAAGGCGGCGCAGCTGGAAGCCAAGCAGTTGTCGCAGCGGGTCATCAGCATCCAGGACGAGGAGCGCGAGCGCATCGCGCAGGAACTCCACGATTCGACCGCCCAGCATCTGGCTGCCATCGGCCTCAATCTCATTGCCCTTAAGGGAGCGAATGGAGGTCATCGGACATCGATGATCTTCAAGGACATAGAAGAGTCGCTGGAGGAGGCAACGCGTGAGCTGCGGACGTTCACCTATCTGCTGCATCCGCCAGCTCTCACCAACGATGGCCTGACAGCGACCCTGCGCCGCTACGTCGAGGGCTTCCGCAAGCGTACCGGCTTGGACGTGACGCTGAGGGGCAGCGGCGCTGCTGACCAGTTGTCGTCGCCCTCGCAGCAGTCGGTTCTCCGGATCGTCCAGGAGGCTCTGGCGAATGTCCATCGTCATGCGCGCGCGTCTCGCGCTCGAGTCAGCGTACGGCGTGTCGGAAGGCTGGTTCATCTCGTCATTGCCGACGATGGACGCGGCCTGACCGCGAAAAACGGCGGCAAGCGCGATAACATCGAGATGCTGCCTGTGGGCGTCGGCATCGCGGGCATGGCCGCGCGCGTCCGGCACCTGGGCGGCAAGCTCGACATCCGCAGTCGGCCGCGCGGCACCAGCGTACACGCGATCCTTCCCCTCGCAACACCGGACAGCCAGCTCCAGCGGGCGAGGAGATAGGGGGAAGAATGGGTTTTCACACCGCCAGCAGTCCGCGGACCCCGCGGCTTCTGTATCGGGTGTCGCCCATATCGTAGTCAGGGTTACTGCCGATGCATGCACGTCGCCTGTGCGTCGAATATGCCGCCGACGATGGCGGCCAGAGGGGGAGCTAGCGTGACAATTCGGATTCTGATCGCAGATGACCATGAGGTCGTACTCTCCGGTCTTCGTAACGTACTAGAATATCAGCAGAATTTGACCGTCGTTGGCGAGGCGCGCGACGGCAGGGAAGCGGTTAGCCGGGCCCTCGAGACCGCCCCGGACATCGCTCTCCTGGACTATTCGATGCCGCTGATGAACGGCATCGAGGCCGCCCGCCAGATCCGGGCACAGCTTCCGCGCACGGAGGCACTGATTTTCACGATGCACCATAGCGACAGGCTCCTCGATGAACTGGGCCAAGCCGGGGTGCGCGGATATCTTCTCAAGTCGGACGCCAAGCGCCATCTGGTGGCTGCCATCGAGGCGCTGGCCATGCACAAGACCTACTACAGTCCAAGCGTCGGCGAGGAGCGGGAGGCTCGGCAAGGTGAGCTGGGCCGCTTGCCGCCGGCCCTTACGAACCGGGAGCGGCACGTCGTCCAGCTGATTGCCGAAGGCTTCACGAACAAGCACATCGCTAAAGAACTCGGCATAAGCCCGAAGACCGTGGAAACCCACCGAGCCGCCGTGATGCGCAAGCTCACTCTCTCTTCCTCTGCTGCGCTCGTCCGCTATGCGGTGCGGAACGGGCTCCTCCATGCATAACACCGCACGTTTCGGGGGAAACGCATGCCTGCAACGGGAAATCCGGCGTTTGAAAAGATGGACCAGCTTACCCTGAGGGGCGTGCACGTGCTCGTGGTCGAAGACACCTGGCACGTGGCCAAGGCCCTCAAGACTTTGCTTGAGAGCCTCGGAATGCATGTGGCCGGTCCCGCTGCGACCACGGCCGACGCCAAGCGACTGGTGGCTGCGCACAAACCGGCGATAGCCGTGGTGGATATGAATCTCAAGCGTGAGCTGGCCTGCGACTTGATCGAGGACCTGCATGACCAAGGTGTGGGAGTCGTAGTCGTGTCGGGCTACGCCGCGCCGCCGGCTCCCGCGGGCAAGGTCGAGGCAATTCTGCAGAAGCCGTTCAGCGAGCAAGAGCTCCTGACAGCGCTGCAGGCTGTGGTCGCAAAGGGCTCGCCGCAGTGACCGCCTCGCCCGAGCGGAGCCATTCGACCGGGATCTTCAGTAGACACTGAACGCCGGTCGCGGCGAACGCAAGGTCGACCGAGCCTCCAAGCTCATAGGGGATGAGATCGCGAATGACGGTCGTTCCGTAGCCGACCTCGCGCGGGGCAACAACGCGTGGGCCGCCCGACTCCTCCCATTCCAAGCCGAGCCAGCGGCGGGCATCGCCGTTCTGGCGCCAGCTCCAGCGCACCGACACCAAGCCCATCGACGTGGACAGGGCGCCGTACTTCACGGCATTCGTGACCAGCTCGTGCAGGACCATTCCGACGGCTTGTGTCGCATCGGCTGCAAGCACCGCATCGGGACCTTCCACCCGCGTATTGCCGTCGGCTGCGCACGGTGCCAGCTGGCTATGCACCAGGGCAGCCAGGCTGACACCCTGCCACCGCCCTCGGCTCAGCAGGGTATGGGTGTTTGCCAGCGACTGGATACGACCGTCGAGAACCGCGAGAAACTCATCCAGCGATCGGCTACGCTCCCGCGACTGTTGCGCGATCACCGAAACGCAGGCGAGCGCGTTCTTCACACGGTGATCGAGCTCGGCCATCAGCATGGCCTTGTGCGCCTCGTCCCGCTTGCGCTCGGTCACATCGATGTTGACGCCCAGCATGCGCAGCGCCCGGCCCTCGCTTGAATAGGAGATCAAGCTCCGCGATTCGATCCAGCGTGCCTCGCCGTTCGGACGACGGATGCGATATTCGGTGAAGCGCTCACGCTGGCGGTCCTTGAACGATTGATTGCGCTCAGCGTCGAGGCGGGCGAGATCGTCCGAGTCCAGGCGCGCCTTCCAATCCTCGCGGGTAATGGCACTGGTGCCTTCGGGCAGCCCGTGGATTGCCGCGTACCCGGGCGAGAGTTGCATCACACCCGTTCCGATGTCGAAGGCATACATGCCGACGAGAGCGACCTTCTCTGCAAGCTCAAGCTGGGCGTTGCGCTCGTTGAGCACAGCCTCGGCTCGCTTTCGCTCGCCAATGTCGAGGGTCATATTCACGACCCCGACGATTGCGCCGGTATCGTCGATGAGCGGGGCGGGATGAGGTGCGATCGGGATGCGCGTGCCGTCCAGCCGCTCGAGAATTGCCTCACGGCCGCACACTACGCGGCCCTCCTTGAGCGCGATCGCCGTGGGGCAGGTGTGCGGCGGCATCGGCGAGCCGTCCGGGTGGTAGAACCTCGCCAAGCTGAACCACTTGTCCTTTCCGAGCTGGGGAGCCGCTCCCCACAGCTCGATGGCCGCCTGGTTGCAATAGGTGATGTACCCGAGCGCGTCGGTCGTATAGATGGCGGCCGGTAGCGCTCCGAGCAGCTTGCGATAGACTTCTTCCTGCTTGCGCAGGCTCTGCATGGCAAGCTTCTGCTCGGTCACGTCGCGCGTGACGCCGAGGAGGCGGCGAGGCTTCCCCTCGGCATCGCGCACGATGTAGCCCTCGAATGTCACCCAGCGGACCTCGCCCGAGAGCGGATCGCTGCCTGGCAGAAGAACTCTGTATTCGCCGCTCAATGTACCCGTCTTGCGCTTAGCTTCGGCAAAAGCAGCGTCCAAGACCCGCAGGTCATTGGGATGAATGAAGCGTCGTCCTTCCTCGAGTGTCTTCGGCATCCCGGTGTGCCCGTGCAGTCGCGCGGCGCGTGCATCACACTCCAGATTTCCCGTCGACAGGTCGGCGCCGAAGGCGCCGAGCTCCGCGCCCGACAAAGCCAGCTGCAGCCGCTCGTTGCTGTCTTGTAGCCGCTCGTTGCTACTCTTGAGCATCGCCTCCGCCTGTCGGCGCTCTGCGAACAACCCTGCCAGCAGCAGGGTGCAGATCGCCACGATCAGCGACGCCGCCTGGGCTGCGAGCGTCCGCTCGGCGGCCGGGATAGCGGCACTGCCGAAATGTCCGATCCCGAACGTCGTCGTGTAGACGATTTCAGCGGCAACGATGAAAGTCGCGGCCGCGGCAAACTCCGGGCGATAGCGCGCTGCCACCCATAGCAGCAAGGGAAACAGGGCCGCGACCGAGAGCAGAGTAAGCCAGGACTCCGGCGGCATCGTCAGCACGAAAGCACTGCCCAGGGCGAGCAGGGCCAGAGCGGCTAGGCCCTCGATCGGCTCGCGCCATGGCGGCGATTCACGTGCAAACTGGCCGAACCCTATCGACAACGGCGCGATGGTGATGATGCCGAGGCCATCCGAGAGAAACCAGGAGCACCAGATGTCGAATACGGGCGCCGTGATGTGGAACACGCGCATTGTGATCGCGCCGCCGATGGCCGTCGTTCCGGCCGCTATTCCGGCGGCAGCGAGGAAACCGAGAACTCGGCGCATGCTGTCGAGGGTGAACCGCTCGCCGAACCAGCGCTCGATCAGCCATGCGACCAGGAGTGCCTCGCCCGCATTGCAGAGTCCCTTGAATATGGCGGCCACTGGCGTTCGATCGCCCATGAGGTTGGCCGCGACAGTTGCGGCCACCACACCGATCACCACGGGCCACCGGGCGCGCCGCCCCATGCTGATCAGGATGCCGGACGAGACACCCGCCGCCGGCCAGAATGCCGCAACGCCGGCGGGCTTGGTAAGAAGGGCCAGCCCTAGCCGAGCGGCCATAAAATAGGCAATGCCGACGGCCAGGGACAGGGCGGCCGCGAATACCCATTGCTCCGCCTCACCGGCCCGCGGTGCCCAAGGATGCGTTTCCTCGTGAGTTGTCGGAATTGTTCTAAGCTTCCGGTGGAGTCGGATTTCTCCAGTCCTAGGAAGAAGCCCTTTGTTCTCTCCATCCTCAGTTCTTGGTAGATCGGGCTGCGGGAAACCCTGAAAGTCGAAGTCCGGCGAACGCCCGCAGTGCAGTCGCTCTCTGGTCGCTATCGGCCATCCCGGGTATCGGATTGGCCGCGCTCTGCGCACTGGGACCGAGCGCGGCCGCGGTCTCTCCCAGCGCGGGAGACGCCTCTCGGCGCGGCCGCGCTTCGGTGTTGGCGCTGTGCTCGTGGTGCGAGGTCCGTTTGGGCGCGGCCTCGTGCAACTGCTCTGGTTGAATGCGAAGGGTGGGGACCGAGCCAGGGAGCGGTCTCGATGACTGGAACCCAACAGTGTCCGGCGCGGGGGATGACAGGCAGAGTTGTCATCCCCGAATTTCGCGAAGCGAAGGACACGAGGAAGTTCAATGGCTCTCGTGTGTCGAGATCGAGAAGTCTGCGCACCGACATGTCTGAGAGGAATGCAGCCGACTTCTTAGTCATCGCTCCTGCGGTTGAGAGCCCAGGATTTGAACACCTATGACTGAATCCGCAACGCCGCCCAGGTGATGGACCGTGCGTGCCGGAAGCCCCGATAAGGCCTCGGCACTCGCACCCCGCCACCTCCAGTGAACCCACCGATAGCCCTCGCGTACCCATGCGAAGACCCTCCGCGAGTGTGGCCACAGGGCCGACTCGAAAGGGCGTGGGGCATTCACAGCGGCGAGCGGCCGTTGTCTCAAATGAAGCGAGGTTACCCGTCATGTCCAGCAGCATCCTTTCGACGATTGCGCAATCTCTGAGCATGGACGATATCAGCAAGATGGCGGCAGCAGCGGGCGTCTCGCCCCCAATCGCCAAGAGGGCTGTTGACGCCGCGGTACCGGCAATTCTGAGCGCGCTCACGACCTCCCTCGGCAAGCCGCAGGGAGCACAACAGCTCACGGCAACGCTCGCCAGGCAGCCCGTAGGCCGCCTGGAAACACTTGCCAGCGCGCTTGAAGGCACGCCGCAACTCGCGCAGGCGGGTGCCAACTTGCTGACGTCACTAATGGGGACCGGAAGCCTGGCTGTGCTCGTCTCCAGCCTGGCCAAGTTCGTCGGCATGCCGGAGGGCTCGGCTCGCAATCTCCTGAATACGCTCATGCCGGCCATCATGTGGACGCTTGGTCAGGAGCGTCGCGACAAGGGCATCGGTGCGGCGGGCCTTGTCGACATGCTGAAGTCGGAGAAGGAGGACATTGTCGCCGCCGTTCCCGCGGGGCTTTCCGATCAGCTCAAGGCGAACGGCTTTTACGATCGCCTCCGCGTCAGCGCGCCTCAGTCCGATTCCGCGCCGCGTGGCACCTACCCCACAGTGCCGCCCGCGACGACCGCGACAAGCCGCGCGGCGCCGGCCTGGCCGCTCTGGGTCGTCCCGCTTCTCGCTGTCGCGGGTCTTGCCTGGTATCTCCTGGCGGACGGGACGAGCAACACGCGGGTCGCCGAGCGGCGTGAAGCCCCCACGAGGGTGTCGACCCAGCCCGCCGGTACCGGCGTCATCCAATACCTGGCCACGGTGCCCGGCGATGCGGTCTCTGTCGATGCCTACCGGGGTCGCGACGTCTTCAACCGCGCAGGCGAGAAGATCGGTTCGGTGACGGATCTGATCATCGATGTCGACGGCAAGGTTTCCGCCGCGATTTTGAGCGTGGGCAGTTTTCTCGGTCTTGGCGAAAAAGAGGTGGCGGTCCCCTTCTTTGCCTTGCAACGGGGGTTGGACCAGAACCTTTCGCAACTCGTGATCGACGCCGGCAGAGGCCAGCTGCATGCAGCGCCGCCGGTGCAGTCGCTCCGCGACCAAATCCGTTCCGGCACGCCGAACGTAAGGACTCAGGAGTTGATGCCTGCGGCCGGCAAGGAGCCAGGCAATCCCGCAGGGGAGCCGAAGCAGTAAGGGCAGGGAGGTTGGCCTCCGGCGCCGGCGTACCATCGAAGTAGAGCCCGTTCGGGCTCATGGCGGCCAGGACGACGCAAAAAATGATGACTGCAGCCCTCCTGAAGGCGTGCCTCGTGTTCCTGGCCGCCCACGCCATCGTCATCGGCGGTGTGCTGCTGCTCGGCTGAGCCGGCAGCGCACCCGAGCCACGCGGTCGCGATCGTGTTGGTCTCGCCTGAAAGGGGGATGCCGCCAGCGCTCGCTGTCCTCTAATACCCGCCCCCGTAGCGTGCTGCCGGTTTCACCCCGCACAGTGCTGGTTGCACGCCTGCCACGCCCAGGCCCGCTCATGCGAGGCATCAGTTGGGGACTGGGGGAGAGACCTGGGCGTGGCTCTGCATCATCAATCCTTCCATTGCATCCCGGCCGCCCGACTGTCTGCAATCGTCGATCTGCGCAGCTCATTGTCTGGCCTGACTCAGCGTATAGCCGCCGCGGAACGCCGGTTGATTCACCAGCGCGCGCATGTTGGCAGGCTTGAGCGGGAAGGGCATGACGGCTCCGATGCGAATGCGCTGCTCGAATTGATGACAAGCGCGCTCGGGCAGATGCGCGACGTCAAGGCGACGCTCAGTCGCTTCAGCACCGATCAACAAGCCCGATAGCTCGCCTCATGTGGGATATGCTGGCTACCTCTCGCTAGCCGTCGTCGTCGCCTATCTCGCCGTCGTCCTGTGCGGCGTGCTGCGCGGCAAGTTCGACGACGACGACACGAACTGACCGCTAAGACGGACGATGAAGGGCCGGCGACCCGCAACCGCACCAGCGCGGCGGCCGAGGCCGCGTGGCGGCAGCTCATATAACGGCAACGCGGAAACACGGGGCGAAATTACAAGAGCCGGGATCGCGCGCCTCGGGATCGTAGAAATCGAACCCGTTGCGTCCCGGCTCTTGCTATGCCACCAACAAGGTTGGCTTCGGTCGGTCCAGTCCAGCGGGGGGAGGAACTGAGGACCAACCTCCGACATTGCAGCATGGCAACTGCGATATGGTTATTAGGGTTTTTCCTGGTTTGCCGTGCCGTGATTGCCGATGGCCGACAGTTGCCATGAGAACGCTATTCCCGGAGCGTATTCCTTCAGCGATCGAATGCTGACTCCATTGTTTCTTTCGGAGACGCATTCTGGGTGCTCCGTTTGCGGGCAACGCATCGGAAGCCGACATGGCACGCGGACGTGTCAACGGGCTGCGGGTGGCGGGCTGCCGGCCGGTAACGTCGGCAGTAGTTCGGTGCGCACAGGTGTGATCCGCCCTTCAGGACTTTGCGCGGTATCCGGGTCTCGGGCTGGCAGGGGTCGTAGCTCAGCTCATGCGAACCGCCGCGCGGGTTCTTGGGGATGCAGCATGGCTTTGCCGCATCGGCGGGATGACGCGGGTTGAACCAGTCGGAGGTCCACTCCCACACGTTGCCGATCATGTCATGAAGCCCGTACCGGTTGGCCGGAAAGGCAGTCACTGGCGACGTTCGCTCATAGCCGTCTGCGGCGAGATTCTCCCAGGGGAAGCGACCCTGCCAGAAGTTGGCCATGAACTTTCCAGCTGGGATGAGCTCGTCGCCCCAGGCAAACTCAGCGCCATCGCAACCGCCCCGCGCGGCGTGCTCCCATTCGGCTTCGCTCGGCAGGTCTTTGCCGGCCCAGCGCGCATACGCAAGCGCGTCCTCGTAGGCCACATGCACGACAGGATGGTCCTCCAGGTCTTCGATGTTGCTGCCGGGACCATAGGGGTGGCACCAGTCGGCGCCTTTCAGGAATGTCCACCAGTCCTGCCACCGGTCCGCCTGGACCTTCTCCATCGGTCGCCTGAAGACCAACGATCCCGCATAGAGCATGTGCGGCAAGGCGCCGGGATAATCCTTCGGGTCCGGAGGAATCTCGGCGAACGTGACGTGCCCGGTGGCTTCGATAAATTTGCGGAACTCCCGGTTGGTGACGGGCGTGCGGTCCATCCAGAAGCCTTCGACGGCCACGCGGTGCGAGGGCGCCTCCTCCGGATAGTGGCGATCCGACCCCATGCGGAACGTGCCGGCCGGAATCCAGATCATGTGATCGCCCCATGGCTTGCGGTGCGCTTCGCTCGCGCGCATTGCTGCGTCAATTCCGATGCTTGAGCCCATTGTTCCGCTCCTCCCTGTCGAACTCTCTGGCGCGTTCCGCAGTCGCTGCTTCAGCCGAACGGCCCGGTGCGAAAGACCATGCTGATGACGGCGAGCAGGCCGATCATCAGCAGCAAGCCCGCCACGATCAGCGTCATCGATACGGGATAGGCACTCTCGCCATGTATGAGGTGCTCCTGCTTCATGCGCTCGCGTTCGGCGCGCAGGCCCAGCATGAAGTTGATGTGGTACCAGATGCCCACAACCAGCATGGCGACGCCCAGGAGGACCAGCGCCATGCCAAAATTCCGAGCCGGCTGGCCGCTGGTGGCGAGCGCGTTCGTCTCGCGCAGGTGGTTGAAGAACTGGAAGATAGTAAAGCCGAAACCGATCAGCGACAGCGAGGTGCGAATCACGGACATGAGCGTGCGGTCGGCGCTGAGGCGTGTCCTTTGGAACGACATGCCGGTGCGCCGGGAGGAGAGCTCGACCGAGGTCTCCTCGGCGCTGCGCGAAAGTGTGCGCGTGCTTGCAGCATGCGCCTCGGTGAACCTGTCGTCGACGTGGGCCATCAGGTCCTCCTCCTCGTCAGCGCGTGCTCTGCGGCGGGGCCTGTGCCTGCCGCCAGCGGGCAATCCGCTCCACGGGCCCGCGGAGCAGCAGATAGGGGACGAAGGCGAGCGCCAGGGCCACGATCACGGCTTCGAGGAGATGGAAGGTGCCTAGCACCTTGTGCTGGTACACCGCATCCATCACCAGTCCGAGCACGATCACCCTCGCAGTCGCGGCAAGGCCCTCGCGCAATCGCGCTCTGCGCTTGTGAGGGTCCCATAGCACCGTCCAGAAATACGGCGAGCGGCCCGTGCGGGCGTCCTTGATTCCGTCGCGCGTGGCGAGCAACACCGCCATTGCGGGTTGCAAAATGAAGCGGAAAGAGAGCGGACCCTCAGGCCTCGCCACCAAGTCCTCCCAGATGCGCGTCAGCACTTCGTGAATCTCGGCGATCATCGTCGGCATCACGCGTCGAACACCCTCTTCCAGTCGCGCTTCATGCTCACGATGCTCAAGCCGTACGCGGTGGCGTTGTCGAGCGCGTCGGCCAGCGGGCTCAAGCGGAAATCCCGGTCGTAGGCGAATTCCCGTGCGGCATCGTCGTGATGCAACAGCAGCGCCAGACGCGCGCCAGCCCCCGTCCTGACATAGCGCAACATGGCGAGGTCGCCGTCGGAGTTGCCGAAGGCGAGGATCGGCCGCTGGCCGATGTGCAGACCGATGTTCTGCGCCTTCACCTCGCGATCATCGAAGGTACCGAGCTCGGCCAGCCGCTTCAGCGTCGCGCGGCCATCCTCGACCTCGAAGCGCGTCTTGACGCTCGATCCGATCACCTGCTCGCGCGGAATGCCGTAGGCTTCCTCAGCGAAGGCGCGCATGAAGGCGATCCCGCCACCCGAGACGATGTAGGTCTTGAAGCCGTTGGCGCGCAGATAGTTGAGCAGCTCGATTTGCGGGCGATAGGTGCAGTGCTTGAAAAGGCGGCCGAGCTTCGGATGCTCCGCTCGCGCGAGCCAGACGCGCGCCGTCTGATCGAACGCCTCGTCCGTCATCCCGGCATGCGTGGCAAACGCCACCTCGAAGATCCCGCGCTTGCCGAGGTGGTGAATGCCCTCCAGATCATGTTCGAGGAAGGCCTTGAACGGTTGGCGTTCCCGCAGGCTCGGATCCTTGGCAGCAAGTGCCTTGAGTCGATCTTGCGCAAAAAATACCTGCACCTGCAGAGGCTGCTCGCACCAAAGCGTGCCGTCGTTGTCGAAAGTGGCGATGCGCTTCGCCGGAGGCACGAAGTCCATCCCGCCCTCGCATGTCACGCGCGCCACGAAGGCGAGGATTGCGGACTTTGCGGCGCCGTCGTTCCAGGAAGCAAGGACGTTGCTCATGGCCTCACCCGGCGCTAGCCGATCCCCGGCGGTGGGCAAGCGTGGTCGCAGCGGCCGCCGTCCCTCCGCTCTGGGATCAATGGCCTGCACCTCCCGATGCGTCCGCCATCATCCGCAGCGCGTCATCGATGGTGAAGCTGTTGGGCCTCTGGACTGGCGGAAACTCCTTGAAGGTCGCCGCGAACTTGTCGGCGACTGCAAACGCTCCATACAGGATGTAGGCGTGCTGAATGAACCAGTCGTAGTAGGAGTTCGAGGTGATGTCGGCGTACTCGTAGGGATCGGTTCGAAGATTGTAGACCTTCGGCAGCCGCAGCCGCGTGAACGGCTCGGCCCACACCTGCATGGTGCCGCGGCACCGCTGCTCCATGAACACGACTTTCCAGTTGTCGTATCGGAGCGCAAGCACGTCGCCGTCGTCGCTGATGTACATGAACAGCTTGCGCGGACTGCCCTTCTCCTTGCCCGTCAGGTAGGGGACCAGATTCATGCCGTCGATGTGGTTCTTGTAGGTGCGGCCGATCGCCTGGTAGCCCTCCTTGACCTTCTCCACGATCTCGGGCTCGCCCGCCATCGCCAGCAGCGTCGGGAACCAGTCGTGATGCTGGACGATCTCGTTGGAGATGCTGTCGGGCTTGATCTTGCCGGGCCAGCGGACGATCAACGGAACCCTGAACGCACCCTCCCAATTGGTGTTCTTTTCGCTGCGGAAGGGCGTCATGCCGCCGTCCGGCCAAGTGTTGCGGTGGGGGCCGTTGTCGGTCGAATACATCACGAACGTGTTGTCGGCTAGCCCGTGGTCGTCGAGGAAATCCAGTATCTGCCCGACATTCCTGTCATGGTCGATCATGGTGTCGTGATAGGGGGACTGCCAGCGGCCCGCCTGGCCCAGGCTCTCCTTCTTGGTGTGCGTGATGAGATGCATGTGCGTGGTGTTGAGCCACACAAAGAACGGTTTGCCCGCCTTCTGCTGGCGCTCGATGAACCCCTTGGCCGCAGCGACAAACTCGTCGTCGCAGGTTTCCATCCTCTTCCTGTTCAGTGGACCGGTGTCCTCGATCTTCTGCTTGCCGACCCGCCCCCAGCGAGGGTGCTCGGTAGGATCGTCCTTGTCGGTCGCCCATGAGTGGATGACGCCGCGGGGTCCGATCTTCTTGCGCAGCTCGGCGAAATCCTTTTGCGGATAGTAGTCGTACATCTCGGGCTCTTCCTCGGCGTTGAGGTGATAGAGGTTGCCGAAGAACTCATCGAAGCCGTGGTTGGTCGGCAGCATGTGGTTGAGGTCGCCCAGGTGGTTCTTGCCGAACTGGCCGGTCGCGTACCCCTGATTCTTGAGTGCTGCAGCGATCGTAATGATCTTCTCGGACATGCCGATGGGAGCCGCGGGAATGCCCACCTTCGACAACCCGGTGCGAAAGACGCTCTGTCCCGTGATGAAGGACGATCGTCCGGCCGTGCAGGACTGCTCACCGTAGGAATCGGTGAACATCATTCCTTCCTTGGCGAGGCGATCGATGTTGGGGGTCTGATACCCCATCAAGCCGTGCGAGTAGCAGCTGAGATTGCTGATGCCGATGTCGTCCCCCCAGATCACGAGAATGTTCGGCTTGCCCTTGGGAGCTGGCTTCGACGCCATATCTGATCTCCAGTTTCAATCGATCCGGATGCGTTGTGAGCTCAGTCGCATGCCGCCAAGGCGAACTCCTCCACCTTGCGGAGCCGCTTGAGCGCCTCCCCACGGCCCTGTCATTGATCAGCAGCGTCTTGCCTTTCGATATCGGTGAATACCCGGGCTTGCGCGACCAGGAACCCCGACGGCGCACTCCTCCGAAGTCATCATCACTATCGCGCGCTGCGGTGGCGTATACACAGCGGAGGGAAACCTTAATGCGCTCGTTCGCGCGGAAAGAGTCATGCATCCGTTGTCGGTAGACCAGGACTAGGGGTTGTCCCCGATGGTTGCGTCCTGGCGAAATGTTCTTGCTCTTTCCTCGTGCCTGCTGACAGGACGACGAGCATGGCCATCGAGGAAACCTTCAAGGACGTGGCGAATGTCGCTGCGCTCGCCGTCGAGGCGGCATCCGTAGCCGTGGTGGTGTTCGGCGCCCTCCAGGCGTTCGCGCGCGTTGTCGGTCTCGCGCTTCAGTCGGCCCCCAACCTGATCCTCGGGAGGGAGATCTGGCTGCGCTTTGCCGTATGGATCGCGCTATCGCTCGAATTCGCCCTGGCGGCGGATCTCATCCGCACCGCCGTGGCGATTCCGACCTGGGCGGGCATCGGACAGCTTGCGGCGATTGCCGCCATCCGCACGGCACTTAACTTCTTCCTCGAGCGCGACATCGAAGCCTTCAAGGAAAAAACCGATGCGGCCGAGCGACCCCCTCTGCAGGCGACTTGACGCCGAAGGTTTCGGACAAATCTGCCGAAGAGCCCAGCTAACCGTGACGCGCTTTCTTTTGGTAAATGCCGTGAAAGCCAGAAATACTCCTCGGGTGTTAAACCTTTTAGCATAGGGGTTAGTTCTAGTGGTCCGCAGGGGGCATTGCTGTATCTTCGGGAGCGTAGGGGCCCCCACCCTGGCTGGGCCAGCCGAGCGCGCCAAAACACCATGACCCGCATTTTGATTGCAGACGATCATGAGGTGGTCCGGTCGGGACTCCGAAGAATTCTAGAGGCTCAGCCGAATTGGGAAGTCGTCGCCGAGGCGGGCGACGGCAAGGATGCGATCAGCAAGGCCATCGAGACCAAGCCGGATGTGGCTGTTCTCGACTATTCCCTCCCCCTGGTGAACGGCATCGAGGCGACCCGGCAAATCCGTGCACGCTCGCCGAAGACCGAGGTTCTCATCTTCACGATGCACGATAATGAGACCCTCATCCAGGAACTGCTGAAGGTCGGGGCCCGCGGATATCTGCTCAAGTCGGATGCCAAGCGGCACCTGATCGGTGCGATCGAATCACTTGCCGTGCACAAGCCGTTCTTCACGGCCAAGGTGTCCGAGACCTTGCTCGACTCCTTCCTGTCGCGGCCGAGCCGCGAGAGCTCGACCCTGACCAATCGGGAACGGGGCGTCGTGCAGCTGATTGCGGAAGGTTACACGAACAAGCACATCGCCAACCTGCTCAACATAAGCCTCAAGACCGTCGAGACGCACCGCGCCGCCATCATGCGCAAGCTTAACCTGTCGTCGTCCGCGGCTCTGGTGCGCTACGCCATCCGTAATCGGATTATCGAGCCATAGGGCGAAGTGCCGATCCACGGCAGGCTTCTTGCCGCCTCGACCCGGGTGCGACGGCGTGTCGAGGATTTGGGTCGGCGGGCGCCACTCGGGGAACGCAACGATCTCTATCGGTAGTTTTGCCGATACTCCGCGGCTGCGTCGCTGCCAACACTGGCGACACCGGAAAGAGAGCCACTCGAAAGCCCGCGCGTCATGTCGGTTCTCGACATTCTAGCCGCCGCCGTCCTCCTCCTGCTGGCGGCGAGCATCATTGCCGTCGTTGTCGTGCTGGGGGCGCTGCCCGGACACATTGCGCACAAGCGTCAGCATCCCTATGCCCAGGCGGTGAGCGTGGCGGGATGGATCGCCTTGATCTTTCCCCCGTTGTGGCCACTTGCACTCGTGTGGGCCTATGTCGACCTGCCGCGCCGGGCGGCGCGCGTCACCGATCTCGACGAGGTGCACCGACGCCTTGCTGATGTGGAACGCGCGCTCCGCATGCGAGAGGCCGCTGAGTGATCGTCGTCCTCTTCAACCTCTATCTCGTGCTCCTGTTTGCGCTGGTGAAGCTCAAGCTCATCACGCTCAACCTGTTCTGGAAGATATCTCCGGCGATCTGGCTGTTTGTGCTGCTGGTCGGTTGCTTCATCCCCATGGGCTGGGGCGCGCCCTGGGGGTCCGTCCTAGTCGTCCGACCTTCGGTGCAGATCGTTCCCGATGTCGCCGGCGAGGTTCTCGAGGTGCCGGTGGCGGCAAATACACCTCTGAAAGCCAACGATGTACTTTTCAGGATCGATCCGGTTCCCTTCGAAGCCCAGGTGCAACAGCTCGAGGCTCAATTGGCGTTCTCGGAGCTGCGCCTCGAGCAGATGTCGGATCTGCATCGGCGGGATGCGGGCAGGCTGTTCGACGTGCAGCAGCGCGATGCGGAGGTGAAGCAGCTTCGCGCCCAGCTGCAGAGTGCCAGATGGAACCTGGACAAGACCGTCGTGCGGGCCCCGGCCGACGGCTACGTGACGAACCTCGCCCTGCGCAAAGGCGCCCGCGTCGCGTCGCTCCCGTTGGCCCCGGTCATGGCATTCATCGATACGTCCGAAACCATGGTCGGCGTCGAGGTCTCACAGACCAACGCCCGCTACATCACCAAGGGCCAGGAGGTCGAGGTTACCTTCAAGTTTCTGCCCGGCAGAATATATGCGGGGCGCGTGGAGGCGATCCTCCAGGCGATCTCGGCGGGGCAGGTACAACCCTCGGGGTTGGCCGCAACTCCGCCGGAGGTTCGCGCTGCGCCGTTCGTCGTGCGCGTCGCGCTTGACGACGCTGCCGTCGCCCAGCGCCTGCCAGCCGGCAGCACCGGTCAAGCCGCCATCTACACCGACCATGCGCGAGCGACGCACATCATTCGCCGCGTCTTGCTGCGGCAAGTCGCGATCGCCAACTACATCAATCCGTTCTGAGACGGCCTCCTCAGGGTTAGTCCTGATTTCCCTCCGCCATCCAATCGGGCGATGTCTGAGCGCGCATAACTCCCCTCGGAGCGCTCCCATGAAGGTGTCCCTTCCAGTTGCCCGCGCCGCCATCTTGGCGGCAGCTCTCGCCGCGGGCCCTGCCTTTGCCGCTGATGCGCCGGGCCGGACGCTCGATACGATCAAACAGCGCGGCGTTTTGCTGTGCGGCGTCAACGAAGGGCTGGCCGGCTTCAGCGCGTCGGACGGCAAAGGCCATTGGGCCGGTTTCGATATCGATTACTGCAAGGCGTTAGCGGCCGCCGTCCTCGGCGACGATGTCAAGGTGAAGTATGTGCCCGTGACGGCAAAGGAACGCTTCAGCGCGCTGCAATCCGGAGACATCGACGTCCTCATCCGCAACACCACATGGACCAGTTCGCGCGACAGTGGGCTCGACCTTGCCTTCACCGGCGTGAACTATTTCGACGGGCAGGGTTTCATGGTGAGGGCATCGCGCGGCATAAAATCGGCAGCCGCGCTCGACGGCGCCAGGGTTTGCGTCGGCACCGGCACCACGACCGAGCTCAACCTGGCGGCCTACTTCAAAACCAGCAAGATGACTTATGCCCCGCTACTGTTCGACAGGCTGGAGGAGGCGGTGCAGGCGTATCTCGCCGGCCGTTGCGACGCCTACACGACGGACATCTCCGCCCTCTACTCGGTGCGCGTGCAGCTCGCCAGGCCGAGGGACCACGTGATCTTGCCCGACATCATCTCGAAGGAGCCGCTGGGTCCCTCCGTGCGACAGGGCGACCCGCAGTGGTTCGCGGTCGTCAGGTGGGTTCACTTCCTGCTTCTGAATGCGGAGGAGCTGGACGTGGGGCAAGACAATGTCGCCGAGATGGCCAGCTCCGACGATCCCGATATCAGGCTGCTGCTGGGCAAGGAGGGGAATTTCGGCGATGGGCTCGGCCTCAGCAACGACTTCGCGGAGAAGGTGATCAAGGCCGTAGGGAACTACGGAGAGATCTTCGAACGCAACGTCGGCTCAGAATCGCGCCTCAAGATCGAGCGCGGGCTGAACAATCTCTGGAACAAGGGTGGGCTGCAGTACGCGCCGCCCGTGCGCTGAGGCGCTATCGGAATTTTGATACGCGCTCGGCGCGCTCGAGAATGAGCCTCGCGTTGTCAGCGGCATCGCTGCCCGTCGGCTCACCCTTGTGCACTACTCTCGGGTTCGACCAGAAGGGTATGCGCGGGCAGCCGCCGCAACCCTCCTTGTAGCTCATCATCGTCCGCCACTTGGCGCCGTTGACGTAACCGTGGCCGTAGGCGACCGGCACGTTGCTCTCGTCCATGAAGCGGTCGTGGCGAGCTCCCAGGATGTGCCCGATCTCATGGGCGACGGACATCGTGATCGTGGCGCAAGCATGATGTACCACGAAGAACGCATCGTCCGAGTCGGGACCTACGCGCGTTGAGAGGCCGCAGCCATTCGGATTGTCAATGATCAAGCCGACTATGTCGGCGCGCTTCTCCTTGCGCAATCTCTTGACGTCCTTGAACGGGCCGAGGCCATCAACCATGGCGTAAAGGTGAGTGAACTGATCGTCGACGGTTGTATCGTGCTCCACCACCTGAGTGTGCACGAGCCGCAGCTTCACGTTGCCGATGCCGCTGTTCCTGAAGGTCTCGTTGGTTTCTTCGATTGCCAGCGCCAGCAGGTCCGCGGGGTCGCGGATGTAGCGCTTGGCCACGTTAGCGCTGTAGAGGAGCATGACGTCAATGGTGACGCCCTTGGCCTCCAAATCCAGCCGGTCCGCATCGGTAAACGGCGCAACCTTCGGCTCGGGAGGCGCGGGGCGCAGCGTTGCCGGCTGATCCGTGACTCGCACCGGGAGGCTGTCACGGGCTGGCGTCGGCGATGGATGGGCCTCCGGCACCTTGTTGCGGTCCATTTCCGCGACGGCGTGCACGCCGCCGCCAAGGCTCTCGACTGTGAGAATTGTGCCGTTGTAGGCGAAATATCCGCTGAGCAGAGCGTTGTTCCAGAGCATGAGAACGGCGCGCTCTCCGGTCTCCGCGACTTCGCCGTGCCACGAAACGCTACCGTCTTTGCGGATGGTCGAGCCCTTGCGGACAAGGGTCACGTAGGCTCCTTCTCGGAAGGGGAGCCTCACTTCGGCACCGATTGGGTCAGTCGGCGCTCCGACGTAGCGCACCTCCTCCGCGCCGGGGGGCTTCGCGATTTTCTCGACGATTGCCAGCTGATCGGGCGTCAGCGTGGCACCTTCAGGCCCAGCCTGGGCCAGCCCGGAAAGCCCGCAGACAAGTGACACAGCCAGCGCGGTTGCGACAAGAAGGCCTGCACCCGGGTCGCCAAGTGGAACACTGGACGCTCCCGAGGCGTCGAACCGCTTTCGCAACATGCACATCCCCAGCGAACCAATGCAGCCGGCACGGAGAATCGAGGGTTCGGCTCACGCGCGATATCAGAAGAAACCCTGAGCAAATGGCTCGTGCACTCCCGATACGGCCGCGCGGCTGCCAGGTCCATGCCTGCCGCAAGGTCCATGCCTCAAGTGCATCACCCGGATGGGTAAATCCGTTCGGCCAGTCGGCGGCGCCGAAGAGCACGTGGTGGCGACTCGCGCCCGCCTTGTCATTTCCGCGAGCGCGCGGCACGTCCACAGGATTTCCCCTCTGCACGACGCTTGGCGGAGTAACGAGGCGACCGTGAACGGCGCGGAGGTTACACGATCTGGTTTCTGAGCGTCGTATCCCCACGCCACAGCCGCTCCAGGTTCTCGAGCAGCAGGTCGATCACGCCATCCTCGTAGCGCTGCGTCTCGCCGGCGGTATGCGGGGTGATGAGGACGTTCTGCATGGCCCAGAGCGGGGATGACGCGGGCAGCGGCTCCTCCTGCGTCACGTCGAGGCCGGCGGCGGCAATCTGCTTCTCCTGGAGCGCCCGGATCAGGGCATCCTCGTCCACCACCTTGCCGCGCGCGACATTGATGAGCGTGGCGGTCGGCTTCATCAGGGCGAGTGCCTTGGCGTCGACAAGGTTGGTGGTTTCGGGTGTCAGCGGACAGGTGAGGGCGACGATGTCGGCGGTGGGCAGCAGCTCGCGCAGGCGGTCGATGCCGTAAATCTCGTCGGCACTCTCTCCGCCGCGGCTGGGATCGCGGCGGGTTGCGATCACCTTGAGGTCGAAAGCCCTGGCGAGCCGGGCAAGGCGTGCGCCGATGCGGCCGAGGCCGACGATCAGCATGGTCTTGCCCCCGAGCTCATCCTCCCGCGCGGGGATGTCGGAGATCATGCCGCGCCAGAATTTCCTGGCTTGGTTGTCGCGGCCGGTATGGATATGCCGCTTGATCGCCAGCAGCATGGCGATCGCATGCTCGGCCACCGCGTTGGCGTTGACGCCGGCTGCATTCGCGAGCCGGACGCCATTCGCGCGCAGCAACTCGCGGTCGTACTGGTCGATGCCGGCGCTGATCGACTGGATGAACTTCAGCCGCTTCGCTTTCGGCACGAGGTCGTTCTTCCACATCATCGAGGCGACGACCACGTCCGCCTCGGCGACCCGCTGAACATAGTCGTCGGGCTTCCATACCTGGAAGTGGGCAATCCCCGTGCCGCGGGCGGCGAACCGTTCCGCCATCTGATAGGCGGGGTGGGCAAAGCAGATGTTAAGCTTGTCTTTGGCTGGCAGCATGTCGACCCCGTCGCGTGTCCCGACCGCGGAGTCGGTCACACTTTCCCGCAACCGTCAAACGAACTTCGCGAAGGGCCGATCACCTGACCCTGCCATTACCCATTCGCCGCAAGGCACCGACCCGTGTCGTGATCGCTGTACCGGCCGCTCGGAAACGACTTTGAAGCCTGGGGACTGCGAGACCGGCACAAGGCCGCAAAGGGTTTGCACCTATCCTTCCCCGGTACTTCGCCCGAGTGCCGGGAGGGTCATATCCGGTCATAGTTGAGGACTGGCGAGTTGGAAATAAGCCCCTCATTCCCGGGTAGTGCAAATGCGCAAGTGCATCTGGCTGGTTTCAACACTTGGAATAGCAGGCCTTTGGAGCGGTGGCGCCATCGCGGACGGAGGGGCCGGCTGTCCACCGTTCGGCTATTGCGCGGCCCCGTCAAGTACGTACACCAACTATTCGGCGCGCCAAACGGGCTATGTGGTGGGCTATCGCACTGTTCGCGTGGCGAGGCCGGCGGTCTACGGCTACAGGGCGGGTCCTGCCGTAGTGACGCAGCGCCGCCCCTATCGCGTGTACTACAATCGGATCGTCACCTTCTCGGACTACTCTTCACCATACGCCGGCCCGTCCGTACCGATGCGCCGAGAGTAGCGCACCGCGGGATCGAGCCCGAGTATCTGGTGGTGTCTGAGCCCGGCAGCTGGAATTACTTGTTCCGGTAGACCTTGAGCCCGGTTGAGCATTGGCGCGGCGGCGCCGGGGCTGCACTTCGTCACCTCCCAGCTTGTCGGTCAGGCTCGTGTGCCCTCCCCGGCCCCTGGCGGCGTTGCCCACGACGTCCCGCCGGGCGCGCCGCTGTCCCGGGTTCGTCGGGCAAGATAGTCCCCATATAATGCGTCGACATCAAGTGCCGCACTTGGGGCTGAGGACGACGCTATGCTCTCGGAGAACGAGCCGCTTCTGAGATTTGTGGCGTTTGCTGGCGTGCTGGCCGTGCTGGCGGGGTGGGAGGTTTTTGCCCCGCGCCGGCACCGCGAGATGCCGCGAGCGTGGCGGTGGCCCGGAAATCTCGGCGTGGTGGTGATCGATACGCTTCTGGTGCGGTTGCTGTTTCCGACGGCCGTCGTCGGGCTTGCGGTGCTGGGCGAGGAGCGCAACTGGGGGCTGTTCCAGGTCTTGGCGTGGCCGGCATGGGTTACCGTGCCTCTCGCTTTCCTGGCCATGGACCTGGCTATCTATCTGCAGCACGTGATGTTTCATGCCGTCCCCGTCCTGTGGCGCCTGCATCGCATGCACCATGCCGATCAGGATATCGACGTGACAACCGGCATTCGCTTCCACCCCATCGAAATCCTGCTCTCGTTCGGCATAAAGCTGGGGGTCGTGGCTGCTCTTGGGCCGCCCGCGGTATCCGTGTTGATCTTCGAGATCGCCCTCAATGCGACGTCCATGTTCAACCACAGCAACATCGCCTTACCTCTTTGGCTGGACGGCTTGCTGCGCTGGATCGTGGTGACTCCGGACATGCATCGTGTTCACCATTCAATCCTGGTACGCGAGACCAATTCCAACTTCGGCTTCAACTTGCCGTGGTGGGATCGGCTGTTTGGCACCTACCGGGATCAGCCCAAGGCTGGCCACGAAGCCATGACGATCGGGATAGAGCAGTTTCGCGAGCCCGGTGAGCAGCGCCTGGACAGAATGTTGACGCAGCCGTTCAGGGAGGACGACCGGAGCTATCCCCTGGGCCGCGGCAACTCGAGCTGAGACACGCTGTCCTTGGCCGGCGCTAGAACGCGCGCAGGGGAAAGTAGCGCAGCACGAGTTCCTCGTAGCGTCCGCTCTCACGCAGACGCCGCAGCGCCGCATTGACGAGCATCTTAAGCTGAGGATCGTCCCGGCTCACGGCGATGGCAACGCCGTCGCCGAAGTATTTGGGCTCGCCGAACGGGCCGCCCTTGAACTCGCAGCACGCCTTCGAGGCCGTGCCGTTGAGCCAGAACGCGAGGCCGATCCCGTCGTCGAACAGCAGGTCCACCGCTCCGCTGATGAGCGCATCGCGCGCCAACTCGGGCGTCTCGAAGATGCGGATCGAGCTGTCGCGGAAGTACGTGCGTAGGAACGCTTCGTGCGCCGTGCCTTTCGTGACGGCAATCTTCTTGCCTTCCAGGCCCTCGGGCGTCGCGTCCATGCGACCCGCGGCACGCTTGCCCGCGAAGCGCGCGGGCGTGTGATAGTAGCGGTCGGTGAAGTCGACGGCCTTCAGCGCATTGGCACTGACGGCGTGCGAGGCAATCACGGCATCCGCCTCGCCCCGCCGCAGCGCCGGCAGTAACTCGCCCCACGGCCGCACCTGGATGTCGCAGGCCGCCGCCAGCTCGAGGCAGATCGAGCGCGCGACGTCGACGTTGAAGCCCGTGAGGACGTTGTCCTCGTCGTAGTATTGGAACGGCGGGTAATCGCTGTCGGTCAGAAAGCGGATAGCGACGCGTCGGGGCAACGCCTGAGCGTCTCCACTCTCGGCGCTCTGCGGCGCCGCCGGCTGGGGCTGCTGGGCCTGCGCAAACGCACCCGCGGAACAGCCGACGCCGGCGAGGAGGCCAACAAAAAGTAAGGCAGCCGCCTGATATTTGGTCAGTAACATGCTCATCCGAGTTCGGCCGATCGCGCGGGGGCGACCATGGCCATTCAACGTCATGGGCAGGGCGTCGCCGGTCGCGGGCGGCGGCGCGGGACGAATCCCAACCCCATACTAGCTCGGACGCAGCAGCCAGGACAGCCGGCTCACGTCGTCCAGCTACATGCGCTAAACCACGAATATGCCTTTCTAGTGGGCGCGCTCGTCGATCACGAGACCCTGCTGGACGCGGAAGCCGAGGCGCTCGACTGCGGCGTTGCCACGCACGAGGTGCTGCTGGCCGCCGGTCACATCACCGAACCCGACTATGTGACGGCCGTGGCGCGACGGCTGGCCCTGCCCCTCCTCGTCCCACATGCCGCTCTCGGCTTGGCGGCCGCGACGGCGGGTCGCGCAGGCATCGGTCTCCCGGCGATCGTCGACGGCAGGCCCTGTCGGGTGCTCTCTGCGTCCGAGGCTTCCCCCGATGTCATGGTCCGCCACGTCGCGGAGCTCCATGCGCAGGGCGTGACCATCGTACTGGCTCCGCAAAGCCGCATCGAGGCCGCGCTGGAGCAGCACCTGATGCCCGAGCGCATCGACCTCGCCGTGCGCGGCCTCCTGCGGGCGCAACCCGCAAGCTCCGCGGCCACCTCCTTCGCGACCTGGCAAGTGGTCACGGGTGCGGTTGTGGCCGGTCTGATCATTGGCGGATTCGCGGTGCTGCCCGACGTCACTATCGCCGCCCTGACGACACTGGTCGCCCTCCCGTTCCTGTGCGTGACGGCTCTGCGGCTTGTAGCCCTGCGCCAGGCTTTTGGGCGGCCGCGGCAAAGGATTTACGTGGCCGGCCCGCGCGCTCGCCGAGTGCCCGACCGGATGCTGCCCCTATACAGCGTGCTCGTCCCGCTGTACCGCGAGGGCAACGTCCTGCCCGCGCTGGTGAAGTCGCTGCAGGCCCTCGACTATCCCTTGGCCAAGCTCGAGATTTTTCTCATCCTCGAGGCCGACGATGCGGAGACACAAGCCGCTGCCCGCAAGCTTGGCCTGCCTCCCAACTTCCGGCTCCTCGTCGTGCCTGCCCGCGGACCGCGCACCAAGCCCAAGGCGCTCAACTACGCCCTGCAGATCGCGCGCGGCGACTTCGTCGTGGTCTACGACGCGGAAGATCGCCCGCAGCCCGGCCAGCTGCGCAATGCGTGGGAAGTCTTTCGCCATGCCCCGCCGAGCCTCGCCTGCCTGCAGGCCCAGCTCAACATCTACAATCCCGGCCAGAGCTGGTTCACGCGCCAGTTCACCATCGAGTACTCGGCCCTCTTCGATGCGATCCTGCCCGCGCTCGAGACGCTGCGCCTGCCGGTTCCGCTCGGCGGCACCTCGAACCACTTCCCACGCTCGCTCCTGCTCACCATCGGCGCCTGGGACCCCTACAACGTCACCGAGGATGCCGACCTCGGCATCCGCATCGCCCGCCTCGGCTACCACACGGGGGTGCTGGCCTCGACCACGTGGGAGGAGGCGCCGCCCCGGTTCAGCGTGTGGCTCAGACAGCGAACGCGTTGGCTGAAGGGGTGGATGCAGACCTATCTTGTGCATACGCGAGAGCCGCGCCGGCTCAATCGCGAGCTGGGGCTGGCGGCCGCCTGCGGCTTTCACGCGCTCATGGGCGGACTGATTGCTTCCGCGCTCGTGCACCCTCTGTTCTACGTACTGCTCGCCCACCATTGGCTTTCGGGCAGTCTGCTCGCACCTGCCGAGTCCACGGCTGGGGCAGTGCTGTGGGCGATTGCGGGCATCAACCTTGCCATCGGCTACGTCGTCTCGATCCTGGTCGGCATCGTCAGCGTCCTGCGCCGGCGCCGCCCTGGCCTTGCGCTGCATGCGCTGCTCATGCCGGTGTACTGGCTGCTCGTCTCCGCGGCCGCCTACCGCGCCATCTACCAACTGATCCGCGCGCCCTACCTTTGGGAAAAAACCGAGCACGGCTCCGCGCCGCGCCGGCGCCGCACGCGCTGAGTTACCGGCGCGCAGAGCGAGCGAAGCGCACTCAGCCAAGCGGCGGCTTGGCGATCATCAGCCAGAATATGCCAAGCACGGCGGCAAAGGCCGGGAAGCCGAAGGCGAACCACAGCCGGAACAGGCGGTCGTATTCGATCGGCAGGGGCCTGGCCTCGCAGGCGGCGGCAGCGGCGAGGTCGCGCATGCGCATCTGCATCCACACGACCGGCAGCCAGAAGGCGCCGGTGATGAGGTAGAGCAGCATCGACAGCACGATCCAGCCCTCGCTCAGGGCGTAGCCGACCTTCCACGCCAGCAGCAGGCCGGTCACCGGCTGGATCACGACGGCGGTGGCGGTGAAAAGGAAATCCGCGATTACCACGATACGGGCGACGCCGGCGATAGTCGCGACGTCGCCCGTCCGATGCGCCAGCAGCATGAAGAAGGCGATGCCCGTCCCAGTGCCGAGCAGCACTGCCGCACCGATGACGTGCACGAACTTCAGCGCAAAGTAGAGCGTCATCAGCGCTCGTCCAGGATTGCCAGCGCGACGAGGCTGAGCATGACGATCGGTACGATTTTGAGAAAGGGCCCGAGCGGATCGACCCACAGCTCCGGCAGTAGAACCGTGCCCGCCAGCGCGTATGCCACGGAAATGGCGATTGCGGACCAGAGCGCGATACGCGCTGTGCTGCGCACGGCGGTGGCGATGCCCACGAGGATATCGACGGCCGCGGCAGCCATCGCGACCGGGCGCGCTGCGCCAATACCTGCCTGGGACACGAGCGCGGCGGCCGCGGCCGAGCCCGGCCCGAGGACGATGAGCCCCGTCGCGATCCAATAGAGGCTGAGGATGCCAAGGGTGAGCGGCTTCAAGAAATAGAGCTTGGCGAACCAGCGCTCCTGCACGGACGCGGGCTCGGCCGCAAGCGCGTCCTCGAGCGCGCGCGGCACCATCCCGGTGATCCGCATCCAGCGGGCCGGATCGCCGACGCCTCCACGCACGAGCTCGCGCCGCAGCGTCGAGCGAACGGGCGGCCGCCAGCCCAGAAGCCCCGCGAGGTCGCCGAGCCGGAATGCGATGGCCGAGAGCCAGCGCGGCACCTCCCACAGGTGCACGTTCTCGCGTCCGAGCCAACGTCGGTAGGCGATCAGCACCCTGTAGAGGGATAGCCGCTCCGGTCCGACGATATCGAGGGAAATTTGAGTAGGCGAGTCCGGCCGCAGGAAGAACAGGACGGTGTTCACCACGTCGTCGAGCTGCACCACCTGCAGCGGTCCCGCCTCGGCGATGAGCGGCAGGACCGGCAGGCCGGCAAGCCCGCGAAACAGCGCGCTGCCGCCGTAGGCCGCCCGCCCGACGACGACCGACGGCCGCAGGATCACCCAGGCGAGGTTGTGACGCAGGAGCGCCTCATCGCCGGCCCGCTTGGTGCGCGTGAAAGCCGTGGGTGCACCGCGGTCGGCGCCGACCGCGGAAATCTGCACGACGCGCCGCACGCCGGCCTGCTCGCAGGCCGCGAACAGGGCGGCCGGACCATCGGCGTGCACGCCGGCCGCGGAATCGCGCAAACTGTCCTGCAGTACGCCGGCGCAATTGACAACCGCATCGACGCCCGACAGGTGCGGCAACCAGGTCGCGGCATCGCGAGCGCCAGCGATGTCGAGGGCGACGCACTTATCCGCCCAGGGTAGCCGGTGCGTGTCGCCGGAATTGTGCACCACAGCGACGACCTCGTGGCCGGCGCCACGCAAGCCGGCAAGAACGGCCGAGCCGATGAGACCCGTCGCGCCCGTCAGCAGCACGCGCAAGGCGCCCTCCCACTCCAGGTTCGGGGCGTATCGATCACCCTCGCCTTCCCTTCACCACCCTACGCCAGAAAGCTGCATGCACGGAGTCGATGGGTTGAAGTCGTCGATGCAGCGCAGGTTGACCCGAGCGCAGGTCCCTAGCTACCATCCGGCCGGACGATGCCGGATGAATTCCGCGCCTAGGCGCGGCGGTTCCTCGGCACCGTTCCAACACCAAGCCGGCGCTGATTTTTTTGGCTGCCGCATCCGCGGGAGGACTGCATGGATCGACGCGATTTCATCGCCGGCTCCGCTGCGACGGCGGCCGCATTGGCCGCGCACCCTTTGGCCGCGCAGGACACCTATCCCTCGCGCGCCATCACCATCATCAATCCGTTTCCTCCCGGCGGCGCCGTCGATGTCGTCGGTCGCCCGTTTGCGGCCACGCTGGAGGCGATCCTCAAGCAGCCGGTGGTGATCGAGACGAAAGCGGGCGCGGCGGGCCAGGTCGGCGGCCAGTTCGCGGCGGCAGCCAAGCCCGATGGCTATACGCTTCTTGCCCACATCGTCTCGATCTCGGGCTTCGCGGAGGTCGACAAGCTGTTTGGCCGGTCAGCAAAATTCACGCGCGCCGACTTCATTCCTATCGCCCGATTCACGGAAGGACCGATGGCGCTGATCGTCAACGCCGAGCAGCCTCACATGACGCTGAAGGAGCTGGTCGACGATGCCAAGAAACGCCCCGATGAGATCATCTTCAGCTCCTCGGGCCTTTATGGTGCCCTGCATCTGCCGACGGCCCTGTTCATGAAGGCCGCAGGCATCAAGATGAAGCATTTGCCCACCAACGGCGGCGGCCCGGCGCTGACGGCGCTGCTCGGCAACAACGCGCAGGTGCTCGTCTCGTCGATCGCCGCCGCGAGCCCACATCTCAAGGCCGGGAAGGCGCGAGCGTTGTGCTGCTTCTCCGAGAAGCGGGCGGCCTCGCTCCCCGACGTCCCCACGCTGAAGGAGCTTGGCTACGACGTGCAGTTCTCGCTCTGGGTCGGCCTGTTCGCACCCAAGGGTACGCCCGAGGCCATCGTCAACCGACTGCGCGAGGACGCCAAGAAAGCCGTGGCCGCGGAGCAGTTCGTCAAGGCCATCGACAATCTCGGCGACGTCGTCGCCTATCTCGATCAACCCGACTTCGCCAGGTTCTGGGACGAGGACGCCAGGCGCGTCGAGGACGCCGTGCGCACGATCGGCAAGATCTGAGCATGCGCGATGCGGCGCGATGCCTCGCCGTAAGATTCGCGCGAAAGCCGCAGGTCGACATGAAGCCGCACGCATCAGCCGCATCGCCCCTGCGCATCCGCCCGCTCAGCCCGGCTGACCTGCCTGTGGCTCGGCGGCTTCTGGGTGAGCTCGGCTATGCCGTGGCGGATCGTGAGCTGGCTCGCCGCGCCAGGCGCGTCGCCGACGCTCCCGATCATCTGATCGTCGTCGCCGAGGAGGACGGCAGCGTAATCGGCCTGCTGCACGCCTTCGAGCGGCCGGCCCTGGAGAAGCCCTGCGAGGTCATCGTCCAGGCGCTGGTCGTGGATGCCGGGTTGCGCCGCCGCGGCGTGGGCGAAGCGCTGATGCACGCGGCCGAGGCCTGGGCGGCCGCCAGGGGGCAGCCGTCCGTCTCACTGCACACCCGCAGCGCGCAAGCCTTCTATGCGCGGCTCGGCTACACCAAGGTCGCGTCCTCGGACCTCATGCGCAAGGCTGTCGCGGCGGGGGTTGGCAAGTCATGACTCTGCGTCGGGACCATGTTGCCGGAGCTGCGTTCGTCATTGTCGGCGCGCTGACCCTGGCCTTGAGCGGTGATCTGCCCTTCGGCACCCTGGCCTCTCCCGGCGCTGGCATGCTGCCGACGCTCGTCATCGCTCTCATGATGGCAATCGGCATCGTGCTCTTCATGCTCGCAGGCACAAGCCCGCCGCTGGCGGCTATCGAATGGACCGACCTCGCGCATGCGGCGCGGGTCGTCGCCGTGACCGCGGCCGCCACCGCCCTCTACACCAGTCTGGGATTCCTGCTCACCATCACGGTGATCCTTTTCGTGCTGACCTTTGCCGTCGAGCGCAAGCCGATCTTGCATGCCGCTGCTTTCAGCATCTGCGTCGCCGGGCTCGCCTACACCTTCTTCAACATGCTGCTCAAGGCACCCTTGCCGCGCGGCTTTCTCTGGCTCTGACACCTTCGTGGAAGCGACCCTCGACAGCCTCGCGCTCGGCTTCTCCGTCGCCTTCCGGCCCGACGTGCTCCTCTACGCGTTCCTCGGCTGCCTTGTCGGCACACTTGTCGGCATGCTGCCGGGCATCGGCCCGCTTGCCGGCATTTCCATCCTGCTGCCCGCCACCTTCGGCCTCGACGCCACCAAAGCGATCGTGATGCTGGCCGGCATTTACTACGGCTCGCAGTACGGCGGCTCCACCACCTCGATCCTCATGCGCATCCCCGGAGAGGCCGCCTCCGTCATGACCTGCATCGACGGCTATGCCATGGCCCGCAAGGGTCGGGCCGGGGCTGCGCTGTGCATTGCCGCGGTCGGCTCGTTCGTCGCCGGCACCTTCGGCGTGGTCTTGCTCACCGTGGTCGTGGCGCCGCTTGCCGGTTTCGCTCTGCGCTTCGGCCCGCCGGAATACACCGCGCTGCTGGTGCTGGGCCTCGTGTTCCTCGCCTACATGTCCGCGACGTCGCTGGTGCGCACTATGCTGATGGCGGCGACCGGGCTCCTGCTCGGCTGCATCGGCATCGACGTCATGACCGGCCACTTCCGCTACAGCTTCGACATCAAGGAGTTGGGCGACGGCCTCGGCATCGTGCCTGTCGCGGTGGGCCTGTTCGGCCTTGGAGAGATCCTGTCAACGCCCGCCAAGACGATGACCGGGGTGGTGGCGAGCCCCCGCCTCGCCGAGCTGCTGCCGAACCGGCAGGAATGGCGCGAAGCGGCCATGCCGATGGCGCGCGGCTCGGTGCTGGGTTTCCTCGTCGGCATCGTCCCGGGGTCGGCGCATATCATTGCGAGCTTCCTGTCCTATGCCGTCGAGAAGCGTGTATCGGCAAAGCCTGAGGAGTTTGGCCAGGGCGCGGTGGCCGGCGTCGCGGGGCCCGAGTCGGCCAACAATGCGGCCTCCACGGGCGCGTTCGTGCCGATGCTTGCCCTCGGGTTGCCGACAGGGCCCGTCACCGCCGTGCTGATGGCGGCGCTGCTGATCCACGGCGTGCCGCCGGGACCTCAGCTCGTCAGCGAGCATCCCCAGGTGTTCTGGGGTTTCATCGCCTCCATGTATGTCGGCAATCTCATGCTGCTGGCGCTCAACCTGCCTCTCGTCGGCCTGTTCGTGAGCATCCTGCGCATTCCATATGCCTACCTCTATCCGCTCATCATCATGTTCTGCATCGTCGGGGTGTACGAAGTGAGCCACTCCATCGTCGACGTGTGGATCATGCTGATCATGGGGGTGGTCGGGTATTTGCTGCGCAAGTTCGACTTCGACCCCGCCCCGCTGGTGCTCGGGCTCGTTATCGCACCTCTCCTCGAGATGAGCCTGCGCCAGTCGCTCATCATGTCCGGCGGCAACTGGCTGATCTTCGTGCAGCGCCCGATCGCCGCAGCGCTGCTCGGCATCGGCGCACTTTTGCTGGCGCTGGCGGCCGCATCGCTGTTCAAGCGCGGCGACTGGCGCGGCCGGCTTGCCGAAGCCGGCGACAAGCCATAGGCCGGCGGCCCGATATCATCCCGACGCGCGGGTGCCTCCCGCCCAAACTCTACTCGAGCCGGAACCCTCTCTTGCGCACGAATGCGCCCCAGTCGGCGCGTTCGGGTTGAGCGTACTGACGCACTTTGTCCTCCGACCAGCCGTAGAACGGCGCGGTGCCGAACACGTCGGTGGCGCGCTGCGAGCGGATGGGTGCTACGGCCGCACGCCGGCGGTCGTAAGCATCGACGACTTCCCGGCTGACATCGGTGTAGCGGTCCTTGTGCACGGTCGCCGACAGCGGCAGCCGCAGGCTGGTGTAGCGCTGCCGCGCCGGCCAGCCGAGGCCGAGCCCCGACACGGGGAACACATGATCCGGCAGGCCGAGCAGTCCCGATATCTCCTCGGCGTGGTTGCGAATGACGCTGATGGGCGTGCACGCAAGCCCTCCCGCCTCGGCGGCAATGACGAAGGCCGAGAGCGCTATGCCCGCGTCCACGGCAGCATTGAAGAACGCATCGAGATGGTCGTTGGCGAACGGCTTGTCGCGCCACAGGTGCAGCTGGCGCTGCCGCCGGTTGTTGCCGCAGAATACGAGCAGGGCGGGCGCGCCGGGTATCCACTCCTGCGCACCAGGGCCGGTCGCCAGCAGTTGATCGATGCGGCCGCGGATAGACTCGTCCTCGACGATGACGATGTCGCGCTGCTGCAGGTCGCTCTTGGTGGGCGACGACAGCGCCAGCGCACACAGGGTTTCGACCAGCGCCAGCGCAACGGGCCGCTCCATGAAATAGCGCCCGGACCCACGCGCGGCCAGCTGCCGCCAGGTCTCAGGGCACGTCTGCGGCCCATCCCCGGCGGCGATCTCAGGCAACGCCTCGCCGAACCTGTGCGCCAGCGTTTCACGCATGGTCTTCATCGCCTCGTCCGCATCCTCCATGGCCGCCCCCTTGCTTGCCCGGTCGCCGGTGCGCCCGCGCGGTGCATGCTCGGGCTTCGAAGGCAGTAGTGTCCAAAATTGGCGGTTTGGGCAATCGCTGAAGCAACCGACAGGCAGGAGGCGCCGCCGGTAGCGGTCACGCTCATGCACCTACCAGCCTGCGCAGCAGCAGGGATAGCTCGTGGAGCGTGAAAGGCTTCGTCACGATGGGCCGATCCTGGAACTCGGGAGGGAGGTCGCCGCCGCTGTAGCCGGTGAGGAAGCCGTAGGGGATGCCGAGCTCGCCGAGCCGCCGGGCCAGCGGCACGCTGGTATCCTCGCCCAACCGTAAGTCCAGTATGGCGGCGTCGAAGACCTCGGCTTCCAGTGCCTGCAGCGCCTGTTCGGCGGCGCGCGCCCAGGTCACGCGCGCTGCGCCCAGCGACAGCAGCATCCTCTCGCCGTCGAGCGCGATGAGGGGAACGTCCTCGACGAGCAGCAGGTGCAAGCCTGCTGGCAAAACTCGAGCGTTACACTGCAAGGCAGGTTCTCCGGCGTGGCTCCCCGCTCGCGGCAGGCGCCGAGATTCCCTTGGCCCAAGGGGGTCCGGCAGGGCACGCTCGCATCTGCTCCTTAACCCTGTCATTTAACAATGACATGCCGGCCAAGGCCTCGCTAAGCTGCGACACGTATGGCCAAGCGCAAAAAAACCAGCACCACGACCGCGGCTCCCGTGCAGACGCCCTGCACCCAATGCCCGCTGCGCAAGCTCGCGACATTCCGCGACTTCACCGCCGAGGAGCTGGAGTTCATGCGCACTTTCAAGAGCGGCGAGCTGGGCCTCGAGCAGGGCAACACCATTTTCGTGGAAGGCACCAACAGCCCGCACCTCTACACCGTGCTCTCCGGCTGGGCCTTCAAGTACAAGGTTCTCGACAACGGGCGACGCCAGGTGCTCAACTTCGCGCTGCCCGGGGACCTCATCGGCCTGCAGGCCTCGATCTTCGACAGCATCGGCCATTCGATCGAGGCGCTGAGCGATGTCGTCCTGTGCGTGTTCCCGCGTGACAAGCTGTGGACGCTGTTCGAGAAGCACACCGGCCTTGCATTTGACGTGACATGGCTTGCGGCGCGCGAAGAGAGCATACTCGGCGAGTATCTCACCAGCGTGGGCCAGCGCAGCGCCACAGAGCGGCTCGCCTTCATCCTGCTGCACCTGTTCGAGCGCGCTCAGCAGTCCGGGCTGGTGCGCGGCAGCGCGACGCAATTTCCCTTCACGCAGGAGCACCTTGCCGACGCCATCGGCTTCTCCCTGGTGCACACCAATAAGACGCTCAAGCAGCTGCGCAAAACCGGCACCTTCAAGTGGGCCGGCGCCACCTTCGAGATGGTTGACCGCAAGAAGCTGGTCGAGATCGCCGGCTACGTCCCCGCCAGCGGGGCTCGGCGGCCAATACTTTAAGTGCGGGTCCGCTATGCCGGGCTGGAACGCCCACGGTGCGACTAGCGCTCCGCCCACGGCTCCAGCGACCGACAAGCCTCCGCAGTGGCCGGCCTGATGCGGTAGCTGCCCCCGCCATACTGCGCATGCGGGTGATCGCTGTCCGCGGATCGGGCGGCGACGCCCGGCAAGGGGAGATAAGGGTGTGCGCTTGTGTCGGCTGCGCCGGGAGGCTCAATTCGCAAACCGGAAGTGCATCACGTCGCCGTCCTTGACGACGTACTCCTTGCCTTCGAGGCGCATCTTGCCGGCTTCCTTGGCACCCACCTCGCCGCCGAGTGCCACGAAATCGTCGTAGGCGATCGTCTCAGCGCGGATGAATCCCTTCTCGAAATCGGTGTGGATGGTGCCCGCGGCCTTCGGCGCCTTGGTGCCGCGCGTGACGGTCCACGCGCGCGCCTCCTTGGGGCCGACGGTGAAATAGGTGATCAGCCCCAGAACCCGGTAGCCCTCGCGGATCAGGCGGTTCAGGCCCGCCTCCTGGAGGCCGAGGTCGTGCAGGAAGGCCTCGCGGTCCTGCGGCGGCAGGCCTGCGAACTCGGCCTCGATCTTGGCCGAGATGATGACGCAACCTGCACCCTCTTCCCTCGCCTTCGCCTCCACCTTCTGCGACATCGCGCTGCCGGCAGCGGCGGAGGCTTCGTCCACGTTGCAGACGTAGACGACTGGCTTGGCCGTGAGCAGTTGGAGCGCGCGATAGCCCGGCTCCTCCTCCGGCGTCAGCCTGGCGAGGCGCGCCGGCTTGCCCTCGCGCAGCAGCTCCAGTGCCTTGTCGATGAGCGCCAGCTGCGTCTTTGCTTCCTTCTCGCCGACCTGCGCCTTCTTGGCGAGCGGCTCGCGACGGCGCTCGAGGCTTTCAAAGTCCGCCAGCATCAGCTCGGTCTCGACGGTCTCGGCGTCGGCCAGCGGGTCGATGCGGCCTTCCACGTGTGCTATGTCGCTGTCCTCGAAGCAGCGCAGCACGTAGGCGACAGCGTCCACCTCGCGGATGTGGGCGAGGAACTGGTTGCCGAGGCCCTCGCCCTTGGAGGCGCCGCGCACGAGGCCGGCAATGTCGACGAAGGTCAGCCGCGTCGGGATGATCGATGCCGACTTGCCGATCTCGCCCAGCATGTCGAGCCGCGGATCCGGCACGCCGACGTCGCCGACGTTTGGCTCGATCGTGCAGAAGGGATAGTTGGCCGCCTCGGCGGCCGCCGTCTGCGTCAGCGCATTGAAGAGCGTGGACTTGCCGACGTTTGGCAAGCCCACGATGCCGCATTTGAAGCCCATGATCAGCTTTCCTGGCCGCGCCCCTTCAGCCATTTCTTGAGGTTTTCCGCGAGGGCGCTCGCTCGCTTGGATACTCGCTCGCCCGCGGGATGGCGGCGCGGCGCGGGGGGGGCCGCAACTTCAGGCTTGGAGCGCGCAGGCCCGCGATCGGAGGCCGGCTCGCCCGGCTTGATC
>JBFWRV010000063.1:0-38034 GCA_050248715.1 Hyphomicrobiaceae bacterium | reverse complement strand
TTCATTGACACGCTGCCGGTCGCCAAGGAGAAATTGATGCAGGCCGCATGACGCCCGACAGCTTCGTGCAATCGGACAGCCCACCCCCGATTAACGAAGCACGTCAGAGCAAGTCCATACTTCTACACTTTACCTGCCGTTGCCGCCCGCTGCTGTGCCCTCCGCTCCCGAGATCGCTGGTTGATCCTGCGCGCGCGCCGCGGCCGCCGCACTCGCTGTGGCCGAATACCAGCACAACCGCACGTTAACGGGGGCGGCGCATCCGCCGAACCCTTGAGCTGGTTGACCATCTCGCATTCGGTGAAGATTGCGCGCCGAGCGATGCCGCAAACCCCAGGTCCTCCAGCACCAACTCAATCTCGACGTCGCCCACCCCGATCTCGCCGCCAGGCAAGGCTATGCCCCGGTGCCTCGACGTCGGCACCGGCGCCGCCGCTAGTCTCCCTCGTGATGCTCATCGTACGGGTCATAGCGGAGCTGGCTAATGCTTTTGTGACGGCTGCCGGTTTCCGCGGGTTCGCTGGGTTTGTTACACGCCTGTCATGAACCCGTGGCTTGCTTGTCATGAGTTGCCGCTAGGTGTCCGCGGCGACAAGCGACGCAAGCGAGGGGGCAGCAGGTTTGAGCACCGCAGCAATCGAGATCGTCGGAGTCGCCAAGTCCTTCCGCGCCGGAACTCCGGTTCTGAAGGACATCAATGTCACCGTGGCTGTCGGCGAGATGGTGGCGCTGATCGGAGCTTCCGGATCGGGCAAATCCACACTCATTCGCGCCATAGCCGGCCTCATCAGCGTTGATCGGCCGGATCGCCGCACGGACGTGGAGGGCGGTGGCCGCATCGTCGTCCTGAGCCAGCCAATCCAGGAGGACGGTCGCATTACAGCGTGCGCCGCACGCTTGCGGGCATCCATTGGGGTCATCTTCCAGCAGTTCAACCTTGTGCCGCGCCTGTCGGTGCTCACCAACGTTTGCCTCGGCCTTCTGGGTCAGATCCCAGGCTGGCGCGGCACGCTTGCCCGCTTCAGCCTCGAGGAGCGGCGTCGCGCCATCCAGGCGCTTGCGCGGGTCGGCATCGCCGAGCATGCGTTGAAACGCGGCTCCGAGCTCTCCGGCGGCCAACAGCAGCGAGCGGCCATTGCCCGCACCCTCGCGCAGGGCGCCAGCGTGCTGATCGCCGACGAGCCCATCGCTTCGCTCGATCCCAAGGCGGCTCGCCGCGTCATGGACATCCTCGCCGAGCTCAACCGACAGGACAAAATCACCGTGCTCGTCTCCCTGCACCAGGTCGAGTACGCGCTGTCCTATTGCCCGCGCACCATCGCCTTGCGCGACGGCCGCATCGTCTATGACGGTCCCTCGAGCGCCCTCAACAGGGCATTCCTCGACGAGCTTTACGGTGCGGAGAGCGAGGAACTGGTGCTGCCGGCCGGCGCCGTCGATGCCGTGCCCACCATCGCCAACGCCAGCGCAACCAAGGGTGAGCCCCGCCCCATCTGGCGCCCAGGCCGCGCCGCTGCGGCGGCGGGGGTCTGAGCCGCCGCTATCCACACACTCTCCCGGGGCACCACTCCGGTAGGCACTGACCAGGAAACCGAGCAGAGAGGCAAGGAGGCAAAGCATGCTTCGTGCATTGATGGGGACATCCGTCGCCGTGACGCTGGCTATCGCCCCGGTGCGTGCCGCCGAGGAGATCAACTTCGGGATCATCTCGACCGAGGCCACCTCCAACCTCAAGAAGATCTGGGATCCGTTCCTCGCCGACATGGGGAAGGGCACCGGCCTCAAGATCAACGCGTTCTTCGCCTCGGACTATGCCGGCGTGATCGAGGGTATGCGCTTCAAGAAGGTGCAGGTCGCCTGGTTCGGCAACAAGTCGGCAATGGAGGCGGTCGACCGCGCCGACGGCGAGGTGTTTGCCCAGACGGTGGCCGCCAGCGGCCAGGACGGCTACTACTCCCACGTCATCGTGCACAAGGACGCCGCGTTCAAGAGTCTGGACGACGTGCTGAAATGCGACAAGGCGATCGATTTCGGCATCGGCGACCCCAACTCGACGTCGGGCTTCCTGGTGCCCACCACTTTCATCTTCTCGGCCAGAAGCATCGATCCCAAGCAGTGCTTCAAGACCGTGCGCAACGCCAATCATGAGGCGAATGCGCTCGCGGTTGCCAACAAGCTCGTGCACGCCGCCACCAACAACAGCGAGAACCTGGAGCGCATCGCCAAGACTGCTCCCGACAAGGCCAAGGAGATTCGCGTCATCTGGACCTCGCCGCTGATCCCCTCCGACCCGCTCGTGTGGCGCAAGGACCTGGATGCCGGCCTGAAGAAAAAGATTGGCGACTGGCTGTTCGCCTACGGCAGGACCGATGCCGAGAAGAAGGTCCTCGCCGACCTGCAATGGGCGCCCTTCAAGAAGTCCGACAACAACCAGCTGCTGCCGATCCGGCAGATGGAGCTCAACAAGGAAATCATGAAGCTCAAGGGTGACGAGAAGCTCGCCGCCACCGAGAAGACGGCAAAGCTCGCGGAGCTCGAGAAGCAGTTTGCCGACATCGGTCGTCAGATCGACGCCCGCAAGCAATAGCTCGCGCGGCCCCACTTTCGATCGGCTGCCAGGGGACCCGAACCTTTCCCTGGCAGCGGCCGTCCGGAGACCAGCGCCTTGGCCATAACCGCCCCCGCCAATCGCCCCGACAGGGGACCGGGCCCCACCGCGGTTCCGCAGCGCCCGCTCGCGGCACGCGCGCGCGGCTGGCTGCTGTGGCTCGCGATCGCCGCCCTGCTCGCCTGGAGCTGGGGGCCGACCGAGATGCGCAAGATCGGGTTGCTGTTCACCGACTGGCGCAACATGGCCGAGTTCACCTCGGGCTTCCTGCGGCCAGATTTCAGCGATTGGACGGCCTATGCCGCAGAGATGGTCGAAACCGTGCAAATCGCCGTCTGGGGCACGGCGCTTGCGGTAATCTTTGCCATTCCCTTGGCCATCCTGAGCTCGGCCAATGTCTGCCCGCAATGGATCGTGCAGCCCGTGCGTCGGCTGATGGACGCAAGCCGGGCAATCAACGAGATCGTCTTCGCGCTGCTGTTCGTGGTCGCAGTGGGGCTCGGGCCCCTCGCCGGAGTGCTGGCACTCGCCGTGCACAACATCGGCATCATCGCCAAGCTGTTCTCGGAAGCCGTGGAGGCGATCGATCCCCGTCCCGTCGAAGGCATCCGCGCCACGGGCGCGACGGGACTGCAGGAAGTCATCTTCGGCATCGTTCCGCAGGTGATGCCGCTATGGAGCTCTTTCACGCTCTACCGCTTCGAGACCAACGTACGCTCGGCCACCGTGCTCGGCATCGTCGGCGCGGGCGGCATAGGCCATTCGCTCTACGAGAACATCCGCAGCTTCCACTACTCGGAGACCGCGGCGATCGTGATCATCGTCGTCGTCACGGTCATGCTGATCGATCTCGTCAGCGCGCGCATCCGCAAAGCGCTGGTCTGAGATCCACAGGGCGGCGGCGGTCGCTGCCGTATGAAAAGGCACGCCGTCGGACGCGACCAGCGATCTCTCCTTGTGCTGTGCGTAACGGCGCGCTGTCACACACCTGAGATGCGAAGCGGTGATTGTACGCCCCTTGAGAGCCGAGTCGCGCGTCGCGTGCGCCAACGCAGAGGGGTGGATGGACAATGCGAGTGCTGATCGCGACTGACGCCTGGCATCCGCAGATCAACGGTGTCGTGCGGACACTCCAATCGCTCGCCAAGAGTCTCGAGGGATTGGGCGCCACCGTCCGCTTCCTGACGCCGGACGGGTTCGCGTCCGTGCCGCTGCCGACGTACCCCGGTCTGCGCTGCGCGTTGCCCCGTCCATCCACGATCGCGGCGCGCGTCGAGCAGGCGGCGCCGGATGCGATCCATGTCGCCACCGAAGGCCCGATCGGTTTCATGGTGCGCCACTATTGCATGGGCAAGCGCGTGCCCTTCGCCACCAGCTTCACAACACGGTTTCCCGAGTACATCGCCGCTCGTGCGCCATTTCCTGTGGCCTGGGGCTACGCAGCACTGCGCCGTTTCCATAGGGCGGCGACCGTCACAATGGTGTCGACGCAGTCGCTGAAAGATGAGCTGACTGCACGCGGGTTTCCGCGACTGAAGATCTGGAGCCGCGGTGTCGATACCGAGCTGTTCCGCCCGGAACGGGCGATCGATCTCGGGTTTGCACGCCCGATCTTCATGTGCGTCGGTCGGATCGCTCCGGAAAAAAATCTCGAAGCGTTCCTGTCGCTGGACCTTCCCGGCACGAAGGTCGTTGTCGGGCACGGCCCGCAGGAGGCGGAGCTGCGCGCCCGGTTCCCTGATGCAAAGTTCCTCGGCGCCCTCAGCGGCGAGACCCTCGCAGCGCACGTGGCTGCCGCCGACGTTTTTGTCTTCCCGAGCAAGACGGACACGTTCGGCATCGTCCAACTCGAGGCGCTGGCGAGCAGCGTTCCCGTTGCGGCGTTTCCGGTGACGGGCCCGAAGGATGTGATCGGCGATGCGCCGGTGGGCGTGCTCGATGATGACCTGCGGCGCGCCTGTCTCGCGGCCCTGGCTTTGTCGCGGCACGCCTGCCGGCAGCACGCGCTGCAGTTCTCATGGACGGCGAGCGCGACGCAATTCCTCGATCACGTGAGCTGCGTTGCGACGAGCGCGTTCCGCTCTCGCCGGTCCACACGCGAGATGGATGCGGAAGCGAGCGCAGTGCTCCAATCCCTGGGCTCCGGCTCGCGCGCGGCGTGAACTGCGCGTCAAGCGGCTTACAGTTATGGACCCGCGATCCAGTCCGGAAGTCCGTCGGCAAGTGGCTCGGTGTTGCATCATTGTTGGCACCCGGCGCGCCGATCTTGCGCGCCGATCTCAGGAAGGCGAAGCAGCATGGGAACTGAGCTCAGCCGCAGCGCGGTGCTCAAGACATACGCCCGGTGGGCGCCGGTCTACGACGTGGTCTTCGGGTCCGTCTTCGAAAATGCGCGTCGCATGGCCGTGGAGGCTAGCGAGCGCGTTGGCGGGCGCATCCTGGAGGTTGGAGTCGGCACCGGCATCTCGCTGCCCTACTACTCCCGCAAGAGCCGCGTCGTCGGCATCGATATCTCCGAACCGATGCTGAAGGTGGCGCGCCGGCGGGTGATCGACGAACGGCTGGACCACGTCGAGCAACTGGAAGTGATGGACGCGGAGAACCTGGCATTCGCGGAGTCGTCCTTCGACGTCGTCGTCGCCCAGTATGTGGTCAACACCGTGCCTCATCCGGAGATAGCGCTCGACGAGTTCCTGCGCGTGCTACGGCCGGGCGGGGAGCTGGTGATCGTCAACCGCGTGGGCGCGACGGGCGGCCCGCGCATGGCATTCGAACATATGTTCCAGCCCATCGCGCAACGGCTCGGCTGGCGGTCGAAGTTCCCGTGGGCGCGCTTTGAGTGCTGGGTCAGCAGCTCGCCCATGGCCTATCTCATCGAGCACCGGCCGGTGCCGCCGCTCGGCCACTTCTCGCTCATCCGCTTTGGCAAGCTCGGCGCCGCGGACCTTGTCGAGTGCCATCGCGGCATCGGTTCTGCGTAAGGGAGTCCGGGCCGCAAATGCCGGCCGTCCGACCAGCGCCACACAGTCCACGCGACAACGGGAGACTACCATGCACGGTTTCTTTGACGAGCTCGCAACCCAGCGGTGGGACGACCATCGCTACTACCACCACAGCCGCATCAATCAATCCCTGCATCTCCTCAGCGCCTGCAGCTTCCTCTTTGCCTACTTCCTGCTGTTCGTCGATCCGCCGATGGCAGCGCTGGTCGCCTGGCCGATCGGCATGACGACGCGGCAGGCCGGCCACTTCTTCTTCGAGCCCAAGGGCTACGACCACGCGAACCAGGCGACGCACGAGTACAAGGAGGAGGTTAAGGTCGGCTACAACCTGCAGCGCAAGGTCGTGCTGATGGGCATCTGCGCCCTGTTGCCGGCCCTGCTGCTGCTGGAGCCGACGCTGTTCGGCCTGCTCTCGCCGTACGGCGATTGGCTGGGCTATGCGCGCAACCTCGGTATGATCTGGCTGATGCTGGGCATCGCGGGCGTGATCTTCCGCATGGTGCAGCTGTTCTTCATGAAGGACATGCAGGCGGCGCTTGTGTGGGCGACCAAGATCCTCACCGACCCGTTTCACGACATCAAGCTCTACCACAAGTCGCCGATCTACCTGCTGAAAGGCGAGCTGATCGATCCCACGATCGCCACGGAGCGCGTGCCCTGATGGAGTAGGGCATGTCTGCAAGGTACGTGGCGCCAGTTGCAGTGGCCGGTGCGAGATGCCTGAGGCGGGCCTCGGCTTGGTGGGATGCCCTAGCGACGGACGCCGGCAAATATCGGGAAGCGATGGGACAGCATCTCATAGAGGACCTGGCGCTTGATCGAGGGCCGCCGCGCCTCGCTATCGTCTTCCCACCACCACCCGTCCTGCGCCATGGCCTCGGCGGCAGCGACGAAGCGGGAGGCGACGGCCTCGAAATCCTCAGCGGTGTAGTTGAGGCTGAAGATCAGGCGACCGGTGCCGATCCAGCTGAGCGCGAGGCCCTCGCGTCGCAGGTAGTATTGCAGCATCCAATTGTAGCGGGAGGGCCGTGTATAGAAGACCGTCCAGATGCTCGACATGTTGGCGATGCGAACTGGCAGGGCCCTGGCCTCGAGCCGGTGGTTGAGCTCATTGGTTCGCACGTTCCAGGTGTCGTCCAGGCCGGCATAGAGCGCCTTGATCTGTGGCGTCTCCATCTGCAGCAGAAACTCGTGCATCGCCGCCATGACGTAGGGATGGGCGTTGAAGGTGCCGCGGGCGAAGCAGACGTCGACGGGCCGGTCGTCGCGGTAGCGCTTCATGTAGCACCTGGCGCCGCAGACCACGCCCACCGGGAGGCCGCCGCCGAGGCTCTTGCCGTAGGTGACGATGTCGGCGCGGACGCCGAAGTATTCCTGCGCGCCGCCTGGAGCGAGCCGGAAGCCGACGAAGATCTCGTCGAGGATGAGGATGATGCCGCGCCGTCTGCAGACCTCGCGCAGGCGCTGCAACCATGCGGCGTAAGCCGCGCGGTCAAACCCGGCACGGCGAGAGCTGTCGATGAGTGCGGAATCCCCGGGTGCCGGTGCGTTGGGATGCATGGCCTGCGAGGGATTGACGAGCACGCAGGCGATGTCGCGGCGAGTCTCGAGCACGCGCAGCGATTTCTCGGACATGTCGGCGAGCGTGTACGTCTCGCGCGCGGGCATGGGGTTGCCCACGCCCGGCTGCACGTCGCCCCACCAGCCGTGGTAGGCGCCACAGAAACGCACGATGCGCCGGCGCCCCGTGTGATAGCGGGCGAGCCGGACGGCCTGCATGACGGCCTCGGTGCCGGACATGTGGAAGGAGACCTCGTCGAGGCCGGAGATCTCGCGCAGGCGCTTGACGTTGTAGGCGACGATGGGATGCAGCGCGCCGAGCACGGGGCCGAGCTCGCCGACGCGGGCCACGGCGCGCTCGATGCAGGCCTTGTAGAAGTCGTAGCCGAACAGATTGACGCCGTAGGAACCGGCGAGGTCGTAGTAGGTGTTGCCGTCGACGTCGGTCAGCATGACGCCGTGCGAGGACTGAAGCAGTGGACCGCCGCCAAGACGCTCGCGAACAAGGCGGCTGTACTGGTAGGGCACGCGGTAGACGTCGGTGAACTGCAGGTCCGAAACGGTGTCCTTGATCTCGGCCTTGAGCGCGATGGTGTTGACGAACCGATGTTCGTAGTCGCGGGCGAGGGCCTCGAATGCCATTTCGCGGCGCCTGGCGACATCGGGCCGGGCGCCGTCGGAAGAGAAGAAGCGGCCCTCGCCGAACCCGTAGAAGGGGATGAGCCTGGCGATCAGCGTCGAGATGCGGGCGTGGCCGGCAAGGGAGGGGTGCTTGGCGCCGGAGAGCCGCAGGCGCCTGGCGGCCGCCGCGGCAGCCCCCGCGGCGCCGGCGCCTGCGACGAGGTAGGTGAGAATCTGTGAATCCATGCGGACACCATGAATCCGAGAAACAATACAGTACGATGACAGTGCGCTCGATCGTCGCCCGATTGACCAGCCACGAGGGCCTCAATTTCTTTCTGACGAATCGCGTTCCGCGACAGGCGCTCACGCGATTGATGGGCCGGTTCAGCCGCATCGAGCAGCCGCTCGTGCGTGACCTGTCGATCGCGATCTGGCGGCTGTTCTGCGACGTGGACCTGAGCGACGCCAAGGAGAGTAGCTTCCGGAGCATGCGCGATTGCTTCACACGCGAGCTCAAGGACGGCGCGCGGCCGATCGATCGGGACCCGCGCGTGCTTGTCAGCCCGTGCGACGCCATCGTCGGCGCATCGGGAGTGGTGGTGGAGAACGTGCTGCTGCAGGTGAAGGGTGCGCCTTACACGCTGGAGGAGCTGTTGTGCGATCCCGATGTCGCGGCGCTCTTTCGCAACGGGCGCTATGTCACGTTGCGGCTCACGGCCGGCATGTATCATCGGTTCCACGCGCCGTACGATTGCCGCGTGCGCGAGGTCACGCACATCGCCGGCGACGCCTGGAACGTCAATCCGAGCGCGCTGAAGCGGGTCGAGAAGGTCTACTGCAGGAATGAGCGGGCGGTGCTCCGGCTCGACCTCGGCCACGGCCAGAACATGGTGCTGGTGGCAGTGGCGGCAATCCTGGTGGCGGACGTCCGCCTGCGCTTCCTCGACATTCCCGTGGCGCGGAGAGACAGGGATTGGACCGCGCATCTTGCGGATATTTGCCTCCTCAAGGGCGAGGAGATGGGCTGGTTCGAACAGGGGTCGACCATCGTCGCCCTGGTACCGGGCGGGTTCAGCCTATGTGACGGCATCCAGCCTGGTCACCGCATCCTTGTGGGTGAGCCGCTGCTGCTGCACCCTGAGAACTGAAGGATGCTGCTCCAATATTGCCGGAAAGAGTTGCCGATCGCCCGGAACGCCCACTTCCAGAGGCAGCCCATGAAGCGGTAGCCACTGGGGGGAGCGGCTCAGCAGGACAGCGACGGTTCCTTTGTCTGCAGCTCGTCACAGTGCCACCATCCGACGCACTCGCGATGAGATCCGTGACGTCTATGGCTTGGTGCGTCAGGCCGGACGCATCGTCGTTCGCCGGCGCCATGAGGCTGGACGAGGCACCGGAGAAATGCGAGCCTCGCAGCGGTGGCCAAGACGAGGCTCATGCCACAGCGAAAATCAGCAAATCAAGCCCCGATAACGCGCGCCGACGGTTATGCGAACACCGCCTGACATGATGCAGGAGGTGACAAGCCCACATGGGAAAGCTGCCTCGGCCGCGGCCAAAAAATCAGCAGATCGTAGGAACCATCATGTGGCCCAACCCACGCATACCCTTTCAGATGTCGTCCGAACGCGCCCGGCTCGAGCCGCTTCGCGGCAAGCCTCTTATGGTCAATCCGGTCGTGAATATCGAGTACTGGCCATTCGACCGGCCGATGCCGCGTGGGGTCCTGCCGCCGCCCCATGGGGCACAAGTCGCGCCACCGGATCTGCCGAACTACTCTTGGGTCGAGTATGGCATGCGTTGCGGCATGCCGCGCCTCTTCGACCTGCTGGCGCAGCGGGACATCAGGGCAACCGCCTTCATGAACGGGCAGTGCGCCGACGTCTATCCGTCGCTCGCCAAGGCCACGGTGGATGCGGGCTGGGAATTCGTTGGCCACGGCTGGTTCCAGCGATCCCTCAAGCAAGTAGACGATGAGGAGGCGGAAATCAGGAGGTGCCTCGACCGACTCCAACTGCTGTCGGGCAAGGCAGTTCGCGGCTGGTTCGGGGCCGGCGGCGGAGAAAGCATGGAGACGCCCGACATCCTGAAGCGCTGCGGCGTCGAGTTCCTGCATGATTGGCTGGTCGACGATCTTCCATGCTGGATGACGACGGCCCACGGTCCCATGCTTTGCTTGCCCTACACGTGGGAAATCAACGACGTGCCGATGTGGGTGGTGCAAGGTCAATCGAGCGACGAATGGATCAAACGTCTCGAGGCGACGCTCGCAGTGTTCGAGCGCGAGCTGAAAAAACAGCCACGCGTCCTCACGCTGGCCATGCATCCGCACGTTCTGGGCGTACCCCATCGCGCCTATTATCTGGAAAAGGCACTCGACCTGTTGGCAGCGCGAAGCGATGTAATCTTCGTGACGTCGAGCGACATCGCCGACTGGTTCATCGCGGCTGACAAGATGGGGCTGCAGGACTTGGAAGCGGCTGTCCGAATGCATCCCGGATAAGCGCCGCTCGCCTCGTCAGCGAGCGAGAGAAGAATGCAGAACAGCGGGGTTGTTGATGAGCGCGGTCGCCGCCCCGAGGAGGCGGTCTCGCCATTCTGCAGGACGTGCGCGTGCTCGGCCACGGGGCGGCGACGCCGATGCTCTGCCATTAGCAGGATGGTCAACCCGCGCCTGTTCAGCATTAGGATCGTATCGACTATGTCGGCGACCATGGTCGGAGCGAGGCCCGCCGAGGGCTCGTCCAGCAGGACGACAGTAGGGTCGTCGACCAGTGTCCGGGCGATCTCTATGACACGCCGCTGCCCGAAGGACAGCGCAGCGGCGGGGTGGTCAGCGAAGGCAGACCTGCCGACGAATGCGGGCGCGCTTCACCTAGTCCTTGTTGCGATTCCGGATCATGAAGGGTGCGCTCTGGCCGCCGGCGAAGGGTGGCATGCCCGCGCCTCGTTGCCGCTGCTTGGCCGTTCGATCTTGATCACGTCGGCGCCGTGGTCGGCCTGCAGCATTGCGCAGTAGAGTCCGGACAAATGGCTGGATAGGTCCACGACCACCGGCCTTTCCAATGCGCTCGCCATCGACTTTCGTTCTTCCCTGTCGGATGTTTTTCTTTATTGTGTCCATTTCCCCGCAAGTGCACGAGGTTTTTGTGAGAGGTCAGGTGGTGAGAACGGCACAAGAGATTCTCGTCTCTGTCGAGCAAAACGGGCTGGCGACGGTAACGTTGAATCGACCGAGCAAGCGCAATGCCGTGTCCCTGGCGATGTGGCGGCGGCTGGGGGAGCTCTTCTCCGAGCTCGGCGGTCGTGCAGACGTGCGCGTGGTGATACTCACCGGTGCAGACGGACATTTCTGTGCCGGTGCCGATATTTCCGAGTTCTCCACTGTTCGGGCCGATGCGAAGTCGGGGCACGCCTACGAGGCTGCCAACGAGGCGACGGCGATCGCGCTGCGCGATTGTAGCAAGCCCACGATCGCCGCGGTCTCGGGATACGGCATGGGTGGCGGATGCGCACTGGCCCTGGCGTGCGACTTGCGGGTGGGAGATGCCACGACACGCATGGGCATCCCCGCGGCACGCCTCGGCGTGGTCTACGGCGAGCTGGACTGCGCGCTCCTGTATCGCCAGGTTGGTCTAGCGAACGCCAAGCGGGTGCTTTATTCCGGCCGCGCGTTCGACGTGAGGGATTGCGCCGCAATGGGCCTTATCGACGAGGTGGCCGGCGACACGGCGCTCTCCGGCGCGCGCGCCCTGGCATTGGAGATCGCAGGCAATGCGCCGCTATCCCTGGCAGGCTCCAAGCTCCTGCTCGACGCTTTAGCCACCGGCACCGTCGAAGCGCGGCAGGCGGAGATCTTGGCGATCATCGAAGGTGCCATGAACAGCGCGGACTATCGTGAAGGCGCGCGCGCTTTTCTGGAAAAGCGCAATCCGATCTTCACAGGCCGATAGGACCCCGCATGCTCTGGCTCGGCGCCGATGTCGGCGGCACCTTCACCGATCTCGTATTGTTCGACGTCGCCAGCGGCAAGTTGCAGGTGCTCAAGACACCATCAACACCGCGCAACCAGTCGGAAGGCATTCTTGCCGGAATTCGTCGGCTGGGCGTGGACGTCAAGCAGCTCGAACGCATGGTGCATGGCACCACCGTCGCAACAAACACGGCACTGGAGCGTGACGGAGCACGGCTCGCCGTGCTGCTGACCTCCGGCCACAAGGACGTGCTGGTCGTCGGGCGGGGTAACCGCATGATCATGTACAACATCAAGGCTCCGCCCTTGCGTCCGCTGGTGCCTCGATCGCAGTGCATCGAGATTGCCGAAAGGCTGAGGGTCGACGGTTCCGTGCTGAAGCCCCTCGACGAAACCGAGGTGGAGGCTGTTGCCGAACAGCTCGCCGCAGACGGAGCCGAGGCTGTCGCGATCTGCTTTCTGCACTCCTACGCCAATCCCGACCACGAGCGACGCTGCGCGGCGATTGTTTCCAGGAGGCTCCCCCAGGCAACGGTGACGACGTCGGCCGACGTTCTGCCGGAGTTCAGAGAGTTCGAGCGCTTCTCGACAACGGCTCTCAATGCCTACGTTGCGCCCCGCATGCGCCGCTATCTGGGCGACCTGCGAAGCAAGCTCGACGACGCCGGCATGTCGGCTCCGCTGGCCATCATGACGTCGAACGGAGGGTCTCTGCCCGCATCTCGGGTCGAAGCGATGCCGGTGCTGTCGATGCTGTCGGGGCCGGCAGCGGGTGTCATCGCCGCAGCGCACATCGGGACTGCCGCGGGCTATCCGGATCTGATCACCTGCGACATGGGCGGCACATCAACCGACGTATGCCTCGTGCGGGGTGGCGACTACGGCATGACGACGGAAGGCCGTGTCGGTGCATTTCCCATCAAGATCCGGCAGATCGACATCAACTCGATCGGTGTTGGAGGGGGCAGCATCGCGGCATTGGCGTCTGGAGGCTTCCTTTCCGTGGGCCCGCGCTCGGCCGGCGCCGTGCCGGGGCCTTGCTGCTATGGCCGCGGAGGGCGCGAGCCCACCATCACCGACGCCAACGTGGCCTTGGGGCGCCTCGGCCTCGATCGCCCGCTCGGCGGGGAGATCGTGCTGGACCGCGGTGCGGCGCTTGCCGCGATCGGCGAACTCGCGGCGGGAGTTGGCCTGAGCCCGATGGAGATGGCGGAAGGCACTCTGCGGATTGCGGCCGTGTCTCTCGCAGGTGCGATCAAGGAAGTATCGGTGATGCGCGGCATCGATCCGCGCGATTTTGCGCTCCTGCCGTTCGGCGGTGCGGGGCCGCTGCATGCCGCCGCCATTGCCGACGAGCTGGGGATGCGCACGGTCGTCGTGCCGCCGCTGCCCGGCAATTTCTCGGCGCTCGGGTTGCTGATCGCGGACGTGCGGCGGGATTTTGTGCGCACCCGCGTTTCCGCCACCGCAAGCACGTCTCTTGCCGATGTGCACGCGGCGCTGCAAGAGCTCCTGCGCGAGGGCGAAGCCGAGCTGGCCGCGGCGGGCTTCCCGCCGGGCCAGCAGCGCTTCGCGGCCAGTCTCGACATGAGATACACCGGGCAGTCGTTCGAGCTCTCCGTCCCCGTTGCGATGGACGCCGGCAGCATCGGGCACATCGAGCGTGCGTTCCACGAGATCTACGCGGCGCGCTATGGAGCTGCGACCGGCCGCGCGGTGGAAATCGTGAGCTATCGACTGGCAGCGTGGGGGCTCACCAACAAGCCTGATCTGCCGGCGGTCGACAGGTCCGGCCGTACGCTCGAGGGCGCGGTATCTGGCACGAGGACGGTGGTGTTCGGCGGTAGCGAGCATCAGGTGATGGTGTTCGACCGCGACCGTCTGCCGTCGGGCGCGGCGGTGAAGGGTCCGGCGGTGATCGAGGAGGCCGGCTCGACCTGTGTCGTGCCCGCGGAGTGGAGCGCTGAGCTCGATTCCTTGGGCTGTCTCATCCTGCGCCGGAGCTGATAAGAATGGCATCCAGTCTCGATCCGATCACACTTGAAGTCCTGACGCAGGCGCTGATTGCGACCGTGCGCGAGATGCGCGCCACCGTGTGCCGTACCGCAAGCTCGGTGGCCATCTACGATGCCAAAGACTTCTCCTGCGGCCTGTTCGCGCCGGACAGCCAGGTCATCGCGCAGTCGGAGGATATAGGTTCCCATGTCGTGCCGATGCCGTGGTCGGTGCGTGCGTCAATGGAGAAGATGGGTGCGGCGCTCGCCGAAGGAGATGTGATCCTCGCGAACGACCCCTATGCTGGCGGTACCCATCTCAACGACGTGACGATCATCTATCCGGTGTTCCGCGACGGCCGCCTGATCTTCTTTCCTGCCGTGCGCGCCCATTGGGCCGATGTCGGCGGCATGGTGCCGGGCAGCATGTCGGGCAAGGCGACGGAGATCTATCAAGAGGGCATTCGCATCCCGCCTCTCAAGATACTCGAAGGCGGGCGTGCCAACGAGGCGGCGCTCGATCTCCTGCTCGCGAACATGCGCGTTCCCGAGGAGAGGCTCGGCGATTTCCAGGCGGGCCTCGCTGCCTGCCGCGTCGCGGAGAAGCGCATCCACGAGATCTGCGCACGCTATGGCGTTGATACCCTTCTGGAAGCAGTGCGGCTCGACCTCGACAGGGCGGAGGCACGCATGCGCGCCTGCATTGCGGCGGTGCCCGACGGCACAAGCCACTACGAGGATTATCTCGAGACGTTCATGGGCGGGCGATTCGAGCCGCTGCTCCTGCCCCTGGCGCTTACAATCAGCGGCGATCGCATGATCGCCGACTTCACGGGCGCCTCGCCGCAGGTGCCGTTTCCCGTCAATTCGACGGCCGCGGTGTCCGCAGCCGGCGTGCTCATCACGGTGAAGTCCGTATTCGATCCGCAGGCGCCTCTGAATCAAGGCTCGTTCCGGCCGATCGAGGTGATCACGCCGCCCGGCACCATCGTCAACGTGCAGCGCCCCGCGCCTGCCGGTTCGCACGGCGAGATTCGCAAGCGCGTGATAGCCACAATGGTGGGCGCGCTTGCCCAGATGGTGCCCGGCAAAGTGGCCGGCGACTTGTGCCGCACCTCCTTCCACAATCTGATCGGCGGGTTTGATACGCGTGCCGGGCGTGAATGGGTGCACTATGAGTGGTCAGCCGGCGGCAACGGCGCTTTCGCCGAGGACGATGGCCCCAGCGCCATCGCGACCATCGATTGGGGCGACCTCGTCACGGTGCAGTCCTCGGAGGTCATCGAGACACGCATGCCGCTGCTGGTGGAAAGCTCGCGGCTCGCCCCGGATTCGGGAGGTGCCGGCACAACGCGAGGTGGCCTGTCGATGCAGCGGGCCTTGCGCGTGCTGGCGCCCGACGCGCGCTATTCGCTATTGTCGGATGGGGCTGTCGTGCCGGCCTTCGGAGTGCTTGGCGGCTTGTCGGGTGTGCCGGTCGGCTCGTGGATCGACCGGGGCGGGAAGGTCGAGGAGTTCGATACGCCAGGCAAGATCGCGGGACATCCGCTGGCGGAAGGCGACATCGTCATGGTCCGCTCGGCCGGCGGTGGCGGCTACGGTGATCCGCTCGATCGGGAGGCGGAGCGTGTTGCCCAGGATGTGCGCGAGGGTTACGTGTCGGCTGCTGCGGCGCGCGAGCTTTATGGAGTTGCGCTCGACAGGGCGGGCCGGGCCGATGCGGTCGCCACTGCCGGGCTGCGCAAACGGCTGCGGAGCGCGCGGATCCGCCTCGTGACGCGGCTCGATGCCGATGTCTACGAGAGTGGAGTCGTCAGCCGCCGGCGGATTTGCCGGCTCAATCCTGTGGATGCGGATACCGCCGGTGTGGGCGAAGACGACGTGGTGGAACTCGATATCGGACGGGCTGCGCCGCTGCGAGCGTGGGCCAGGCTCGATCGGAGCGTGCAGCAAGGCACCGTTGCCATCGATCAGCGCGGTCTTGCCATTCTCAAGGCCATCGAGGGCGAGCGGGTGGAACTGCGTCGCGTCGCTGGAGCCGTGTGCCCGCGCGCGGGATTTGCGGAAGCTGCCGAATGAGCGACGGTGCCATTCTCGTCACGGGTATCGGGGGTTTGATCGGCAGCGCGGTCGCGCGGCGTTAGCAAGAAGAGGGCCGAGTCGTTGCGGTGGAAGCGCGGAGACAGAAATGACCCTCGAGCAGGACCTCGATTTTTCAGGCCGGCGCATTCTGATCACCGGGGCCGCCAACGGCTTTGGGGCTGCCATCGCCGAGGCCTTCGCCAACCGTCATGGCGGCCTGGTGCTGGCGGACATCGAGGAGGGGCCGCTGCGCGAGATAGCCAGCCGGTTCAAGGCGCAAGCCCATGTCTTCGATCAGTCCGATCCCGTCTCCGTCGAGCGGCTGGCGGCAGCGGCCGGCGCCATCGATGTCCTGGTCAACAACGCCGGCATCCTGGTGGCCAAACCCCTACTCGAGACCTCGCTCGACGACGTGCGGCGGTTGATCGACACCGATCTCGTCGGGGTCATCCGGCTCGTGCAATTGGTCGGGCGCGGGATGGTGGAGCGGCGGCGCGGTGTCATCCTGTCGATGGGCTCGCAAACCGCCTTCACCGGCGGGGAGAACCGGGCCGTCTATGCGGCGGCCAAGGCCGCGATCTCGCAACTGACGCGGGCTGCCGCCGTCGAGTGGGGTCCGCAAGGCGTGCGGGTCGTCTGCCTGGCGCCTGGACGGTCGCTCACTCGCATGACGAACGAGACAGCCCGGCCCGGCTATACGGGCGACCGCGGATTGGCCCGCGTCCCCCTGGGGCGGTGGGGGACGCCGGAAGAGATCAGCAAGCTCGTGTTGTTTCTTGCCTCTGACGCCGCCGCCTACATCACCGGCGAGACCGTGATTGCCGATGGCGGCTATGTGCTGGGGTGATCAGCGGCTCTTGCGCAGCCGCTGCGTGGCCTCCGCATCGACGGCCCTGCCCTTGGTGTCGAGCGCGATGCCATATGCATCGCGCGCCGCTTGGGCAGACACATACCCTCCCTTGACGTCGCGCAGAACAGTCTCCGGAGCGCGCTGGTGGGGATCGCCGTAGCCCGCGCCTCCGGCACAGCGGACGGAAAAAACGTCACCGGCTGCAAGCGCCAGGGTCTTCTTCGAATGCACAGGTTTGCCGTTCACCGAAACGGCGGCAGTGGAGCCAGGCTTGCCGCCGAAGAGTCCCAGCGCCGGATGATCGATACGATCGAGACGAACGCCGACGGTGATGGGATGGCGCGACTCGGAGCGAACCTCGAGGCGGGCTGCAAGGCCGCCACGCTGCCGGCCCGGACCGCCCGAATCGGTGACGAGTTCCTTGGCGAGAAACAGCAACGGCTTCTCGTTTTCGGTCACTTCCACGGGTGTGCCCGCGATATTCGCCGGCCACCCAATCGACGACACGCCATCCATGGTCGGCCTGGCGCCGAGCCCACCGTTCAGGAACATGATATCGACATAGCGGCGTCCGCCGTTGCCGATCCCCATATAGGCCGATAGATGCGGCGGCGTTCCGGTCTCGGCGATGACGCGATCGGGGACGGCCTGCGCCAAGGTGCGGAAGATCATTCCCTGGAGATACATCGCGACCAGGGCGCGCGCGCCGAGCGCTGCCGGATACGTGGCGTTGATGACGGTGCCTTCCGGCACAGTATACTTGATGCGCTTGAGCATCGCTCCGTTTACCGGCGAGGCAGGATGCGCCACGCACGTGCAGGCGTGCGCGACCTCTGCGAACGACCACCGCTTCGTACAGTTGATCCCCTGCTCCTGCTGCGGCGAGGACCCTGTGCAGTCGACGTGGATAGTGTCGCTCGTGACCGTGATGGCGCACCGCAACGTGATAGGCTGGTCGAAGCCATCGGTTTCAACCTCGCCGTGATAGGTGCCAGGCGGAATTTTCCCGATGGCCTGACGCATCGCCAGGTCTGCGCGCTCCCACACGGCACTGAACAGCGCGTCGGCATCATCCAGACCCTTGGCCTCCAGGAACTCAACGAGCCGGCGCGCCATGATCGTGTTGGATGCATACTGCGCCATCAGGTCGCCGACCACGATGTCGGGGATGCGGACGTTGAGGCGAATGATGCGGAACAGATCTTCGTTCGGCTCGCCGGCCTTGAACAGCTTCATGATCGGGAGGCGGAAGCCTTCCTCGAACACCTCCTTGGAGTCCGCGGAAAGCAGCCGACCTCCCACATCGGGCGAATGCGACACGCTCATCGCGTAGGCCACGATACGGCCGCGATGGAAGATAGGGGTGACGAGAAACACATCGTTGATCTGGCTCGCGCCGATCCACGGATCGGTGGTGAGCAGGCTGTCCCCGGGCTGGAGCGTCTCCGGAGGGTATGTCGCCAGGAAGTCATGCAGGGCTTGGGCCATGCAGCCAAGGAACGCCGGCAACCCGTGCCGCCCCTGCGCAATCATCTCGCCCTTGGTATCGAACAGCGCGCAACTGAAGTCCCAGGCCTCGGTGACGATGCGGGAGAACGCCGTGCGCAGCAGCGTGACCTGTGCCTCGTCGACGATGGTGAGCAGCTTGTTCCACCACATGGTCAGGGTCGTGGCGTCGAGCGTCAGCTTGTCGGACATCGAGTTATCCTTTGAGGGAGATCACGAGCATACGCAGATCGTCGACATCGAGGCGCCCCCCCGGCGGAACGACCGTCGTGGATTCGATATCCTCGATGATCGCCGGACCAGGCAGGGAAGCACCGGGCGCGAGCCGGGCTCGCTCGTAGACGGGGCAGTCGACAGCCGCGGTCGCACCGGCAAACACGACGGGACGACGGCCTTTCTCGATGACGGCGGCATCCGGACTTCCGCCCCAGGTGACTGCAAGTTGCGGCGAGGGGCCTGATACCGTGAGGCGCCAGCTCACGGTCTCGACGGGAACCTCGCGGATGTCGCGGCCATAGTGCTGCCGGTAGGCCGTGTAGAACGCATCGTGCAGACGGTCGAGAATGTCGGGGCCCAGTTTTCCTGCCGGCAGCGGCACATTCACTTCGTAGCGCTGGCTCAGATAGCGCATGTCGGCGGAGTAGCGGGTTGTCACGCCGTCGCGGATTCCGGCTTCGCGGAGGTGCTGGCGCCCCTCCTTCTCCAGGGCCGCAAAGCGTACATTGACGCTGGCCCAGTCGACCTCCTTCAGCTCCCGCATATAGCCGAACACGAAGTCGAACGAGACCGGCGAGGCAAGGCAGCCCAACGCAGAAAGGACGCCGGCGCCGACGGGTATGCGCACGTCACGAATGCCGAGCCGCTTGGCCACATCGCAGACGTGCGCCGGCGCGGCGCCGCCGAATGCCAGCATCGTGAAATCCCTGAGATCGATGCCCTGCTCGGCGGCATAGACGGAAGCAGCGTTCGCCATGTTGTCGTTGACGACCTCGTAGATGCTGCGGGCTGCGTCGACGGTACCCAATCCGAGAGGCGTGCCGACGTTCTGCTCGATGGTGGCGGAGGCCCGCTCGCGATGGAGGCGCATCTTGCCGCCCAGGAAGAAATCAGCGTTGAGATATCCGAGCACGAGGTCGGCATCTGTCACCGTTGCCGAGGTTCCACCGGCGCCGTAGCACGCCGGCCCGGGGTCGGAGCCTGCGCTGTCGGGGCCGACGCCGAGCAGGCCGAGGGCATCGACCCGGGCGATGCTACCTCCACCAGCGCCGATCTCGATCAGATCGACCGCCGGCGCCTTGAGCAGCAGGCCGCTGCCTTTCTGGAAGCGGCGTACGCGCGCCACTTCGAGCTCGGTGGTTCGGGTCGGCTGCCCGCCGGTGATCAGCGAGATTTTTGCAGTCGTGCCGCCCATGTCGAAGGCGAGGACGTTGGGCTTGCCGAGACGCCGGGCGAAGTGAGTGGCAATCGAGACGCCGGCAGCAGGACCGGACTCGACCAGGCGGACGGGGAACTGGCGGGCGAGGTCGAGACTCAGCGTGCCGCCGCTGGAGCTCATGACGAAGAAAGCGCCGCGCGAGCCCCGCTCCTCCAGGGCCTCCGAAAGCTCGGCCAGGTAGCGCGACATCAGCGGCTGGACATAGGCATTTGCCACGGTGGTCGAGACGCGTCCGTACTCGCCGATCTCGGGAAGAACGCGAGACGACAGGGATATGGCAAGATCGGGTCGCTCGGCATGGATGGCCCGCCCGGCCGCCTCCTCGTTTGCCGGGTTGGCATAGGCATGCAGGAAGCATACAGCGACAGCCTCGATGTCCTCGCCCGCGAGCGCGCGCAGGGCGTTGCGCACCTCAGCCTCATCGAGTGGTGTCAGTACGTCGCCGTCGAAACGAACGCGTTCCGCAATGCTGATCCGCAGATCGCGCATAACCAGCGGTTGCGGAAATTCGATGAACAGGTCGTGCAGGTCGTAGCGAAGCTCGGTGCCGGTCTCCAGCGCATCGCGAAAGCCCTGGGTGCAGAGAAGGGCGGTACGTGCCCCTTTGCGCTCGATGATTGCGTTGGTTGCCAGCGTCGTGCCGTGCACGATGGTGCGGACGTCGCCGTGTTGCGACTTGCCCTGCTCGAGCACCTGCGCAACCGCGGCCAGCACCGCCTGCGCGGGGCGCTCCGGTGTGGTCAGCACCTTGGCGGAATAGACACTGTCCGTACGCTCGTCGACCAGGATGACGTCGGTAAAAGTACCGCCTATGTCGACGCCGATGGCAATCTGCTTGCTCTTGTCCACGTGCGCATGTGCCTCGTCTTTGATCTGAACGCTCGACGTGCAGCCCAGCAAGTACGCAGTTTTCGCAAACCGCGAACATCCTCCAGCGTGCGCGCCGTGAAAACCTGCAACAAAAGAACTCCGCGTGTCACGTGCCATCGTGTCTCACAACCGAGTGTTTCCTTGACCCCCCGGTAGGCGAGCGCCTAGCCTGTCTTCATCTTGTTGGGCCGAGACTGCTCGATGGTGCGCTCGGTCGCGAGTGGCGGAAGGAGAAGAGCAATGAAGATAGGCACTGTTGGCGCGCTAGTCGTCAGTATAGGGATGGTTTCCTCGAGCGGGACCGCGGTCGGGCAGACCAAGACGACGCTGCGCATCGGACACGTTACCAGCCTCCAGGCCATTGCTGGTCAGGGATCGTCGAAGCTCAAGGAGGTTGCCGAAAAGCTCTCCAACGGCGAGATCGAGGTTCAGATCTTTCCCAACAGCCAGCTGGGCGGAGAGCTCGAGATGATCTCTCAGGTGCGGTTGGGCACCCTCGACATGGCGATGGCGGGCGCGGGCATTGTGGCCGCCATAGAGCCGACCTTCTCGATTACCGAGCTTCCCTTCATCTGGAAGTCACGCGACCACGCCTGGAAGGTCCTGAACGGGCCCATCGGAGACAAGATGTTCGCCCTGCTGGAGCCAAAGGGCATCAAGCCTCTGTCGTGGGGCGTCTGGGACATGCGCGGCTTCCTTACCGTCGGTTTCGACGTGACCAAGCCCGAAGACCTGAAAGGCAAGAAGATCCGCGTCATCGAGAATCCGCTCTATGTGCGCACTATCCGCGCCTATGGCGGCAATCCCGTGCCAATGGCATGGCCGGAGGTCTACTCCGGCCTTCAGCAGAAGACGATCGACGGCGTCGAGACCAACTACCATGGCATGGCCGACGCCAAGCTTTTCGAGGTCGCCAAGAACCTGGTCGTGTCCGATCACATCTGGACGGCTACGGTCTTCGTGATCAACAAGAAGAAATTCGACTCGCTCTCGCCCAAGCAGCAGGGGGTCATTACCAGCGCAGCCAAGGAAGCCGGGCTGACCATGTACGCGAGCGCCGGCAAGGCCAACGCCGATGCCATCGCCCTGATGCAGAAGAACGGCGTCAAGGTCACGAAGCCGAACCGCGCCGAGTTCGAGAAGGCGGTCGAGCCGGTGCACAAGTACTTCGCCAATCTGGTGGGCGCTGACCTCCTGGAAGAAGTCAAGGCAGCTCAGAAGTAACCGCACTTGTGCATGTCGACGGCATCGGTGCCCTCTCATAGGAGGGCATCGCGGGAAGAGAGCGTGAGAGCGATGGTCAGCAAGCCATGATGCAGGTTCCGCCTGAGCTCATTGGCATGACCGTGGTGCTTGTGCTGCTCGCGGCCGCCTGCACCTGGTCGATCTGGCCCGACTGGCGCGGGCCGGACGGGCGCATCGACTGGTGGGGCCTGGTCGAGGCCTTCGTCGGCATCTTCCTGATGCTCGCCATGCTCGTGAGCTCGGCCCTGCAGGTGCTCGTGCGCTATCTCTTCTCGGACGATATCGACATTCCCTGGACGGAGGAGTTCGGGCGACTCGCCATGATCTGGGCCGCCTTCTGGGGCGCAGCGGCGCTGCAGCGCGTGGACGACCACATCCGCATGAGCGCCGTCTACGACATGCTGCCGGCCGGCTTGCAGAAGGCCCTACGGCTGATGGGCGATATCGTCGTGCTTCTGGTCCTGGTGCCGATCGTGTGGCTGGGCTGGGAGAGCGCACGCAACCTCGACATCATGAGCTCGATCTCGCTCGGCCTGCCGCTGTCGATATTTGCCTATCCAGTGCCGATCGGCGGCGCCCTGATGATGGCGCACACCGCGGCGCTGTTCGTCGGGAGACTGATGGGGCGGGAGCCCGAGGCCCCAAGAGCTGGAAACGAGGCCTGACGGGATGGATGGTCTCTGGTACGTCCTTATCGTCTTTTTCGCCCTCTTCCTGCTGCGCGTGCCAATCGCGGTCGTGCTGATCAGCTCGACCATCGTCGGCCTATGGTTCGCGCCAACCCCGATCCCGCTGTCGACGCTGCCGACGACGCTCTGGCAGGGCGTCAACCACTTCGTCCTCATGGCGATCCCGTTCTTTATCCTCATGGGCGATCTGGCCCTGGCCAGCGGCGTCACCCAGCGCCTCGTCAATCTCGCCAAGGCCTTCGTCGGGCACATCGCGGGCGGGCTTGCGCATGTCGGGGTGATCGTCAACGTCATCATGGCCGGCATGTCGGGCTCGGACCTGGCGGATGCCGCGGCGACCGGCCGCCTCCTGATACCGGCGATGAAGCGCAGCGGCTACCCGGTGGCCTACGCCGCCTCCCTCATCGCCGGAGCGGCGACCATCGGCCCGCTCATTCCTCCGTCGATTGCCTTCATCCTGTTCGCTGCGGCGACGGACGAATCGGTCGGCCGGCTGTTTCTCGGCGGTGCCGTTCCTGGCGCCATGCTCGGCCTCTTCCTGATGGTGCAGGCCTACATCGTGGCCAAGCGGAACAACTATCCCCGCGAAGAGCGTGTGCCCTACCGCGAACGCGTGACGGCGACGATCGTCGGGCTGCCGGTGCTGGTCATTCCGGTCGTCGTGCTGGGCAGCATCCTCGTCGGGATTGCCACGCCCACGGAAGCGGCCGTGCTCGGTGTGATCGCAGTGATCGTCATGGGCGGACTAGTCTATCGCGAGCTGAGCCTCGCCACCTTCGCCCGCCAGACATTGTCGACCCTGCGCACGGTCGGATCGGTGTTCATCATCATTGCGGCTGCTGCGGCCTTCGGCCGGGTGCTGACCCTTTACGGGGCGGCAGATTCGCTCGCAACCTGGATGACGTCGCTCACCACCAATCCCTACCTGTTCCTCTTCGGCATCAACATCCTGTTCCTGATCCTTGGATGTCTGCTCGACACGGTGCCGATCCTGCTGGTCCTGGTGCCTCTGCTCCTGCCCACGGTGAAGGCGCTCGGCATCGACACCGTGCACTTCGGCGTCATTACGGTGTTCAATCTCCTGATCGGCCTCGTTACCCCGCCCTACGGGTTGACCATGTTCTTGCTCTGCCGCATCGCCAACGTCTCCCTGCTGGAGTTCTGGCGCTACCAATGGCCGATCTTCCTGACGATGCTGTTCGCGCTCGCCCTGTGCACGGCGTTCCCAGCCCTCACGACTTGGCTCCCGAACCTGATCATGCCGGTCAAGTAGGGGTAGAGACCCGCCACCGGCCCCCACTCTATGATGCGCACCGGAAAGTGGCGCGCAATCGCGGGGGGATATGAGCACCCTTTGATTGCATCACGAAAAGCTCGCTGAGCATGCCATAGTCTTCGAGCGCCTGCTCAAGATGGCGCAGACAGCTGTCGACGATGGGCTCGGTGAGATGTCGGAGGAGATCGACACAAGAAGTCCCGGCGCACGCACCGCAAGGCGGTTCCGGACCGATCGTTCGCGCACGGGCTGGACCTAAGGCGTGCAGCAGTGAGACGACTGCCGCTTGCGTTGTGCGCCCCGATCTTGCAGATAGGATCGGCCCGGCCGCGTCGAATGGTGGAGCACGACATGCAACAACGGGTTGTCCGCACTGCTAAATCGGCTTGTCCGCACGACTGCCCGAGCGCGTGTGCGCTCGAGGTTCCCGTGCTGGCCGACGGCCGCGTCGGTCGCATCACGGGCGCCCGCGACAACACCTATACGCTGGGGGTTGTCTGCGCCAAGGTTGCCCGGTACGCAGAGCGTATCGACCATCCCGACCGGCTGCTGCATCCGCTGCGCCGCAAGGGCCCCAAGGGGTCGGGCCAATTCGTACCCCTCTCGTGGGATGACGCGTTGGCCGAGATCGCGGAGCGCTTCGCGCGCATCTCCCAGCGCTCGGGGCCCGAGGCGATCTGGCCATATCACTCCGGCGGCAACATGGGGGTGTTGCAACGCTACGGTCTCGATCGCCTGCGCAACCCCATGCGCTACTCGCGCCAGCAAACCACGATCTGCGTCACACCCGCGGAGTCGGGCTGGCTGGCCGGCGTCGGGAAGCTGGTGGGGCCGGACCCGCGCGAGATGGAGCACGCCGACCTGATCGTGATCTGGGGCGGCAATCCTGTCTCCACGCAAGTCAATGTGATGACGCACGTGGCCCGTGCCCGCAAGGCGCGCGGCACCAGGCTGGCGGTAGTGGACGTCTATCGCACGCCGACCGTCGAGCAGGCGGATATTGCGCTGGTCCTCAAGCCCGGCAGCGACTCGGCATTGGCCCTGGCAATGATGAACGTGCTGCTTACCGAGGGCATGGTCGATCGCGGGTACCTCGCACGCCATACGGATTTCGATGCCGAGGTCGAACGGCATATCCTCACGCGCACCCCGCAATGGGCCGCTGGGATCACGGGGCTCGGCGTCGAGGACATCGTCGCCTTCGCCCGCTTGTATGGCACGACGCGCAAGAGTTTCATCCGCGTCGGCTTCGGTTTCACGCGCACACGCAACGGCTCCTCGGCCATGCATGCCGTCTCATGCCTGCCGGCAATGACCGGGTCGTGGACGCAGAAGGGCGGCGGCGCCTTTTTCCTGAGCTTCGACAAGAGCCAGTGGGGGCTCGACATCTCGCTCATCAACGGGACCGACGCCATCGACCCCACAGTCAGAATTCTCGACCAATCGAGAATCGGAGCGGTCCTGTGCGGCGAGGCGGAGGCGCTGTGCGGCGGACCGCAGGTCGAGGGGATGTTAATGCAAAATGCCAACTCGGCGACCGTCGCACCCAGCACAGCCAAGGTCCTGAAGGGCCTCGGACGCGAGGACTTGTTCCTCGCCGTACAGGAGCAGTTCCTCACACCCACGGCACGCCAGGCCGACATCGTGCTGCCCGCGACCATGTTCGTCGAGCACGATGACATCTACTACGGGCTCGGACACACGCACCTGACGTTCGGCCCAAAGGTGGTGGAGCCGCGCGGAGAGGCGCGCCCCAACAGCCACACGGTGCGCGAGCTGGGACGCTTGCTGGGTTCCAAGCACCCAAGCGTTGCCATGACAGACCTCGAGCTTCTGGAGCACGCGCTATCCCGCTCCGGCTTGGGAAGCTATTCGGCTGCGTCGAAGCTGGGGTGGGTCGACCGCGCTCTGCCGTTCGAGAGTGCGCATTTCCTCAACGGGTTCCCCCAGCCAGACGGTAGATTCCACTTCAAGCCCGACTGGAGCAAAGTCGGGCCCGGCCATGAGCTGATGCCGATGATGGCGGATTGGTCCGCCCGGTATGAGCGAGCGGATTTGCGCCACCCCTACAAGCTCGTCTGTCCGCCCGCGCGGAACTTTCTCAACAGCACCTTTTCGGAGACACCGACCTCGATCGCCAAGGAGTGCGGACCGCGCGTGCGCATTCATCCCGACGCGGCGATGCGAGAGGGCGTGGAAGAGGGATCGCGCGTGCGGATCGGCAATGATCGCGGCTCCGTCCTATTGACAGCGACGCGGGATGATGGACAGCAGGCAACGACGCTGATTGTCGAGGGCATCTGGCCAGCCGACGCCTTTGAGGAGAAACGCGCCATCAACACCTTGATCGGCGATGATCCCGTGCCACCGAACGGGGGGGCCGGCTTCCACGACACCGCGGTATGGCTGCAGCGGGTCTGACGCGGGAGCCGATGCCGGGTAACCTCGCTTGCGCGACGACGTTGTCTTTGCTCGACCCAGCACGCGCAATAATCTAGCAGTCTGTTGAACTTGGGTCGTTGGAGGAAGGGGTTTTCTGCATTCGGGGAGGAGCGCTCGCTGGGTCTGCGGTGGGCCTGTCCGGTTGGCTTGGCTCAGGCGGCCTCGGCCAACAGCCTCGGCATGCGGATCAGATTGTAGGCTGCCATTGCGAAGGTGAAGCGGAAGGCGACGCGGCGCGTGCCGCGCAGCTTGGCCTTGGCGCAACCTGCGATGGTCTTGGCCCAGCCGAACGCCTCCTCGATGCGCTTCCTCGCGCGCTGCGAGCGATCCGTCGTCGAGGCGTGCGTCTGGTTGCTGCGCTTCTCGCCATGGTAGTCGCGCTCGCCGTTGCCGCCCGGTGCCTTCGTAGAGGCGCTCGAAATCGCCATCGAGCCCGGCCAGAACGTCGTCGACGCTGGTCTTGAGCACGCGCAGCGGATGCTTCGCCGGCACCCGGCCCTCCAGGTCCACGTACGAGAACAATGATCCCGACCTGGCATCCGATCCGCGCATCCCGGCCCCCGCGACGGCGAGCCGGAACGGAACCATATTCAACGCCGCCTGTCAGCACGCGAGACATTCAACAGCCTGCTAGAGGGCCGCCAGCGATGTGTTCCTGCGGTCGGTGATGAGCATCGAGCCCGGCTTGTGCGTGATGCAGATCGAGGGCCTCGCCTGCTCCACGGCCACCTGTGGCGTCACCCCGCAGGCCCAGAACACCGGCAGCTCGCCCTCCCTGATCTCGGCGGGATCGCCGAGGTCGGGCTTATCGATGTCCTTGATGCCGATCGCCTCCGGCAGGCCCAAATGCACCGGTGCACCGTGCACGGCCGGGAAACGGGTGGTGATCTGCACGGCGCGGATGGCGTCGGCCGGCGTGAAGGGCCGCATCGATACCACCATCTTGCCCTTGAAGCGCCCTGCCGGCACGCAATCGATGCTCGTGCGGTACATGGGCACCACTGTGTTGCGCTCGATGTGCTGCAAGCGAATACCGGCCTGCAGCAGCGGCAGCTCGAAGGAGAACGAGCAACCGAGGACGAAAGTTACGAGGTCGTCGGACCAATACTTGCGCACGTCGGTCGGCTCGTCGATCAGCTTGCCGTCCTTGAACACGCGGTAGCGCGGCACGTCGGTGCGGATGTCGATGTCGCCGAGATCGGGCAGCGAGGGGTCGCCAGGCGCTCCCATGCCGATCACGGGGCAGGGTTTGGAGTTGCGCTGGCAGAACGCCGAGAACTCAAGCGCCAGGTCCTTGGGCAAGATGCACAGGTTGCCCTGCACGAAATCGGGTGCGACGCCTGCCGTGTGGCCCGAGTGGTCGCCGGAGCGAATGATCCGCCGCGCCTCGGCAGGGCTCACGATCGACATCATCGGATTCGCTGGTCGGCTCATCACCTTCTGCATGACGATCCTCGCTTGCCGTCCTGTGTGGAGGGCGACCAGGATATCATGCCGGCAAGGCGGGGCCAACCTCGCGGCCGGCCCCCAACCGTCATTGGAGTGACGGGCACGCCAGGCGGATCAAGCGACGTTCGCCACCTTGGCCGCAGGCTCCGCGAACAGGCGCACGATGTCCTTCACCGGTCGTGGCGGGCTGAAGAGATAGCCCTGCATCTCCGTGCAGCCCTCCTCTCGCACCTTCTGCAGCTGCTCCTTGGTCTCCACGCCCTCAGCCGTGGTGGCGATGCCGAGGCTGGTCCCGAGACCCGCAACGGCGCGCAGGATGGCAATCGCATCCTCGTTCTCGTTCTCGAGGTCGGAGACGAAGCAACGGTCGATCTTGATCTTGTCGAAGGGGAAGCTGCGCAGATAGCTGAGCGACGAATAGCCGGTGCCGAAGTCGTCCAGAGCGATGCGCACGCCCAGCGCACGCAGCTGATGCAGCGTGGCAAGAGTCGTGTCGTCGTTCTGCAGCAGCACGGATTCGGTGATCTCGAGCTCGAGCCGCGACGGCGTCAATCCCGAGGCGGCCAGTGCCGAGAACACAGCCTGGACCAGGCTCCGGCTCTTGAACTGGATCGGCGAGATATTGATCGCGACATTGACGTGACCGGGCCACGCGGCGGCCGCCGCGCAAGCCTCCCGGAGCGCCCACTCGCCGATGGGAACGATCAGACCGGTCTCCTCGGCCACGGGAATGAACTCGCCGGGCGATATCCTTCCGCGCTCTGGATGGTTCCAGCGCAGCAGTGCCTCGAGGCAGCTTATCTCGTTGCGCTCCAGGTTGACGAGCGGCTGATAGTGCAGCTCGAACTCGCCGTCGCCGAGCGCTTTGTTGAGATCGAGTTGCAGCTTGAAGCGGCCCCGCATCTGCGCGTCCATGTCCGCCTCGAAGAAGCAGTAGGCGCCCCTGCCTTGACTCCTTGCCCGGTCGAGCGCGAGGTCCGCGTTCTTGATCAGCTGGTCAGGGTTGGTGCCGTCAGCCGGCGCAACCGAGATGCCGATGCTCGTGCCGAGCGTCACACGCTGGCCGGCGACCTCGATCGGCTCGCTCAGGGTATCGATGATGCGTACCACCATGGCGGTAGCGGCAACGGGCTGCTCTGCGCCTGTCTGCACGATCGCGAACTCGTCGCCGTCCAGCCTGGCAACGGTGTTGCCCTCGCCGGCGCACGCTAGGAGGCGCGCGCCGATGATCTTGAACAGGGCATCCCCGATGTCGTGGCCCAGAGTGTCGTTAATGTGCTTGAAACGGTCGAGGTCGAGGCAGAACAGCGCAACGCCCTTGCCGTTCCTGGAACCTTCGAGCGCGACTTCCAGGCGCTCGCGCAGCAGCACGCGGTTGGGCAGCTCGGTCAAGGCATCGTGCCGGGCCATGTGCGCGATGCGCGCCTCAATGCGGCGATACTCGGTAAGATCCTCGTGCGTCGACAGCCAACCTCCGCCCGGCATCGGCCGGTGGGCGATGGCGATGGCGCGGCGGTCACCGAACTCGACGATGCGCGTGCCTGCCACATTGCCGGCCGCGACGGAGAGTGAGTCGTGGATGTAGTCGCGCGCGACCTCGCCGCCGTATATGCCCTTGGCGGCACGATGCTCCAGAATCTCCTCGAGCGTCGTTCCGGGGTAGGCGAGGTCCGGCGACAAGCCGTACATCTCCATGTAGCGAGCATTGCAGACGACGAGTCGTCGGTCACCGTCGAACATGCACAAGCCTTGTGACATGTTGCTCAGCGCCGCCTCGAAGCGGAGGTTCTGCGTCTCCAGCGCTTCCTTCTGCTCGCGCAGCTTGGCCTGCTCGACGCGCAGCAGGCGGTCGGCCTCGTCGAGCGCCGCCAACGGCAGCCTGCGAAAACAGTAGTAGGCCCCGAGACCGAGAATGAGAAAGGCTGCGGCGACCTGCAAGGTGCCGACGATAACGCCCCCGGTGGTGACGGCGATGTGGAAGCTGCCCTCGAAGCCAGCGGCATTGATAGCCTTGCTCGCCACGAATTCCGGCCACAAGACCTTCCCGCCCTGAAACATCAGCAGCGTGCCCCTCTTATCGGTGAGCCAGCTGGCGACGACAATGCCGTCGGCATTGCGCGTGGCATGCAGCACGTTGATGGAAACGCGCGTGAACCCATCCACGGCGGTCTGCTGCTTGAGCTGTACCTCGACATGGCGTGCGCCCAGAGAGGCCTGCTCAGCGGCGCGCTCCTGCAGTTGAACGAGGCCGAGCGTCGCATAGGCGATCGGCGGAACGAAAATGGCGATGCACGTCGTGATGAGACCGAGGTGCGCGATCAGCGCCCTGGGTGAGCGAACACGGCTGGTCATTACCGAATTCGCGCGAATCACGAGACGGACGGCTCTCCGTCCGGCGCTCGACACCACTCGCGCGAGCCGCCGGGCGAAATAGATGGTTAAGCCTTGTAGACGCATGCGCCGGTCACCCCAGAACCTTGGCGCATCGTAAAGTCGAAACATAAAAAAAGAGGCAAATGCAAAGCGAGGGATGCGCTACAAGATTGGAGGTGCGATCATCCGACCTCAGACTGCCGAAGCCCGCAGTTGCTCAGGCAGATAAAATGGAGGAACTTCCATGGCCACCATGACGCCCGATGCAAAAGACCATGAGCGCCTCGGCGCGCTCGCCTCGCGCTATGTCGACGTGGCGTCGCTGCCCTGGGTGCCGACCCGCTTCAAAGGCGTCGACCTCAAGGTCCTGATGGAGGACAAGACGACGGGGCTGATGACGGCCCTGACACGGTTCGCGCCGGGAGCTGTGCTACCCGACCACGAGCACACCGACCTTGAGCAGACGTTCGTGCTCGAGGGGTCTCTTGCCGACGCCGAAGGCGTTGCGACGGCTGGCAACTACGTCTGGCGTCCTGCCGGCAGCCGCCATGATGCGCATGCGCCCAACGGCTGCATCGCGCTGTCGTTTTTCCTGAAGCCCAACAAGTTCTTCGACGGAGGCGGCAGCCACACCGGCAGCTAAGCGTTTGCGGCGCCGCCTTTGTATCCTGAGCGACTGCCGCTGCCTCGGGGGCGCGGCCGCGTGAGAACGCACGGGACGCATCGCAGCCTCGCCCGCCTTCGGTTAGTGCCGGGCCAGCCATTCCCGCGCCTGGCGCTGCGCTTCGGCGATCTCGGCCCGCGAAAGCTCGCGAGCGATCTCCATCCGATAGCGCCTGGCATCCTGATTGCCGCGCATCGCTGCAAGATTGAACCACTTGTGCGCGCTGATGAGGTTCATCTCCACGTCGCGTCCAGCGCAATACATGAGCCCGAGTTCGAACAATGCATCGGGCGTGCCGCCTGCGGCGGCCGATTCGCCAACGTCGTATCCGCTCATTTCCAATCGAGCCATGACGCCATTCCCCACTCTGCTGCCGGTTGTTGCGGAACCGCCAGGCCCCGCACCCACGCGGGGCTAACACACTGCCGCGGTCACGCGAAAAAGCATCTCAATGCGTGGATTAAATCTCGTAAATTTCAAAGCAAATGAGCAGCTTGGATATGGCCGTCACGGTAAAGAGCTCATGCTGCAGCTTCTCGCTTCGAGACGGTCTTCCCGATCCGGGAAGACACGAAAGATGTGCGCAACACCTCGTGCACCGCCCGCTAACGCAATCTGTGAATTGCCGCTGACGCAGCCTTCGCCGCGCCCCAATCGCGCGCCGCGTTCGGCCCGCACGCGAGGCCCCGGCATTTTGCGCTTGCCTTGCCCCGTCTTGCAGGTAATCTCCCGCATCAATCTAATGGCTTCGGCCATCGTGATCGCGCGTCAGGGGGGATTTCATGCTGCCGCGGGGGACGATCATGGTCCTCGTAGGTGCGCTCCTTGCGGGCTGCGCCAACAATCAACCGTTGACGACGGGCTTGGCGGCGACGCCGGTGCAGGCTGCCGAGCCGGAGCGCGATCCGAGCAAGAAGACGCTTGCTTCCAAGGTCTTGTCGGCAATCGCGCTCGAGCGCGTCACGGGACGCAAGCCCGATCCCGCCAGGCTGAACCAGCTCAACTGATCGCTTCCAAGCCCGCGTGTGCGATCTCGATGGTGGCGTCCGGCGCCGTCCCGCGGGGCATGCAGGGCACGGCAGCTGCTGGGCACGGCTGACAGCCGGACGCTACCGGTGCATGATCTGTCCGTGGGGTCTGTGGCACGCAGGGGCGGTCATGGCGTTCGAGTTCGGAATTTTCCACGAGTTCGCCCGCCATCCCGGTCAAACCGATGCGGAAGCGTTCGCCCACTCCCTCGCGCAGGTGGATGCGGCCGAACGCTGGGGCCTTGACGTGGTCTGGCTCGCCGAGCTGCATTTCCTTCCCGAGCGCTCGGTCATCTCCGCCCCGCTGGTCGTCGCCAGTGCGATCGCCGCGCGCACGCGCCGCCTCAAGATCGGCATCGCCGTCCAGGTGCTGCCGTTGTGCCACCCGCTACGACTGGCGGAGGAGGTGGCGACGCTGGACCACCTGAGCGGGGGACGACTCATCTTCGGCGTCGGCCGCAGCGGCTTCCCGCGCACCTATGAGGCCTACGGCGTGCCATACGCCGAGAGCCGCGAGCGCTTCGGCGAGGTGCTCGAGATCCTGAAGCGCGCCTGGTGCAGCGAGCGCTTCTCCTTCGCGGGCGACTTCTACACGTTCCGCAATGTCACGCTGGTGCCGAAGCCCCTGCAGGTACCGCATCCTGAGCTGCGCATGGCGGCGACGAGTGCCGATACCTACCCTGCGATCGGCATCATGGGCCTGCCGATCTTTACCGCCGTCCGCCTGGGCACGATCGAGGAGCTGGGCCCCAACATCACCGCCTATCGCAAGGCCTATGTCGCCGCCGGCCATCCGACCGGCCGGGACAAGGTCTATCTGCGGGTGCCGGTCTACGTCGGCGAGACAGAAGGTTCCGCACGGGCCGATCCTGAGCAATCGATCATGCAGTTCTACCGCACGCTTGGCGCCCAGCTCGAAGACTCGGCGACGAGGTCCGGCGCGCGCGCTGTCGAGCAGCGGGCGGAGCGGGGACAGGCCTTGCAGACGGTCCGCTACGAGGATGTGCTGCGCGAGAAGGTCATCGTCGGCACGCCCGAGACCGTCGCCAGCCGTCTCGATGAGCTCGCCGGCAAGCTTGGTCTCGACGGCATCCTGGCGGAGCTCAACTGCGGCGGCCTGCTGTCGAACGATCAGGTGATGCGCTCCATGCAGCTGCTCTGCGAGCGGGTTGCACCGACGTTTCGCTAGAGGGCTGATCGCGCGGTGCGGGAGCGTGAATTTCAACGGGATGTAGTCAGGCGCGGTCGAAATCCAGCCGCCGATAAAGCATGGCCCGCAGGGTGGGCGATCCATGTCTACGGCACTAGCGGCGGATGCTGCAGTCGATGTCCTCCGATGGCCGAATAGCGGGAGGCTGGCCGAAGTGCTTCCTCGGCAATACCGTTTACCTGCTCTACCTGGCTGGAGTCGCACAAATGAAGGACTTCAAGCCGGGTATGCCTTGCTTGTTCATCGTCCGCAGGTCGCGGAGCGAAAATCCAAATGACTAAAGCACTATTGATTACTTTCGGGAAATCTATAGCATCAGTTTCAAAAGCAGGGAGCTGGATATGGCACGATCCCGCAATCTCGAGAAGATGTCGTACGCCGAGCTGGCGGCGATGGGAGCGCGCATTGCGGAAATGAAGGGCCGCAAGCAGGTCGCCGAGCGCGAGGCTGTACGCAAGCAGCTCGTCGATCTTGCCAAGGAGCACGGGTTCGACGTGCACGAACTGTTCGGCCTCGGACGCAAGGGGAAGAGCAGTGTTGCCGTGAAATATCGCGACCCCAAGAATCCGGCCAACACATGGACGGGACGGGGACGAATGCCACGCTGGATGACGGCCGCCACCAAGGGCGGCAAGGCGACCAAGGAAGATTTCCTGATCAAGTAGACAGCCCGCTGCTCCGCACTTTCGTGCGGATGGCCATTCTGCCAGCAGATGGTCGCGCGGGATCAGCCACCTCACCGGGTGTCCACAACGGCCAAGGCTTCCGTCCGCTTGCCAGTATCCGAGGCAAGATGCAGCCCTGGGCTGCTGCCCCGGCGCTACCGAAACCGGCTGGCCGCAAAGGGCGTCATATCGACCGGCGGCTTGGTGTCGCAAATGAGCGACGCCACCAGCTCTCCCATCATGGGCGCCGCCGTCAGACCGAGATGTCCGTTGCCGAAAGCGTAGTAGACGTTACGAAAGGTGCTGGAGCGATCGACCACCGGGAGCGAGTCGGGCAGGCAGGGCCTGTTGCCCATCCACTGAGTGCCGCCGCTCGCCTTCAAACCGGGCAGCAACTCGGGAGCGCAGGCCAGCAGATTGCTGGCACGCTTGAAGCTGGGCGGCGCCAGGAGATCGGCGAACTCCACCGTTCCAGCGATGCGCAGACCCTCCTCCATCGGAGTGACGAAGTACTTGCGGTCCGCGGCTACCACGGGCCGCTTCAATTCGACGCCCGGGTGGGCGAGCGTCACGTGATATCCGCGCTGCGCCTGTAGCGGAAAATGCTCTCCCAACTGCCGGGTGAGAACGTTCGACCACGCGCCGGCGGCAATGACGACCCGGTCGACGTCGATGCGACCGCCATTGATCACAAGCGCCGCGACTTCACCTCCGGCAAGGTCGAAGCCTAGAACGTCGGCGTTCCGGAGCTCGGCTCCATTGCGTGCGATGTACTCCGTGAGGACCTCGACAAGCCGAGCCGGATTGAGGATATGGCCCTCGTTGGGCAGGTACACGCCCCAGCCGTAGTTCCTGCTGACCGCTGGCTCCAGCTGGCGGATCTCGTCGGAGCCGACGCTCTCCACCACTACCCCGCGCTCCCGCCGCAACTGCCAGACACGAGCATCCTTCTCCAGCGCGCCCTGGCTTGGATAGAGCTGAAGCTGGCCGGCTCGGCGAAGCAGGTCCGAGCCGCGAACATCGGCCAGCAGCTCGACGTACCTCTCGACGGAGTCGCTCAGCAGTGCCTTGAGGCCGTACGAAATTTCCTCGACGCGCTGTGGAGAGGACGCATGCAGAAATCGCAGCAGCCAGGGCACCGCTCGTAGCCAGTAGTCATGCCTGACGTGCAGGGGCGCCTTGGGATCGAGCAGCCATTGCGGAACCTGGCTCAGAACTCCCGGCATTCCGAGCGGCGCGACAGAGCCGGGACTGAGGCTGCCTGCATTGCCATAGGAGCATCGACGCTCCGCCAGCCCCTGATCGACGACGGTGATCCGCCAGCCGAGCCGCAGCAGGCGCACCGCGCAAAGAAGGCCGACGATGCCGCCGCCGACGATCGTTACGTGCGGGGATCGATTTGTGGACCCTGAATCGCCCATCCCTCTCCTCGACCGCCCCGATGTGCCCCAGGCTCAGCCGCGATGCGGCGACAAGGGTCGCCGGCATCAACCGTTGAACCGATATGCGATGTTGCCGTATCGCATTTCGCATTTTCGATCGGGCTTGGTCAATACGTCGTCAAGCTTGGCGGCCGGATGATTCGCCGGACAAGGTCAGGTATCGTCCTGTTGAAGGGGCGCCCGGGAGACAGTCATAAAATACCGCTGACGGAATCAGACGTTGACCGCCTACATGCGTCACGATATCGTACGTTGATATCGTCATTCGATATGTCTGTATCGCAGGGAGCATGACATGAGCCGCAAGATCAAGGTGGCATGCGCTCAGACGGGGCCCGTCGACTCCGAGGACATGTCGTCGATGGTGCCCAAGGCATGTCAGATGCTCGAGGAGGCAGCGGCGAAGGGCGTCAACATCGTCACATTCTGCGAGCTGTTCCTGTCGCCGTTCTTCCCCAACCGGCTCGAGGAGAACTCCGATCGGTTCTTCACCAAGGCCGACAGCGCGGAGATGCGCAAGATCCGCGACACCGCGAAGAAGCTGGGCGTCGCCATGGTGCTTCCGTTCGGGGAGCGGGCCAACAGCGGAATGTACAATGCGGCGATGGTAACGAACGCCGCCGGCGAGGTGCTCGGCACGTATCGCAAGACCCACATCCCAGCCTATTTTCCCAACCAGAAGGCGGGCGGCACGGGCAGCTACGAGAAATTCTATTTCACGCCGGGCGGTGATTTGCCCGTCTTCGACGTCGACGGCGTCAAGATTGGAATCCAGATCTGCAATGATCGCCTGTACCCGGAAGGCAGTCGCGTTCTGGCGCTGCGCGGCGCCGAGATCATCTTCATGCCGATTGCCTATTCCGTTTACAGCGACCCGGAGCATCGCAACTCGATCTGGGAGCTGGCCCTCAGGTCGCGCGCATTCGAGAACGGGGTCTACGTGGTTGCCGCAAACAGGGTTGGGCGCGAGGGTATCCGCCAGCATCTCGGCAGGAGCATGATCGTCGATCCGCGCGGGATGAAGATCGCCGAAGCCAGCAACGAGAGCGAGGAGTTGCTGGTGCAGGAGATCGACATCGATACGGTCAGCGCACTGCGCAAGAAATTTCCCTGGTGGCGCGACCGCCGACCCGAGCTTTACGGCCCGATCTCCGCGATGTCCGAGTAGGCGCCCCCGCTCTCCTGGACTGGGGCTCGCGTGGGCCGGCACAGGCATCGGTCGATGAAGATAAGTCTGGGCATTTACCCCAATCAGGCGCCGACCGAGATCGTCGCGACGGGGAGGCTTGCCGACGAGCTCGGCTTCTCCACCTTGTGGATGCTGGACTCGCATCTGCTATTTCGCGAGGTCTACACGCTCTTCGGGGCGTTGGCGGTTTCGACACGGCGCATCCGGCTGGGCACCGCCGTCACCAACCCCCTGACGCGGCACCCGACCGTGACCGCATCGGCCTTCGCGACCCTCGCCGCCCTGAGCGGCGGGCGCGCCTCGCTCGGCATCAGCGTCGGCGACAGTGCGCTCAAGGCCATGAACCTTGAGATCGCTAAGGTGGCAGAGCTGGCCGAGGCCGTGCACCGGTGCCGGGCCTTGCTTGCCGGCGCAGAGGTCTCCTTCGGGCCGGGCAAGACAGCCAGGCTGCACCACGCGGGTCTACCCGTGCCCATCTATATCGCGGCAACGGGCCCCAGGATGCTCAAGCTGTCCGGCGAGATCGCGGACGGCGTCATCCTGATGAACGGCGTCGCTCCGCCGCTGATCCAGGCGGCAATCGACATCGTTCGGGAAGGCGAGCGGGCGGCCGGCCGGACGGAGGGCACGACACGGATCGCCGTCTGGGCCGCCTGCCATCCAGACCGCGATGCCGTGAAGTTCAACGTCGCCCGCGCCATCCTCCGCAAGATCCCCGGACCGATCGACTCCCTCACGCGCGAGGTGGCCGGGGAAGTCGAGAGGGCCTACACCTACCAGCAGCACGGCAACGCTGAGGCCGAGTTCGCGCGCCTCATTCCCGACGAGCTCGTCCCCCGGTTCGCCTTTTCGGGAGGCGCCGATGCGATCGCCGGTCAGATCGCCGCCCTCCGCCCGCTGGGCGTCAACGAGGTCATCCTCGCGATCCCGTTCGCACCAGGGATCGCCTCGCGCGACGAGGTCATCGCGCTGCTCGGGCCCGCCTTGCTCGGCAGCGGGGCCGACGGAGCGGTGCGAGGCTGACGAGGGCTCATGCCAATGGGTGCGGGCCGCCCGGCATTTACGGGCGAAAGCTGGTGCGTACTCCCGGCAAAGCTTGAGCGCCTAAGTTGCCGGATTGACGGAAAAGCCACCGTCAACACAGCGTAGGCAGGCGCAGTTGCCTCACACCTGCCAGGGGCGCGAGATCGCGCGCGATACCTGGGCCGCTCCAGACGCAAGGCTCGAAGACGGCCCATTCATTGACGCTTCGGTCTGCTCTCGATACAAACGTATCGCACTGCGAAGCGCACGCCACTTGCATTATCAAAGCTTCTGCCCAACGGCGGCAGCACCGTCGCGGTAGCTCGCCGCCCGGGGCTCGACGGAGCAGATATCGCCCGCCAATGAGAACCAACGCAATCGATCCCGGCGGGGAGAACAGCAAGGCGACACCAGGAGCGGGCAGCGTTCCGAGGTGGCGCAGCCGCGGCCGCATGATTGCAGGTGCCCTGGGCGCGGCGCAGATCCTGGCTTGGGGATCGTCATACTATCTGCTGGCCGTTCTGGCAGGGCCGATCTCCGACAGCTTGCCCTGGTCCTATTCAGCCGTGGTTGCCGGATTGTCGCTCGGGCTGCTCGCCGCGGCCGGCATCTCCCTCGGGCTCGGAAAGCTCATGGCGCGGTTCGGCGGCCGCAATGTGCTTGCTGCAAGCTCGCTGTTCTTTGCAGCTGGGCTGCTCGGAATCGCGCTCAGCCATCACTACCCCGCCTACCTGGCGAGCTGGGTTCTCGTCGGCGTCGCCATGGGCATCGGCTTTCACGAGGCGGCCTTTGCGGCGGTGGTGCGCCTGCGCGATGTCGACGCGCGCGGCGCCAT
>JBFWRV010000062.1:0-38872 GCA_050248715.1 Hyphomicrobiaceae bacterium | reverse complement strand
GCTGCTGGCCGAGGCAGCCTGAGCCGAGCCAACCGGACAGCCCCGGACCCCTACGACCCCACCGCCAACCGCCCCGATCCGGAAATCCCGATCCGCCACAGACCCAAGTTCAACAGCCTGCTAGGTCGGCAGGCGCCTGCACGGGGACGAACATGATCGAGCTGATGTCCGGAAGCCTAGTCAGCAGTTCGCGGACTTCGGCAATCCGGTCGCCGAGCTTGCACACGTCGCCGCCGTTCTCGATGATCATCGCCTTCACGTGGTTGGGCAGCGCGTTGACGGCGTGGAACAACCGGTGGTGGCGCCACTCTGCATCACGCTTCGCCCTGCGTATGCTCCGGGCATCGGCGACAACGCCATGCAGCTGTTCCGAATGAGACGCGCGGTTGCCGAAGTAGGGCTTCAGTTTCTCCGGTATCCAGGTACGTTGACGGGGCAGCGTCGAGGGCATGAGCAGGGCAACTCCAGAGACGGTACCTAGCACCTTCCTAGCACCCTGCTTCTGCCTGAGAATGCCTCATTCTGCACCGTTCCTGGGGTTTTGGGGTTAATCGGTGGATGACGCAAAGAAGCGCAGGGGCAGAAAGCGCTCGGCATCGGCCGAGGCGCAGCCGTCCGTCACCACACCTGAGCCACCCGCTCCCAACGAAACCAGCGACAGGAAGCCGCTTCTCGCGGTGCCCGGTGTCACGCCGTCGATGGCACAATTCCTGGAGATCAAGGCCGCCAATCCCGACTGCCTGCTGTTCTACCGCATGGGTGATTTCTACGAGCTGTTCTTCGAGGACGCCGTCGCCGCCGCCCAGGCTCTCGGCATCGTGCTCACCAAGCGCGGCAAGCACCTGGGCGAAGACATCCCGATGTGCGGCGTGCCGATCCACCGCGCCGACGAGTACCTGCAGCGGCTGATCCGCCAGGGCTTCCGCGTCGCCGTGTGCGAGCAGCTGGAGGACCCTGCGGAGGCGCGAAAGCGCGGCTCCAAGGCCGTGGTGCGCCGCGACGTGGTCCGCCTCGTCACCCCCGGCACGCTGACCGAGGACAGCCTGCTCGATGCCAAGGCGCGCAATTACCTCACTGCCCTCTTCGACGGCCCCAGGGGCGGCGGCGGGGATGCGAGCGCCGCTGCCATGCTGGCGCTGGCCTCGCTCGACATATCGACGGGCGAGTTCGAAGTCGGCGAGGTCGCGGCTGCCGATCTGCCGGGTGAGATCGTGCGCCTCTCCCCCAGCGAGGTGATCGCTGCCGACCGGCTGCTGGGTGACGAGCACGTGCGCCGCTGGATCGATATCGCGGGCGCCGCGGCCACGCCGGTGCCGGCCGCCTCCTTCGACAGCCTCGCCGGCGAGCGGCTGTTGAAGGCGCGGCTGCGTGTCGCCGATCTCGCCGCCTTCGGCGCCTTCTCACGGGCGGAGCTTGCGGCCGTGGGTGCGCTGCTCAAGTATGTCGAGCTGACGCAGATCGGCAAGGCATCCTGCCTGCGGCCGCCGCGCCGTGCCGCGCCGGCCAACCGCCTCGTCATCGATGCTGCGAGCCGGGCCAGCCTCGAACTGCTGCGCTCCCTTGGCGGAGAGAAGAGCGGGAGCCTGCTCGGCGCCATCGATCGCAGCGTCACGGGGCCGGGCGCACGCGAGCTTGCGGCCCGGCTTTCCAGCCCATTGCGCGAGCCGGATGCCATCGGCCGGCGCCTCGATGCCGTGGGCTATCTGTGGGGTGACGAGCTCCTGCGTCATGACCTGCGCGGCACACTGCGCGGCGCTCCCGATATCGCCCGCGCCATTTCCCGACTCGCGCTGCAACGGGGCGGCCCCCGCGATCTGGCCGCCGTGCGCGAAGGCCTCGCCAGCGCTGCGGCCTGCACGCGCATTCTTGAGAACGGAGGCAGCAGCATCGGACTGCCCGACGCGCTTGCCGATATCGCGCGCCGGCTCACCGGATGCTCGGCGACTCTCGCGGACATCCTGGCCCGCGCGCTCATCGACGAGCCTCCGCCCCAGCGCCGCGACGGCGGCTTCGTGCGTGCGGGCTTTCGCGGGGAGCTGGATGAGGCGCGCGCTCTTCGCGACGACAGCCGGCAAGTGATGGCGGCGCTTGAGGCCAAATACGTCGAGGCGAGCGGCCTCAAGTCGCTCAAAGTTCGCCACAACAACATCCTCGGCTACTACATCGAGGTGCCGGCGGCGCAGTCAAGGCCGCTGATGAGCGAGCCTCTGGCCGCCACCTTCCGCCACCGCCAGACCATGGCCGGGGCCGTGCGCTTTACCACTGCCGAGCTCGTGGAGATCGAGGGCCGGATCGTCGCTTCCGCCGACCGCGCGCTCGCCCTCGAGCAGGACATATTCGGCGAGCTTGCCGCGGCGATTGCAGCCGAGGAGCAGGCGTTGGGCGAGGTGGCCGCCGCGCTCGCCGAGCTCGATTGCGAGGCGGGCCTCGCCGAGCTCGCGGCTGAGCAGGGCTATGTGCGTCCGCAGCTCGACGCCACGACGGCCTTCGAAATTCGCGGCGGGCGCCATCCGGTAGTGGAGCAGGCCCTGAAGGCGTCGAAGGCCGGTGCCTTCATCGAGAACGACTGCGTGCTGGCGGCGGCCGAAGTGACCGCGCCGACCGGCTTCGATGAGATGACCGAGGCGCGCCTTTGGCTCGTAACCGGCCCCAACATGGCCGGCAAGTCGACCTTCCTGCGCCAGAATGCGCTCATTACCGTGCTGGCGCAGATGGGATCGTTCGTCCCCGCCCGGCTCGCGCACATCGGCGTCGTCGACCGTCTGTTCTCGCGCGTCGGCGCCGCCGACGATCTGGCCCGTGGGCGCTCCACGTTCATGGTCGAGATGGTCGAGACGGCCGCCATCCTCAACCAGGCGACCGACCGTTCGCTCGTGATCCTCGACGAGATCGGCCGTGGCACGGCGACGTTCGATGGCCTGTCGATCGCCTGGGCCGTGGTGGAGTACCTGCACGAGGTCAACCGCTGCCGCGCGCTGTTCGCCACCCACTACCACGAGCTGACCGCGCTTGCCGGCCGCCTCGCCGAGGTCGCCAACGTCACCATGGACGTCAAGGAGTGGCGCGACGATATCGTCTTCCTGCACAAGGTGAAGCCGGGTGCCGCCGATCGCAGCTACGGCATCCAGGTTGCCCGGCTTGCCGGCCTGCCGAAGCCCGTCACGACGCGTGCCGGCGAGGTGCTGGCACTGCTTGAGAAGAGTGAGAGCAAGGCCCCGGACGGCGAGGCGCTTCTCACGGATCTGCCGCTGTTTGCTGCCGCGCGGCCCAAGTCGCACGTGCCGGCTGCCGCCGCCTCGCCCGTGGATGAAGCGCTCGCTGCCCTGAACCCCGACGAGCTGACGCCGAAGGGGGCACTCGACGCCCTGTACCGGCTCAAAGAGCTGGCACGAAGAAACCGCGACGGTGACTGACAGATTGCACTGCCTGACGAAGGTCCATATGCCCCAATAGCCGCCCGATTGCCCCGATTGCACTTTGCGGCGATCGTCAGGCCGTCAGACAGCGTGTGGTCGCGCGGCCCGGACGGTGTTATAGGCGGGCGGAACGGCGGCCGCAGCTGGGCGTTATTGCGCCGGTCGCGCCTGAACAGGGCTCTGATGGACAAGAGCATCGCCAGGGCTGCCCCCTATTTCGATGCCGGCGAGGTCGGCCGCGAGCTGCTTCAATTCATCGAGGCGCAGAAAGGCCAACCCCTGGAAGCGCGGCCGGCCGTGCTCGGACGCCTCAAGGAGCTCCTCCGCGATGCCCGCATCGAGGCCGCGCGTCAGCTCGCCGCGGATGGCAAAGGCCGGCGCTGCGCCGAAGGCCTCGCCGCCTTCCAGGACGAGCTGATCCGCCTCGTCTTCGACTACACGGTCGCCAACGTCTATCGCGCCACCAACCCCTCCTCCGCCGAACGCATGGCCATCGTCGCCACCGGCGGCTACGGCCGCGGCCTGCTGGCGCCGTTCTCGGATGTCGATCTGCTCTTTCTGCTGCCCTACAAGCAGACCCCCTGGGGCGAGAGCGTGGTGGAGTACATGCTCTACCTGCTCTGGGACCTGGGGCTGAAGGTTGGCCACGCCACGCGCACGGTCGACCAGTCGCTCAAGCTCGCGCGCGCCGACATCACTATCCGCACCGCCATTCTCGACTCGCGTCTCATCCTGGGCGACGCGGAGCTGTTCAGCGAGCTGATGGGCCGCTTCCGGCGCGAGGTCGTCAACGGCACGGCGCGCCAGTTCGTGGAGGCCAAGCTCACCGAGCGCGATGAGCGCCATGGGCGCGCCGGGGCCTCGCGCTACCGCGTCGAGCCCAACATCAAGGACGGCAAGGGCGGGCTGCGCGACCTCCATACCCTGCACTGGCTCGCCAAGTATCTCTACGGCGACGGCGTCAGCGCTGGAGCGGTCGAAGCCAAGGTGTTCACCGCGGACGAATTCACCACCTTCCGCCACTGCGAGGACTTCCTCTGGACGGTCCGGTGCAACCTGCACTTCCTGGCGGGCCGGGCCGAGGAGCGGCTGACCTTCGACCTGCAGCCCGCCATGGCGGAGCGGCTCGGCTATGCCGAGCGCCGCGGCCTGCGTGCCGTCGAGCGCTTCATGAAGCACTATTTCCTTGTCGCCAAGGACGTCGGCGACCTCACGACCATCCTGTGCTCGGCGCTCGAGATCGAGCAGGTGAAGCCTTCGCCGGGGTTGACGCAGCTGCTCAACCCGCTCTCCTGGCGCACCCGCCGGCGCATCCGCGCCAGCAGCGACTTCCGCATCGACAACGGCCGGCTCAACGTCGCCGGCGCCGACGTGTTCAAGCGCGACCCCGTCAATCTGATCCGCTTCTTTGCCAAGGCCGAGCAGACCGGGGCGTTCTTCCACCCCAACGCCGTGCGGCTGTTGCGCCGCTCGCTGCGGCTCGTCGACGACAAGCTGCGCAACGATCCCGAGGCCAACCGCATCTTCCTGGAGATGCTGTGCTCGGAGAAAAATCCCGAGGCGACGCTGCGGCGCATGAACGAGGCGGGCGTGCTCGGCCGCTTCGTGCCGGACTTCGGCAGGGTCGTGTCGATGATGCAGTTCAACATGTATCATCACTTCACGGTGGACGAGCACCTGATCCGAGCCGTCGGCGTTCTGGCGGACATCGAGCATGGCGCCGCGGCCGAACCGCACCCCCTCGCAACGTCGATCTTCAAGACGATCCAGCACCGGCGCGCCCTTTATGTCGCGGCCTTCCTGCACGACATCGCCAAGGGGCGCCCCGAGGACCACTCCGTGCTGGGCGCGAAAATCGCGCGCAGGCTCTGCCCGCGCTTCGGCCTCACCGCCGCCGAGACGGAAACAGTCGCCTGGCTCATCGAGAACCATCTCCTGATGAGCTCCATCGCCTTCAGCCGCGACATCTCCGACCCCAAGACCATCCGTGACTTCGCCAACATCGTGCAGAGCCCGGAGCGTCTGAAGCTGCTGCTGGTTCTGACCGTGGCCGACATCCGCGCGGTCGGGCCCAGCGCCTGGAACGGATGGAAGGGCCAGCTGTTGCGCGAGCTCTACTTCGAGACGGAGCCGGTGGTGGCCGGCGGCCACACGCAGCTCGCCTCGCGCGATCGCATCGCCGCCGCGCAAGCCGCCTTCCGCGCGGCGGTGGCCGATTGGCCGGGCGAGGAGGTGGCTCGCTTCGTCGAAAGGCACTATCCCGACTACTGGCTCAAGACAGAGACGCGCAAGGTCGTCGAGCACGCCCGGCTCATCCGCTCCGCCGAAAGCGCCGGCCTGCCGCTGGCGAGCGCCGTCACGACCAACGCGTTTACTGCCATCACGGAGCTGTCGCTGTTCACGCCCAACCATCCGCGCCTGCTGGCGCTGTTTGCGGGCGCGTGCGCCGCCTGTGGCGCCAACATCTCGGGCGCGCACATCTCCACGACGCGGGACGGCTTCGCTCTCGACACCTTCCTGCTCGCGCGCGAGTTCGACCATGACGAGGACGAGCTGCGCCGCGCCCGGCGCATCGCCGAGACGATCGAGAAGCTTCTGAAGGGCGAGATTCGCCTGAGCGCCCTGATGGCCAAGCGTCGCGAGCGCAAAGGCAGGATCGACGCCTTCAAGGTGGCCCCGGAGGTGATTATCGACAACGCGGTGTCCAACCAATACACGGTGATCGAAGTGTCCGGCCTCGACCGCCCGGGGCTGCTGTTCGAGCTCACCAATACGCTCTCCGACCTCAACCTCGACATCACCTCCGCGCACATCACCACGTTCGGCGAGAAGGCGGTGGACGTGTTCTACGTCACCGACCTCACCAACAAGAAAATCACCAGCGCACCACGCGACAGGGCCGTCCGCGAGCGGCTTCTGGCCGCGCTCGCCGGCGGCGCGACGACGGGCGCGGTCGCACAGGGCTAGCGGTGCGTATGCGACCTGTCACATCGCTTCGCTCGACCCACCTACGCCTCCACGCTGTCATCCCGGAATTCGCCGAAGGCGAATATCCCGGACCCAGAGCAGCGGCGAGCGCCCGCCCGTGGCCCTGTGTCCCGGCTCTGCGCGCTTCGCGCTCCGGCCGGGATGACATGGAAGAGGCCGGAGGCTTGCCTCGCATCTCCGCGCGCTCCAGTTCGGGCGATGTCGCGAAAAATGGTTGCGCTGGCTCCAAGCCCCCGTGCCTAATCCTCCACCCCGTGCAGAGCCCGTCGAAGCACGCTCAGGTGCTCCTGGGCCGTCCTTCGACAAGCTCAGGCCGGGGGCGAACGTATGGCAAGCACAAGCAACCAGACGGGCCGCAGTCCCGGGGTATGCGCTAGGAGTGCACGTTCTCCCAGCCGACCCTGGCCTCACGCCTTGACCCCGGCGCAATCGCGGGCCATCTCATCCACGCCATGCCCCTTCTGCGCACGTTTTCCCTCACCTTCCTTGCCGCCTTCCTCACTCCGTTGGCCGTGCACGCCGCCTGGTGGCTGTCGACCGACCAGGCGGTCTCCTGGAACAGGGCCGATTGGTCGAGCGCGCACATCCTTCCCGACCCGCGCAGCAAGCCCGAGGCGCTCGTGCACGTGTACGCGGCGCGGACGGGGCGCTGGAAGGGCGTGTTCGCGCATCACAGCTGGATCGTCGTCAAGGAGAAGGGCGCAGGCTCCTACACCCGCTACGACAAGGTCGCCTGGGGGCAGCCTGTGAAGACCAACAACTGGGCACCCGACGCCAATTGGTACGGCCACCGCCCCATTCTCGTCGGAGCGGTCGAGGGGCGAGTGGCGGAGGCCCTGATCCCCAAGATCCGCGCCGCTGTCGCGGGCTACCCCTACAACCACCGCGGCGACTATTCGGTGTGGCCGGGTCCCAACTCGAACTCGTTCACGGCCTACGTGCTCGCCGCCATCCCGGAGGCCCGCATCACCCTGCCGCCCACCGCCGTCGGCAAGGATTGGCGCGTGGATTCCCGCATCCTCGGCCTGACACCCAGCCGCACCGGACTGCAACTCTCGATCGGCGGCCTGTTCGGCATAACTGTGGGTTGGGTCGAAGGCGTCGAGATCAACGTACTCGGCCTCGTCGCCGGCCTCGACATCCGCCGTCCTGCACTCAAGCTGCCGGGCATCGGCCGCATCGGCGTGGGCATGGTGGCGTAGGCGTCATTGCTCCGACGCCGCCTTGGCCCTCGTGTGGAACAACCGCACCCTCTCCCAGTCCTTGCTGTGCGTGCCGTCCCTGTCGGTCCTCGTCTTCGAATCGACGCCGGCAGGACGAACCATGCGAATGGCCGCGGCGACATTGTCGGGTCCGAGGCCGCCAGCAAGAATCACCGGCATGCGCACGCCTTCGACGATCCGCCGGCTGATGCTCCAATCGTGCGTCACGCCGAGCGCCCCGATCTGCCGGTCCTGGGCCCGATAGCTGTCGAGCAGCAGGAAGTCGGCGATCGCTTCGTATGCGCGGGCAATCGCCAGGCTTTCGGGCCCCACGACCGGCACGCTGCGCATGATCGGCATGTCGGCAAGCAGCGGCTTGAGCTGCGAGACATGCTCTGCTGTCAGCAGCTCGGGTGCGGCGCCCAGGTGCACGATCGACGGCTTCAACTCGCGCGCCACGCGGGTGATGTAGGCGATATCCGCCGACAGGAAGAGCGCGCAGAACCTCGACGGCGCGGCAATTGCAGCGGCAATCTCGGTGGCGCGGGCGGGTGGCTGCTCTCTCGGAAAGCTGCCGTCGCCCACGAGCACGCCCACGTGGTCGACGCCCATCGCCGAGATGGCCGCAGCCTCCGCCGCGCTCGAGACCTCGTAGATTTGGGTCAGCATGCCCTGGCCGCCTAGCCGCCGGCCACTTCCTTGAATCGCCGCAGCGTCGTGACCTGGTCGTCGAACTTCGGGATTCGATACATGGGGTAGAGCATCACCATGTCGGCGCCGAGCTTGCGCCACCCGTCTGCCGCGGCCGCCCACCGCTGCGGGTCCGGCTCGTGCATTCGCAGCCAGCCCTCGATGCCGAACCGGGCAGGGTCGCGGCCCTGCTTCTTCAGTTCCTCGCGCAGGAGCGCCAGTTTCTGCTCGGCTTTCTCGTCCGGCGGGGTGATCGGCATCCAGCCGTCGCCGAGCCGTGCGGCCCGCATCACGACGGCATCGGAGGCCCCGCCGAACCAGATCGGGATCGGACGCTGCACCGGCGCCGGCACGATGTTGACCTCCTTCAGGGTGTGAAAGCGCCCGCTGAACGTCACGAGGTCCTCCGACCACAAGCGCCGGAGCACCTCCACCTGTTCCGCCTGGCGCGCCCCACGCGTCCTCCAGTCCTCACCTAGCGCCTCGTACTCGACGTGGTTCCAGCCCACGCCGATGCCGAGCCTCAGCCGGCCACCGCTGAGCAGATCCGCTTCCGCGGCCTGCTTGGCGATGACGCCGGTCTGGCGCTGCGGCGCAATGAGCACGCCGCTCGACAGGCGGATGTGTTTTGTAACGGCGGCAAGGAAGCCCAGCGTCACGAACGTCTCGTGAAAGGGGTCCCTCTCGTTGTAGAGCGGCGTCCAGCCATCGCGCGCCGTCGCTCCGAACACGTGATCGGGCACCTCGATGTAGGAGTAGCCGAGGTCTTCGGCGGCCTGCGCCCAATCGCGAATCTTGGCCGGGTCGCTGCCGATGTCGCGGGTCGGAAACATGGCGTTGAGCTGCATGGTCGTGTCCGTCGCGGTCGTTGCTCGCTGCAAGGACCCTATCCGACATATCGATGGTTGTCGCGACGAGAGCCGCAGCGTCCGTCCCGGACAAAAGTCGCCGCTATCGGTTTCGGCCGCCTTGCCCTCGCCCCCCGGCTCGGCTAGGGCTCCAGCCCCATGAAGCTCTACCGCTCCTTCGCCACCGTCGGCGGACTGACCCTGGTCAGCCGCGTGTTCGGCTTCATGCGCGACATCCTGCTGGCGCGGTTGCTCGGCACGGGGCCGGTGGCCGACGCATTCGTCATCGCCTTCCGCTTTCCAAACCTCTTCCGCCGCCTGTTCGGCGAAGGCGCCTTCAACTCGGCCTTCGTTCCCTTGTTCGCCAGCCGGCTGGAGCGCGAGGGGCCGTCGGCCGCCAGGGAATTTGCCGAGGAGGCGATGGCGGGGCTCCTGCTCGTCCTGCTGGTGCTGTCGGCGCTGTGCATGATCGCCATGCCCTGGCTGATGCTCGTGCTGGCGCCGGGCTTTGCAGCAACCCCCGAGAAGTTCGATCTCGCCGTCGTCATGTCGCGAATCGCCTTCCCGTACCTGACGTGCATGTCGCTGGTCGCCCTGCTCTCGGGAGTCCTCAATTCGCTCGGCAAGTTCGTCGAGAGCGCGTCGGTGTCGATTGTGCTCAATCTGACGCTGATGGCCGCCATCCTGCTCGCCATGGCGCTTGGCTACGGCAACGACCGCGGCGCCGGGCTGATCCTGGCGTGGGGCATCTTCGCAGCCGGTATCCTGCAGCTGATCTTGCTGCTCGATGGGGCGCGCCGCAACGACATGCTGCTGAGACTCAGGCGTCCGCGCATGACGGAGGGCATGCGCCGCCTGATCACGCTCGGCATTCCCGGCGTGATTGCTGGCGGTGTCACCCAGATCAACATCGTCATCGGCGGCATGATCGCCTCGCTGCAGGACCGCGCCGTGTCCTACCTCTACTACGCCGACCGCCTCTACGAGCTGCCGCTCGCCATCATCGGCATCGCCATCGGCGTGGTGTTGCTGCCGGACGTATCTCGCCATCTGCGCGCCGGCGATCATGCGGCGGCCATGGACAGCCAGAACCGCAGCCTGGAATTCGCCATGCTGCTGACCGTGCCGGCCGCGGTGGCGCTGGCGGTGGTGCCGCGCGAGATCGTGTCCGTGCTCTTCGAGCGCGGGGCCTTCACTGCCGCCGACACGCCGGCGACCGCCTCCGCGCTCGCGATCTTTGCCGTGGGCCTGCCCTCGTTCGTGATGATCAAGGTGTTCTCCCCCGCCTACTTTGCGCGCGAGGACACGGCGACGCCGATGCGCTTCGCGAGCATCAGCCTGGCGGCCAATACGCTGGGCTCGGTTGCACTGTTCCTCCTGTTTCGGCGGCTCGGATGGATGCCGCACCTCGGCATCGCCGTGGCGACGACGCTCGGCGGCTGGCTCAATGCAGGGCTGCTCTACGCCACGCTCGCCAAGCGGGCCGAGTTTGTGGCCGATGCGCGGTTGAAGCGGGCCCTGCCGCGAATCCTGCTTGCGAGCGCGCTGATGGGGCTCGTCCTGTGGATTCTGGCGGGGATGCTTGCACCACAGCTTGCGGCCGCCAGTGGGCTGCTGACGCGCGCCGCGGCACTGGCAATGCTGGTCGGCGCCGGTTTCATCGTCTACGCGGTCGCAGCTCTCGCTCTCGGGACCGTCGGGCTGCGCCAGCTGCGCGGCCAGTTGCGGCGCAGCCGGCCCGCCGGCTCGGCCTGACCACTGCGGGCTCAGCGCCCCTTGCGCGCCCGCCGCGGGCGCGCAATAACCCCGCGCGCATCAACAAGGATCGGCCATGCAGCTTCCCCAGAAACCGGCGCCCCGCGTGTTCTCCGGCATGCAGCCGTCGGGCAACCTGCACTTGGGCAATTATCTGGGCGCCATGGTCCAGTGGGTCGAGATGCAGAAAAGCCACGAGTGCATCTACTGCGTCGTCGACATGCACGCGATCACCGTGTGGCAGGATCCGAAGGAGCTCAAGGACTCGATCCGGCAGGTCACGGCCGCCTACATCGCCGCCGGCGTCGACCCGAAGAAGACCGTGCTCTTCAACCAGAGCCAGGTGCCCGAGCACGCTGAGCTGGCCTGGATCTTCAACTGCGTCGCCCGGCTCGGCTGGCTCAATCGCATGACTCAGTTCAAGGAGAAGGCGGGCAAGGATCGCGAGAACGCTTCCGTCGGCCTCTATGCCTATCCCGTCCTGATGGCCGCCGACATTCTGGCCTACCGCGCCACGCACGTGCCGGTCGGCGACGACCAGAAGCAGCACCTGGAGCTCGCCCGCGACATCGCCCAGAAGTTCAACAACGATTTCGCCGATGCGATCCGCGGCGCCGGCTTCGAGGATGGCACCTTCTTCCCGCTGTGCGAGCCCGTGATCATGGGCCCGGCGACGCGGGTGATGAGCTTGCGCGACGGCACCAGGAAGATGTCGAAGTCGGAGCCCTCGGATCTGTCACGCATCAACATGACGGACGATGCCGACGCCATCGCCAGGAAGATTCAGCGCGCCAAGACCGATCCGCACCCGCTGCCCACCGAGGAGGCCGGGCTCGAGGCACGCCCGGAGGCCGACAATCTGGTCGGCATTTACGCAGCGCTTGCCCGCACCACCAAACCGCAGGTGCTCAAGGAGTTCGGCAATGCGCAGTTCTCGACCTTCAAGAAGGCGCTCGCCGAGCTGACCGTGGCGCGCCTGGCGCCGGTCAACGCCGAGATGAGCCGGCTGCTGGCCGACCCGGTGGAGATCGACCGCGTCCTGGCCGACGGGGCCCGCAAGGCCCAGGCCCTGGCGGCGCCCATCGTGCGGACGGCCAAGGACATTGTGGGCTTACTGCGGCCCTAGGCCCCTCGCTCGCAAAATCGCCACGCGCTGCCTCCGAAGCCGACAGGGAGCGCGTTGGTAAACATCGTGTATTGTTGGCGGCTTCGTCCCATGGCAGCATGAGGCATGGCAAAAAAGCGACGCATCTTCGAGCCCGGCCATGGGCGCAAGCTCATGGTGATCGTCGACGAGTCGCCCGAGGTGGAGGGCGCTCTCTTCTATGCGGCGGGCCGGGCGCTGCACGCCGGGGGCTGCGTGCTGCTGCTGTATGTGATCGAGCCGGAGAACCAGTTCTGGGAAGGCGTGCGGCAGGTGCAGCTGGAGGAGGAGACCAACAAGGCCAAGGCCGTGTTCCGCCTCTTCCGCCGCAAGCTCAACAACGATGGCTTCGAGTCCGTGCCGACCGAGGAGGTGATCCGGGAAGGCAAGAAGATCGACGAGATCCTCAAGCAGATCGACGAGGACGAGGATATCGCCGTGCTGGTGTTGGGAGCCTCCAAGGAGGCCGCCGGGCCGGGGCCGCTGGTATCGGGATTTGCGACCGGCGCCGGGGCGGGCAAGTTTCCAATCCCCATCACCATCGTGCCTGGCGAGCTGGCGATCGAGGACATCAAGGCGCTCGCGTGAGGTTTGCTGCTGTCCCCGGGCTGGCATTTTGACCCGCTCGGACCCATCTACTAGAATGATTCCAAGTTAAGACCCGCGACCGCCAGAGGCCGACCCATGTTCATCCAGACCGAGCCGACCCCGAACCCCGCCACGCTCAAGTTCATCCCGGGCAGGACCGTGCTGGGCGACGGTACCGTTGATTTCCGCGACAAGTCCGAGGCGACGAACTCGCCGCTGGCGCGCCGGCTGTTCGGCGTCGACGGCGTCACCGGCGTCTTCCTGGGCTCGGATTTCATCTCCGTGACCAAGAGCGAGGCGGACGAGTGGCAGCACATCAAGCCCGCCATTCTCGGCGCGATCATGGAGCACTACCTGTCGGGTGCGCCGATCGTCGAGGGTGACGAGAACGGCAGCGAGGCCGAGCTCGAGCACTTCGACGCCAAGGACGAGGACACGGTGAAGACCATCAAGGAGCTCCTCGACACCCGCGTGCGGCCGGCAGTTGCCAATGACGGCGGTGATATCGTCTTCCGCGGCTTCAAGGACGGCATCGTCTTCCTGCACATGCGCGGCGCCTGCTCGGGCTGCCCGAGCTCGACGGCGACGCTCCGCCACGGCATCGAGAACCTGCTTCGGCATTTCTGCCCCGACGTGCAGGAAGTGCGGCCCGTCTGACGCCCACGTTTCGACCCGACCCTTTGAACCCCGCTCGGCAACGAGCGGGGTTTTGGCTATGAATGTTGCGGCTTGACGCACTCTCGGGACGAGGATGGCATCGATGCGCTTGGATGATGGGGCCCTGGGCCGGCTGTTTCTGGAGGCGAAGACGAACCGTGCCTGGCTGCCCAAGGACGTGCCCGACAGCCTGCTCAGGGAAGTGGTCGAGCTCATGAAGATGGGCCCCACGGCCTTCAACTGCCTTCCCGCCCGCATCGTCTACGTGAAGTCGACGGAGGCCAAGGAGCGCCTCAAGCCGCACCTGAGCTCCGGCAATGTCGACAAGACCATGAAGGCGCCCGCTACGGCGATCATCGCCTACGACCTGAAGTTCTACGAGCATCCACCCAAGGGGCAGGACAAGCGATCCGACTTCGGCACGCCCGAGGCCGTCTTGACCGCGGCCATGCGCAACGGCTCGCTACAGGGCGGCTACTTCATGATTGCCGCTCGCGCGCTCGGCCTCGATGTCGGCCCTATGTCGGGCTTCAACAATGCCGGCGTGGACGCCGAGTTCTTCGCCGGAACCGACCTCAAGTCCAACTTCCTGTGCAACGTCGGCTATGGTGATCCCGTCGCCTTGCGTCCGCGCGGCCCCCGCTTCGCCTTCGAGGACATGGCCAAGATCATCTAGCGCGATCCGGTCTGCTGCCGCCCGAGGCCTTTAGCCATGAATGTCCTGGCATTCGATACCTGCCTCGGCGCCGTCTCCGCTGCGATCCGCTGGCGAGAGGCAGGCGGGGCATGGCAGGAACGCGGGCTACGGGAAATGCGCGAGCGCGGCCAGGCCGAGCGGCTGATGCCGATGCTCGCCGATGTGATGGCGGACGCTGGGCTCGCCTTTGGCGATCTGGAGCGGATCGCCGTGACGGTCGGGCCGGGAAGCTTCACCGGCGTGCGCGTCGGAGTTGCGGCAGCAAGAGGCCTGGCGCTGGCGTCGGGACTTTCCGTCGTCGGCGCGACCAGCCTGGCGGTGATGGCGCACCAGGCCGTCGATCTGCTCGGGCCGGCATTGGATCAACGGGCCCTGGCCGTCGCTGCCGATGCGCGCCGCGGCATGGTCTATCTGCAGCTTCTTGCTTCCGGCGCGACCAACGCAGGAGAGGCGGCGCTGCTCCCGTTGGAAGACGTCGCTGCTGTCGTGGGGGAGAGGCCCGTGACGATCGTCGGCCCGGCGGCGCAGATGACAGCCGCTGCAGTGGCGGCGGCCGGCGGGCGTGCCGAGGCGGCATTGACCGATCTGCAGCCGGACGCGCGAGCACTCGCAAGGATGGCAGCAGGCCTGACGCCGGCAGGCCCGCCGAGACCGCTCTATCTGCGGCTTCCGGACGTCAAACCGCAGGCGGAGCACTCCTTGTCGCGAGCCCCTTCATGACCGCCGCCCTCGACTATCGTCACGTGAGCTTGCTCTGGGCCGGACCCGAACATGCCGCAGAGATCGCGCAGCTGCACATGGGATTGTTCGACACGCCATGGAGCATCGAAAGCATCGATCAGCTGCTGCAGCACCCGGGATCGACAGCCTTTCTGGCCCGTCTTCAGGAGCCGCCGCCGGCGGCTGGCTTCATCATGGGCCAACTGGTCGCCGACGAGGCCGAGATTCTGTCGCTCGGCGTGCGGGCCGACCGCCAGCGGCACGGCGTCGGTCGCCGGCTGGTGGAGGCTCTCGTGCGCGCGGCCAAAAGAGCGGACGCCCGGCGGCTGTTCCTGGAGGTCGGACACAGCAATTCGGGTGCGATTGCCCTCTACAAGGGCCTGGGCTTCAAGGAGACCGGCCGGCGCGAGGGCTACTACCAGCGCAGTGGGGCCGCGCCGGAGGATGCGCTGACCTTTGCGCTTGCTCTCTAAGCCTTCCGGCTGCGTTGCGGTGCACAAGAGTCTCCCCTATAACCACGCCCACCGTCCCGCTGGGACGGATCGGCAATGCAGGCGCCAGCAAAGAAGTGCGCCGCCCCCTCATTGGGGCCCGTGCGCCCACAGGTGAAATGACGAGCGCGAGGAAGATCTACGTCAAGTCCTTCGGCTGCCAGATGAACGTCTACGACTCCGAGCGCATGACGGAGCTGATGGGCGCGGAAGGGTTTGCCGAAACGGCGAGCTTGGAGGACGCCGATGTCGTCCTCCTCAACACCTGCCACATCCGCGAGAAGGCGGCGGAGAAGGTCTACTCGGATCTCGGCCGCATCCGCGAGGTCAAGTCGGCGCGCTCGAGCCTGGGCAAGAGCACGGTAGTGGCGGTGGCGGGCTGCGTCGCGCAGGCCGAGGGAGCGGAAATGGCGCGCCGCGCTCCGGTCGTGGACGTGGTCGTCGGCCCGCAAAGCTATCACAGGCTGGCGGAGCTTGTCGGACGGGCCGGACCGGGACGCCAGATCGTCGAGACCGGGTTTCCGGAGGAAGACAAGTTCACGGTGCTGCCGCAACGTGCGCCGGCGAAAGCCGTGACCGCCTTCCTTACGGTGCAGGAGGGTTGTGACAAGTTCTGCACGTTCTGCGTCGTGCCATATACGCGCGGTGCCGAGTATTCCCGCTCGGTCCGCGACATCGAGGCGGAGGCGCGGCGCCTGGCCGAGCACGGCGTGCGCGAGGTGACATTGCTCGGCCAGAACGTCAACGCCTACCACGGCGTGGGACCCGATGGCCGCCCGTGGTCGCTGGCCGATCTCATTGCCCGCCTGGCGACGATCGCCGGCATCGAGCGTATCCGCTACACGACGAGCCACCCGCGCGACATGAGCGACGACCTGATCGCCGCCCACCGCGATGTGGGCAAGCTGATGCCCTATCTGCACCTCCCCTTCCAGGCCGGCTCGGATCGCGTGCTGGCAGCGATGAACCGGAGGCACACGGCTGTGGACTACCTCGATCTGATCGCCCGCATCAGGACGGCTCGGCCCGACCTCGCCCTTTCGACCGATGTCATTGTCGGCTTTCCCGGCGAGACCGAGGCGGATTTCGCCGAGACGCTGGCGCTGATCGAGCAGGTCGGTTTCGCGCAGGCCTACTCGTTCAAGTACAGCCCACGCCCGGGCACACCCGGCGCGGGCCTCGCCAATCAGGTGCCGGAGAAGACCAAGATCGAGCGCCTCCACCGCCTCCAGGCATTGCTCGATCGCCAGCAAACACGATTCAATTCGGCTTGCATCGGCAAGGTCATGCCCGTTCTGTTCGAAAGGCGAGGACGTCATCCCGGGCAGCTCGTCGGCCGCTCCCCCTACCTGCAGGCGGTCCATGCGCCGGCAGATTCCGCACTTCTCGGGCGGGTGGCCGACGTCGCGATCGTCGCCGCAGGGGCCAACAGCCTGGCGGGCAAGGTCCATGTGGGTGAGACGGTGCCAGCCTGATGGCGGGAACCAGGGATTGTGCTAGGGTGACGGGTATGCATTCTTGCGATCCTTCGATTCTTTAGGAGGCCGGCTACTTGACTGGCGTTCGAGGGCCAGCGACCACGGGTCTGGGCAAGCAGATGCGAGCTGCGCAGGCGCGTGTCGTCGTGCCTTTCGAGGACAACCGGCACTTGAACCGGTTGCTCGGCGAATACGATGGGCATCTGGCCTTGCTTGAGGAACGGCTCGGCATCGAGGCGCAAGCCCACGGCAACGTGGTTACCCTCACCGGCTCCCCGGAAGCCTGTGAGACCGCACGCGACGTGCTGGAGAAACTTTATGCGCGCGTCCGCCAGGGCGAGGATATCGGGCCGGGGGATGTCGACGGACTACTCCGACACGCCACCGAGGATACCGCGCCTGCGGGCGGGGCAGCCCAGATTCGCACGCGCCGCCGCATCGTCACGGCCCGCACGCCCAACCAAAGCGTCTATATCCAGGCCCTGCAGCGCGTCGATCTCGTCTTCGGCCTCGGCCCCGCCGGCACGGGCAAGACCTATCTGGCGGTGGCCTTTGCCGCACAGTGCCTCGAGCGGGGGCTCGTGGACCGGATCGTGCTCTCGCGGCCTGCCGTAGAGGCCGGCGAGCGGTTGGGCTTTCTGCCGGGCGACATGCGCGAGAAGGTCGATCCCTACCTGCGCCCGCTCTACGACGCGCTCTATGACGTACTGCCTCAGGCCAAGGTCGAGCGGGACCTGGAGACGGGGGTGATCGAGATCGCCCCGCTGGCGTTCATGCGCGGCCGCACACTGGCACATGCCTTCGTCATCCTCGACGAGGCGCAGAACACGACCAGCATGCAGATGAAAATGTTCCTCACCCGCCTCGGTGAAGGCTCCAAGATGGTCGTGACCGGGGATCCGAGCCAGATCGACCTGCCGTCCGGCCAGCGTTCCGGCCTCGAGGAGGCCGTGAGCCTGCTCAACGGTGTGCGCGGCATCGAGGCGGTCCGCTTCACTTCGGGCGACGTGGTGCGCCGCGATCTCGTGGCCCGGATCGTCGAGGCCTATGACAAGGCCGGGGCGGGTCCCGCACGCCCATGAGCGAACCGGGCGACAGTTCGCCTTCGCCATTGCCGGCCGACGTCACAACCGAGCCGGAGGATCCCCCGCGCCTCGCGGTCGATATCGTCAGGGAGGGTGGCGACTGGAGCGCTTTCGGCGCGGTCGAGGACGTCGTTTGCGCGGCGGCTGGAGCCTTGGCGCTTCGCCTGGCGCTGCCGGCTGGAAGCGAGGCGAGCGTCGTGCTCGGCAGCGATGCGCTGGTCCGCCGACTGAACAGGGCCTATCGCGGCAAGGATGCCGCGACCAACGTGCTTTCGTTTCCCTTCCAGAAGCCACCGGGAGCGCAAGCAGTTTTGGTGAGCTATCTGGGCGACGTCGTGCTCGCAGCCGAAACCGTCGCGCGCGAGGCGGATGAACAGGCCATCCCTCCGCGTCATCATCTCCAGCATCTCGTTGTCCATGGCCTTCTGCACCTTCTCGGCCGCGACCATCAGACCGACGCGGAGGCCGAGGCGATGGAGCAGCTGGAAGTCGACATTCTCCGAGCAATTGGGGTCGCCGACCCCTACGCGGCACCCGCCGCACCGTGAACGATTGCCCCCACGACACCGGTGATTGCGTAACATGAGCGTCAAATCGATGAACGACACCGCCGATCGCGCCCCCGCGGGGCCCGAGGAGGCCAACTCCGAGCAACCTCACAGTTGGCTTGCCGCCCTGCGCGCCCGACTTGGACTGCCCGGCGCTCCGACCTTGCGCGTCATGCTGGAGGACGCGCTGAAGGGAACAGGCGACGACCGCGCCTTCTCCGCGGAGGAGCGAGAGATGCTCCTGCGCATCCTGCGCTTCGGCGCACTCCGCGTCGACGACGTGATGGTGCCGCGCGCCGACATCATAGCCGTCGACGAGAACGAATCGATCTGGGAACTGCTGAAGACCTTCGACGCCGCCGGCGTCTCGCGCCTGCCGCTGTTCCGGGAAACCCTCGACGATCCACGCGGCATGGTGCACGTCAAGGACCTGCTGCGCTGGCTGATCGGCGAAGCGCTGGGCCGGCCGGCGAGCGAAGGTCACGCGCCGTCGGCGCAGGCGCGAGTTTCTGGCGCCGATCGGCAGGCATCCGCCCCGGCGAGCATTGCCTCTGCCGTACCGGATCTTTCCCGCCTCAACCTGTCGAAGCCGATCACCTCGACGCGGCTGCGGCGACCTATGATCTTCGTGCCGCCATCGATGCCGGCCGCCAATCTTCTCATCCGCATGCAGTCGACGCACATTCACATGGCGCTGGTCGTCGACGAATACGGAGGCACGGACGGCCTCGTCACCATCGAGGACCTGGTCGAGCAGATCGTCGGCGAGATCGAGGACGAGCACGACGAGGTGGAGGCGGCCAACATCACGGAAGATCCCAAGCAGGGGCTTGTGACCGCAGCGCGCACGCCGGTCAGCGAGCTCGAAAGCCGTCTCGGCATCAAGCTGCTGAAGCCCGACGAGGAGGAGGACATCGACACGCTAGGCGGGCTCGTTTTCGCCTTGCTGGGTCGGGTGCCGGCCAGGGGCGAGATCATTCGCCACCCCGCGGGTCTGGAGTTCGAGGTGCTCGACGCCGATCCGCGCCGCGTCAAGAAGCTGCGCATCCACCGCCGCGGCACAGGAGCAAAGCAGAAAGACTCCGGCGAAGCCGCCAAGGCTTGACTTGGGAGCCGTCGCGCGCGCAAGTCCGCCCGCCACCGAGCACCCCGGAGCCCATGCCCGCCGCGTTTTCCATCACCCTGCTTGCAGAGCGATTGCGCCGTCTGCGCGGCTGGCCGCGCCGAGGCGTTGCATTTGCCGCGGGCGCAGCTTCCGTACTGGCAATGGCGCCCTTCTTCCTGTGGCCCATCCTGTGGATCACGCTGCCGGCCCTCGTATGGCTCATCGATGGCGCAATCGAGCCCCTGGCACCGCGGGGCCTGTGGGGCCGGGCTGCCGTGGCGGCGGGCGTCAGCTGGTGGTTCGGCTTCGGATATTTCCTGGCGGGCCTCTTCTGGGTGGGGGAAGCCTTCCTCGTCGAGGCCGAGACGTTCGCCGTACTGCTGCCTGTCGCCGTCACGCTGTTGCCGGCCGGCATGGCCATGTACCACGCTGCTGCCGGCGCACTGGCTGCATGTCTGTGGCGGGCTGGTGCTAGCCGCGTCCTCATGTTCGCGCTGTCGCTGTCGGCAATGGAATGGCTGCGTGGACATGCCTTCAGCGGCTTTCCCTGGAACGTACTGGGCTACGCCCTCACCTACCCGCTTCCGCTCATGCAGGGCGCGGCCCTCCTCGGCGTCTATGGGCTGACGCTTGTCGCGATTCTTGTTTTCGCCCTGCCGCCGGTGCTGTGGGGCGACGCGCCTGCCGGCGCGGCGGGTCGAAAAGGGCGCGCCGTCGCCATCCTGGCTGCGCTGGCGCCGCTGGCCATACTGGCGGCGTACGGCTCCGTGCGTTTGGCGCTCGCGCCGACCGCAACTGTTCCGGGCGTCCACATCCGCATAGTGCAGCCAAGTGTTCCGCAGCGGGAAAAATGGCGTCCCGAAAATCAGGGACGCATATTCCGCGATCACCTGGGCCTGTCGGCCACCAATGCCCAGGGGCACCCCGATAGCCTCGCCGGCATCACGCACGTGATCTGGCCGGAGGCGGCCATGCCGTTCCTGCCGCTCGACTACCCCGAGGCGCTTGCCGCCATCGGCCGCCTGCTACCGCGCGGAACTCTGCTGATCACCGGCGCCCTGCGCGCGCAGCCGGCGCCACCGGGAGCCACGCACCCACGCCAGTTCTTCAATAGCCTCCTGGTATTTGGCGAAGGCGGATCTCTCGTGGGGGTCTACGACAAGCTGCACCTGGTGCCGTTCGGCGAGTATCTGCCGATGCAGGGACTGCTGGAATCCATCGGCCTGCAGCAGCTGACGCGCATCCGCGGAGGCTTCGAGACCGGTCCCAAGCCGCGGCCGCTGCTCGACATTCCCGGCCTTCCCCCTGCGGCCCCGCTGATCTGCTACGAGGTAATCTTTCCCGCTGCCGTCGTGCAGGGCGCAGCGCGCCCTGGCATGCTGCTCAACGTCACCAACGATGGCTGGTTCGGCAATACGACCGGTCCCCGCCAGCATCTGCACCAGGCCCGCATTCGCGCGGTCGAGGAAGGGCTGCCCCTCCTGCGGGCCGCCAACAACGGCGTGTCGGCCGCGATCGATGCGCATGGCCGCGTCCTGGCTAAGCTCGGGCTCAACGAGCGCGGAGTGATCGACGTAGCGCTGCCGGTAGCGCTGCCGGTGACGATGTACGCGACATTGGCAGATTCTGGATTTCTCTTGCTGTGGCTCGCCGTTGCAGTGGTGGCTGCGCTGGTTCATTGGCACGCGAGAGATGCGATTTTGTAGGTTATTGGCAACACTGTCGGATAGCCGATAGAGCTGCCAGAGGTTGACGCGCTGCCGGTCTGCACCTACGACTTGCGTAAATCGAGCTTGGTTGTGCGGGATTGTCATGTCGAGACCACCCGGATTCGTCGACGACGCGGAGGACGACGAGAGGGGCTCGCGACGGCCCAATCCCATTGACGTGCACGTGGGCGGCCGGGTGCGGTTCCGCCGGATGCTGCTTGGCATGAGCCAGGAGAAGCTCGGCGAAAAGCTAGGGCTGACGTTCCAGCAAATCCAGAAATACGAGAAAGGCATCAACCGCATTGGCGCCAGCCGGCTGTTCGATCTCGCCCAGGTTCTGGGTGTGCCGGTACAGTTTTTCTATGAAGAGGCCCCCGCCGGCGAGTCGCAGGCTGCGATGCCCGCCGGGTTCGCCGAGAAGCCCGAGGAGAACGCGATCGTCGATTTCCTGCGCAGCCGCGACGGCCTCGAGCTCAACAAGGCCTTCGTGCGCATCTCCGACGCCAAGGCACGGCGCGCCATCGTCGACCTCGTGCGCAGCCTCGCCAACGACGACACGAAGGAAAGCCCCTAGCGTCCAAGGCGCAGCGAAAATCCTGGTGATAGCGCGCAGCGCCGGTATCCATTGCGTGCCACCAGCCTGTTTGCCGGGCGGGCGCTCATCTTGACCCCCAGGCCAAACACTGTAACAAGTCCCGCGATTTTCGCACGAGAGCCAGCTATGGGGAGCACTGTGTCGCGTAAGTCCTATCTGTTCACCAGCGAGTCGGTTTCCGAAGGCCACCCGGACAAGGTCTGCGACCGCATCTCCGACGAAGTGGTCGACCTTTTCTTCCGCGAAGGCCCCAAGGCCGGCATCGATCCCTGGCAGCTGCGCGTCGCCTGCGAGACGATGGCGACGACCAACCAGGTCGTCATCGCCGGCGAGACGCGCGGTCCCAATACCATCACCAAGGACTGGGTGAGCCACGTTGCCCGACTCGCCATCAAGGAGATTGGCTACGAGCAGACGGGCTTCCACTGGGAAAAGGCCGACATCAAGGTACTGCTGCACCCTCAGTCCGCCGACATCGCGCAGGGTGTCGACAGCGGCGGCAACAAGGAGGAAGGAGCGGGCGATCAGGGCATCATGTTCGGCTATGCCTGCCGCGACACGCCCGAGCTGATGCCTGCGCCGATCCACTACAGCCACAAGATTCTGCGTCTCATCTCGGAAGCAAGGCACTCGGGCAAGGAGGCGGTGCTCGGCCCGGACTCCAAGAGCCAAGTCACCGTGCGCTACGAGGACGGCAAGCCTGCGGGCGTCACCCAGATCGTGGTCTCGCACCAGCATCTTATCGAGTCGATGACATCGGCCCAGGTGCGCGAGCTCGTGGAGCCCTATGTGAAGAAGGCGCTGCCTTCGGGCTGGATCGGCAAGGACACGGTCTGGCACATCAATCCAACGGGCAAGTTCTTCATCGGCGGTCCCGACGGCGACACCGGATTGACGGGCCGAAAGATCATCGTCGACACGTACGGCGGCGCGGCTCCGCACGGCGGCGGCGCATTCTCGGGCAAGGACCCGACCAAGGTCGACCGCTCCGCCGCCTACGCGGCGCGCTATCTCGCCAAGAATGTCGTCGCGGCGGGGCTCGCCGATCGCTGCACCATCCAGCTTGCGTATGCTATCGGTGTCGCCAAGCCCCTGTCGATCTACGTCGATGTCGGCGACAATCCCAACAAGATCGACACCGCCAAGCTCGAGACCGCGCTGGGCGAGGTCATGGATCTTACGCCCCGCGGCATCCGCAAGCACCTCGACCTCAACAAACCGATCTACGCGCGCACCTCTGCCTACGGACATTTCGGGCGCGACTCAGAAAAGGACGGCGGCTTCTCGTGGGAGAAGACGGATCTGGCCGCCAAGCTCAAGTCGGCCATGGCATAGGGAGGAGGGGCGCACCCCTCTCTTCGACGTGAGTGCCAAGTCGCCAGGTCACCGCAAGGGGTCTGACCCCGGTACCGGCGCCGCTGACAAGCGCAAGCTCATTGCGTTCGATGCGGAGACGTGGCAGGCGCTGCACCAGCTGTCGCGCGACAGCCTCAAGTCGGTGCAGGAGCTTGCCGAGGAGGCTTTCGTCGATCTTCTGAAGAAGCACCGCAGGCCCGTCGGCTTGAAGCAGGCGCTGCGCGAAAGCGTGCGCCGGTTGCCGGCCAACGACCCTTCGCGTCGCCGCGGCAAGGACAAATCCTAGCCGTGTCCATTCTCGCCAAAGCAAACGAGAGTCAGCCGCCCTCCGCCGAGCATGATCTGCGCAGCTTTGGACGCAGGCGAGGCCGCAAACCCAGCGCACGCCAGGCGGCGTTGCTGTCGGGCGTGCTGCCCAGTGCCGCCCTGCGGCTGTCCGAGCCGCCCCCGGCTGACCTCGGCGCGCTCTTTGCCCCGCGCATGGAGGAGGTCTGGCTCGAGATCGGCTTCGGTGGCGGCGAGCATCTGCTCTGGCAGGCGCGCAATCATCCATGTATCGGCTTGGTCGGCTGTGAGCCCTTCGAGGACGGTGTCGTCAAGGTGCTGAGCGCGATCGATCGGGAAGGACTCGGCAACGTCAGGCTGCATGCAGACGATGCACGCCCGCTGCTGCGCTGGCTGCCGGCGGCCAGCATTGCCAGAGCGTTCATCCTATTTCCTGACCCGTGGCCCAAGAAACGCCACCGCAAGCGCAGGCTCGTGTCCGCAGCAACGCTGACAGAGCTTGCCCGCAGCATGCGCTCCGGATCGGAGTTGCGCCTGGCAACGGACGTCGCGGATTACGCGCACTCAATACTCGTTGCGGTGGGCGAGGTTGGGTGCTTTCGCTGGCTTGCCGACGGCCCCTCGGATTGGCGCACACGGACGGCCGACTGGCCTGCGACCCGCTACGAGGGAAAGGCCGTTGCCGCCGGCCGCCGCTGCACGTATCTCCGCTTTCGGCGGACGTGACGGTGGTGCTGCGACAATCCTTCCACTTACCGCTTGCAAAGCGTGCAGATTTCTGCCTAGTATCACGTCGCTCATGATCATCTCAACTTTGAGAGTGGGCCCTAGGGGTCCGCTCTTTTTGTTGTGGGCGGTCGGCTGAGCTTCTCAAGACGAAACACGAGCTTGCAGGATTGAGGGCGGTGAGCGGGCGAGCGTCCGACGCGCGCTTCATTGGTGAGACCGGCTTGGCCGGACAGATAGCAACCATTGTCGAGCCAGTGCTTGCCGATCTCGGCTTCCGCCTGGTCCGGGTGGTCGTCTCGGGACGCAACGGGTCGACGGTGCAGATCATGGCCGAGCGGCCCGACGGCACGATCACGGTGGAGGAGTGCGCCGAAATCTCGCGCAACCTGTCTCCGGTGTTCGACGTGCACGATCCGATCAGGGGCCAGTACACGCTGGAGGTCTCTTCCCCAGGCATCGACCGGCCGCTGGTCCGCCCGTCGGATTTCGAGGACTGGGCAGGTCACGAGGCCAAGATCGAGCTCAAGGAGCCGGTCTCCGGCCGCCGCAGGTTTCGCGGCATCCTCGAGGGCATCGAGGGCGAGGAGGTGCGCATCGAGGTCGACGTCGATCAGCTCGGCCGCCAGGTCCTCGGCCTGCCGATCGGACTCCTCGGCGAGGCGCGGCTCGTGCTGACGGACGAACTCATTCGCGAGGCGCTGCGGCGCGCCAAGAAGAGTGTCAAGGAACAGGCGGCGGCCGCGGACGCTGCAGATCGACTTGAGTAGTGGAGGCTATTCTGATGGCGCAGGCAGGGATCAGCGCAAATCGGCTGGAGCTATTGCAGATCGCGGATGCCGTCGCGCGCGAGAAATCGATCGATCGCAAGATCGTCATCGCTGCCATGGAGGATGCGATCCAGAAGGCGGCCAAGTCCCGCTACGGTGCCGAGAATGACATCCGCTGCGAGATCGATCCCAAGACCGGCGAGACCAAGCTTACGCGCGTTGTGCAGGTGGTCGAGGCGGTGGAGAACGACGCGACGCAGGTGACGCTCGACGATGCGCGGCGCCGCAAGCCCGAAGCCAAGGTGGGCGACCTGATCGCCGAGCAGCTTCCCCCCCTCGATTTCGGCCGGGTGTCAGCCCAGAACGCCAAGCAAGTGATCGTGCAGAAGGTGCGCGAGGCCGAGCGCGAGCGTCAGTTCAATGAATACAAGGACCGCATGGGCGAGATCGGCAACGGCACGGTCAAGCGGGTCGAATACGGTAACGTCATCGTGGACCTCGGGCGCGCCGAGGGCATCATCCGCCGCGACGAGATGATCCCGCGCGAGAACGTGCGGCTCGGCGACCGCATCCGCGCCTACATCTACGACGTGCGGCGCGAGCAGCGCGGGCCCCAGATCTTCCTATCGCGCGCGCGGCCGGAGTTCATGTCGAAGCTGTTCGCCCAGGAGGTGCCGGAGATTTACGACGGCATCGTGCAGATCAAATCGGTGGCCCGGGACCCCGGCTCGAGGGCCAAGATCGCCGTGATCTCCAAGGATTCCTCGATCGATCCCGTGGGCGCCTGCGTGGGCATGCGCGGCCAGCGTGTGCAGGCCGTCGTGGGCGAACTGCAGGGCGAGAAGGTCGATATCATCCAGTGGAACCAGGATGCGGCGACCTTCATCGTCAACGCGTTGGCACCCGCCGAGGTGACCAAGGTCGTCCTCGACGAGGAATCCAACCGCATCGAGGTGGTGGTTCCGGAGAGCCAGCTGTCGCTTGCCATCGGCCGGCGCGGGCAGAACGTCCGCCTTGCCTCGCAGCTGACGGGCTGGGACATCGACATCCTCACGGAACAGGAGGAGTCGGAGCGGCGGCAGAAAGAGTTCTCCGAGCGCACGCAGCTCTTCATGGAGGCGCTCGACGTCGACGAGGTCATCGCCCAGCTGCTCGCCACCGAGGGCTTCGAGACGATTGCCGAGGTCGCCTACGTCGACTCCGCCGAGATCGCACATATCGAGGGCTTCGACGAGGATACCGCCAAGGAGATCCAGACGCGCGCGCGAGAATTCCTGGAGCGGCAGGAGGCCGAACGCGATGCCAAGCGCAAGGAGCTCGGCGTCGCCGACGATCTCGGCAAGATTCAAAGCGTAACGACGGCGATGCTCGTTGCCTTCGGCGAGAACGGCATCAAGACGGTGGAAGACCTCGCGGGCGCCGAGACGGACGACCTCGTCGGCTGGACCGAGCGCAAGAAGGAGAAGGATGCCGAGCCGATCCGTCACAAGGGCGTGCTGGAAGGCTTCGAGCTGTCCCGCAAGGACATCGAGGAGATGATCATGGCCGCGCGCATCGCGGCCGGCTGGGTGACGCAGGAGGACCTGGACAAGATGCGCGCCGACCAGGCCGCCGCCGCAGCGGCGGCCGAGGCGGCGAAGGCCGCCGGGTCGGCGGCGCCCGTCGCGGTCAAGGCGTAACGGTCATGGTCCGGAGCACGAGCATCGCGGATGCGCGCACGCAACAGGGTCGAGGAGCGGGACGGCGGGGCGGAGGAAGGTCCGCTCCGGCTGTGCGCTGTCTCCCGCGTCCACAAGCCGCCTGAAGAGCTCATCCGTTTCGTTGCCGGCCCCGACGGGGCCATCGTTCCCGACCTCGCCCGGCGCCTACCGGGCCGGGGTGTATGGGTTGATGCAACGCGCGGGGCTGTCGATGCCGCGGTGCGGCAGAAGGTCTTCGCCAGGAGCCTGAAGCGGCAGGTCACGGTGCCTCCCGACCTTGCCGTCCTCGTGGAGCGGCTGATGGCCAAGCGGCTTGCCGAGGCGCTGAGCCTCGCCAACAAGGCGGGGGTTGTCGTGTCGGGCTTCGTCAAGGTCGAAGAGGCCATCGCCCGGGGCCGGGCAGCGGCGCTCATTCATGCCGCCGAGGCCGCGCCCGACGGCGCACTGAAACTTAACCGCCAGCTCCGGGTCAAGGGGAGCGCCGACGGGGCCGCGGGGGCCATAATCGGGGGGCTGACGGGCCCGGAAATGAGCTTGGCCATGGGACGGCCAAATGTGGTACATGCTGCGGCGGCGGAGGGTGGCGCAACCCGTCGACTGGTGGAGGAGGCTTGGCGCCTCGAGCGCTATCGCGCCGGCACAGACCATGCGCCGGCAAGTGAAGCAAGACAGGACGTGCATGACCGAGACTAAGGAAACCACCGAGAAGACGCTGCGCGGGGCCGCCCCGCGCAAGCCGCTGAGCCTCAAGCGCACGGTCGAGTCCGGCCACGTCCGGCAGAGCTTCAGCCATGGCCGCTCCAAGTCGGTGGTCGTCGAAAAGAAGAAGAAGCGCACCATCTCGGGACCGGGCGGCGTCGAGACGGAGGAGGGGTCCGACGAAGCCGGCCGCATGCTTGCCGACCTGGCGCAACGGCCGGGCGGATTGTCGAGCGATGAGCTCGACGCGCGCCGCCGTGCACTGGAAGCCGAAAGGGAGCGAGCCGAGTTCGAGGAGCGCGAGCGTGCGCGCCTGGAGGCCCTGCGCCCGCCCGAGCCGGAGGCGGTGAAGGAAGAGGAGCCCGCGGCGCCTGCCGCCGAGGCACCGACCGAGACCGCCGCCACCGCACAGAAGGCGGACGCAGAAGCTCCGGTGCCGCCGGCAGCGCCGGGCGACGCGAAGGGGCGTGCGCCCGAGAAGCCGAAGACCGGCGAGGCGCCGAAACGGCCTGAGCAGATTGCCAAGCGCAGCGGCCGGGCCCTCGAGCTCGAACCCGAGCCCGACGACGACTCGCGCGCCAAGAAGAAGGGCGCCAAGCCGGCGAAGAGCCCGGTCAAGATCGGCGACGAAAAGCGCGAGCGCACCAAGCTCACGATCAACAACGCCTTCGATGAGGCGCAGCGCGAGCGCTCACTCGCCTCGCTCAAGCGCCGCCGCGAGCGCGAGAGGTTGCGTCAGGCGGGCGTGGTACAACCGCGCGACAAGGTCATGCGTGAGGTGATCATCCCCGAGGTGATCACCATCCAGGAGCTGGCCAACCGCATGACGGAGCGCTCCGTCGACGTCATCAAGCTGCTGATGACGCAGGGCGCTATGCACAAGATCAACGACGTGATCGATGCCGATACGGCCGAGCTGATCGTGCGCGAGTTCGGCCACACCCCCAAGCGCGTGTCCGAAGCCGACGTTGAGGAAGGCTTCATCGGGCAGACCGACGAGGAGGCCGACCAGCAGCCTCGCGCGCCCGTCGTCACGATCATGGGACACGTCGACCACGGCAAGACGTCGCTGCTCGATGCCATCCGCCATACCAATGTGGCGGCGGGGGAGGCCGGCGGCATCACCCAGCACATCGGCGCCTATCAGGTGACGACGCCGAGCGGGCAGAAGGTCACGTTCATCGACACGCCCGGCCACGAGGCGTTCACCGCCATGCGCCAGCGCGGTGCCAAGGTGACCGACATCGTCGTACTGGTCGTCGCCGCGGACGACGGCGTGATGCCGCAGACGGTGGAGGCGATCAATCATGCCAAGGCGGCCGGCGTGCCGCTCATCGTCGCCATCAACAAGATCGACAAGCCCGGCGCCGATGCAACCCGCGTGCGCACGGCCCTGCTGCAATACGAGATCGTCGTCGAGAGCCTGTCGGGCGAGACCCTTGAGGTCGAGGTGTCGGCGCTGAAGCGCACGGGCATCGACAAGCTGCTCGAGGCGATCAGCCTGCAGGCGGAGCTGCTGGATCTGCGCGCCAATGCGGACCGTTCCGCGGAGGGCGTCGTCATCGAGGCCAAGCTCGAGCGCGGTCGCGGACCGGTCGGCACCGTCCTCGTCCAGCGCGGCACGCTCAAGGTCGGCGACATCATCGTCGCCGGCGCGGCCTGGGGTCGCGTGCGTGCGCTCATCGACGACAGGGGTGAGCCGGTCATGCAGGCCGGGCCGTCCGTGCCGGTGGAGATTCTGGGTTTCGATTCCGCGCCCGAGGCGGGTGATCCGTTCGCCGTCGTGGAGAGCGAGGGCCGGGCCCGCGAGATCACCGACTACCGGGTCCGCAAGCGCCGCCAGACGCTGGGCTCGGCCGGCACCGCGCGTACGCTCGAGCAGATGATGCAGCAGCTCAAGGAAGCCGGCCGGAAGGAGTTCCCGCTGGTGGTCAAGGGCGATGTGCAGGGCTCGGTGGAGGCGATCGGCGGCGCCCTGCGCAAGCTCGGCACCGACGAGGTCGAGGCGCGGATCGTGCATTCGGGCGTCGGCGGCATCACCGAGTCCGACGTGTCGCTCGCCAACGCATCGCGGGCCGTTGTCGTGGGCTTCAACGTTCGCGCCAACGCGCAGGCCAAGCTGGCGGCCGACCAGACCGGCGTCGAGATCCGCTACTACAACATCATCTACGACCTGGTCGACGACGTGAAGAAGGCCATGTCGGGCTTGCTGGCGCCGACGGTGCGGGAGATTTTCCTCGGCAACGCGACGATTCTAGAGGTGTTCAACATCTCCAAGGTCGGCAAGGTGGCCGGCTGCCGCGTCACCGAGGGCAAGGTCGAGCGCGGCGCCAAGGTGCGGCTCATCCGCGACAACGTGGTGATCCACGAGGGCACGCTGTCGACGCTGAAGCGCTTCAAGGACGAGGTGCGGGAAGTGCCGGCCGGCCAAGAGTGCGGCATGGCGTTTGCCAACTACCAGGACATCCGGGCGGGCGACGTCATCGAGTGCTTCAACGTCGAGACCATCGCACGCTCGCTGTAATGAGGCGTCAGACCCACCGGGCCTGACGCATTGGCTCCATCCCCGGCCTGACACCGCCAGCTCTCAATCGGTGGCGCAATGGTGTCAGACCCGGAGGGTTTGACACCACCCATGGCCAACCGCCGCTCCGAAAACACGACCGGGCCTTCCCAGCGCCAGCTGCGCGTCGGCGAACTGATACGCCACGCGTTGGCCGAGATGCTGACGCGAGGCGACATTCACGACGATGTGCTGGCCGCCCATGTCGTGACCATCCCGGAGGTGCGCATGTCCCCCGATCTGCGGCTTGCCACCATCTACGTCATGCCGCTGGGCGGCCGGGATGTCGCCCCCGTGCTGGCCGCACTCGATCGCAACAAGCGCTATATTCGCGGCGAGGTTGCGCACGCGATCAACCTCAAGTTCGCTCCCGACATCCGCTTCTTGGCCGATGAGACGTTCGATGAGGCGCGTCGAATCGACGAGATACTGCGTTCCCCGAAGGTAGTGCAGGACCTGAAGAAGCCCTGAGTCTGCGGGCACGCAAAGCGACGGAGGGAGATGGCCCGCAGCGTGCGAATGGTGAGTGGGCCGCTCGATCAACCGAGGATTTGTTGCGCATGGCGCGGCGGAAGAAGGGCAAGTCGGTCCACGGCTGGCTCGTGTTGGACAAACGCTCCGGGATGACGTCGACGCAGGCCGTCGGCGCCGTGCGTCGGCTCTTCGACGCGCGCAAGGCCGGCCACGCCGGCACCCTCGATCCGCTGGCGACCGGCCTGCTGCCGATCGCGCTCGGCGAGGCGACCAAGACGGTCCCCTACGCCGTCGACGGCACCAAGCACTATCGCTTCACCGTGCGCTGGGGCGCCGCCACTGATACCGATGACGCGGAGGGGCGGATCACTGAGACCAGCGCTGTCCGCCCCGCTCGCGACGCCATAGACGCCCTGCTGCCGCAGTTCACAGGCGATATTTTGCAGGTGCCGCCCGCCTATTCCGCAATCAAGGTCGCGGGCGAGCGAGCCTACGACTTGGCGCGCGAGGGCGAGACGGTCACGCTCGAGGCCCGGACCGTGCACGTGGAAGCGCTGGAGCTGATCGAGATGCCCGATCCCGACACGGCCAGCTTCCGAGCCCGCTGCGGCAAAGGTACCTACGTGCGCGCATTGGCAAGGGACATGGGCAAGGTGCTGGGCTGCCTTGGCCATCTCACGAGCCTGCGCCGCACGCGCGTCGGTACGTTCGAGGAAAGCCAGGCGCTCACGCTCGAGGCCCTGGAAGCGACGAAGGAGAGAGGAGAGGATGCGCTGCTCGCCCGGCTGCTTCCGGTCGAGGCCGCCTTGCAGGATCTGCCCATGGTCAGTGTCGGGCAGAGCGACGCCGCCCGTCTGCTCCGTGGCCAGCCTGTTCTCATGCGCGGTCGCGATGCCCCGATCCTTCCGGGGCCGGCCTATGCGACCTGCAAGGGGCACCTGATCGCCGTCGGACGCATCGACAAGGGGGAACTGCATCCCGTGCGCGGGTTCAACTTCTCCGGCCCCGCATGATCTTCTAATGATCTGATCTACAACGCGATTTTCTTCCTCGCAAACACACCGATCTGGTGTATAAGGCTGGCCATCGGCAAGAGCCTCAGGCATTTCGCCGTTTTCGCGCGACCCGGCTGGACGACATCCCGGCCGCCGCCGCTCCCATCTCCCTCTAAACTGGAAAGGTACCCGATGTCGCTGAGCGCAGAACGCAAGCAGCAGCTTGTGAAGGAATATGCAACCAAGAAGGGCGACACGGGGTCGCCGGAGGTCCAGATTGCTCTCCTGACTGAGCGCATCAACGGCCTGACCGAGCACTTCAAGATTCACAAAGGCGACAATCACTCAAGGCGCGGCCTGCTCAAGATGGTGAGCCTGCGCCGACGTCTTCTCGACCACGTCAAGGACAGGGACGAGAAGCGCTATCAGACGATCATCGAGCGCTTGGGTATCCGCCGCTAGCGGAACGTCGTTCGCTCGCAGGAAGACGCCGGTCGGACGACACGAAAAGGGAGTCGGGCCGGGCTTCTCCAGATGGTGGCGGCGCAGAGCGCCGCGGACACAAGAAACGAGACGAAAATATGCTTCAATCACAACGTGTGGAAATCGAATGGGGCGGGCGCAAGCTGTCGCTGGAGACGGGGCGTGTTGCCCGCCAGGCCGACGCCGCCGTGCTCGCGCAATACGGGGAAACAAGCGTGCTGGCGACCGTGGTCGCCGAGCGAGAGGTGCGACCCGGCATCGACTTCTTTCCGCTCACCGTCAACTACCAGGAAAAGACCTTCGCCGCCGGAAAGATCCCCGGCGGCTATTTCAAGCGCGAGGGACGCCCCACCGAGAAGGAGACGCTCACCTCCCGGCTCATCGACCGGCCGATCCGGCCGCTGTTCGTCGAAGGCTTCAAGAACGAGACGCAGGTCATCGTCACCGTGCTCTCGCACGACATGGAGAATGATCCTGATATCGTCGCCATGGTCGCGGCCTCCGCGGCGCTGACAATCTCGGGGCTCCCATTTCTCGGCCCGATCGGCGCGGCGCGCGTCGGCGTCGTCAACGGCGAGTTCGTGCTGAACCCGCTGATCGACGAAATGGCCACCAGCGAGCTCGACCTTGTCATCGCCGGCACCGGCGACGCGGTGATGATGGTGGAATCGGAGGCCAAGGAGCTGTCCGAGAAGCAGATGCTGGAGGCCGTCATGTTCGGCCATCGTGGCTTCCAGCCGGTCATCCAGGCCATCATCCGCCTGGCCGAGAAGGCGGCGAAGGAGCCGTGGGACTTCCAGCCGCCCGACAAGTCCAAATACGTCGACAAGGTGAAGGCGCTCGTCGAGCGGGACGTGCGCGCGGCCTTCGCCACGCCCGAAAAGCAGAAGCGCCACGAGCTGGTCGCAGCGGCCAGCGCCAAGGTGAAGGAGCTGCTGCCGGCCGATGCGGATGCCAACGAGCAGGTGCTGCTCGGCTCCGTCTTCAAGGGCCTCGAGCAGGAGGTCGTGCGCGGCGACATCATACGTTCGGGCAAGCGCATCGACGGCCGCGATCTCACCACTGTGCGGCCGATCCGCTCGGAGGTGCACGTTCTGCCCCGCACGCACGGCTCCGCACTCTTCACGCGCGGCGAGACGCAGGCACTTGTCGTCGCCACCCTCGGCACCGGCGAGGACGAGCAATTCGTCGACGCGCTGGAAGGCACGCGCAAGGAGCGCTTCCTGCTGCACTACAACTTCCCGCCCTACTCGGTCGGCGAGACCGGCCGCATGGGCTCGCCCGGCCGGCGCGAGATCGGCCACGGCAAGCTCGCCTGGCGCGCCGTGCATCCTTTGATGCCGAGCCAGGAGGAGTTCCCCTACACGGTGCGGGTGGTCTCCGAGATCACCGAGTCCAACGGCTCCTCGTCGATGGCCTCGGTGTGCGGCGCCTCCCTGGCGCTGATGGACGCCGGCGTGCCGCTGAAGCGCCCGGTGGCCGGCATCGCCATGGGCCTCATCAAGGAGGGCAACAGCTTCGCGGTGCTCTCCGACATCCTCGGGGACGAGGACCACCTCGGCGACATGGACTTCAAGGTGGCCGGCACCGAGAAGGGCGTCACGTCCCTGCAGATGGACATCAAGATCGCCGGCATCACCGAGGAGATCATGCGCCAGGCGCTCGAGCAGGCGAACGCCGGCCGCATGCACATTCTCTCCGAGATGGCTAAGGCCATCACGGGAGCCCGCTCGGAGCTCGGCGAGCACGCGCCCCGCATCGAGACCATCAAGATCCCCGTCGATAAGATCCGCGAGGTGATCGGCTCGGGCGGCTCGGTGATCCGGGAGATCGTGGCCCAGTCCGGCGCCAAGATCGACATCGAGGACGACGGCACCATCAAGATCGCAGCGGCCAAACGCGAGGCGATTGAAGCGGCGCTGTCGCGCATTCGCGGCATCACGTCGGAGCCCGAGGTCGGCCAGATCTACAAGGGCAAGGTCGTCAAGATCATGGAGTTCGGCGCTTTCGTGAACTTCTTCGGCGCCAAGGACGGCCTCGTGCACGTCTCCCAGCTGGCCCCTGGCCGGCCGGAGCGCGTCGAGGACGTCGTCAAGGAGGGCCAGGAGGTCTACGTCAAGCTGTTGGGCTTCGACGACCGCGGCAAGGTGCGGCTCTCCATGAAGATCGTCGATCAGCAGACGGGTCAGGAGATTCCGCGCGCCGAGGGCGAGCCCGAGGAGCGCTTCGAGGGCGGCCGTCCGCCCCGCCGGGATCGCGACCGCGACGATCGTCCGCGCCGGCGCGAGCGTGGTTGATCTTCGATCGATGGACCAAAGAAACGGCCGCTGCTGCGGCCGTTTCTTTGGTGCGCGAGGCTGCCGCGCCGGCCGGGCCGGGACGCTGGACCTCAAGGGCGAGCGGCAGGCCGCTTCCGTTCAAAGCCGGCAAACATCAGCCGATGCAGGAGCGCTGCCGTCAGCGCCATGAAGAGCCCCGCAAACACCACGTCGCTGAGGAAGTGAGCCCCCTGGCTCATGCGAACGAGGCCGGCGCCGAGGCCCGCAAGGGTGCCCACGGCCAGCAGCATCACGGAGCTTTGCGGGACGACGAGCGCGGCGGCATAGAAAGGCGCAAACACGGCTGACGCCTCGCCGCTCACGAACGAGCAATTCCGCTGACATTGATTGGCCGGCACCAGCGGGGGCGTGTAGATTCTGTCGCCGCCGAACTCGGCGATCTGCCTGGGTCGCGCCCGTCCCCAGTTGTCCTTCAGCAGCGAATTGGCGACCAACCCCGGGCCCACGACCAGGCAAAGGCAGATGAACAGCCATCGCGAGGCACTGAGGCCCAGCCAGCCGACCCTGCGGATCGACGACACGACCAAGCCGCCAACAGCGACCGCAGCAGCGGCCCAGAAAACCGCTGCCATGCCATAGCGCGCCGCGTTGAGCCAGAGAATGCGCCCCTCGGTATCGAGCCCGGAATGGTAGAGCGATTTGGAGGCCCACAGATCGATCTGGGGGAACGCCAGAAACACCACCGCGGCCACCGCGCAAGCAACGAGCGATCCGACCAGGACCTTGCTGGCAACGATGCCGGAACGATCGCCTGCGGTCATTGCCGTATGGGCCCCAGCAACATCGATCGGCATGCACGAAGTTCCCCTCTCGCTCCCGCCGATACAGGAAACCGTCCCTTAGCCTAAGGGCACAGTCCCGGCCAGCACGTGCGTTCAGCGCGAAGCAACGCGCACTGGAGCGTGGCGCCGCCGCTACGTGGCATGGGTGGCACGCGCTGCCAGGCGCAACGAACGTCATCGGACCGTCACAGAAGCCAGGCTGCAAGCTCCCAGTGAATGAGCCGCGCACCGAAGAGCATGAACAGCGTGCCGAAGGCGACTTCCATGGCGGGACGGTAGCGCGCGTAGAGGGCGCGGATGTGCTCGCGCTGCATCAGCCGGGCGAGCAGGCTCAGATAGCTGCCGTTGGCAATCACGATGACGGCGATGGCGGCCAGCTGGGTGGCCGGGCTTGCGGCCAGGATGCCCACGCCGGCGAAGATGCTCGCCAGGAAGAAGAGCGCCTGGACGTTCGCAAGCGCCGTCAGAATGCCCTGGAGGAATGGCCTCGCGGCGGTCTCGTCCGCAGTGGCGACTGCCACCGGATCGTCGGTGCTGCGGCGGCGGGCAAGCCCCGACCGCGCCAGCCGCATGCCGACCCACGCCAGATAGGCCCCACCCATGAGGTACAGAGAAAGCCGCAGTGACGGTGCGGCAGCCAGCAGAAGCGCAAGCCCCAGCAACGTCGCCACCGCATAGAATGTGATTGCGAGCAGATTGCCCGCAAGCGCAGCGGCGACGTCCTGCCACCGGGACGTCACGGCAAGATGCACGATGAGCAATGTATTGGGACCCGGTGTCGGCACGATCGCGAGCCAGAGCAGCGTGAAGGCCGCCAAAACCCCGTGGTCGATCTGCACCTTCTATCTCCCTTTGGCGATCGGGACCCGTTCGCTCGTGCCATACCGCCGTGCGTCGTGTCGAGGATGCGCCTCCGGCACGGCCGGCATCCATCCCGGGCTCATCTGGCAAAGCGGAGACTGGCGTGGATCTCGGCCTTAGACACACGACGAGAGGTCAAAGGCGAATGCCCGGCAATACAGGCAGAAGCTGCCAACGGAGGATGGAAATTGCAGCCCGGAGCCGTTTCCGATCGACCCTGCTCGCTGTCATCCCGGAATTTGCCGAAGGCGAGTATATGGGACCCAGGGGCTGAGGCGAGTAACGGTGCTCGTGGTCCGGGTCCGGGCTCTGCGCGCTTCGCGCTTCGGCGGGGACGACAACAAAGTGGCCCCACCAGGTATTTCGGCTCGACTTGAAGCAGCCTGCCCTGGCCTACGTGCCGAAGCCCAGGCCGCGCAGCAGGTCTCTTGCGGCTGCGGGCCAGCCGGAAGGCGTCTTCCCGGTCCGCGGGCCGGGGGCATCGCCAAGATCGGACGTGGCACGTTCGAAGAACTCCGGGGCGATGCGCTCGCGCGGCAGCAGGGGCTGCGGCGCCGCGCTGGGATCGGCCATCCTCTCCTCCCGGAGCGGTGCAGGCTTCGGGGCCGGCGCCGCCACGGCGCCCGGCAGCGCTACCGGCGCGCGGCCCTCGTGCGCGGCAAGCATGGCGTCATGCCACAGCGCGGCCGGCACGCTGCCGCCCATCACCCGGTTCATGGCGCGGCCGTCGTCGTTGCCGATCCACACACCCGCGACGTACTGCGCGGTGTAGCCCACGAACCACGCATCGCGAAAGCCTTGCGACGTGCCCGTCTTGCCGGCCGCCTGATGCCCGGGCAGCGTCGCGCGCTTGCCGGTCCCCGATGTCAGCACGGCGCTCAGCATGTCGTTCATGGCGGCAACGTGTCCAGGCGCCACCACGATCTCCGCCGGTGACGCGCCCCGCTGGAAGAGCACCTGGCCGGAGCCCGTGCGCACCCGCGCCACGATGTGCGGATTCACGGCCCGACCACCGTTCGCGAGCACGCCGTAGGCGCCGGTCAACTCGAGCAGGGACACTTCCGAGGTTCCGAGTGCCAGCGACGCGTCGGCACGCAGCGTCGACTGGACACCGAGACGGCGAGCGACGGCGGCCGTGGTGCGCGGCTTGACCGTCATGTGCAGGCGCGCGGCGGCGGCGTTCATCGAACGCGCCAGCGCGTCACGCAACGTCACGGCACCGCGGTATCCGCTGCCTTCGTTGCGCGGGCTCCAGCCGGAGCCGAGAATCGGCAGATCGAGCACCGTGCTGTCCGGCTTGAGACCGCTTTCAATCGCGGCCAGGTACACGAACATCTTGAAGGCGGAGCCCGGCTGCCGCTTGGCCTTGAGGGCGCGATTGAACTGGCTGTCGACATACGATCGGCCGCCGATCAGAGCGCGAATGCCGCCGTGCACGTCCATAAGGACGAGACCGGCCTGACTCGCATTGGTGGCGGCCCCGCCGGCGGCCAGCGCTTCCTGCACCAGGCCCTGGGTGCGCTGCTGCAGGTCCGCATCTATCGTCGTCTCGACGATGATCTCATCCACGCGCGCGCCGGTGAGCGGCGGCAGGTCCTCCAGGGCGGCATCGACGGCATAGTCGAAGCCCGACTGCCCGCGCTGCAAGTGGCGGGCGAAGCGGAGTGGCGCCTTGGCCGCCGTCTCGCCCTCGGCCGCCGAGAGCAGATCCGCCTCCACCATCTTTGCCAGCACGCTCTGCGCGCGCTGCAGAGCCATCGCCGGACTGAACGCCGGGGAATAGCGCGAGGGCGCCTTGAGCAGGCCGGCGATCATCGCCGCCTCGATGACCGAAAGGTCCCGCGCGGACTTGCCGAAGAAGCGCTGCGACGCGGTTTCGACGCCATAGGCTCCGGCGCCGAAATAGACGCGGTTGAGGTAAAGCTCGAGGATATTGCGCTTGCCGAGGCGGGCCTCGAGCCAAAGCGCCATGATTACCTCCTCGAGCTTGCGCGCGATCGTGCGCTCGGAGCCGAGGAAGAGGTTCTTGGCCAGCTGCTGGGTGAGCGTCGAGCCTCCCTCGATCACCCGCCCCGCGCGATAGTTGGAGAAGGCCGCGCGCGCGAGCCCGAACGGGTCGATCCCCCAATGCCTGAAGAAACGCCGATCCTCGGTGGCGATCACCGCGTCGATGAGATGCTGCGGCAGCAAGTCGAAAGGAACATAGGCGTCGCCACCGCCGCGCTCCCCCAGCAGCGACCCGTCGCGCGCGAGCACGCGCACGGCCGGCGCATGCTCCTTGAGGCGCAGGGTCATGGGATCGGGAAAGGCCGTCGAGTAGTAGGCGAAGGCGGCAGCCACGAATAGAGATAGCGGCGGGCCGAGATAGAATGTCGCCCGAAGGAAAAGGCGAACCTCCCACGGCAGCCGGCGAAAGAAGCCGCGCTTGCCGGCGCGTCTGTCACCTTCGGGGCTGCCCCGCCACCCGGGATCGGAGGGATGCAAGGGCCTCATTGCGGAACGCCGCTCGTGTGCGCACACCGCGCGGACGCCATCGCCGGCGCGACACCTTAAAAGTAGAGACTGCGCCGTTAAGATCGGGTTAAGTTTCTGCCCGTTATCTCGCGGAGCGTTGCGGAGCATTGCGACCGCAGAGACCATTGATATTACTCAATAAACACTCACTTAGGCACAGCTTGACGTCGCAATCCGGAACCGCCTAAAACAAGGCTTCCGGATGCCAAAGAGATGCCAGATGCGCCGCCGCCTCAACGAGCTGACGATCAGAAGTCTTCCCTTCTCCGACACTCACTACGACGTATGGGATGAGAGCCTGCCGCGATTTGGATTGCGCATTGGTAAACGCACGAAGACGTTCGTCATCAACGCTGGGAAGCGCCGGATCTCGCTCGGTAGGGTGGGCATAGTGACGCTCAAACAGGCGCGGGATGAAGCACGAAGGCGCATAGGAGCCAAATTCCTCCCTGCCGTATCGCCCAACGCGCAAGACGCTGCGCAGTGGTATTTGGATGCCATCCAGGGCCAAAGAAGCCCTGCCACCGTCCGCGCCTACGACATCTATCACCGCCGCCTCCCGAGGCAGCCGCTACAAGAGTTGAACACACATAACCTCTACGCCGCTCA
>JBFWRV010000061.1:0-40428 GCA_050248715.1 Hyphomicrobiaceae bacterium | reverse complement strand
CGGAGCGCACCGTCTCGACGATGCTCTGGATGTCGTATTCCGTCATGTTGAGGGTGAACTGGCCGGACTCGATCTTGGCGATGTCGAGCACGGTGTTGATCAGGCCGAGCAGGTGCTTGCCGTTGGATCTGATGCGCGCAAGGGCGTCGAGCGACTTCTGGCCGAGCGGATCGTAGAAGCCTTCCTCCATGAGCTCGGCGTAGCCGAGGATGGCGGCGAGCGGGGTCCTCAGCTCATGGCTCATGTTGGCGACGAACTGCGACTTGTGCTGGCTGGCGATCTCGAGGTCCTCGACGGTCTTGGCAAGCTCGCGCGTGCGCACCTGAACCTCCTCGAACAGGCGCGTGTTCTCGATGGCGATGACGGCCTGGTCCGCGAAGGTTTGGACCAGTTGGACTTGCTTGTCACTGAAGGACCGTGCCTCCCGACGATAGACGGCCAAGGCGCCAATCAGATCGTCGTCCTTGACCAGCGGCACGAGAAGCGCGGCCCGCGCCCCGCCCCGCTCGACAGCACCTACGATGAACGGATCGCCGGCAAGGTAGCTGGCGTTCTGCCGAAGATCGGCCGAGTGCATTGTCTGGCGGCTTGCGACCAGGCTCTTCAGGTCCGAGTTGGCCGCCAAGCTATTCGCCCCCTCGTCTATTCCGATCAAGAGGCCTTCCGGGACACCGATGCCCGCAACACCGCGAAACGCACCACCCTCATAACGGAAAAGCCCTCCGAACTTTGCATCGCAGTGACGCAGCGCCTTGGCGAGCATCGTCTCGTAGATCGGTTGGAGGTGTCCTGGTGAACTGGAAATCACCTGGAGGACGTCGCTGGTTGCCGTCTGGTATTCGAGCGACTCTTGGAGCTCCCGCGTCCGTGACTGCACTTCCTCGAACAGACGCGCGTTCTCGATGGCAATCACGGCCTGGTCGGCAAACGTCTCGACCAGTTCCACTTGGCGTTGCGAGAAGGGGTTGGGCGTCGACCGCACTACGCCCATGACGCCAATCGCCCGGCCCGCATTCATCAAGGGCACGGCAAGCGCCGAGCGGATGTTGCCGAGACGATGGGCTTCGATCTCGACCTGCTGGCGGTCGTTCTTGACGTCGGCGACATGGATCGCCGCTCGTTCGCGCAACGCCCGTCCCATGATGCTCTCGTCGCCGGGCACAACCGGATGGGAGGAGCGGTAGTTCCGGTAAGCCTTTGATGCCCTGGGCGCGGCGACAAGGTGATAGCGGTTGTCGTCGTGGAGTCGATACACGAAGCCGAAATCGGCGCCGCACAAGCGCTCGGCCATGGTGATGATGGCCTCGAACACCGGATGTACGCTGTCGGGCGACTTGGAGATCACGGCCAGCACGTCGCTGGTTGCCGTCTGGTATTCGAGCGACTCTTGAAGCTCCCGCGTCCGTGACTGCACCTCCTCGAAGAGGCGCGCGTTCTCGATCGCAATGACGGCTTGGTCGGCAAAGGTGCAAAGGAGTTGAATCTGGCGCGGCGTGAACGGCGCAGCCTCCGCTTTTCCAATTGAGATCGCGCCGACGGGCTCGCCGTCGCGAAGCATGGGGACCGCCGCCGAGGCACGCCAGTTTCCGGCCATAGCCAGCTCATGCGCGTAAGCGGAATCGGCAAGCATATCGGGAATGTGACTGACGCTGCGGTCAAGGATCGCGCGCCCGGCAGCGATTGAACGGTCGGGTCTCTTGGGATAGGTCGCGCGAATACGCTCAAGCACCTCAGGCGTGAAGTTGTGGCTCGCGGCGTAATGAAGACGTGCGCCGTCGTACAGCCAAACAACGCTCATTGCAGCGTCGCACAAGCGCGCCGCGCTCTCGACGATCGCATCGAATACCGGTTGGGCGTTGGTCGGCGAACGGCGGATGACGTTCAGCACCTCGCCCGTAGCGGTCTGATACTCGAGGGATTCCTGCAGCTCGCGCTTGCCCGCCTGCTCCGCCTCGAGCAGCCGCACGTTCTCGATGGCGATGACGGCCTGGCTGGCGAAGCTGCGGACCAGCTCAATCTGCTTGTGGGTGAATGGCCGGATTTCCTGGCGATAGATGGTGAGCGCACCAATCACCTCGTCCTGCTTGAGCATCGGGACGAAGACGACCGTGCGAGCGCGCCCCTGCTCAGCGAGCAGGACGGCGCGCGGATTGCCTGCGAGGTAGGCAGGGTCCAGAGACATGTCATCGACGTGCACCACCTGCCTGGTCGCGATGACGCGGCCGAGGCCCGTCTCCGGCGCGAACCTGACGACCGGCTCGCGTCGTCGTGCCTCCGCGAGGGCGGGCGGCAGGTCATAGATTGCTGCCGACCGGAAATAATCGTCGCCTTCGGCCAACCACAACGTCCCAAACTTGGCGGCACAGAAGCGAACTGCGTTCGCCAGCACGGCCTGGAAAACCGGCTCCAGCTCCCCCCGCGCGCTCGAGATGATGCCGAGCACCTGACTCGTCGCCGTTTGCTGTTCAAGGGACTCGCCGAGTTCCCTTGTGCGTACTTGCTCGGCCTCGAACAGCCGCGCGTTCTCGATGGCGATGACGGCCTGGTCCGCGAAGGTTTTCAGCAGCTCGATCTGCCGGGCGGTAAACGCAACCGCTTCGGTGCGGCGGATCGTAATGACCCCGATTGCCTCACCCGCGCGCATGAGCGGAACCGCCAGTGCGGCACGGAAGCCAAGCTGGCGCGCGAAGTCGCTGCCCTGCGGGTAGTCGGCTGTCTCGGCCTGCAAATCGGTGACATGGATTATTTCTCGGTCAAGGACAGCCCGTGCCGGGGGAAGCCCACGCAACAGCGGCAGTCTACCTTGCCCGACCGAGCCGAGAGCGGGGATCGGCCCATGGTGAGCGACAAGCCGCAGACCGTCTGCGTCCAGCTGAAATATTCCCGTTCTGTAGCCATCGCAGAGCTTGGCGGCGCTTGTCGCGATCTCTGCGAAGACACGGCGCGGATCAGTCGGGGCGTTCGAGATCGCTGCCAGTATTGCACGGGTCGCGGCCTGCTGTTCGCTCAGCTCGGTCAGTTCGCGCCGCAGTTCATCCCGCGATTGATCGACATCGACTTTTGCGACTGACACGACATAGCCCTCTGCGTGTTCGTCAACTGGCTCGCGGCCGCCCATGAAATGTCTTTGAGGTCAGTATCCTACGCTATGCCACTGGCACGCACCATCCACCAGGGGCGTTTGCGGGAGCGGCCGGACTTGCACTGGGCCGGGCGTTCTTGCGATGGGGCACTAGACGCGCGAACGTCGCTGCAGCAACTCATTGCACGATCATTGGTCGCGCGAGTGAAGTCGCACGATCCGGTTGGGCGTGTCCACCCCTTTGCCTTCCGAAGTGCTGACGCTGCTAACAGCAATCTGCTCGATGCCCGGAAGGCCGGCCTGGAAGTGCTTGGGCCCTACTGCGCGGACGGGCTGAGGCAGATCTCACACGAAGGCGCAGGACGTCGAGGCGGAGATGGTGAAGGATTACACCGAGCAGCGACCAGCGACGTCACGCCGCGCCGAGTGTCGCCGCATGGGCTGAGCCGAGGTAGGCAAGTTCGGACGGCAACGGCAAGTCAGTCCGACCTGGGCTTTGGGCGCCCGGTTCGTTCCTCAGCGTACTGGGCGAGGCGCTGATAACCGGCTGCGACCTCCAGCATGATCCGCCTTGCTTCCGGATCGGTCGTACGCTCGGCCTGAGCATGCGCCTCTCGCGCGCGGTCCAACCAATACTTTTCGTCATGCGGCTTGAGCGGCATGTTCCCCCTCTGCCTCACAACAACGTACGCTTGGGCGATGCGTTCCGCCAAATTTCAGTCGAATGCTCAGCCTTCGACGGGTTTCGCATTCGGCCGTGCATTCGTTCCCGCAAGCGTGACCATCTGATCATAGGCCGATGCGATCTCCAGCAACTGCTGCCTGGCTCGCGGATCGGACATTTGCTCCGCCTGAGCACGTGTCTCGCTCGCGCGCTGCCGCCAGTATTCTGCTGTGTAGGTCGTTGGCATCATGGAGTGCGGAAACGTGCCTTACTCGGCATCGTTCCACACTACCGCAAAGCTCAAGCTGCCGATCCGGGTTCCTAGTGCACCCAACACCCGTGCTGCTCGATCGGCACCAGCATGGCCTTGCCTCTCCGCGTCACTTTCCAGCGCTTGTCGGCAGTCAGCTCTATGAGCCGGGCGGCTGCCAGGGCAGATGTGTAACGGGCAATTTCAGGGATCGCAGGAAGCGGATGCTCCGAGATCAGCTCGAGCATGAGTTGTTGTTCGTCCGTCAGCATGACGCGCATTTTTGAACCCCCACCGTATCGTTGCGGCGCGCGTGTCAAAGACGGCCTGGGTCCGGCCAAACTATGGCGGCGTCTCGGTGTTAACCATTAGGGGCTTTTACCTATGTGTCTCTCATGCACCAGTGCCATATCCTGATCGATGGACGGTGATATGGGCGGGTGCCTTGGTCCGCATTCTGATTGCAGACGATCACGACATAGTTCGATCCGGGCTGCGGAGAATTCTGCAAGCTCACTCGAATTGGGAAGTTGTGGCCGAGGCTGGTAATGGCAGCGATGCGATCCGCAAAGCCGTCGAGACCAAGCCGGACATAGCGGTGATCGACTACTCCCTGCCAATGGTCAACGGGATCGAGGTGACGCGCGAAATTCGATCGCGCTCGCCGAAGACGGAAGTCCTGATCTTCACCATGCACGACAGCGAGAGGCTGATCGAGAACCTGCTGAACGCCGGGGCGCGCGGCTATGTGCTCAAGTCCGATGCCAAACAGCACCTTGTGGACGCGATTGAAGCGCTTGCGGTTCACAAACCCTTCTTCACAGGCAAGGTATCGAAGGCGCTCCTTGAAGCGTACCTCGCGCGTCCCAGGGGCGAGAAGGCAACCCTCACCAACCGCGAGCGTGAGATCTTGCAGCTGATTGCAGAAGGCTACACGAACAAGCAAATCGCCCGCCTTCTGCACCTCAGCCTCAAGACGGTCGAGACGCACCGCGCTGCCATCATGCGCAAGCTCGATGCGTCGTCCGCCGCCGATCTGGTGCGCTATGCGATCCGCAACAGGATCGTCGAGGCATAGGGGCGATGGAGATCTGCACGGTGGCGGGTGTGCGTGAGGATCGGGGCAACGATAGCCTGCCTACCCGAGCAGCGTCGTTTGGCACGCCCTCTGCACCTGGCGCATCAGGCCGGGGACAACGTTCCGCTTTGGGACGTTACCAGTCTGTCCCCGGCTATCAGTTGCTCGCCACCGCCGGCCCAGCCTCTCCCCTGGCAACGTGGCGTACTGAGGGCGCCGCCGAACTGAGCTTCGCGGCGCCCTTCTTTTACTCGGATGCCCATTGCCTAGGCCGCCGATGCTCTTGCCGCCACTGGCGGTAAGCAATCATCCGTTCCCTGCTTGAAGGCGGTCGGCCGGTCTGCTGATCATTCAGCCGGGGAAGCGCATGGCGATTTGGTCTCAGGTTCCTCCATGAGGCTGGGTCGCCGCAGCTTCCCCACCATCCACACCACATCATGCCCGAACCCGCGCCGGAAATTGTGCGCGGCTCAAGCAATGCTCAGCGCTTCTTGGGGTCGCTTTGCTGCCTGCTCCAGTCCAGGAATTGCTGGAATAAGCGCTGCTGCTCGTCTGCCGGTTCCGCGGGTTTGGTCTTGTCCGCGGACGTATTTACATACGTGATCTTGTCGTGTTCCGAGCTTGACGGAACCTTCGCGAGCCTGGCGGAGATCAGGTGCTCTTGCTTGTTGCGCCAAACTCTCAGCCGGACAGTGTCGTTTGGTCTAAGCGCGGCAATCTTGCGGAGTAGGTCTTCGTTGTCCTCAACGATAGCCCGGAGCGACGCGGACGGCCAAGGGAAGCACATCATCGCATTGGCTGGATCGGCTTGGTGTCCGGTCTAGGACGGGTCGGGACATTGGAGCCGAAATCGCCGGCCTGCAGGCAGCCTCCGTCCTTCTTCAGGTATCCAGGCCGACATTTCAGGCACGAGCGAGAGCTTTCATCCCGCAGTTCGCAGCTGTCACCGGGGCGAGGTCCGCGCAGAGGATGCTTCTCCTGTGCCGTGGCGACGACGGACGGCACAAGCAAGGCTACCAGCAGCAGCAGCCAGATCAACACACTGACGGCAGCGCGCAGCATCCCCCGGGCATCCCTCCTGGTCGGGGTCATGAGTATAGGAGGGGCTGGCAGGTCTTGCCACGCCTTCCATGGCGTCCGCCAGCCTCGAGGGGATGGCGCGCGCAGCAGGCGGGGCTTTTTCCGGCCCCGCTCTCCAACCGTCAATGGTGACGTTCAACAGCAACGACGGCGCCCCGCGCCCGGCTCGCGCATTGCCTCGCCGTGGAGCGCGCCGCAAAGGAAGGCCGATCGACAGGAACGTAAACCTGAGCCGGCCCCGTCACGCGTTGCTCGATGCTGTCCCGGCTACTTTGCGGCCTCCAATCCGGCCTTGGCGCACTGCTCGTCCTGATCCCCCGTAACGCCGCTGACACCGACCGCTCCGGTGACTTTGCCGTCGACCATGATCGGCACGCCCCCGGGCGAAGCGAACACACCTGGCAGGGTCGCAGTTGCCGGGCTGCCCTTGTTGATCGCGTCAGCAAAGGCACGCGTGGGGCGCCGGTAGGTCGCGGCGGACTTTGCCTTGCCGACGGCGATGTCCATGCTGGCGTACTGCGTGTTCTCCATGCGCTCGAAGTAGATGAGGTAGCCGGCAGTATCGACGACTGCGACGGCGACGTTCCAGCTGTTCTTCTGGCATTCGGCAAGCGTCGCTGCGGCGACTTTCTTCGCGGTTGCGGTATTGACGGACGGGCCGTAGTCGGGGCGTCGATCCTGTGCCACGGCACCGGTCGACAATCCTGCAAGCATCGAGGCGACCGCGATCTTGACGAGCGACACTTTCATTTCCTCCTCCTCCTCCGTTTGTGAGACTGGGGCAGTTTGATTGTGCGCAACGGTGCGTGTCAGATTTTCGACGTCGAGGAATGGACGCTGGACGGCGCCACTGTATTCCGTTCCTCCGAAAAGCGGCAATGCCGCACTGCAACCGGCGGTAAGCAATCCTCCGTTCTCCGCTTGTGGGTGCTGAGGCTGTGTGCTGAATATTGGTCGGGGAAGCGTTGGCGACCTGTCTCTGGTCCTTTTCAGGGGGCATCTGGTCGCCGCAGCTTCCCCACCACCACACGACGCAAAAGGCCTGGGCCGCGGTGGCATAGGGGTTGCTGCTGCTTGGCCTCCCGCTGGACGCCAGCCGCTCAAGCCGCGTGGTTGCCCTGGCCCAGTTTGGCTGCCCTGCTTACGGGCGACCATGATGGCAGTGCGGGGAGGGCGGGCAGGGCCAGTTCTCTCAAGCGATGGTTGGGCAAGAGATCACAGTTCCTGCTGGGCAGCTGGGAAGCTCGGATTCCGTCGCGCTCGCCGTCACCCTGCGGCGGTCTGACAATGATCGGGCGACGAATGAAGATTGGACCTGAAATTACAGAGGATTATTACCAACCAGGGCACTGAGATCGCGGTGCTGGACCTTGCAGAAGACTGAGCGGAGAAGCGACGCGAGGCCAGGCGCTGCGTCACAATCGCCGTCAGAAATCCAGCGCCAACCGCTCGCACACCGCCTGAGCCACGGTCGGATCGAACTGGGCCTCGTCGGATGCGGGATCACACGCGGCTTCACGCACTCTGACCTTGGCCCGCGGTTCCAGCCGGTCCAGGGCATGCACGTACAGGTCTGCCAACACGTCCAGCTGGGTCGTGGTGAAGCGATACGAGTATCCTCGTAGAGCCGTGACGATATTAGTCTTGCAGGATTGACCTTCGGCGGTCGCGAGCGTGGTGGTCAATGCACAGTGGACGACCGGTCTGTCGGCGGCATCGACAGCCAGGTTCTGCCGTGCGAAGTCGCCCAGATCCGTGCCCTGCAGCATCAGCACGATTTCCACGACGATCTGTGCCTTGCCCATGATGGCAGCATGATCTCTGCCTTGACATGAGCAATCGCGGCTTGCGTTTTACCCTAACGGCGGTGGCGCGTCGCCGATACTACCGGTAGGGGTGGAGGCCGGTGCTGCCCCGGGACGGGCGTGAGGCGTTTTGCGATTGCCATCCCGGTTGCGCGTGCAGGCAACGGTTGCTATCACCCCGGCTCCCGTTTCGAGGCCTAGCTGATCAGCAGCCACGCGGCGATGGGTTCAGGCGGGGTTTGGATCGTTTGGTGTCGCCCGAGCGTCACCGGCGATCTGCTGCGGCTGATTTGCGGGTGATTTACAGGACTGGAGAGGTGGCTGAGTGGTTGAAAGCACCGCACTCGAAATGCGGCATACTCGTAAGGGTATCGCGGGTTCGAATCCCGCCCTCTCCGCCATAATGCTTTGATTTGACTGAGTGTTTCTGCCGGGCGGTGAGGGAGGATCCGCGCATTTGCCGGCTGTAGAACCTGCGCAGCGCAGCATGTCGAGCGTCCCAATGCCGTCGACGCAAGAATTCCAGCACCACAGGGAGCGGAGCTGAAGATCGCGAAATCCGTTCAACACCTGTGGCAGAACGAGACGAATTTCGCGATCAGGACACTAGGTCCAATCGACATTCAGGATTCCCATTGGGGATCGGTTTTGATTCATTGCGCTTGGGGTTAGCTGGTTCGGGGCAGAGCGCATGGCGAAGCGATACGAGCTCAACGACCAGCAGTGGGCGCGTATCGCTGAGATGTTGCCGGGCAAGAAATCCGATCCCGGCCGAACCGCGAAGGACAACCGCCTGTTCGTCAACGGCGTCCTGTGGGTGCTGCGATCCGGGGCGCAGTGGGACGAACTGCCCGAGCGGTACGGCAGATGGAAGGGCATCCACAAACGCTTCACGCGTTGGGCGGAGAACGGGGTGTGGGTGTTCGCCGCTCTCATTGATGATCCCAGCAACGAGTACCTGATGCTCGATGCCACCCTCGTCAGGGCCCACCAGCAGGCCGCCACCGGCAAAGGCGCGGCCAAAAAGGGGGAGCGGAAGCATTTTTGACGCCTCGCCACCCGCTACGACCGCCGTGCCTACTACTTCCTAGCCTTCCTCTGTCTCGCCGCAGCCATGCTATGGATGCGTTGAATGTCGATTCACGCTAGACCGGAGCAAATATTCGGAGAAGCGCGACAAGGACGTCGGCGAGGTCCAGCGTCTCGATTTTGGCGGCAGAGCGCTACGGCGCGCTTCAGATCCCGGTCGCCGACGATGGTCAAGGCTTGCGGCCGTCCCATCTAGACGTCCACGGAGGTACGCGAAATACTGGAGCTGGCGACCTGATTGAACTTTTCCCAGACCCACGATCGGAGTGTTTGGGTAGCATCAGCCGCGTGGGGGGCGTCTCGTCCTCCCTTGATCGCCTGTCAACGTGTGGCCGGGCGACCGAGTGATACATCCGGGCGGTGAGCGAGGAGAAGCGCCATGCCGCGCAATAGGCGCCATATGCATCTCGCCGTATTCTGGCTTGGGACCGGCAATCATTTGGCCGGCTGGCGCATGGATGGGGCATTCGACAGCAACTGTAGCTGGCCGATTGCCGAAGCCGGCGTCCAGATTGCCGAGCGCGGCAAGTTCGACCTGTTCTTCCTCGCCGACGGTCTGGTATCGGCAGCCAACGATCATCCATCTATGCAGACGCGGCTCGAGCCCACAACGACTGTTGCAGCGTTGAGCTTCGTCGCGCGCAACATTGGTTTCGGATGCACCGTCTCGACCAGCTTTAGCGAGCCCTTCAGCATCGCGCGTGTTTTCCAGTCGCTGGCACATATAACCAAGGGCCGGATCGCCTGGAACATCGTCACTTCCAATTCGCCGGACGCACATTTGAATTTCAGTCGCGAGACCCAAGTTGAGCACGACCAGCGCTACGAGATTGCAGGCGAGTTCGTCGACGTGGTCCGTGGGCTGTGGCGTGGGTGGGACGAAGGCGCCGTTGTGCGCGACCGACGCACGGGTGTCTTCGTCGATCGCACCAAGGTGCGTGCGCTCGACCACAAAGGCAAATATTACCAGGTACGCGGACCGCTGAACATGGAGCGGCCGCCCCATGGCGGGCCGCTCTTGATCCAAGCGGGCGGCTCGGAAGCCGGCCAGGAGCTCTCCGCACGCACGGCCGACATCGTTTTCTCGGTCGTCAATGGAGACAAGGACGAGGCAAAATCCGCGTACGACGCCCTCAAGATGCGCATGGCCGGATATGGTCGCGAGCCTCACGAGCTCACGCTGCTGCCAGGCGTGATGCCGATCATCGGCCGCACCGAGAGCGAGGCCAAAGCCCAGCTTGATCTGCTGCAGAGCTGGGTGTCGCCGACCAACGCCCTACGCCTCGTTTCCGCCCGCATCGGCCACGACATCTCCGGGTATCCGCTCGACGGTCCGGTACCTGAACTGCCGCTGACTCAGAACAGCCAGTCGTTCGCGCGCACGCTGCTTGCCATGGCGCGGCGCCAGAACATGACGTTGCGCGATCTTTACAATATCACCGCCGCCGCGCGTGGCCATTGGGTGATCTGTGGCACGCCGACGCGCATTGCCGATACGCTGCAGGAATGGTTTGAAGCCGGGCTGGCCGACGGCTTCATGATTCAGCCGGCATATTTCCCGGGTGCCTTCGACGACTTTGTCGACCTCGTCGTACCGGAGCTTCAAAGGCGCGGTCTCTACCGTCGGGAGTACGCGGGAGCGACATTGCGCGACCACTTGCGCCAGGACGCTGGCTGATCGGTCCATCCTAGGCGCTGTCCCGCATAGCGACGCCTTGGGATGCTCAGAATGGTCCGATGCGCCTACAAGGCCGACTTACGGCCAGGCCGACGCCACCACAAAGCGGAAACGAAACCGGCCAGCCCTGCCGGATAGGCGCGCATCAACACGATGACAATAGCGGCGAACGCCACCATGCTCCATTCGCCCCAAGCGGCGAGCCAGGTGTTGAGCGCGTAGACCGGCGGCGCGCCGATGATCGGCGCGATGAAGGAACCCAGTCCACCGATCACGACCATGACGATGATGCGGGCCATTTCGCTAAAGTCGACGATCGAGGGGGTCAGGGTGAGCACGTAGTGCGCATAGAGGGCTCCCGCGAGCCCTGCCATAGCACTCGAGGCGACAAAGGCGAAGAGCTTCACCCGTGTCGTATCCACGGCCAACGATTGCGCCCGCATCGGGTCGTCCCTGACCGCGCGCATGAAGTAGCCGATGGGAGATTTCAGCATCACATGAATCAGAAGCAGGCAAAGGGCGGCAACTGCCAGAAACGTGTAGTAGTAGACGGCGGGCCGCACGTGACCATAGAGCGAGGGGACGCTCAGCCCCAGGTCGCCTCGGGTGAATTCATAAGCGGCGGTTAGCGTAATGCGCAGCGTCTCGGTGAACGCCCAGGTGGCGATCGAGAGGTAGATCGCGCGCATCTTGAGCACCAGCAGACCCAGCAGGAGCCCGCCCAGCGCAGTCGCGACCACGCCTGCGGGAATGCTTACCCACAGCGGGGTCTGCAGATGATAGACGAGCAATCCGGACGTGTAGGCGCCGAGTGCGGCAAACGCGTGTTGGGCAAGCGAAAACTGGCCGGTGAACCCTGCCAGCATGTTCCAGCTGGCGGCGAGAATGACGTAGTAGGCGCTTATCGCCAGCACGTGCGCCGCGAACTCGCTCACCAGCAGCGGCAGGCAAAGTAGGGGTGGCGCAGTGACGGCCAGGACCAGTGCAACGCGCCAGGAATGCGCCTACGCCACCCGTCAGCCCAACAGACATTCCTGCACCAGTGCGCGCACGCGTGAGTTGTCGAAGTCCCGCCCCGGCCCCTGCGCCTTCACCTGGCCGAGGTTCAGGAGGTAGAGATGGTCTGCCAACGGCAGCGCCTGCTCCACGTTCTGCTCCACCAAGAGGATCGCCGCGCCGGTCGCAGTCTTGGCGGCCGAGAGCAGGCTGTAGACCTGCTCCACCAGATTGGGCGCGAGGCCCACCGTCGGCTCGTCGATCAGGAGCAGCGAGGGCTGTGTCATGAGCTCTCGCGCCACTGAGAGCATGCGCCCCTGCCCGCCAGAGAGCGAGCCGGCACTGTCGCGTCGCTTCTCCTTCAGGATCGGAAACATGGCATAAACGCTCTCGATCTGCCGGCTCAGGCGGCGCCGATCGCGGCGGAACACCCAGGCCCCCATCAACAGGTTCTCCTCCACTGAGAGCAGTGGGAAGCTGTTGATGTCCTGCGTCACGTAGCTGAGGCCGGCCGCCTTCAGCGTACTCGAGTTGGCGCCGGTCACATCCTTGCCGCGAAACAGGACGCGGCCCGCAACGGGCTTGAGGATGCCGAAGATCGCACGCAGGAGTGTCGACTTGCCGGCGCCGTTTGGGCCGATGATAAGCGTGACGGCGTTCTCCGCTGCAGTCAGGGAAACGGATGACAGGATGTCGACGCCGGGTACATACCCCGCTCTGAGGCCCGAAACCTCGAGGGTTTGGTGGGCGCTCATGCGGCGACTCTTCCGAGGTAGGCTTGGACCACGTCCGGGCGCCTTGCAACCTCCTCGAGCGCGCCCTCGGCCGCGACCCGACCCTGAATCGACGAGACCGAGAAATTCCAATCCGGCAACGACGGCGCCAGGTGGTTCCAGTCCTGGCGCGACTTCTACAACTCCATCCGCGATCTCGACAAACCCTGCCTGGCGGCGCTCAACGGCGTCGCCGCGGGATCGGCATTCCAGGCGGCGATGCTGACGGACGTGCGCGTTGGGCACCCTGGCGTGCGCATGGGCCAAGCCGAGATCAACTCCGGCATCCCGAGCGTCACCGGCCCCATGCTGATGCTGCCCCGCATCGGCCTCTCCCGCACCATCGAGCTCACGCTCACGGGGCGCATGATGGACGCCGAGGAGTGCCGCGCGATCGGCTTGATCCACTATCTGGTCGACCGGCCGGAGCAGGTGGTGAGCAAGACGCGTGAGGTGGCCGAGACGATGGCGGCCAAGCCGCCCATGGCCATGCGCCTGACCAAGGAGCGTTTCCGCCAGGTTACACAGCCCGCATTCGATGAAGCCTTCGAGAACGGCGGCGCCTACCAGGCGGAGGCCTTTGCCGCAGGCGGCCATGCGCGTGTTCTTTGCCGAGCGCGCTGCCCGACGCAAGGCGCGCGCGCAAGCGCAGGGCAAGGGCTGAGCGGCTATGCCGCCTACGTTCGGCAAGGTGCCAACGACCGGGTTGCCGGCCACCGACGATGGCTTCGTGCCGCTGTTCGCGCGCCTTGCTGCAGCCACGCCCGAGCGCACCTTCGCCCGCATCGGCGGACATGCATTGACCTTCGGTGCGCTGGATCAGCGCTCGGCAACGCTCGCCGACTGGCTTTACCGCAACGGAGCGCAGCCGGCTGACCGTGTCGCGCTCATGCTGCGCAACGGCGAGACGGCGCTCGCCATGATGCTGGCGATCGCGCGCATCGGCGCGATCTGGGTTCCCGTGAACACCCAAGCCGTCGGCGACAATCTGGCTTACGTGCTGGCACACTCGAATCCCCGCATCGTCCTTGCCGAGCCCGACCTGATGCCGGTCATCGCCGCCTGCGGCGCCGACCTGCGATCGGCAGTGGCGGTGGATGCCAGCGTGCTGCCCGTTGGCCCAAAAGCCCCGGCTTCAAAATCTACCGGTGCGTCCGTCGGCATAGATGCCCCATTCGCCATCATGTACACGTCTGGCACGACAGGCCGGCCGAAGGGCGTGCTCGTGTCGCACCGCATGTTGCGCCTCGCCGGTGAGGCTGCGGCCCTGGTGTCGGGTGCTCGGGACGGCGACGTGCTCTACGTCTGGGAGCCCCTCTTCCACATCGGCGGTGCGCAGATGATGGTGCTGCCGCTCATCCGCGACGTACCGCTGGTCATCGCAGAGCGCTTCAGCGCGAGCCGTTTTTGGGCCGACATCAGCGCGAGCGGCGCCACGCACATGCATTTCCTCGGTGGAATCCTGCAGATTCTTCTGAAGCAGCCGCCGGCTCCCCTCGATCGCGGGCACGGCGTGCGCGTCGCCTGGGGCGGGGGATGCCCCAAGGAAGTCTGGCGGCCGTTCGAGGAGCGGTTCGGCGTCGCAATCCGGGAGTGCTACGGCATGACGGAATGCTCGAGTTTCACGACTGCGAACCTTGACGGTCCTGTGGGCTCGGACGGCAAGTCTCTCCCTTGGTTCGATGTGGCGCTCGTAAACGTTGCGGGCAAGCCGGTTGCGCTCGGAGAGCGAGGCGAGATGATAGTGCGCGAGCGCCTGCCCGGTTCGCTCACACAGGGGTACTTCAACGACTCCGAAGCAACCGCCAAAGCGCTGCGTAATGGCGCATTTCGCACGGGCGACCTCGCCTCCGCTGATGCCGCCGGCAATCTCTATTTTCACGGGCGCATGACTGACAGCGTGCGGGTTGGCGGCGAGAATGTGGCAGCTGTCGAGGTGGAGGAGGTCGCTCGTAAGCATCCCGCCATCGAAGACTGCGTAATGATCGGTGTGGCGGCCGATGTCGGCGAGGCAGCAATCAAGCTCTTCGTCAAGCCGAAGGCCGGAATGAGCCTCCTTGCGCAGGAGCTATCCGACTGGTTAGCGCCCCGCCTCGCCCGCTACCAGCGGCCCCGTAACATCGCAATCGTCGAGGAGTTCGAGCGGACCCCGAGCCAGCGCATCATGAAACACAAACTGTCGAAACGCACAGATGACGCTTGGGATATGGCGGCCCCGGAAAAATGAGCCAGCTCTTGGTCGCTTGAGGCGATCTACACGCATATGAGTTGCGGGCATGACCCTAGTCCGCAATCCGCACCTCAAAGGTGCGTGTTGCCGTCTCTCCGCCCGCCAGCTTGGCCGCAATCGAAAACCGATCAACACCTGCCTGTCCTGCCCGCGCGGTATAGTAGATGCCCGTGCCCCGCGCCTTCTGCCCGATGCAAGTGCCCTGGGCTGAATGCTGGATCGTCGTTTCCTGGCCAGGCACGAACGAGACATCGCCCTTTGTTGGCAGTTCGGTGATGGTGATCTGCGGCGCCGTCAATGGCTCGCAACGTTTACCGAAGCCGGCGAAGATGAAAACGCGCGCGGGCCTGCCGGGGACAACCGGCGTCAAGCGCTCAGAGGCATCCGCGACGGCGCCGTCACCAGGAGGCAGCCCGCCTACTCCAGACGAACCAAGGCCGGTGCAGCCAACCAAGGCGAGAAGGACTAGCGCGAGGCTTAGTGACGATGTCGCTGTCAACTCGGCCACTCGCGGCGAACCGGATCGCTACCGTCCCATCCGACCGCTGCGGCACGGATTGCATCGAAGATGCGCATCCGTGTGGGCGTGGCGTGCGCCATCTCGATCACCGTGCCGGGGTGTCCCTCGTTGTGGAAATAGACGAAGCGGCCGCGCGGGCTGTCGCCCTCTTGGCCGACCGTGTAGCCGGCGGCCAGCGCACGCCGGTAGGTTTCGTCGTAGTTCTCTGGCCAGCTCGACCAATGTTGCATGCCCTCATGGCCCGCGGCGAGGAAGTCGCGATACATGCTGGGAGTGTCGCAGCGCTGCTGGATCAGCTCGAGCTGGATGTCCCCAGAGTTGGCCAGGGCGATGGAAATATGCACGTCATCGTAACGGTGCCCGGCGTACGTGAAGGCGGTGACAGGCAGGCGGTCCGTGTAGAACCAGGGTCCGACGCCGCAGACCTCAACCCAGTGGCGCATCGCGGCCTCGATGTCGCGCACGACGATGCCCACCTGACGCATGTCTCCGAACAGACGGCTCATCTATGATCCCCTCTCGCCTGCTACTCTCATGCCAAGCCTGTCGCTCGCTTCGACGGAGCATAGCAGGGCGCTGCTACTTCCAAAGCCCTTCGAAGCGCCGCCCGCTGATGCGCGAGTAGTGCGCAGTATGGCGCGGGATCACCATGGCCGAGATAGTCCTGCATGGAACGCAGGTCCGTGCCGCAGCCGAACTTGACTTCACCGCTCGAACACTAGCGCTGCGTCGTCAACAACGTGGCGCTCACGGTGATGCTTCCTCAGGAGTGGATTCGCTACGTTGCAGCAGCCCGGCACCGCACTAGACTGACGGCACCTGCGGCAATAGTCCAACCCCTTCCCGAATGAGGATATGCACCATGCCCATCTACAAAAGAGGGTCCGTTCAGGTCCATTACGAAGAGGCCGGCTCCGGTTTTCCGCTGCTCGTCATTCCTGGCGGCGGGTTGAATGCCACAATTGGCTATCTGTCGGAAAGAACACCCTTCAACCCGATGAGTGTCCTCAATGACGAGTACCGCTGCATCACGATGGATCTCAGGAACGCCAACGGCGGCGGATCCTCCAGGCCTGTAGAGGTCGACCGGCCATGGGAGTCGTATGCCGACGACCAGCTCGGATTGATGGACTCAATCGACCTTCGACGGTGCGAGCGCACTCAAAAATCCCTGCCGACCCTCGATCGGTGCGGGTGGACCGCCGAAACCGCGTTCGGCAAGCAATGCCGACCACAACCCGCTCCTCGCCGCATTCCCGACGCTTAGGCTCTTTGTCGGGGTGCCCAGGCATTCGACGAGACCGCCGGTCTGCGTTGCGGCAGCACCGAGCGCCCATATCATGCGCTCTAAGTCGAGCGATAGCAGCTTGCCACTCGCCGCCGCTGCTCCAAGCGTGCCGCAAGTCGAGGTGATGGCCATCCGCGGGCGTAGTGCTCGGGAGATATGGCATTGCCCAGACGGCACTCGATCTCCACGCCGAGAGCGAAGGCGAGCAGCAGGTCACAGCCCGCGACGGGGCGCATCTCGGCAAGAGCCAGCAGCGCAGGGGCCACGGGAGCGGTCGGATGAATGACCGTACGCAAGTGCGTGTCATCGAAATCGAAGACATTGCCGCTTGCGGCGTTGAGGAAAGCAGCGCTCAGTGCATCGATGCGTTCGACTCTGCCTATGACAGTCGCCTGGCCGCCCTTCGAAAACGTCATGAGCGAAGCGAAAGTGTGCTCGATCGCGTCCTCCCGGCAGCCTGCCAGCGCGGTGGCGATAAAATTCAGGATCGAGCGTTTGCCTTCGTGCCGCACCGCGTCGGGAAGTTGCTCCCAACATGCACCGCAGACGAAGTCGCTGAGCGTCCTTGTGACGTCTGATGGTCCTGTCATTCCGGCGTTCTATCCGCGACAGAGGGCTCGGTGACCTGAGCAACACCCTTGCTTATGGGCGGCCTACATCGCCGTCATTCCACCATCGACGAACAGCAACGAGCCCGTGACATACGATGCGTCTTTCGACGCCAGAAAAAGAATGCAGGCGGCGACCTCTTCGGCCGTTCCTGGACGCTTCAGCATGGTCCGGCTGGCTGCGTCCTCATTGTATTGGGCAACGGTTTTGCCGGCGTTTTGCAGCCGGCGCGCATGGAATGGCGTGAAAATCGGACCCGGGCATACCGCGTTGACGCGGATGCCCTCCGATCCGTGATCCATGGCCAGGCCGCGAGTCAGTCCCGCCACGGCGTGTTTGGTGGTGTCATACTGGAGGTTGTTGCCTCCTGCGACAATCGAACGGACCGATGCCACGTTGACAATGCTGCCGCCGCCCACCTGCCGCATGGCCGGGACGGCGCCTTTTGCGCAATAGGCATAGCTCTTTAGATTGACACTCAGCATCTCGTCCCAGCTCTCGGCGGTCGCTTCGACGACAGTCTGATACATGCGGATGCCCGCGTTGTTGACCAGGACATCCAGCCGGCCGAACCGCTCCAGAGTTTGCTGAATGAACGCAAGGCAGGTGGCTTCCTGACCCACGTCAGCCTCGACAAAATGCGCCTTGCCGCCGTCTACCGCGATTTCCGCCGCCACGCGGCGACCGCGTGTCGCGTCGCGGTCCGCAAACGCCACCTCGGCCCCCTCGGCGATAAACCGCCGCACAGTGGCTTCTCCAATACCTGATGCCCCGCCGGTCACTGCAGCGACCGTTCTATCCAACTTTCCCATTGGCAATTCCTCTTCTGACAGGCGGCAGCATACGAACCGAAAGCACGATAAAGGAACGAGCTGAACCGCCGGGATTCGCAGGGGCACGGAGGATTGGGCCTCATTGCGCCGTTGAGGGACTTGCTGATCGAGCGCGCGTAGTCGGCGCCCACTGATCATCAAATCCTGGCTACCCCGTTCGGTTCTTGAGGTATGAGTTCTTTACTGCGATCTTGCTGCCCTTGAAGGTGAAGACATCGCAGCCCGTGACCTCGATCTTCCTGCCGTCGGTGCCTGTCGCCGTGAAGAGCCACTCCGACAAGCCACGGTCGCCCGATACGAAGTGCCTGGCGCCGCCGAAATGCACGTCGGGGAACCTTCTGAACACGCCGGCGAAGCCTTCGCGCACCTGTTCACGGCCCACGTAGCGCTTGCCGGCAGCCTCCGGCCCCGCGCTCGTCTCAAAGACGCAGTCGTCTGCCATGAAGGTCATGAGGAAGTCGACGTCGTGACGATTCCAGCCATCCGCGAACGATTCCAGGTCTTTGACTGTGATGGTCATCGTGTCCTCCGTGCGCACACCAAGGTCGCGCTCGTCCAAAACTGAGTCAAGAGAGGTGTCGTTGGCTCATTCGCAGAAGGTCACGGACGACCCGCAGCTGACGCTGCACGACTACGGCCGGGCATGCAGAAGTAGCGACGCGCAGTCGCGAAGCTGTTGGCGTCATCGTCGACAACCGCCACGTGACCATCACAGGGGCGCAACTTTGAGGCAAGCGCACCGTCACCGAAGCCGAACAGTGCAATGTCGGAGGTATTTTGGAGAGGTCGCCCCACAAGCCGCGCGAAATCGAGGCCGGCGGGACCCGATAGTCTTTCAGCAGACGCCCGCGCATGCTAAGCGACGCCGACGATGCCGGACATAGAAGCCCCGATCCTGGACTTCGAAGGAGGACCGCCAACCGACGGTCTTGAGGTGACATCCTCGCCTTTCTGGCTGACTAAGAGCCTCCAGGCGATGTCGCGGGACGAGTGGGAGTCGCTCTGCGATGGTTGCGGCCAATGCTGCCTGCTCAAGGTCGAGGACGAGGACACCGGCAAGATTTACCTCACGGAGCTTTGTTGTCGCTTGCTTGACACGCGCACCTGCCGCTGTCGCGACTACGGGGACCGACACCTGAGCGTTCCAGACTGTATTGTCATCAGCCCTAACAACATGGCGCAGCTCTCATGGCTGCCGGATACCTGTGCATACAAGCGGGTCGCCAACGGGCACGGATTGGCATGGTGGCATCCTCTGGTATCGGGCGACCGCAATACTGTGCATCAGGCGGGGATATCGGTGCGCGGCTGGACGCGCTCCGAAGTGGGTGTGCGGCCGAGCGCGATAGCCAAATACATCGTGGGTGAGGTGGGCTGAGCGCGCCGCGCTGCCCTGCGCCGACTCACATTGCCCGGTCCACGGAGGATGCCGCGCACACGGAACAAGTTCCGCCGATTTCCGGACATGCCCGCAACCACCCCCGATGGATTGGGACCACCGCGCGTTGATGCAGGTCCGCCCTCGCTAGGCGAATCCCTTCTCGATGGCGAGTGCTTTCTGAACCGCGGGTCTCGCGAGCATTCTATGGTGGTGCGCCTCGAGCGCTGGATAGGTGCCCGGTGCCGCATCGATGCCGGGTCGGAATCGCCAGTACACGCGGAAGAGATGTATGTCGGCAATCGAGTAGCGGCCGATAGCCCATTGTCGGTCGCCAAGCTTTCTGTCGGCGACCGCGAAAGCATTGGCGACGTGCTCAGGCCCTCTTGCGCGCGAGCCATGCATTGTTGATGCTGCGAACGACATCCAGGAGATCACCTCGGCCTCGTCCTCCAGAGCACCTTCTGGCCACAGACGCGCGGCCGGATACTTGCGAGCAATGTAGTAGAGCGTGGCCGCCACCTCGGTCAGCACGCGGCCGCTGTCCGTCACGAGCACAGGCACCTTGCCATCGGGATTTAGCGTCAGGTGTTCTGAAGTCCGTGTTTCCTGCTTGGAGATCAGTCTGGGCACGAGCTCGTGAGCGGCATCGGCCTCGATTAGAGCGATGTGCGTTGCAAGCGAGCTCGATGACGGAGAGAAGTAGAGTTTCAGCATTTTTCGAAGCTCATGCTAGGACCGACTGGCTGAAGTTTGCGCCGTTGTTCCGCTGCTCGCAAGTGCGTCCCTTGGTCAGGCCTTCGATTTGTCCGGTTGCACCGAGACCACAAGCCGCGCGAGGTGCCACCGCTATCCGCCGGCAACTCACGCCCTAGGAGGACTCAATGACAAAGACCGCTCTCATCGTCGGTGCTGGATCCGGCATTTCGGCATCGTTCGCTCGGATTCTGGCCAAGGATGGCTATCGGGTCGCGCTGGCCTCCCGCGACCCCACAAAACTCGCTCGGCTTGCCAATGAGATCAACGCCATAACGTGCGCCTGCGATGCAGCCGATCCCACCAACGTCGACCAGCTTTTCGCGCACGTTGGTCAGCAATTCCCTCAGCTCGACGTCTGCCTGTTCAATGCCTCAGCCCGCGCACCCGGACCCATCTCTGATGTTGACCGCCAGCAAGCGCGCACCGCGCTGTTGATCTCTGCCTATGGCGGTTTCCTCGTCGCTCAGGCAGCCGCCAAGCGCATGCTGCCGCAGGGAGCCGGCACGATCTTGTTGACGGGTGCCTCGGCGAGCGTCAAGGGCTATCCGCAGTCGGCAGTGTTCGCCATGGGCAAATTCGCCCTGCGCGGCTTGGCGCAATCGATGGCCCGAGAGCTAGCCCCCAAAGGCATCCACGTCGCGCACTTCGTGATCGACGGAGGAGTGCGCAATGCCGAGAAGGGCCGCATCGAAGGTGGCAACGTGACTGCTGACAGCTATCTCGACCCTGACGCGATCGCTCAAAGCTATCTGCACGTGGTGCAGCAGCCCCGCAGCGCCTGGACGTGGGAGGTGGAGTTGCGGCCGTGGGTCGAACGGTTCTGACGTCGCTGCTTGGGCGGCATGGAAGAACGAGCCGCAATTGAGATCTAGGTTGAGCACTGGAGACTCGCATGGAAGGTGGATGCACCTGCCGGCACGTCCGGTATCGGCTTATCGGAGCACCGATGATCGTGCACGCGTGCCATTGTCGCTGGTGCCAGCGCGAAACCGGCACGGTCCACGCACTCAACGCCGTCTATGAGGCCGAACGTGTCGTCCACACGGGCGCCGAGCCGGAGATCATCGATACGCCGTCCGCGAGCGGCAAGGGCCAGAAGGTTGCGCGATGCCCAAAGTGCAAGGTCGCCGTCTGGAGCAACTATTCCGGGTCGGGGGGACTGTCGCGCTTCGTGCGCGTTGGCACACTCGACGAGCCGGATCACCTGCCGCCCGACATCCACATCTTCACATCCTCCAAGCAGCCATGGGTGTCACTGCCGTCCGGCGCGAAGGTCGTTTCCGAGTTTTACAATCCTGCTGATGTCTGGCCGCCCGAGAGCCGAGAGCGGTGGCGGACTATGCTGACGAAGGGCGGGAAAACGTAATCGGCAGAGCTACGCCAACAAAGCACAGCAGGCCCTTGCGACGGGGATGCGGCCGTTGGATACAACCGTTATGACGCTCGCGGCCCCGCTTCCGATCGATGCCGTTCTGGAAGAACTGCGTGCGGCGCTGGCCGCACGGGCATCCGCAGTCCTGGTCGCGCCTCCCGGTGCCGGCAAGACGACACGCGTGCCGCTCGCATTGATGGAAGAGAGCTGGCTCGAGGATCGAAAGATCCTGGTGCTGGAGCCGCGCCGTATAGCGGCTCGAGCTGCCGCCGAGCGCATGGCGCGCACCCTATTGGAGCCTGTCGGCGAGCGAATCGGACTGCGCGCGCGGATGGCCTCCAGATCAGGGCCGAACACCCGCATTGAGGTCGTCACCGAGGGCGTGTTCACCCGCATGATCCTTGATGACCCCGCGCTCTCCGGCGTGGGCGCGGTGTTGTTTGACGAGTTCCACGAGCGCTCGCTCGATGCCGACCTGGGACTTGCTCTTGCGCTCGACTGCCAGCACGGCCTGCGCGGTGACCTGCGCATCCTGCCGATGTCCGCGACGCTGGACGATGTGCGGGTCGCCCAGCTTCTTGGACGTGCTCCTGTCATTGCCAGCGAAGGCCGTGCATATCCGGTCGAGACGCACTATCTCGGCCGCGATGCCGGCGAGCGCATCGAGGATGAGATGGCGGATGCGGTGATGCGGGCCTTGCGGGTGGAGTCCGGTTCGATCCTGGCGTTCCTGCCAGGCCAGGCCGAGATCCGGCGGGTCAAGGAACGTCTGAAGGAGCGGATCAGCTCTCCCACCATCATGCTTGCCTCGCTTTACGGCGCCATGGACACGAAGGCGCAAGACCATGCGCTCGAGCCGGCCCCCAAGGGCCTGCGCAAGGTGGTGCTTGCAACTTCCATCGCCGAGACGTCGATTACGATAGAGGGGGTGCGTATCGTCATCGATAGCGGCCTTGCGAGGGTTCCCCGTTTCGAGCCGGACGTCGGCGTCACCCGGCTCGAGACCGTGCGCGTGTCCCGTGCCGCCGCCGATCAACGAAGGGGCCGCGCCGGCCGGACCGAGCCCGGCGTATGCTATCGCCTGTGGGACGCGCCGGAGACGCAGAGCCTGCCCGCGTTTGCGGAGCCCGAGATCCGCTCCGCCGATCTTGCGGGCCTGCTGCTCGATTGCGCGGAATGGGGAACGGCCGATCCGCGTTCACTGCCTTGGATCGATCCGCCGTCGGTCGCGGCCGTCGAGGCCGCACGCGAGGAGCTGACGGAGCTGGAAGCACTCGACGTAGACGGCCGCATCACGGCCACCGGCAGGCGTTTGAGATCGCTGCCATTGCCGCCCCGGCTTGCCTGCATGGTGATTTCCGCGGCTGAGCTCGGACACGCCAAGGAGGCAGCCGAAATCGCCGCGGTCATTGTGGAGAGAGGACTTGGCGGCAACGATGTCGATCTTGCACATCGATTAGAGACATTTCACCGCGATCGCTCACGCCGAGCGAGTGACATGCGAAAGCTGGCGGCCGGCTGGGCTCGGATGGCCGGGGCCGGTGGTCCGCCGCAAGGTCCGCGACAGGACATATCGATCGCGCGGCTGCTGGCGCTCGCCTTTCCGGAACGCATCGGCAAGGCGCGTGGTGCACCTGGCCAATTCCTCCTCGCCAATGGTCGCGGCGCCAACCTCGATGTGACCCAGCCATTGGCGAGCTTCCCATTTGTGGTGGCTGCAGAGCTGTCGGGCTCGGCGGCATCGACGCGCATCCTACTCGCGGCCGCAGCTGATGAAGCGGACATTCTTGCTGCTGCGGGCAAGCGCATCCGCGTCAAGGACGAGATTGAATTCGACCAAGGCGCCGCGGCGCTGAGGTCACGCCGTGTACGCCGGCTCGATGCCATCATTCTCTCAAGCGAGACACGTGCGGTGGTGGCCAACGAGGAGAGCGCACGCTTGCTCGCCGAAGGCATCGCGAAACTCGGACTGAGCCGTCTGCCCTGGAGCAAGGCACAACTCCAGCTCCGCGACCGAGTTGGTTTCTTGCGCGCGGCGACCGAGGATGAATGGCCGGACCTGACCGATGCGGCGCTCGCCAAGTCGGCCGCCGCATGGCTCGCTCCATTCCTCGCCGGCAAGGCGAAGCTGTCCGAGATCGGCGCCGAAGATCTCGGCGCGGCGTTGGACGCGCTGTTGCCTTGGACCTTGAAACGGCGTTTGGAAGAGGAGGCTCCGACGCACTTCCAGGCGCCGACGGGCAATCGTCACGCCATCGACTACGAGACGGCGGGCGCGCCCGCCCTGCACATCCGCGTGCAGGAGCTGTTTGGCCTGACGCGACATCCTTCGATTGCCAAGGGCAGGCAACCGCTCACTCTACATCTGCTCTCGCCGGCGCAGCGGCCGATTCAGATTACGCGTGATCTTCCGGGATTCTGGAACGGATCGTGGGGAGCGGTGAAGGTCGAGATGAAGGGACGCTATCCGCGGCACCCTTGGCCTGACGATCCCGCCGCGGCCACTCCGACCGCGCGGGCCAAGCCGCGCGGGACGTGATGGGTGAGACCACATTTTGCAGGTGCGCCCGGCTCATCCGGCTCCGGGCAGGAATTGGACACCGAGCTGGCCACGTCGCTGCAATCCGGGCGAGTGGCATGTCAGCTTGTGCATAGGACGTCGACTCACCGCATCCACGCGAGGTCGGACTTCGGTTGAGGACGCGAACTGATGCCTCATCGTCGGCAAGGATCCGAAGCTGACCCGGTAGCCCTGCATTGGCCAGCGGACCTAAGCCGCCGCAATGCCGAGCAGCGTCGCGGCAGTGCCGCCGAGGATCGCCGCCTTCTGAGCGTCGGACAGATGCGGTGAGTCCAGCACATGCTCGACGGACGTCGTCGTCCAGGGATACGGATAGTCGGTGCCGATCATCAGCCGGTCGGCGCCGACCTCGGCCACGAGATGGCGCAGCCCCTCCTCTGAGAACACCATGGTGTCGTAGTACATCTGGCGCAGATACTCGGTCGGCCGCTTCTTGATCGGGCCCCAGGTGCCGCCGCGGCAGAGATCGGGCCTCACCTTGCAGCCAAGGTCCGAGCGGGCGGCGTAGGAGGGCAGATAGCCGCCGCCGTGCGCCGCGCAAATCTTGATCCCCGGATAGCGGTCGAGCGTGCCGTCGAAAATCAGATGCGAGAGCGCAATCGAGGTCTCGAGTGGGTTGCCGATTACGTTCGAGAGATAGCCGTTGCCGCGGAAACGATGGCCGAGCTGAGTGGGGGCCCCGTCGCCTTGCGGATGGATGAAGACGAGGATGCCGAGCGACTCTGCTTTGGCCCAGAACGGGTTGAGCGCAGGGTCCGAGATTTCCATGCCGGCGACATTGCCGCCGATGCCGACACCGCGGAGCCCGAGCTTTCGAACCGCATGCTCGATCTGATCGGCAGCGAGATCAGGAAACTGGAGCGCCGCTGTCGAGAAGGCGACGAACCGGTCAGGATTGCCCGCGCAGGCCTCCGCCAGCCGCTCGTTCTGGATTTGGATCACCTTGGCCGCGAGATCGCGGTCCTGGATGCCATACCAGTTGGGATTGATGCTCAAAGCCTCGACGTCGATCGCCTGCTGGTCCATGAGCTTCATGCGCAGCGACACGGTGGTTGCCATGTCTAGATCCGGCCGGTTCTGTGGACCCTCGAGCTTTTGCCCCATCAGCGCCAGCGCCTCCGGCACGGCGCAATGGGCGTGAATGTCGATTGTCTTGATGCGCCGGCCGTTCACGGCGACACCGCGCCGCCGCCCTTCCGGCAGGCTGCCCACCGCAGCCGACATTCCGCAATCGACGAAGGCAAGGCCCGAGCCGCCGCCTGCTGTCCCGCTCGTCATCGAGGCCTCCTGCCGTCTGCCTGTCTCAGGCCTGACTATCCGCCCGACCCGCGCAATGCAATCCGAGGCGCTGCGCGCCTCCAGCGCTGCTTCGGTGTTTCTGAGCGTATCTTTGACGTGATTCCTCCGATTCCCGACGTAGTTGGCGGCGCCGTTTGGCGGGCCCATCGTGCGATGCTCGATGTCGGCTTCAATATCTCGTCCAAGTCCGCTTCGTCCCTACGAGCCAACGAGGCTCACCGTCGTGCCCGATGCATCCGCGGCACGGGCCCGTTGTCTGCAAGTGTACAATGGTCCGCTCCGGTGCCTTAAACCTTCGCCACATTGAAGCGGTGATCGTCGTCCGTGGCCATCTGGTTCACCAGGTCAATTTCCCAGGCGAGGTAGGCGCGCATGGCGCTCTCTCGATCGCCGCCCTGCTCTCGAGCAGGAAGCCAGACGTCATCAGGCGTTTCAGCCATGCGCTCAGCTCCCGACGCGAGAGAATATCCGGCCAAGGTCCAAGCGCGCGTCCCGCCTTCGAGGGCATGGACGGGCTGCGCCACAGTTCGAGCAAGCTCCGCCGCCGCGATGAGCGCGAGGTCGCCGTCGGGCGAGGTGAGCACGATGCTGTCCCGCGGTGGCAGTTTCTCGAGCGCTGCTCTCAGCCGCGTGCGCGTAGCGAACCAGGCGCCGGGAATGTGGCCATTGCGGTAGGGCCTGGAGTACTCAAGATCGATGAGCGTGACGGTGCCCTCATCCAGCCGCCGCTTCAACTCGATGGGGCTGACTGTGGCAACCCGTTCGCCGTCGAGGCCAAGCGCGCGAGGACGGTGAGGACCGGTCATCCGGCTTCCGGGAACATCCTCCAACCTGATGACGGCGATGTCTTTCCAACCCATCTGCTTGAGCCAGGATGCCGTCATGACGGCGCGCACCCCGTCCGTGTCGACCAGCACGACGCGGGCGCCCCAGGTGGCAAGAAAGTTGTCGGTCTCCTGCACCAGCTGCCCACCTGGCGCCGACCGCACGCCTGTCACATGACCGGCCTCGAATTCCTCGGGTGTGCGCACATCGAGCATATACAGTGAGCGCTTGTCGCTCTCGGCGCGCCATGCTGCAAGAGTTTCACCATCGATGCGTGGAATGTGCAAACCGCGGGCGATGCGCTCGACCGATTGACTTGCGGCCTCCGCGGACGCAGCCGAGACCTCTGGCGGCCTCCGGTCTGCGCCCTGGACGACCTGGAAGCCCGCGAGATGCCAGGCCATGGTGCCGTCCTTCAGCGACACGACCTTGTTGGCAACGCCGGCATTGATCAGCGACTGGGCACCGATGATGCTGCGCGTGCGGCCGCCGCAGTTCACGATCACCAGCGTGCCCGACGACGGCACCAGATCCTTGAAGCGGTGGACCAGCTCGGCGCCAGGAACGTTGACGGCGGTCGGGATGGAATTGGTGTGGTACTCGGCAAACGAGCGGCTATCGAGGACAGCGATGTCTCGGCCGCCATCGATCAGAGCCTTGAGCTCACCGGCCGTGATCCAGGGCGTGCCGAGATCGTGCTCGACAACTTCGGCGAACGCCTTGCTCGGCACATGCACGCCGCTGTAGACGCGAAAGCCGGCTTTCTCCCAGGCGGCAATGCCGCCGTCGAGGGTCGACACGTCCGAGTAGCCGAGATCAGCCATTCTCTGAGCGGCCCGCTCGCCCAAGCCTTCGCCGTCATCACACCACACGACGCGTGTCTGGCGTCGCGGCACCATGTCGTCTGCCAGCACCTCGATGCGCCCCAACGGCATGCACGCGGCCATGAAAACGTGGCGCTTTCCAAACGTCAGCTCTTCGCGGGCATCCAGAAGAGCAATTTCCAGCCCGTCGTGCAGCGCCGCCTTGAGAGCCCGCGCGTCGATGCGCTTGATCGAACCAGACATTGTCTTCGCCTTCTGCAAGGGACTGCCGCGACGCTCAGTGCGATCCGCCATCGATCCTCAGCAGAGCGCCGGTGGTATAGCTGGCGTGATCGGAAGCAAGATAGAGGGCTGCCGCCACAATCTCTTCCGGCCGCCCGCCTCGCTTCATCGCAATTGAGGTCTCGGCGCGATTGCTGAAGGCCTCCATATCCCAAGCCTTGGAGATATCGGTCAGAAATGGGCCTGGCAGGATGGCATTGACTCGGACGGTTGGCCCGTAGGCATCCGCAAATGCCTCGGTTATCGCATTGAGCCCGGCCTTCGCTGCAGCATAGGTGATGATGTTCTTTCGCGCGCGGATCGAGCCAATGCTGGAGATGTTGATGATCGCGCCCCCGCCGGCATCCATCATGCGCTGCCCGATGACGGCCGTCAGTCGGAACGGTCCCTTCAGGTTCAGGTCCAGAACGCTGTCGTAGAGTTTCTCGTCGATATCGACGGGGCGGTCGTAGAGGGGCGATTTCCCTGCATTGTTGATGAGGACGTCCACCTTGCCAAAGCGCGCATACGCCGCATCCACCAGAGAGTCGCACTCATGCCAACGACCGACATGACAGGAATGGGCCATGGCCCTGCGGCCGAGCTTCTCGACGGCTCTGACCACTTCCTCGCACGATTCTATGCGGCGACTGGCGACGATGATATCAGCACCGGCCTCGGCAAAACCCAGCGCCATCGCCCGGCCAAGCCCTCTGCTTCCGCCTGTGATCAGCACGACCTTGCCGGTCATGTCGACGATGTGCTGGCCCGACATTTGATCGCTCCCCTGCCTGGTGATCCAACACTTTCCGATTTTCGATGAAGCTGCGCTCGGGCGTGAGAGCTCGGTCCTGCCCGACCGAATGTGTCAGACAATACGGCTCCCATGGCCCTTCCAGTAGCGGTCTCGCAGTTCGCGCTTGTAGAGTTTGCCGGTCGGCAGCCGCGGAAGCTCAGCTGCGAAGTCGATGGAACGCGGACATTTGACGTACGCGAGGTTTGCCCGGCAGAAGTCGATCAGCTCCCGGCTGATTTCCTCGCTGGGTTCGACATTCGACATCAGTTGAACGACAGCCTTGACTTCTTCTCCAAGGTCCGAATTGGGCACGCCAAACACGGCGGCATCGGCGACCTTGGGATGTGTGATGAGAAGATTCTCCGTTTCTTGCGGATAGATGTTCACCCCTCCAGAGATGATCATGTAGGTTGCGCGGTCCGTCAGGTGGACAAAGCCACCATCGTCGACATAACCGACATCACCGACCGTGCTCATGGTGCCGTCGGGCGAGCGTGCTTCAGCGGTCCTGACCGGATCATTGAAATATTCGAATGGCGTCGCGGTTTCGAACCACAGCTGTCCAGGTATGCCGATTGGGCACTCTTGCATGCTTTCGTCGAGAACATGGAGTTTACCGAGCAGGACGCGGCCCACTGTGCCCTTGTGCGCGAGCCATTCCGCACTATTGCAGGCAGTGAAACCGAGCCCCTCCGTAGCCCCATAGTATTCGTCGATCATGGGCCCCCACCATTCGATCATCTGCTCCTTGACGGGAATCGGGCAGGGCGCGGCAGCATGCACAGCGCACTCGAGGGATGAGAGATCGTATTGTCGACGCACCTCCTCGGGCAGCTTCAACATCCGCGAGAACATGGTCGGAACGAGCTGGCTGTGGGTGACGCGATATTTCTCGATCAGCTGAAGAAAGCGCTCAGGGTCGAACCGCTCCATGATGACAGATGTTCCGCCGATGCGGATGGCGAGACTGACAGCGGCCTGCGGCGCAGCATGATACAGTGGAGCGGGTGACAGATAGACCATTCCTTCCCGATATCGCCATTGCTTGGTGAGAAATTCAAACAGCGGCAGCTCCCCCCATGGGGGAAGCTCAGGTAGCGGCCTGAGCACACCCTTTGGTCGGCCTGTTGTGCCAGAGGAATAGAGCATGGCGGTACCCAGCGCCTCGTCGGCAATCGGAGTTTCTGGATATTCCGAAACCGCCTGGTCGAGGTTGAGGACACGTTTGCCGTCGCCCGGTCCATCGACGAGAAGACAAAGTTCGACACCTGAGCACCTTTCCAGTGCGGCAAGCGCCACTTCGTGCCGAGCCATCGAAGAGATCAGTATTTTCGACTGGCTGTTGTCAACGATGTAGGCGAGTTCTTCGCCCGTCAGGTAGGAGTTCACGCAGGTGAAGTAGAGTCCGCTGCGAATGCCCGCGGCACAACACTCTACATAGCGAGCGTTGTTCTCCATGAAGATGGCATAGTGATCGAGACGCCTGAGGCCCCTGGCGCGCAGCAGATGCGCTAGCCTGTTGCTACGGCGCTCGAGCTCAGCATAGCTCACCCCCTCGCCGGTTTCCGCCATGATGAAGGCGGGTTGCTCACCACGCGAAACGGCATACTTGCCCGGATACATGCCGCGCCTCTTCGGTTTTCCTCCTCGATCATTTGAGGGATTCGAAGCGACTTTGGCAATTGTCGGCCGTTGCGTCTAACGGCCGACGATTGCGTATCGAGCACGAATTGCCGACAGTGGCGGGCTGACATGTGATCAGATGGGTTTTCTGGCACGTTTGGACATGACCTGAAGCACGATTCTGCCTGGTGAGCTCCTTCGAGCAGACTGCTTCTTGATAGGCACGACGTCCCATCGAGGGTAGTTCGGACACGAACTGGACATCCACTTGGCCCATGATTTCCCCAGCGATATCAAGACGTCCGCACCTCTGGCTCGCGACCACCGCAGGGGCGCCTCAGTCATCGCCTTGGGATCGCTCTTCGGCCTGCTCTACTTTGTGCAGGGAATAGTGGAACCCACCGATGGACTGTTGTCCCAGCCCATCAAATCGCTTCTGAGGAACTGGGGATATTCCGCCGCATCGACGGCATGGTTCATAGCGGCCCTGTCCGTCGCTTGGGCTGTCAAGCCACTCTACGGTCTGCTGACCGATTTCGTGCCGCTCGCCGGTTCTCGGCGCCGCAGCTATCTGCTCCTGACGACCGCTGTGGCATCCATCAGCTTGACGACGGTGTACTTCCTGCCGCTCACATCCGACAGGGCGCTCCTGCTGTTGCTTCTTCTGCTTCCCACAGCCGTCGCCATTGCGTTCACCGATGTCGTGATTGATGCGATGATGATCGCGGCCGGTCAGTCGCGCGGAACCACCGGTCAACTGCAGTCGATCCAATGGACCTCCATGTACGCCGCGACGATCGTCACCGGCGTTGCCGGCGGCGCTCTCAGCCAATGGGGCATGCAGCAGGCGGCCTTTTTCGCAGCCGGACTTTCTTGCGTTATCAGCTTCGTTGCCGTCTGGTTTCTGGTTCGAGAACTTCGCCAAGACACGAAGGGGGGCGAGCCGGCTCCAATGGGGCAGGCCGTTCCTTCGCACGCGGCCACCCAGATGTGGCGCACGTTTCGCGAACCCGGCATCCTGGCAATCGGCGCCTTCCTGTTTCTATGGAGCTTCAATCCGTTCTCATCCACTGTTCTCTACTACTACTCGACTCAAGCGCTCCACTTCAGCGAGCAGTTCGTCGGGTCGCTCACCTCTTGGCAAGCGGCTGGATTGCTGACGGGAAGCATCCTTTACGGCGCCGTCTGTCGGAAGGTCGCGATGCGGTGGCTGATCCACGGGTCGATCGTTGCTGGGATCGCGGCGACGATCTCCTACTTGGGATACCGTGACGCCACGAGCGCTGTGGTCATTAGCCTCGTGGTCGGCGTCGTCTATGCGATCGGCTCGCTCATTCAGCTCGATCTGGCCGCCAGGTTGTGCCGACCGGAGACAGCGGGGACGACATTCGCCCTTCTCATGTCACTCACCAATCTGGGCGCCGCTCTCGCGCAGGGGCTCGGTGGAACGATTTACGAAGCGATGGCCGAGCGGTGGGGGTACGCGCCGGCCTTCCAGGTTCTGGTCACGGCTGGGGCGTTGTTCACGGCTGGATGCTGGACTCTGATGCCAATTCTCGGCCGGATCAGCGTTTCGCCGGCCGGCAACGGCGGGGCGGAGGGAACCGGCCGCTAACTCCATGAAGAGTTGGCCTGACCCGTGATCAAGGTGTTGCCGTCGAACAAGCGAAACCACGGTGAGGGCTCGGTAGTGCCTCAGGTTGCCTACTGGGCGATAAAGCCGCCGTCGATCACCAGTTCGGTGCCGGTGATGAAAGATGCCTCGTCGGATGCCAGGAACAATACGCCATAAGCGACATCCATCACCTCACCCAAGCGGCGCAGCGGTGTGACGGCGGCCTTGGAGGCGCGTCCGGCGGCGTTCGTATTGTTGAGCATCGGCGGTAGGTAGCCCGGATGCACAGAGTTGACCCGCACGCCGCTCGGTCCGAACCGCACTGCAGCGGACTTTGTGAAGATTCGCACCGCACCCTTTGACGCGCTGTAGCCTGGGTGGCTGTCCGCACCCCCGATGAAGCCCATGATCGACGAGATATTGACCACGGAGCCTCCTCCAGTCTTCGCCATCTCGGACGCCGCGCGGGTGGTGCCCAGGAACACGCTTGTGGCATTGACTGCCATCAGTTTCTCCCATCCCGCTAGCGCCAGCTCGTCACCGACCGAGCTGCCACTGATGCCGGCATTGTTCACCAGGATATCGAGCTTCCCGTATGTCGTGATGGTGGTAGCGATCAAATGCTCCCACGCCGTTTCTGACGTCACATCTGTTTTCACGAACACCGCTCGGCCTTGATTGGCGCAAATGTCGGCGGCGACCGCCTCGCCTTCCTTTTGCAGCACGTCCGCGATCACAACCGCAGCACCTTCCTTGGCGAACAACCTCGCTTCCGCAGCCCCCATACCGTGTGCGCCGCCGGTTATGATTGCGACCTTGTCCTTCAGTCTCATGTGTCTCCCCCAGAGCAGGAACGTTGTGCCCGTCGGCTTGCTCCGCCAAAATGCTGCCGCCGGCGAACCCAGAGTACGAGGCATACCATGCAATCGGGGACGATGGTGTTCACGCAAATGAACCGCGTGATCTTCGGGCAACCAGCCGCTCCGACGATAGCCGCGGAGGCGGAACGGCTCGGGGCAAAGCGGGTCTTCCTGCTGACGGGACGCACGCTCAACAAGAATACCGACGAGGTCGAGAAGGTGCGCCGGGCGCTCGGATCCCGCTTCGCCGGCGTGCACGATCATATGCCCGCCCACTCTCCCCGCGACGCAGTAGTCGCCTGCGCCAATGCAGCGCGGGCGGCCGGCACCGACCTCCTTGTCACGTTCGGCGGCGGTTCGGTCACCGATGGAGGCAAAGCCGTCACCATCTGCCTTGAGCACGGCGTGTCAGATGTCGATGGGATGGAGCCATTCCGCACAATCGTTACAAACGGCAAGCGACAGATCCCGGACTTCCGTGCACCCAAAGTCCGCCAGATCGCTGTGCCAACGACACTATCAGCCGGAGAGTTCAATGCTCGCGCCGGCATCACCGACACGCGTCTCAAACTCAAGCAAAGCTTCGTTCACCGCGCGATCGTGCCGGAGAGCGTCATTCTCGATCCCGCCGTGACTATGCACACGCCCGAGTGGCTATGGCTGTCGAGCGGCGTCCGGGCCATCGATCACGCGGTCGAGACACTGCTTTCCCTCGATGCCAACGACTACACGGACGGCACTGCGCTGCAGGCGTTGCGCGCGCTTGGAGCGGGCCTGCCGGGCGTCAAGAAGGACGCCGACAATCTCGTGGCGCGACTGCGTTGCATGATGGGGGCCTGGCTCTCGATGGTCGGCATAGTGTCAGGAACGCGGCTCGGCGCCAGCCATGCCATCGGCCATATACTCGGCGGCTCGGCAAACGTACCGCATGGGCACACGTCCTGCGTGATGCTGCCCTACGTTCTTGAGTTCAATGCTGAGGTCAACTCGCTACGCCAGCGCGAAGTATCGGCAGCCATGGGCCAGCCGGAAAGACCCGCATCCGAAGTGCTCGACGACTTCATCCGCAGCCTCGGCATGCCCCGCCGCCTGCGCGAGGTGAAGGTCGAGGAAACGGACCTGCCGCGCTTGGCCCAGCATTGCATGCTTGACGATTGGACCTACTCCAACCCGCGGCCGATCTCGAACTCCGAGGAAGTGTTGAAGATCCTACGCACGGCATACTGATGGCCAAGTCTACAAAGATCGCGTTGTCGGCGCATCTGGCCGGCCAGTGCATTCGCGATATGCGGCGAGCTCGGCCTCGCTCATCGGCAGGGCCAACTGCGCAGCGATGAAGGCGCGCCAAGTCACCCGGTCCTGGGGTCGGCGGAACCAGCCCCGAACAACAGGTCGTCATCCATGCCGCCATTGGGCAGAATGACGTCGCCGGTACAAGGCAGCGACGCTGAAGAAGCCAGCTTCCCAGAACGGGCTCTGGAGGACCGTGTCGTCGCGCACGCTCGCGCGAGCCGGCGTCAGCGATCTATCGATCCGGTGGTGATGGCGACGGCGTTCCGGTCTGCGGTCATCTGCTGCTGGCGCGCGGCCTCCGTGACCGCCTGGAATTCCGCACTCTTGGCGGCGGCCTCATCTTGCCGAACGACCACATAACCTCTCTGCGCCAGACACCTGCGCAGCGCCTCGGTCGCCAAGTCTTGCCGTTCCATTTGATTGACGAGACTGGCCAGGCTCCCGTTGCTGAAGGTCGAGCCTGACATGCTCGCTTCCTGCATCTCGCCGCGACAGACCGCTTCGTCCGTTTCGTAGGCGTGCTGAAGCACGGGGTTGCCCGCTATCGGCTGACCGTCCGTCCGTATGGCCACGGAGTTGATTGTTCCCGCACAGCCGCACGCCAGGATTGCGAGAGCAATGCTCGCCGAAGCCCGCTTCATCCGCGCCCCCGCCGAATCATTGGCAGATGCTACCATGGCGGCGTGGCTGGGCAGCTTACTGGAAACGGCCCTAGCCCGCGCCCTGCACCAGGAGAACCTTGCGCACCAGCTCCGCGATGTTGGCGGCCCCCATGCGTTCCATCACCCAGGCACGATAGTTCTCGACGGTGCGGGGGCTGATCCCCAGCCGCGCCGCGATCTGCTTGTTCGACAGTCCCTGCGCAACCAGGTCCATCACCTGCTTCTGCCGCGGCGACAGCTCGGCGATGCGACCGGCTAGCGCATGCCTTTCGCCCTCCAGCGAGCGCAGCTTCTGCTCCGCCGCCAGGGCTCTCTCGATGCTGGCGATGAGCTGTTCGGCGTCGTAGGGCTTCTCGAGGAAGTCGAATGCGCCTTCCCGCATCGCCGTGACCGCCATGGCGATGTCGCCGTGGCCGGTGATCAGGATCACGGGCAGCCGGCGCCCCTGCGCCCTCAGCGTCCGCTGGAGGTCGAGCCCGGACAAACCCGGCATCCGGACGTCGCTGACGATGCAGTCGGGCGGCTCCTTGCCGATGCTGTCAAGGAACACCTCGGCGGAGTTGAAGCATCGCACGGTCATGCCGCGGCTTTCGAGGAGCAGCCGCAGCGAGTCCAGCACCGCTTCGTCGTCTTCGATGAGGGCAATGGTCATGGAGCGTCCTGCGGCTTCTCGCCGACCGGCAGCGTGAACGATACGGCGGCGCCGGACGCGCCGCTCTCGATCGACAGCCGCCCGCCGTGCGCCTCGACGATCGAGCGGGCTAGCGAAAGGCCAAGACCCAGCCCTTCGGTCTTGGTCGTCGCGAACGGTGTGGCCGCGCGCTCGTCGAGGTCGGGGTCGAAGCCCGGGCCGTTGTCGCGCACGCGCACCACCACGCGCGCTTCCGCGGGGTCGCCGACAGCCTCGATCAGGATCTTGCCGTCGTATCTGCCGGCATCCGTCAGGGCCTCGACCGAGTTGCGCACGAGGTTGATGATCACCTGCTCGATCTGCAGGGCGTCGACGGTGACGCGCGGCAGATCGCGGGCGATCTGCACCTGAAGCTGCACGCCTTGCCCATCGATCTCCGCGCGGCAATAGGAGACTGCGGCGTCCACCAGCGGGCCGACAGCCATCGGGCCGGTCTCGCTGCGGCCGAGGCGGATGAAGTTGCGCAGCCGGCGCACCACTTCCGCCGCGCGCTCGACCTGTGCGATGACCCGCTCAGAGGCTTCCGATTGGGCGGCGGGGGTCGGTGCGTTGCGCGCAAGGCGCGCATAGTTGGCAACGGCGGTCAGCGGCTGGTTGATTTCGTGCGCCAGGGCCGCGGCGAACTCGCCCATGGTGCTCAGCCGGAAGGCCCGGTTGAGCGCCTCCTGGTTGATCCGGAGCTGCTGCTGCGTGCGCTGCTGCTCGCTCACCAGCACCCCCACGGCCAGGCCGGTCAAGGAGAGAACCACCATCAGCGCCTGATAGGCCGTCACGTCGGCGGCGGCCAGCTCCGTCACGTGCATCGCCGCGATCAGTCCTATCTGCGTCAGAACAAGCCCGGCGGTCACGCCTTCGAGGCCGAAGCGCACGGCCGTCCAGATGACCGGCAGGAAGAACAGATAGAAGAGCTGGAATCGGAGGGCGTCGGCAAGACCGAAGACGGCCGCCATCGCCAGGGCGAGCAGGGCAAGGAGGCCCAACGCCTCCCAGGAAGGTTGCGGCAGGCTGCGGCGTGTCGCAAGAACGAGCAGGAACGGTGTCAGCACGGCGATCCCGATCACGTCGCCGACCCAGAAGCGCAGAGCGGCGCGGCCGAAGTCGGCGGCGGGTAGGACGCCGAAGGCTACGAGCATCCCGACATAGCTTGCCGCCACGACTGCGGTGCTCACAACGGCGACCCCGATCAGCAGGAGCAGCGAGTGCCGCGAGGTCAGCGTTGCGTCGAATCGAAGGCGCGGCGCCAATAGCTGTGTCGCCGCCAGCCCATAGCCGCCGCCGATGATGGCGGCTGCGGCGAACTCGGCCGCGACGGGCAGCGCAAAGCCGCGCACGATTGCGTCGGCGAGCACCGGTGCAACGAACAGCCAGGGCAGGAATTCGACGCCGAACAGGAGGATCAAGGCAAAGCTCAGCCCTGTCGGCGGGTTCCAAGGCGTGATGCCGAAGCTCGCGAAGGGATGCACGTAGCTCAGCCAATCGAGCAGCACGTAGCCGGCGAGATACGCAATCGCGATCTCGGCGTGGCGGCGCGACAGCAGGCGCGCAATCGGCATGCCGACGGAAACCGTGGTTTGAAGCTGCCTGTGCATGTCGTTCGTACTCCCGCGGGGAGCCTCTGACCCTTCCGTATTTCTACTCGGCGGCGCCCACGCAGGGATACCTGCCGAAGCGCTCCCCCCGAATTGCGGTACGTTGCCCCTGCCGTTCATCTGCACCCTCGCCGCGCGAGGATCGCATGGACGCAGTCACCCCGGGGATGCTGGAAATCGCTGCTGCGACGATTTTCGCGATCGCCGTCCTGCACACCTTCAGCACGCGCTATTTCCAGCATCTGGCCCACGCGCAGCCGGCACACGCGGGGCTGTGGCACCTGCTGGGCGAGGTAGAGGTCGTCTTCGGCTTCTGGGCCATGGTGCTCCTGCTGTTCCTGGTGGTGCACAGCGGCACGCCCCATGCCCTGCACTACCTCGAGAGCCGCAACTTCACCGAGCCGGCCTTCGTCTTCGTCATCATGGTTATGGCTGCGAGCCGGCCGATCATCGATCTGGCCGGCGCGCTCCTGCACTACATTTCCCGCGCGCTGCCGTTCCAGCGCCCGGTCGCCTACTACTTCACGGTACTGTCGGTGGGACCGCTTCTCGGCTCCTTCATCACCGAGCCGGCCGCCATGACGCTCTCGGCTCTTCTGCTGCGCGAGCGCTTCTTCAGCCGCAACGCGCCAGCGAGCTTCATGTATCTCACGGTCGGCGTGCTGTTCGTCAACGTGTCGATTGGCGGAACGCTCACGTCCTATGCCGCCCCGCCGGTCCTGATGGTTGCGGAGAAATGGGGGCTCGACAGCGTCGCGATGCTGACGATGTTCGGATGGAAGGCGGCGCTGGCGGTGGTTGTCAATGCCGCCGGGGCCGCATTCGCCTATCGCAAGTACCTCAGCGACCAGCCGACGCTGTCACCGGCGCTGGCGCGGCTCGACGTGCCGGGGTGGGTCATCGCCGTCCACCTCGCCTTCCTGGCGGGCGTCGTCGTCTTCAATCATCATGCGATCGTCTTCGTCGCCCTGTTCCTGTTCTTTCTCGGCTTCACCGAAGCCTACAAGCGCTACCAGACGCGGCTGATGCTCCGCGAGGGCTTGATGGTTGCGTTCTTTCTCGGCGGGCTTGTCGTGCTGGGCGGCCAGCAGAAATGGTGGTTGCAGCCGCTGCTCGTCGACATGAGCCCGACGGCGCTCTACTTCGGGGCGACGCTGCTGACCGCCATCACCGACAATGCGGCCCTCACCTACCTCGGCTCGCTCGTCGACGGCGTCACCGAAGCCTTCAAGTACTCGATGGTCGCGGGCGCCGTCACGGGCGGCGGCCTGACCGTCATCGCCAATGCGCCCAATCCCGCCGGCTTTGCCATCCTCAAGGGCAGCTTCGAGGACGGCGCCATCGGCGCGCTCGGCCTGGCCGCCGCGGCGACGCCGCCGACGCTCGTTGCGGTTGCCGCATTCCAGCTTCTCCCGGGGTGAGCACTCATGGCCTCGATCCAGTCGCAGCAACGCGTGGTTCCTCTGCAGACCGCAGACTCAGAGGCGAGGCCCCTCGAGGTGCTGGCCGTCATCGACGGCTCGGAGCGGGCGGGCCGCGTCATCGAGTATGCGCTGGGCTTGGCCCACGCCGGGCGCCCGCTGCAGATCGTTCTGCTCGGCGTCGTGCGCGAGCCGCCCGAGGGAAGGCTGCGCGGCTATGGCTCCTTCAAGCGGGACGAGGTTCATGCGCGCCTCAGGGAGGCCTGTGGTCGCGCCGTTGCCGCCGCCGCGCGCCGCCTGGAGCAGGAGGGCGTCTCCCACCGGGACCGCGTCGAGGTGGGCGATCCGGTCGAAACCATCCTGCGTGTCGCCCGCGAGGAGGGCTCGGACGTAATTCTCGTCGGGGATGCACCCGCCGGCGCGGTCCAACGCTGGCTGGGGAGGACGATCGGACTAGCTCTTCCCACGGTCGCCACCCAGGTCATCCAGGACGCCACGAGCCCCGTCGTGGTGGTCAAGTGACAGGCGGAGCTGCCCCCCTCTTGGAGAGTCGAGCGTCTACCCCACATCAGGGGTAGTCCCAAGCCTGAAAAGACAATATATCAAGCCCGCAAGCGCGAGGTGCCCCGCAGTCCGGGCCCCGCAGCTTGAGTGGCATAGCGGCGATGGACGACAAGGTCCAGGCGAGGCTAAGCTACTGATATTCCAACGTGCCGCCTTAGCTCAGTTGGTTAGAGCACCAGATTGTGGATCTGGGGGTCCGTGGTTCGAGCCCACGAGGCGGTACCAATAAAATCAACCACTTAGATCATATGCGGCTCGCCCTCCCAGCGGACTAAGCACTTTTTAGGCACTTGATCGAAGCGAGAGGAATGTGCGTGAATGTGGGGGAAGCAGCGGTGCTTACCGTAAAGACGTGGCCAGCGTCGCGGCAGGATGATGCGGCGTATTTGCTGCAGCTGATGGAGGAAGCTGGGACAGGTGTCTACCGGCTGTCCGACCAGGAGCGCGAGGAGGTTCTGCAAGGTCTCAATAGTCCGGTCGTTTCCGCAGCAAGGCTGAAATCGTTCCGCAACCGCCACACGACATGAACGTCCGCTACAGGTTGCGGGCGCTCGATGATGTGCAAGCGATCTACGATTGGCGATCACGACAGAGCACCGAAATCGCCGCAAAGATCGAGGCTGCCATCTTCGCTGCCGCTGAGTGGCTCGGGCGACATCCGGAGCTCGGGACGATGACCGACGAGGGGGACGTGCGTCGGTGGCCCATGACAGATTTCAACTACACCATCTTCTATCGAACCGACATGCGAGTGGGGGAGCTCGACGTGCTGCGCATCATGGACGCCCGACGGATCCGCAATCTTCAGCGTCTGCCGCGATCACTTTGAACACTTGGCGCATTCTGCGCCGAGTGGCTGAGGCGGGGGTGAGGTAGCGAGGTCAGGTTTCAGGGAACCTCTGCCGTACCGGAAAGGGGCGAAGGTGAAGGAGTGCCGATTTTGTTGCAGAAGTCGGCGACTGAGGAGTGTCGGGGGGCGAGGCGAGCGGTCGTGCAGCTGCTGGATTGCCGCTCGCCCCGATGGCAGCAGCGGCTACGACGCAGGGCACTGACGCACGCCACGCTTACGCAGCACGCGCGGCGACCATAGGCGGCGGTCTGGCAGCGAGCTTGGCAAGGCGGCGCAGGTTCTGGGCGATGGCCGCCAGTGTGAACTCGAACTGAGCGCCACGTGGTCCTCGCAATCTCAAACGGCCAAGCCGCAGGATGCGCTTCAGGTGCGCGAACAGCATCTCGACGCGCTTGCGGTCGCGGCAGGATTGCTCGAAAGCCTCGGTTTTGGCGATCGCACGTGCCACGTCGCGGGCCCCCTCATGGATGCTGCGCAAAAGTTTGCGCGAGGGCTCCTTCGGGCAGCATCGCCTCTTGAAGAGGCACGCGTCGCAATCGGCCCGGCCTTGGCGGCCCGGTAGAACAGCATGTCATGGTTCATGATCTTGCCGGTGGTGGTGAGGGCCTTGAACGCCGGACAGATATAGACGTTGCGCGTCTTGTCGAAGGTGAAGTCCTCGCGCGAGAAGGTGCCGTCCTCTCGCTTGGAGCGATCCCAGACGGGGATGTGCGGCGCGATCCCTTTCTCGTTGACGACCCAGTCGAGCGTTGCCGCCGAGCCGTAGGCCGTATCGGCGGCCAGCCGCTCGGGCTTGAGGCCGAAGCGCTCCTCGGTGCGCTCGACCATGGTCTTGGCGGCACCCACCTCGGCTTGCCGGATGGCGCGGGTGGCCTCAACTCAACATCCATGATGATGCCGAACTTGACATCGATCAGGTAGTTGTCGGCGTAGGCGAAAAACGCCGGTCCGCGCATGGCGCCGGTCCATTGGACCGCCGGATCGGACGGCGAGACGAATTTTGGGACCACTTCGCTTGCCGCGCCGAACGCCGCGTCGTCGAGGGTTGCCAGATACTCCTTCACTGTAGAAGTATGGACTTGCTCTGACGTGCTTCGTTAATCGGGGGTGGGCTGTCCGATTGCACGAAGCTGTCGGGCGTCATGCGGCCTGCATCAATTTCTCCTTGGCGACCGGCAGCGTGTCAATGA
>JBFWRV010000060.1:0-41418 GCA_050248715.1 Hyphomicrobiaceae bacterium | reverse complement strand
TGCTGGCCGAGGCAGCCTGAGCCGAGCCAACCGGACAGCCCCGGACCCCTACGACCCCACCGCCAACCGCCCCGATCCGGAAATCCCGATCCGCCACAGACCCAAGTTCAACAGCCTGCTAGAGCAGAGAAGACTCGGAGAGATTCGAGAAGAAATTGAAGACGGTGACGATGTTATCAGGCGTTTCGTGCCGCCGGACGAATACGCAAGGCTGTCAGAAGCCGAGCGAAGCGACCTTGCGCTGAAGCGGTGGCGCGAGTCTCGTAAAACTAACTGGCAGATTGGCCGCGACTACGAGCGCGCCATTGGGTACGAGTTCGAAAGGTTAGGCCATACCGTTGAATACTTCGGGGCCGTCAAAGGCTTGGATGACCTAGGCCGCGACCTTATCGCGAAGAAGGACGGCATCACGTTCCTCATCCAGTGCAAGTATTGGGCGCAGCACAAGGAGATACACGAGAAGCACGTCTTCCAGTTGATCGGCACCGCCTTCGAATATGCGTGCAACCACCTCAACCTGGATGTCAGGGGATTGGACCTAAGCGGTGCTCGCATTGTTCCGTTCCTGATCACCAACATCCGCCTATCAGAGACCGCGACTCAAGCAGCGGAGTGGATCGGTGACAAAGTCACGCTAGAGCACCCGTTGTAGGAGTATCCGCTGATCAAGTGCAACGTGATCGGGCGAAGTAGGATCTATCATCTTCCATTCGACCAGCAGTACGACACCGCGCGCATTCTGAAGTGCAAGGGCGAGTGCTACGTGAGCACCGCCGCTGAGGCCGAAGCGCTTGGATTTCGACGTGCGCGGCGTCACTTCGTCGAGGCGTAATCGCGACCTGGTGTCAGGGGCAACGATACCTATCATGCGAAGGTTTGACGAACGGGAACGCTCCGAACTCGCGACCGAGGTTGCGAGACGTTTCCCAAACGGCCCTTCTGGACGGACCCATTGGACCGATTTGCTGCTCGACTATGGCGATTCCGGCTTAGCGCCGCCGCACCTATTGACCGAGATCACATCTGGCGATGATCACAAGTTCTGGGCGTCGGTCTGGGAAGCCATGCTCTATCGCCATTTGAACAGCCTCAACCTAGGCGTTAGCGGAACTGTCGGCAAAGGTGGGCAGCGCGGTCCTGACTTTCGCATCGAGTATCAAGGAAAGGCGATCTGGATTGAGGCAGTGACGCCAGCACCAACGGGTCTTCCCGCAGAGTGGCTGGCGCCCCCTGCGAGAGGCGAAATCAGAGTGCGCAGCATGCCGCACGAAGCAATGCTACTTCGATGGACCTCAGTCCTACGGGACAAGCGACACAAGCTGGAGCAGTACGCTAATACCGGTATCATTGGAGCAGGAGACGCCTCAATTGTCGCCGTCAATTGCTGCTGTCTCTCGGACTTTGCTGTCAGCGATCACGGCATAAGCCAGCTACCGTTCGCGGTGGAGGCGGCGTTTCCAATTGGCCCCTTAGGCGTACCCATTTCGCGAGACGGCGAGATTGCGGGTGAGGCGAAGCACATACCCCGCTTCAACATTCGCAAGCACCAGACCGCAACTGTGCCAACCGGCATCTTTCTCGACCCGTCCTACGCGAACGTAAGCGCGGTCATGAGCGCCTATCAGAGGGACACGATACGACAGCCGCTTGCCTTGACGATGGTGCACAACCCACACGCGACCGCGCCTCTGGCGTTAGGCTTCCTTGGCGCATTGCGCGAGTACTTTGCAGAGCAGCAGGAGGACGGTTACTCGCTTCGGTGGACAACCGGGGAACCCGCGTAATCGTTGAAGGCAAGAAAGGCCATGTCAGAGAGCCAGTCCAGCGACGAGAACCGAGAACCGGCGTCCTCTCCTGATGAAGAGGTCGAAATTCACCTAGTGTTCGACTACATCATTCAGCGGGTTCCGACACGCACGAAGAGAGCGGTGTTCACCCGGAATGATGATATAAACGTCTTTTTGAGATTATCCCGGAAACATCTAGACGAGCGCGGCTATCCTGACGCAGCGGCGTTGTGGTTCGCTGAAGGTATGTTTTTGAAGTTCTATAACAAAAAGCACCTTCCAGACGTGCGGTTGTTGGGATGGAAATCACATCTCAAAGGCGATGTTTTCGTTTTAAGCGAATACCGCGTCATGCTGCCCCCTTCGTTACCCTAAGCTACGGTTTCGAGAGCGTATGATTGCAATAGCACGCGAACACCTGTGATCCATCAGTGGACTTGACGGTATAGCCGCGTACGAATCTTCGAGCGTATTGCGCTCCCTCGCGACGCATATCTTCATCAAGGGCAGCAAGCCCCTGATGGGATGGTGCCAGAGTTGGCAAGGTGACGCGCAATGCGTGCCGCCCGTCAGCGGCCTCAACGAGATATGTGAACGCAATCCCTTCCTGCTCGGTGACCTCTCTAATCTTCGCGTTCATAGCCTCGTCAAATAGAACAGGCAGGTTCTGGTTCTGGGATATTGCGTGCGCCAGGAACGACAAGAAGAGCGCGTCTACTTCGAATTCTTTATGCTTGTCGGGGTGCCAAGAGCTGGCCTTGCGCGGGAGCGCGTGATGGTGAAGCTTCCCCCGCATATCCACGAGGTGGTCAATGAGCTGCTTGTCGGATAGGGCTAGTAGCTTAGTCATTCGACGCATGCCGCGTCCTTCTTGTGCCGCGATCTTTCGCGCCTCGCTCATTGCGGCCACAATCTCTGGAGCGGCGTTGAAAATCGCCTTTACTTTTGCTGGGTTCGAATATCCAGGAGCGAATTGCGTCTCCAAAAAGAAGTAGTGGCTATAGTATGCATCGATGTAGCGGCCGCCGATCATGTCACGACGGCCCTTGGCCATAAAGCTCAGTAGTACCTCTCTGTCAGACAGCTTAGACGCGGACAGGAAGCATCTCGCCACTAAGTCGAAAGTCGTTGGAAGCGGTTCTGGTCGCTCGCTCGGCCCAACGTTGAAGGAGGACATCTGAAGCTTGGCGCGCTCTTCATCTGTCTCGCCCTCCCAAGCGATACCCGGACGCTCAAAATCAACGGTCACGTCGGCAAAGAAACCAAGTAGACCAAACGCTGTTCTAACGATGGATTCGACTTCGTCTTGATGGGGTTGATGACCCATATGTATGGTGGCGGCGATTTTGCCACCGCGGTTCTGCTCGATACGCGGTAACCCTGAGAGATCGGCTGTGCGGACCGCAATTGTCACAGACTCGGCTCTGCCATCCTTCACATTCCACGTAACGCGGAACTTGTCCCATGAAACGGGCCAATGCTCAGGTGTGAAGATGTCGCCAGTGATCGGGTATGTGTACTTGACGAGCACGGCCGTTTGCTTTCGCCTTTGCTTGAGAAATGCGAGCGTCTTGCCTGACTCACCCTGGTGAATGTTCTGCCGGCCTACGCACTGACCACTTGCCGAATCGAATCAAGCTACACTCGTTTCGATTGTTAGCACGGGGATTGCCATGAACTCTGACGACTTCTCAGCGCGTATTGAAAGGGCCAATCAGAAGATCGACGATCTCCAAAGGAACATCAGCACCGTCCTTCATGGAAACGGAGACGACGTCGCGAGCAACCTCCACACGGATGGTGGCTACGACGGCCGTTTCAATCCACAGATCAACGGCATCTTGGCCGACTTCTGGCGCATCCTCGCCGACATAGCGCCGCTGCTGCCACGCGTCCGTTCGGGTAGCGCCCGTCAGCCACCCCTTTGGCGCGGCGATGTCACCGTAACACCGAGCATCGCGTACGGAGACAAAAATGAACCTGCCTTTCCGATCATCGAGGCGTTGAACGTGCATACGCGAACGAGCAACGATCTCCGGAGCGTGCTGGCGAGATTGATTGTCGTCAGCGCGGATCAGAACAGGAAGTTCACTCTCTCTACGGCAGCCGGAGCAGCCTTCAGGCAGGTTGGACAGCCATATCCGAGCAATCTGACCATTGCCTTTGATACGCATGTCAACGCAGATGTTGAGAACGCCTTCGAGATAACGACGAGCCAAATCGTCGCCACTCTGGAGCCGGTCGTACCCTTCCTGCGTCGGTTGCTCGACGACATAAGAGACCTCGCCGAGTAGTGTGTTGCCGATTAGCATTCTTATCCTCTGTCAGCTTAGCAAAGCCGTTGAGCGCTGTTTGAAAGCGGTCACGGGCTCCTCGACAGCCCGGCGCGCACGTTGTTGAGCAACGGCGACGCCGTCGCCTTCGCAGATCACTGCGGGCACGTCGCGCACCGCGCAGTACGTTGTTGGTCACGCAGCCAGCGCTTTCACGGGAACGCGCACGCCCATCGCCTCCCGCATCTTCTCAACCGCCCGAACCTCAATCTGCCTCACGCGTTCACGGCTCACGCCCCACTTCTCCGACAACTCGCATAGCGTCGCGGGTGGTTCGGTCATCCGGCGCGCCGTCACAATATCATGCTCGCGCTCGTTGAGCGTCGCCATGGCCTCTCGTAGCGCTGCCAGCCGTAGCTCGCGTTCTTCGGCCTCGATGAACATGGCCTCTGAGAACGCATTCTCGTCGGACAGCATGTCGATATGTTCCACGTCGTCGTCGCCGGACGCAGATCGTACGGTCTCGTTGAGACTGGCGTCGGCGTACCGCCGCTGCCAACCTGTGCGAATGGTCTCCACCGGCATGTTGAAGGCGTCGGCGAGCGCGGTCTCTTCCGCGTGGCTCAGCCCATCTTTTGTGTAGTCAATGCCGAGGGAGCGGCAGGCTTTACCGAGGCCGAAGAAGAGCGTCTTGTCGAAGTGGGTCGTGCCGCGCTTCAACATCGACGACGCGTGCATGCTCGTCTCGCGGAGAGATGCGAGAATCCAATGGCGTGCGTAGGTGCCGAAACGCACGCTCTTGGACAATCTGAAGCGGGGAATGGCCTGCATAAGGCCAAGCATGGCCGCCGCAGTAGCATCGTCGATTGAGAACTTAGAGGTTGCGTACTTGCGCGCCATCGACAAGGCGAGGCGAAGATGGGCCTCGACGACACGCTCAACAGCCTTGTCATCGCCCTGAGCGATGCGGTGAAACAGCTCGGTCTCTTCCGGCTCAGTCAGGATCGGCGTGACAAGCGCACGTTCGTAGAGGCGGGCGTGGGCGGGCGATGGCAATGGCATTGGAACAACCTGATAAAGAATCTCAGAATGCTAAGAGTCATTTGCGCCCACGTTGCTTGAGTCGCGCCAGCGCCGCCTCGTTTGAATCCGCAGTCGCCCATGTCGCCACCGTCGCGTGCTTTTCGGCCAGCTCGGCGCGCACCGCTTCCACCTGATCGGGTGTCGGGTCGATCAGCGTGCGTACGAGGCGGTAGCCGCGCTCGGTGTGCGTGAGAAAGTGCACGTTCATGCGCTATTCACCGCACTCGTGGCGGTGCGAGACGTTGTATTGGTAGTGCCGCTCACCTTGCCGACGCAGACGGAAGAACTCCGCCTCATCGTCGTCCTGCTCGTGCTGCTCCTGACGCTGCTTCACGTAAAGGATCGTGCCGTGAATGAACGTTTGAACGACCTCGTGGAGCATGGCGCTGTTGGCGGGATGCAAGAGCCAAATGCGGAAATCGGCCTGCACGCTACGAAGGGCATCGCCAACGTTTGCGTCGAACCCCTCGGGCGTCGCCTTCACGAGATCGCGGACTTTGGCGCGGGCGGCGTCTAAAGCTGCGCGTGTCATTCTTCAATCTCGATGCCGAGCTGAGAGCGGACCTGAGCGTCCAGAAGCTCCCACTGCGCCGCCGCGAACGTGCGTTGCTTGCTCCCGAAGTGAACGGTCACGACGGCTTGCGTGCCGTCCGAAGTCGTCGATTGGACGATTAGCGGGACTCCGTTTCTGTCCTTCATTTCCATGGGTCGTTCTCCTTTTGCTACTTCACACATCCGACCGACCGCATCGAGGTTGGTGCTCCCATGCCGTAGTAGACAGAACGGCATGCCCGCTCGATGCGGTCGGCGGAATCTCCTTAGGCTAGCCCACTACGCCGCAGCCTTCAGCAACCGTTCCAATTCCTGGCGCAATACGTCTTGCGCGTTCGTCGGAGTTACCTTGCCGATGCGGCGCAGGTCGCTGCGGAAACGCTCGGCGCGCAGTCTCGCGATGTCCTTACGAAGCTCGCGCACTTCGCGCTCCAGCGCCTCGATGCGCTGAGCCGTCGCGTCCTTTCGCTTGCGCCTGAAGGATTTGAGCCACCGCCACACGACTAGGCAGCCTTCTTGTTGGCTCGCTCGCGGCGCTTGCGGTCTACGTTTAGGTGCGGCACGTCGGTTGTCGCCTCGGCTTTCTTCATCTCTTCTTCGATTTGGGTAGCGAGCCAGTGCGTGTCGCTATCGATCGCCAAATTGTTGGCGCGCACTGATCCGTCAACGCCGACAACCATGCCTGTATCAACCTCGCGCTCGCCTACTTGGCGCCGGTTGTCCCAATACTTGAGCAGCGCCGCGCTCCAGGCGTTGTAGCCTTCGTCGCCACGCGGATAGTCGTATCGTTGTGGCTCTTCGATGTCATAAACCGGGTCCATTCGCATGACCTTCTGACGACGTAGGCGCGCACGCGGGGCCGTGTGCTTCTCCATGATTGTCTCCTCTCCTTTAATTCAGTTCGATGCCGCCGCCGAACGCGTCCAGCACCTTTACGAACGGCGCGACGTGCGCCAGGGACTCGCTCAAGTCCTCGCCAAGCCTCAGCACGCCGACGATTTCTCTCGCCGTGAGTTCTGCGATGCCTGCCGCGCTTGCCACGTCGATGGCGCGCATGGTGCGGAGCTTCTTCACGTCGCAGACGACGCGCACCTTGAGCCCGAGCGCGTGGGCGTAAAGGTACAAGCCCCGCAACGAGCCGCCGCCGTCCTCCAACGCGTAAATCTGCGGCGCAACCAGCCCGGTCGATGACGTAAGTGTCGCTAGCTTGTGAGCGCGCAGTCGCGTCGCCCGCAACTTGTCACCGTGGCGCTTGCGGCGCGGCGCGCTCGCCTCAATGGGCAAATCGCCTTCGTGCCAACGTGAGGCGCCGCCCTTGCGGTCACGCGCCGCGATGCCTTGCGTGCGTTGCTGGGCTTCGAGAACGGCGATGCGCTTCTGGAGTTCTGCAAGGGTCGCGGTCATTTCACGCCCTCGGGTACAGGGAAACCTCGTGCCTTGAAGTCGGCCGCCGTCGCGTAACCGCCAGCGGCGAACTCGACCAGATTGACGTACGCCAAATGATCACGCGGCGGACGCGCCTCGACTTCCTCCGGGAGCTTCATCACGCGAGTTCGCGCCTCGGGCTCACCCTTCCGCAGCTTCTGAGGTTGTTCGCGCTCGTACTCCGCCGCCATTGTGTGCTGGGCCTCGACGCGGAACTTCGCGTAATCGTCCTGCGACACGCCCTTGCGCTCCAGCCACGCCGCGAACGAGTTGGGGTGTGGCTTCAGGCCCTCGCGGACGCCTTCCGCTACGGCTGCTGCGAGGTCGGTCTGGGTCTGCGTCGCTGGCGGCGTCGCGGGTTCTGCCTCGGAGACGGACGGGGTGTCCTTCAGCAGTCCGGCAGCACGTGCATGCACCAGCACAGTGCCCCACGTTTGCGAAACGCCCACGGGGTCGAAAGAACCGTCCTCTTCAAAGGCGGCAGGGGTGGAGGCGACCGCGTTCGCCAACACGCCGACGACGTAGGCAGAGGTGTCAGCAGGCACGCGGTTCATCACGAAACGCAGCAAATCACGGCGCATATCGTCGGATAGGGAATCGAGATTCAAAACGGGTACTCCAATAAAACGTGTTACGGCAGTATACGTAGGAATTGCGTTAACCAAATTCAAGAGCGCGATTGTAATCAAAGCGTACTATCGACAGCAGGCCGCGACTATACCCCATCGGCAACGCACGGGCGCCTGCCGACGAATACCTGTCGTATTTCGGCTCGCCATTAATCGCCAGAGGTCCGTCGTAATTGAAATACCGTCAATAGCCAATAGCAGGGGCTCCGTGCGTGCCTAGTCGCAAACGGGGTGGCCCCTCGCTGACGGAGTGGGTGGCAGCCCGTCGCGGTACCATCGCGGAGTCCCACTTAGGCGAGCCGTAGAGAAAGGTTCTGGCCATGGACCATCGGCGACCCGGCAGCCGACGATTGGCAGCGGGCGAGCGTCTATGGCACGCTGACCATGGTTCAGTGTTCGATGTGAATAGGAAAGCGAACGCCCACCACGGGGGCGGGCGGCGGGCAGCGAACATACTGATCTGCGATGCTTGGTCTTTAGGCCGCGAGGCGGGCGACCAAGCGAGCAACTGATGCGGCATGCCATTTGCCGCCACGTGCCGTGGGGATTGCACGCTGATTGAGCGCAGCAGCGAGGTCGATGGTGGTACTGATGCCTTCCTCTCGTAGCTCGTCCAGCACTGGCCGCAGCGCGTCGGCACGCTGATCTGCCTGTGCCTTCAGGGCTGTTGCAGCCCGCTTCCTGTCGCCATCCGTGGGGTTGTACCCCTTGTAGCCACCGAGCCGTGTGCCGCGCTGGCGAGCAATCTCCAAGGCCTTCCTCGTGCGCTCCGAGATGCGACGACCTTCATCTTCGGCAACGGCCGCGAGGATGCCGAGGGTCAGGCGATTGGCATACGGCGCGTCGCAGGCTGTGAACTCCACACCGTCTCGGAGCATCTTTGCGATAAACGCCAGATCACGGGCGAGTCGATCCAGGCGCGCTACTACCAGAGTGCCGCCAATGGCTTTGCAGCGCCCCAGCGCCTTCGCCAGTTCGGGCCGGTCGCTGTTCTTGCCGGACTCCACCTCGACGAACGTGGCGTCGATCCTAGCGCCACATGAGCGTGCGAAACCGTCGATGATGGAGCGCTGCGCGTCCAGTCCGAGACCGCTCTGCCCCTGCCGAGCTGTGCTCACCCGCAGGTATGCGATAAACGCGGCCATAATACTGCCCTTTCGTCCTTGGTCGAGAGATTTGATATTATTCCATTTCTCGATTTCCGGTGGTCGAAACTGCGAGGTTGGTGAAAGTCGGGTTATAACCGCGCAGTTTCGATTTTCAGGTTTCCGGGCGATAACCGTTTCTCGACCAAAACAATTGGACGATGAATATACGTGCGCCGGTTAACGTGGTGGCGGATTTTGCAGGTTGTCAGGGTGCCTTCGGACAGTCGGACAGATTGAGGGGCAAGAGGGCCGTGCTATAGACCGTGACCATCGGCAGTGGTCGGTTGCCGGTGCGTCCGCTGCCCGCCGTCCATGTCCTGCCGGACAATCCCACGGTCGTCCCACGGTACTTTCCGAGTACCGTGGGATCGGAAAACGTAATATGATCAGCTACTTAACCCCTAAATCCCACGGTCCCACGGTCCCCACGGTTCTTTATAAGGGGAGGGGGGTAGGGTGTTTTCTGCGACGGCCTTCCTCCCAATAGGGCGTCCCCCCCGTCAAAACCACCGTGGGGACCGTGGGATTTCGCGCCCGCACACCGGCTACTTCGGCCGATCTCTGGTCTCCCGTACCTGGTCGGCCGTCCAACCGAGGCGCAGGCAGTAACCGCGCTCTTCCGGGGTGGCGTCGCGCCAGAAGTCCGCGTCGCGCAGCGCCCATAGCCGCATGCTTTCGCGTTTGGTGCCACCGTCCTTGCCGACCACGACAACATCCACTCCACCCTTCTGGTCCAAGGGGACGGCCTTCTTGCCCCGCAACAGGTTGGTGAGCCGGTTGCGGGTCACATTTCCATCCACCTTTGCCTTCAACGCCTTCGAGGCGGACGTGATGTTGATCAAGTCTCTATCGAACGGAGGCTTGCGCATGTCGTACAGCTCTTCGAGCTGGACGGTGGCTTCGCCCTTGCTCGCCTCGATGGCGTCGAGCTTGGCCTGCGTCATCGGCGCGTGCGCGTGTGGGTTGAAGTAGCTCACGTCGCGCTCCAGGAGCCAGCGGTAGAAGTCGGCTGGTCCGTCGCCGTCCATCACGGCGTTTAGCGCCTTGTAGTACGGCTCACTGCGCGGTGTGGCCTTGCTCGCATACATAAAGTAGCGACGGTCGTGGTTCTCGATGTACAGCGCGTTGTAGATGTTCGTGAACATCAGGAACAGGGCGACGTTCTCGACCTCGTACCGGTTCAAGAACTTCAGATGCACGCTTACCGTCGGCTCCGACAGCATCGGCTTGAGCAGGCTGGCGACCTCCATCTTGCCGTCAACGTCGTAAATCTCGTGCACGACGACTAAATTCTTGCGCTCGACGAAGTCGGCGCGACCTTCCTTGATCTGCTCGTGCGTGGGGTGGGAGACGTTGTGCAACCCGAAGATCGGCGCGAGCACCTTCGTGGCGAACGAGCTACGGCCGACGCCGTGATGCTCGTTGTGGATCAGCATGGCATGCAGGACTTTCGCACCGGGTTTCTGCACCTTGTAGGCCAACACATCGAGGAAGTGCTTGCATTCGGCCGCGTCGTAGTTGCCCCAAGCTTCGCGCCACGTCCCGCCGTCCGGGTTGTAGCCGAACAGGAATTGCACGTGACGGATGATCGGAGTGGGATCGCCCCTCCCCGCTTCCAAGGTCGGTGGGATGTACGTGTTGAACGACCGGCGACCCTTCTCGTCCTTGTAGCTCTCCGGCGCTCCCGGTTTGTAGCCGATGCGGATGAACTTCGACGCCGGGTTAAGTAGCAGGGCCTCCTTGGGCGTGATGTCCAAGTCCTTGGCGTCCAGCACGCTCAGCACATCGTCGTATACATGCTCGCGGGCGCGCATCTGCCCGGTCTCGACATCCCAATACCCACCGGCATCAAGAATCCACTTGAAGCGGTCGGTCAGTTCGGTGGAAGCGGTGAACACGGCCTCGGATCGCTGCGTCTTGGCCCACTCGGCTCGCGCTGTCTTCAGCGCCTTCGTAGTGTCCGCGATGCGCTTCTGCTCCTTCTTGATCGCGGCCTGCAATAAGTCCTCGGTAACGCGCTTTGGCACGGCTTCGACCAGCCGCTTGTAAGCGGAGGCCCGAGCGAACTCGTCATCGATCCGGCACAGCAGCGCCACTGCCGTGGTCAATTGCTCGTCAGTGGTCCTGTTGTCGAACGCGTCGATCAACGAGTCGAAGTCGGCCACGCTCACCTTGTCTACGAGCGGCACCTTCACGCCGCTGTATGCCTCAAGGTCGCCAATGGTGATCACCTTGGTATCTAGCCAACCCTTCAGGAGGTCGAGACGTGTTCGCTCAACACACGCGTTATGGCTGCATCGGATCACCCACGCTTGCCCAGCCCCGTTGGCGTTGTCGCAGAAGGTGCCGTCACCGCCCGGTGCCGAGTGCTCGGCTTCGAACGGGCAGGTGATGGTGAAGCCGCCGCGTACACGTTCCCTGCGGTCAACATCGGGGAGGTACTTGGCGACGAGCCCCGCAACGTCGAACGCGTGCACCGTTCGCGCCCAGGCTCGTAGATCGTAGAGGCCGACAGCACACTCGCGGTCTTCGGTCGTACTGTCACCAGTCGCCTGCTCGCGATCTATTGTCTCAGCTTCGTTTGTGTCGGCGGTCGATGGCGATCCTTGCCGCGGTATGCCTCTGAACTCGCGCCAGTCGAGAAGCGCTCCGTCAAAGTCGAGTGCCCGCTTCTCGTCTTGCAAGTGCGCGGGGCAGCTTGGAAAGTAGAACAGGCGGCACGGGTCAGAGCACGAGTGATCGAATGGCAGACCAACGGCGTTGCCCACCGCGTGGTAGATGTCCTTGTAGACCTCCACTGCGGAGTTGGTGCTCTCGTCCAGTGCCGGGATGTTGATCGGCTCTGAAAGCGGGAAGATCACCCGAAACTTGTCCAGCGGCCGGTGGCGGACGATGTAGCAATTGCCTTTGTTCTCGACGTGCTCCGTCGGGTTGGCCGGATCGAACGTCAGCCCGCGCTCTACGAGCCAACCTTTGCCCTTAGCAACAAGGTACGCACGCAGCGACTCCAAAGTGGGCCTGCCCGTCTGCTTGTTCTCGGCCGCCCACTTCTTGTAGTGCTCGACGACAACTTCCGTTCTGTCGGTCTTGTGGCTGTGCGTTGTGACAAGCCACGCCGTTCGGTCGAAATTCCCTACAAGCGCGTCGGCATCCTCTATGGACATTTCGCCGTCCACGTCGAACACGAGGAAGTGGACCTCCTGCACGTTCTTGAGGTTGCGCACGCCGCCCAGCAACGTCGCTGCGACGTATGCCTCGCCGTCCTTGTTGGCGCGAGTGGCATGGAGGCCGAACTTCGCCGCTGCGGCATCCAGGGTTTCGATGGACAGGATCGTGTCAAATTTGTTGGTCCGAGCTGTCTTGCCGGTTGATAGCCTGAACACGCGACCGGGCTCTGGGGCAGAGCCGTAGAAGACCGGGCGACCATGTACGGTGGCCAAGCGGGGAAAGACGAACGCGGGGCGGCGGAGTCGGCTGAGCGGGTCGCTAGCGGATGGGGTGGCAGCAGTCATCAGGGTCACTCTCCGGGTGAAAAGAGGCGTGCACGCAGGAGCGCGTGCATGCTCGTACTGGTTGTGTTCGGGGATCGTGACCGGCCATCGCGGCTCGTGCTCGCGGACCGGGGTGGCTGCCCGTTGGGAGTGTCCGCTACGTTGTTAACCTTACTGCATCCGCGCCCGTAAGTCAAGGAATGGGCTGGGCTTCTTGACTTCCTTGTAGAGTTAATGTATATATCATTCACATCAGGCACTTGGCGGTTTTCACCGCTTCCAGGCCCGAGCGTTCAGTGTGGCTGCCGAGCGCTCGGGCCTTCTTGCCTCCCTCAATTGAACAACGATCATTCTGCGGACGATGCCCAGATACGAAACCTCCGCCGAGACCGCTACCCGCGTCCGCAACGAAGCTGCCGCCGCGTTCTCGCTCGGCGAGCACGCGGAGTTCGCCCGCGTCGAGGCATCCCTAGCCGCCTCGGGCATGGCGCCCGACATGGCCGCGATCATGGCACGGCATGTGATCCAGTACCGGCGCGGCGACTTCGAACCGCCGCCTGTGCCGCTGCCTGAGAAGAAGACGCCAGCGAAACCGGCAGCACCCTACAAGGATCAGATTTTCACTTGCATCGACTGCCGCTCGCAGCTGCCGTACTGCGCTTTCCCGAGGGACAAACGGTGCCGCATCGGCATCAGACCAGAGTGCAAGTCGTGTCACCGGGAGCGCCGTGGGACTGCGCCGCAGCGGTACAAGAACCGCTACCGCTACAAGAGGCGCACGACATGACTGACGAACTGCTGACGATGGCGCAGGTGCGCCAGATCACGGGGTGGGCGAGGTCAACTGTCTACGCGCAAACGGCCGCTGGATCGTTCCCCAAGCCATGTTCGCCACCGCGCAAGCGGGTGAAATGGCGGCGCATCGACATCGAGCGGTGGCAGCAGGCACAGCGCGAGCCGAGGGCGCCAACGGTCGAGGACACGGCGAAGGCCGCCGAGCGCCACGCGCACGCCCCGCGCAAGGGCGAGCGCGAGAGGCGTCGCCGCGCATCGACGTTGCCGCAATGGGGCAGCGTCACAGTCGAAACCTTCCGGCGCACGGGGTTTGAGGCGGCCGACAACGCACGGCTGCGCGAGCGCCTTGCGCCAGTAGACACGAGCCGCACGAGGTTCGGGTCGCGGCGGTTGGGCTGGTAACTTCCCGTCGGTGGCGTTCAGTCGAGCGGATCGATCTTCGCAATCCACTCGGCGCGTACCCTCAAGCTCGGTGGCTCACCGTAGCCCGCAGCGGCGTCCTTCCCCATCGAATGGCCCATGATGGCCTTTGACACGTTCTCAGGCATGCCGATTTCCCGTGCCGCTGTCTTCCAGGCGTGTCGAAGGTCGTGCATCACCCATGGTGCTGCTATCTCGCACTCATTGCGCAGGAACTTACTGCCGAGCTGCTGGAACTTCCCCGCTCGACCTTGACCCCATGCGGGGAAGTCGAACAGCCACGGACCCCTCTTCGTCGCGGCGTACTCGACGATCCCGATACACTCAGGATGAATCGGGATGTCCCTCACACTGGGAAGGTTTTTGATGACCTCATGGCGGTCGTGGATGCGCAGCACGGGAATGCCACGCAGGCTCGTCACATCCTCGGTCCTCAACTGACAAATCTCACCCGACCGAGCGCCGTGATAGGCCAGCAGCTTCACCACCCAGGCGAAGTCATTGGGTTCGCCATCCAGGTTGTCGAGAATGACTCTGATCTGTGCGGGTTCGAAGCCCTTGGGCGCGACCTGATCGACGAACTTCGCGCCATTCGGCTTCTGCACCTTCACGTCCGCACACGGGTTGAATGGCACGAGCTTCTTGCCCGCAGCAACACGATAGATCGTGTTCAGAGCGGCCAAATATTTGGTCTTCGTCAGGTGCGTTAGGTCTGTGCGTCTCTCAAGGGCAGCGACATAGTTGAGCACATCATCCTTCGACACGCTCAGCAGGTCGTCACGTCCCAAGTGCTCTCGAAATTTGCTCAGGTACCGCTCCATACGGCCTATAGAAGTCCGGCGACGTGGCTTGGACGCCTCTCTCCATGTGCCGATCAGTGTGTCGCCATCATTAGTTGAGTCGAGAAAGGTCTTGGCCTTCGTGATGTCGGTCTTCGTCTCTCGTACGCCTTTCTGACCGCGCAGAAGCAACAGGGCAGCCTTGCCTTGTGCTGCCTCCTGAACTGTGAAGTGATCGACTGAGACCACGCTGCCGAGCTGTTCGTAGAAGCCTGCCATCCGTTCCATGTTCTCGATGTGCTGAGGCAAATGGTCGAAGCCAACCTGGTTCAGGTAGTCACGATCCTCGACCGACAGGTTGCGCAGTCGAACGATGAGCTTGTCATGCTCGACGGCAAGCTCGCGTCCTCGCAGCTCGGCTTCGGGCTTGCTGACCGAGCCGAACCACTTCCGCCACGTCTTGCGTCCGACTGTGCCGATCAGATCAGCAGGTACATCACGCTGATAGCGCCAGCCGTTCCGATGCCGAACGGTGTGGGTCTTGCGGTGCTGGCCCAACGACGATTCCTCCCACCAATTCCTCCCACGAGGATGGCGGAAATCGCCTTAAATATCGATGAATCTGAAGGTTAGAGTGAAGGCGGAGGCCGCGAGTAGGTGCAAATCCTACCCCCGCAACCAAACTTTCCAACGTAAAATCAGAGACTAGCTTGAACGCCTGCGGCGCATTTCCATGTGCCATGATGCATTCTTGTGCACTTCCAGAAATTCCAAGCTTTCTCAACTAGTTGCACGGATTTCGGCCTGCCTTCCGATCGGTTCGCAACCGTTACATGGCACATGGTTAGCACATGGAGTTCATCGTCTGTCCGGTATTCCGGGTGGTCCGTCAGCCGCTTGACCAACCCCCTGTTCAGGGGCGTCGCCGATCCGAACTCCTCACGCCCGTTCCGAAGCCCCGCAAGCAGCAGAAGAAGGCTGGCAAGGATCAGAAGAGCTTTGTGTTGGAGGACGCGGAGGGGCTGTCCACCGTCGAGCAGGAATACAACCCTACTCCCATCATCAATGAGATCAGGTTTCATCTTGAATCCTGGCGCGCCCTACACAATCCAGCCGATTGGGGCGTCACGCCATCAACAGCGAGCCTGCTCAATCATTGGCGTCACCATAACTTCCAAGGCGTGCGTCCCTTCTTCTGCCAGGTCGAGGCGGTCGAGACAGTCATTTGGCTGACGGAAGTCGCTCGCCGCGAGAAGCGCTACCGGCATCTTTGGGCGCATCTCGAAGGAGGGAATAAGGACGCCAACCCGGAGCTGTTGCGCACTGCCATGAAGATGGCGACGGGTAGCGGTAAGACCACCGTGATGGCGATGATCATCGCACGGCAGACCGTCAATGCCGTGCGCTCGCCGACGAGCACGCTCTTCAGCCGAGGTTTCCTGATCGTGACGCCCGGCATCACGATCAAGGACCGGCTGCGCGTCCTGTTGCCGGAGGACCCCGAAAGCTACTACCGCACGCGTGAACTGCTCCCCGCCGACATGTTGCCTGACATTGCCAAGGCGAAGATCGTCATCAGCAATTATCACGCCTTCAAGCGTCGCGAGACGATGGAAGTCTCGAAGGTCGGGCGAGGGCTACTGCAAGGGCGGGGTAAACCTGTCGACACGCTGGAAACTGAAGGCCAGATGCTCCAGCGCGCATGCGGCGAGCTGCTGGCATTCAAGAATATCGTCGTGATGAATGATGAGGCGCATCACTGCTACCGCGAGAAGCCGCTGTCGGATGAAGAAGCCGATCTCAAAGGCGAGGACAAAGACGAGGCCAAGAAGAACAACGAAGCCGCCCGTCTCTGGATCTCCGGCATCGAGGCGCTCAATCGCAAGGTAGGCGTGCGCGACTTGCGATCTTTCCGCCACACCGTTCTTCTTGCGCGGTTCGGGAGACGCGGAAGGTACGCTCTTTCCCTGGACGGTGAGCGACTTCTCGCTGATGGACGCCATTGAGTGCGGCATCGTCAAGCTGCCGCGCGTCCCGGTCGCTGACAACCTTCCGGTCGCGGATATGCCGATTTACCGCGATCTGTGGAAGCACATTGGCAAGGACCTTCCCAAGAAAGGCGCAAGCAAATCAGGGAAGCTCGATCCGCTCTCCATCCCGTCAGAACTCCAGACAGCCCTCTACGCCCTCTACGGCCACTACGAGAAGACCTTCGAAGCGTGGAAGCGAGCAGGCATCTCCGTTCCTCCAGTCTTCATCGTGGTCTGCAACAACACCTCGACCTCGAAGCTGGTCTACGAATGGATTTCCGGGTTCGAGCGCCACAGCGACGACGGCGAGAAGGAGCAGTCGCACCTTGGCCATCTCGCCCTGTTCCGCAACTACGACCAGTATGGGAACCGTCTGGCGCGGCCAACGACCTTGCTTATCGACTCCGAACAGCTGGAGTCCGGTGAGGCGTTGGAAAAGGACTTCCGCGAAATGGCGGCAGCAGAGATCGAGCAGTTCAAGCGCGACATCAGCCAGCGTTCAGGAGCTGCCGCTGCCGAAAGCATCTCCGATCAAGACCTACTGCGCGAGGTGATGAACACGGTCGGCAAAGTAGGCAGGCTTGGCGAGCAAGTTCGCTGCGTCGTGTCGGTCTCGATGCTGACCGAGGGGTGGGACACCAACACCGTCACACACATCCTTGGCGTTCGTGCTTTTGGTACACAATTGCTCTGCGAGCAGGTAGTTGGCCGCGCATTGCGCCGCCAATCGTATGACCTCAACGAAGAGCAGCTTTCGATGTCGAGTACGCTGACATCCTCGGCATTCCGTTCGATTTTACCGCGAAGCCGGTAGTTGCGCCTCCCAAGGCTCCCAAGCCTTCCACTCGCGTTCATGCTGTAAAGGAGAGGCAAGCGCTCACCATCGTCTTCCCACGTGTCACCGGGTACCGGAAAGACCTTCCGGACGAGCGCATAACGGCGACCTTCAAACCAGACTCACGCCTGTTGCTTACGCCCGCACTCGTCGGACCTTGCAGGGTACTCCTCGAAGGCATCGTTGGTCAGGGTGTCGAGATCGGCCCAGACGTCTTGAAGGACATGCGCAAGAGCGAGATTTCTTTCCATCTCGCCAAGCATCTCCTCTACACCCGCTTTCGCGAGCCGGGACACCCCCCGCGATGCATCTCTTCGGCCAAATCAAGAGCATCGTGCGCCGATGGCTAGAGGAGGGTTATCTCGAATGCACCGGAGGCACGTTGCCCGCAATGGTGACGTACCTTGAGATCGCCGACAAAGCCGCCGAGCTGATCCACCTTGCATGCCAGCGCAGCGAGGGCGGACAGACGCGCATCAAGGCCATCTTAGAGCCATACAATCCGCGCGGCTCATCTGCGCATGTGAGCTTTAACACCACCAAGATACTTCTGTGGAAGACCAGCGCTGAGAAATCGCATATCAACTACGTGGTTTGCGACAGCGATTGGGAGGCCGAACTCGCCCGCGTGGTGGAAAGTCATCCGCGCGTCATCGCCTACGTCAAGAACCAGGGACTGTAGTTCGAAGTCCCCTACCGCGACGGCGTAATCCCGAAAAAATACCTGCCTGATTTCATCGTGCAGATTGACGATGGCAACGAAGGTCCTCTCAATCTTGTCATTGAAACGAAGGGCTTCCGCGGACTCGATGCCCAGCTGAAGGCAGAGACCATGGAGAACCTTTGGGTACCGGGCGTCAACAATCTGGCTGCCTTCGGTCGCTGGGGATTCGCCGAGTTCCGTGATGTCTATGAAATCGAGAAGGCTTTCGCCAAGATTGTCGATGAGGCAGTGACCAAGCGGAAGAACAGGGAGGCTGCCTGATGGCAAGGAAGACAACAATCAAAGAGAAGCGCGTTGAAGCGCTCACGCACGACAAAGCACGGCGTGCCAACATCCCAACCGCAGAGCATCAGTCGCTCGCACAGCGGATGGAGGAGATGAGTCCGGTAGAGCCGGTGCGCTATCCGCGCTCACGGCCCCTTGGAGAAGGGCAGACTCGTGACCGCGACATGGACAGCGATCCACAGATCATCTGGAATGGAGTGCGTATACGGCTAACGCCAGCGCAAGTGTGGCAGCTTGAAGAAGCCGGTGAGCTTGAGATTGGTGATGCCCAGCTGACATGGCGAGGCAAGGATCGGCAGGACTGCTCCGACCTCGTCGTCAATTCACCCCCGCTCTACATACAGGGAAAGGTCCACCCCAAGGCCACTATCGACGACTTGGTGCGCCATTCCAAGAGACTAGCCCGAAGGACGACGCACTGGATCTGTTTGCCGACTTCAATGGCCTGACGGACCCAGAGGCCCGTACGGAGTTCTACCAGCACAGCCAGCACTGGTCGAACCGGTTCATCCTGGGCGACAGCCTGCAGGTCATAGCGAGCCTTGCAGAGCGGGAGCACTTGCGCGGGCAGGTTCAGTGCATCTACTTCGACCCGCCATACGGCATCAAATTTAATTCCAACTGGCAGGTCTCTACAGCGAACACCTCCGTTGTCGATGGAAAGCAGGCTGATATTTCGCGCGAGCCTGAACAAATCAAGGCGTTTCGAGATACATGGAAAGACGGTATCCATTCCTATCTAACGTACTTGCGCGATCGTTTGGCTGTGGCGCGCGATCTTCTACATGAAAGTGGTAGCATATTTTTGCAGATCGGAGGTGAAAACGTTCACCGCGTGCGATCTGTCTTGGATGAAGTTCTCGGGGCAGACAACTTTATCTCTCTGATCGCGTTGACGAACACATCGTTTGCCACGAGCGGTTATCTCCCCGGAGTTGCCGATTACACTATTTGGTTCTCAAAAGATCGAGCGACCACCAAGTATCGCCACTATTTAGAGAGAAGGTGCCCGGCGGCAGCGGCTCTGGTCATTATAACCCTGTCCAGTTTCCAGTTTGATGCGAAGGTTAGCGGCCGACCTCGGCGAGGGGGACCGAAAGAGTGTACTCCAGGCCCAGCGGGCCGTAGGCGATCTGCGGCGTGCCAAGCATCCCTATGAGCTCGGTCCCGAAGCCCTCCTGGGTCGGCGGCTCGGCGGGCTGACCGCCGCGCTCCATCCAGGAAAGCTGCAGCATCGGCTCGCTGCCCGACGTGTCGACCTTCCAATGAACGGAGACGCGTCCGCTGTTAGATGCCAGCGCTCCATGCTTGGCCGCATTTGTGGCGAGTTCGTGGATGATGAGCGCAAACATCTGTGCAAACGCGCTTCCGGCCACCAGCGGCGGGCCGGCGATCTGGGCGCGAGCCGCGAATGAGGCAAGCTCGGCTTCCACCAGGTCGCTCAGCCGTGCCCCGCCCCCGGCACCCGAGGCCACGAACTCCTGCGCGTGCGCGAGGGCGTGGAGGCGGCCGATCAGCGCCTCGTGCGCGCTTTCCAGGTCCGGGCTGCGGCGCAGAGTGCGGGTGGCAATCGACTGCACCACGGCGAGCAGGTTCTTGGTGCGATGCTGCAGCTCGCGGATGAGAACGGTCTGGCGCGCCTCGGCATCCTTGCGGTCGGTGGCGTCGCGGGCAATGGCGTGGATGGCGATGGGCCGCCCGTGGGCATCGAACAGCAACTTGGAGCTCACCTCCAAGGTGAAGCGGCGCTGGCCGCCTTTGGCCATCAGCTGCATCTCGTATTGCGTCGCGGTCTCGCCTTGCAGCTTGCGCTCCAGCATTTCCTTGTGCGTCCCGAGCTGGTCCCCGGGGATGTAGTCCGTGAGCAGCGTTCCCACGATCTCCTCGGGCTTGTAGCCGAGCACCCGCTCCACGGCCGGGTTCACGGACGTGAAGCGGAAGCCCAGATCGAGTGTGGCGACGATGTCGCTGGCGTTGTCGATGAGCGCGCGGTAGCGCTCCTCGCTCTCGCTCAAAGCCTGCTCGGCTGCCTTGCGCTCGGTGATGTCGAGCACGAAACCGTTGCCGCGCCTGGGTCGCCGCCGCCGCGATCCCTCCTCGGTGAACGATACCCGGCCCTTGACGAACACCCAGCGGACCGAGCCGTCCGGGCGGATGATCCTGTGCTCGTCCTCGAAGAAGCCGGAGCCCAGCGGGTCGAAGCTGGCGCGACGCATGACGGCCACGCGCTGGCGATCGTCGGGATGGATGGTTTGCAGCAGGTCGGCCGGCTCGGGGGCGTCCGGAGCCAGGCCGAAGATCGCCTTGAGCTCCGGCGACCACGTGTGCGAGTGGGTATCCAGGTCGAAGCTATAGGTGCCGAGCTGCGCCGCCGCCGCGGTCAGCCGCAGCTGGTCGCTGCTTTCCTGGGCCGCCGTCAGCGCTTCGTGCAGGTCGTGGATATCGGTCGCCGTCGCCAGCCAGGCATCGACCTGCTCCTTGCCCCAGAGCATCGAGAAATTCAGGCGATGCCAGCGCCAGCTGCCGTCGGGGGCCTTGAGGCGGACCTCGATGGCCCAGTCTTTGTTGTCCACGATCGCCCGGTCGCGGGCTTCCGCGACCCGAGCGAGGTCGTCCTTGTGGATGAGCGCCCTCTCCCGGCTCGCCCGGTCCGGCCGGTCCAGCGCCTCGCCCGCGAACTCGCGCATGGCGCGGTTGTAGTAGATGGCCGGCCCATGCGGCCGCACCATCCAGACCTTGTGGGGCATCGCATCGAGCGCGTCGCGCAGGCGGGCGTCGCTCGTGCCCATGAGGGCTCCTGATGCCACGGCGCTTTCTCCGCCTCCGCCTGCAACTTTCCCCAACGCCTTAGGTTAGTGCACGGGAACGCTCAATTCGAGACCGAAGCCAAGCCCGAGCGGAACTGCAGGAAGCCCGACATCCGCGCCACACTTGTGCCGTCAGGCCCCATCATAGGGGCAGTCCAGGGAAAGCTGACGCTTCAGGTCGGGAACCCGTATTCATGATGAACCGCCTCTCCCTGGCGCTGCTCGCCGCGTTGGCCTGCAGCCCTTGCTTGGCCCGCGATGCAACGCTCGGCCGGACGACCGTAAAGCTGACGGTGCCGCCGGGCCAGTGCGAGCTCGACCGCGCCAATGCCGGCGATGGGCGGCTCCTACAAGCCGTCGACAAGGCGATCGGCACCAACAAGCTGCTCGCCATGCATGCCGACTGCAAGCAGCACACGGACTGGCGGGCGGGCAAGCGCGGGCTGCTGGAGGACTTCTCGCAGTATCAGGTCGCCTCCCAGTTCATCGATGCGCCGCCGGAGCCTGCCCCCGCCAACGCCCTCAAACAGCTCTGCGCCGCCCTGCGCACCGAGGGCGAGCGGATGATGGTCGGCATGGCAAGCGACATGAAGGCGCGCGTGGAGGAGGCGATCAAGAACGTCCAGGTCAATCAGAGCAGGTTCCTGGGCGTAATGGCCGAGGACCCGACGGCCTGCTACAGCGCCATCGTGCAGCGTCTCAAGTCGGAGACCGGCAAGGACGTCACGATTGTCGGGCTGTTCGCGGCCGTCTATCTCAAGGGCAAGCCCGTCTATTACTATCTCTACTCCCCTTATCGTAGCGCACAGACCGCGACTGTTTTGCTTGCCAAACACAGGCAGAACGTTGCCACCCTGCTCGCCGCAAACAAGCAGTAGCTGCTCCGGCAGCCGGCTTCGCGCGACGATCGAGAAGTCCGCACCATTGCCTCAGAACGGCCGATTCCTTGACAGGCCGGCGCGGCCCCGATAGCTGCGGGTCATGCAAGCGCTCGCAATTCCCTATCCCGCCATCGATCCCGTCGCCATCTGGCTCGGGCCGCTGCCGGTCAAATGGTACGGGCTAGCCTATGTGGCGGGCCTGGTTCTCGGCCGCTTTTACGTCCGCGCGCTGCTCAGGCGGAACCGGCTCTGGCCCGGGGAGAAGCCCCCGTTCACGGTGGAGCAGGCCGACGACCTGCTGCTGTTCATGACGCTGGGCGTGCTGCTGGGTGGCCGGCTCGGCTACGTTCTGTTCTATCAGCCACTCACCTACGTGACCGACCCCCTGGAAGTGCTCGCGGTGTGGCACGGCGGCATGTCGTTCCATGGCGCGCTGATCGGCTCGATCCTGGCCATCATCCTGTTCGCGCGCCGGGTAGGCGCCAACGTCTGGAGCGTGCTGGACGTATGCGCCGCGGCCACCCCTATGGGGCTGTTCTTCGGGCGGCTCGCCAACTTCATCAACGCGGAGCTCTGGGGACGAGTGAGCGACGTGCCCTGGGCGATGGTGTTTCCGGGGCCCGGCGCGGGCTCGCTGCCGCGCCACCCAAGCCAGCTCTACGAGGCGCTGTTGGAGGGCGCGGTGCTGTTCGCCGTGCTTTGGTGGCTTACACACAGCAGGCTGGCGCTGCGCAAACCCGGCATTGTCGGCGGCGCCTTTCTCGCCGGCTACGGTCTCGCGCGATCTTTCTGCGAGCTCTTCCGCGAACCCGACCCTGGCCACATCCTCACGTTCGGCCTCTTCACCGCCGGCATCCTCTACTCGCTGCCGATGATCCTGATCGGTATCTGGATGATGCAGCGGGCCGGACGGCGCGTCGCGACATCCCCCGATGCCCAGCGCTGAGGACAGCCGCACGGAAGCTCCGCTGCTGGCTATCCTGCGCGCGCGCATCGCCGAGCGAGGCCCCCTGCCTGTCGACGACTACATGCATCTCTGCCTCGCCGATCCCGACCACGGCTACTGGCAGCAGGGCGGCATCATCGGCGCGGAGGGCGACTTCATCACCGCGCCTGAGATCAGTCAGATCTTCGGCGAGCTGATCGGCCTGTGGAGCGTTGTCGCCTGGCAGGGCATGGGGCAGCCCTCGCCGGTGCGCCTCATCGAGCTCGGTCCTGGGCGCGGCACCCTGATGCGCGATGCCTTGCGCGCCGCCAGGGTAGTGCCGGGATTCCTGGATGCCGCCACGGTGCATCTCGTCGAGGTGAGCCGGCCCTTGCGCGAGGCGCAGCGGCAGACGCTTGCTCTCCCTGGCAGCGGGGTTCGCCCTACACTCAGCCCTTCCCCGCAAGGGGGAGAGGAAACCCCGGCCATGGGGAGGGGAAGAGTGTGCGGATGGGGAGCAGCCGCGATAGCGTGGCACGATGCGCTCGAGGAGGTGCCACCCGGACCGGCAATCATTATCGCCAACGAGTTCCTGGATGCACTGCCGATCCGCCAGCTCGTCCGGAACGGGCACGGATGGCGCGAGCGGGTCGTCGAGATCGACGCGCACAACCAACTCCGCTTCGGCACCGGCGAGCGCAGGGATGTGGCGGAACACGCATGCAGCAGCACTCCGCAGCGGGGAGATATCCTCGAGCTGCGCCCAGCCGAGCATGCGTTGCTCGCGAGTTTGGCAAAGCGCGCAGCGCCGCTGGTCGCGCTGTTCGTCGACTACGGCCCGGCGGAAAGCGGCTACGGCGATACGTTGCAGGCGGTTCGGCGCCATGCCTGGGTCGACCCACTCACCGATCCGGGCAGGGTCGACTTGACGGCCCACGTGCAGTTCGCGCGGCTGGCGCACGCGGCGCACGCTGTCGGCCTAGCAACGGACGGGCCGATGCCGCAGGCCGAGTTCCTGGGCCGCCTGGGCATCGCCGAGCGTGCCGCTCGACTGATGTCGGCCAACCCTGCAATCGCGGCGGCGATCGAAGCGGGGGCGCAGCGCCTGCTGTCACCGACCGGCATGGGCGGACTGTTCAAGGCGCTGGCGGTGCGTTCGCCGAGCCTTCCGCCCCCGCCCCCGTTCGGCTAGGAGTGAGCCATGCTCGAGCCGATCATTGCCCCCAACATCGCTAACCTCCGGCGCATCGCGCACGGCTTCTTCACGCGCCGCGGCGGCGTCTCGCAAGGCGGCTTCGCCAGCCTCAACTGCGGGCTGGGCTCCAGGGACGATCCGGCCGCTGTCAGGGAGAACCGCGCGCGCGTTGCGGCCTGCCTTGGCGCCCAGGATGTCGTCACTGCGCATCAGGTGCACAGCGCTGTCGCCGTGGTGATCGACGCTCCCTGGGGCATGGCCGAACGGCCGCGCGCCGACGCCATTGTAACATCCACCCCCGGCCTCGCGATTGGCGCCTTGAGCGCCGATTGCGCTCCCGTGCTTTTTGCCGACGCCGAGGCGGGAGTCGTGGCGGCGGCCCACGTCGGCTGGCGGGGCGCCATCGGCGGGGTCCTGGAGGCGACCCTTGCGGCGATGGAGGGTGCGGGTGCCAGGCGCGAGCGTACGGTCGCGGCCGTCGGTCCCTGCATCGGTCAGGTCGCCTACGAGGTCGGGCCAGAGTTCGAGCAGGAGTTCCTGCGCCACGATGCCGGCAATGCCGGCTTTTTCCGACGCGCATCGCCCGAGTCGCGACCGCATTTCGATCTCGCAGGCTATGCCCAGCGGCGCTTGCAGCAGGCCGGTATCTCCAGCGTTTACACGCAAAATGCATGCACGTACGTGCAGGCGGATGAATTCTTCAGCTATCGTCGCGCTTCGGCCCGAAAAGAGCCTGATTATGGGCGCCTAATCTCTGCCATCGTCTTGACATAGCGTAGGTTTTCCACAAGTTTGGGTATTCGCTGGCCCGCGGGGGCAGGGCCGGCGGCCAGTTTTCCCCTGTCTGAAACTGGACGCAGAGGGTGTCAGCAAGTAGGGAGTCGGTTGGGGTACCGGGCGTAGAATCGATCGCCGCAGGGTTCGTACGTCGGCAGCCGGGCACTTGCGCAATGCAGATGAGAGGGGGGACGTCATCGTGACGACCATGCATGCTGCGGCGGCGCGGCGCAGTAACCCGAGCGTGGCGCTCGCCGTCCTCGCCCTGCTGGCAAGCGCAGGCCTTGCCGGCTGTGAGACTTCCTCGTCGCTATTCAGTGGCGGTGGCTCGTTGTTCGGCGGCTCGCTGTTCGGCGGCTCCAGCAGCACACCGGCTCCGGAGACGGCCGCTATTCCGCCGCCGGCGCCGCAGCCGCCGCTGGCCAAGATTGCCATATCGCCCATCATCGGCGCGCCCGATGCGATCGGCAAACAGATACAGCAGGAATTCACGAGCTCCGTGCAGAGCAAGCGCGTCAATGTGGTGTCGGGCAAGGAGGAGCGCGCCGACTACACGCTGCGCGGCTACGTCGTCGCCGCCAAGGACAAAACTGGCACCAAGATCTCCTACATCTGGGATGTCACCGATCCGAGCGGCAAGCGCGTCAACCGCATCACCGGCGAGGAGGTTCTCTCCGGTGGCAACGCCAAGGACCCCTGGTCGGCCCTGACGCCGCAGGTCGCCCAGGCCATTGCCGGCAAGGCCGCCAACTCTTTCGTCTCCTGGCTGCCAAGCCATGGCGGTCAGGCGGCGGTGGCATCATCCGGGCAGCCCTCGAGCGTCGGCGCGCAGCCGTCGGTCGCACGAGCCCCGGAGACCACGCGCACGGCGTCGCTGCCGCGACCGGTAGCAGCCGCGCAGCCGGCCGCCGGCGGCCTCGGCAGCGGCTCGGTGACAGCGGTCGTGCCCCGCGTGACCGGAGCTCCGGGCGACGGCAGCACGTCGCTGACGGCCGCAATCCAGCGCGAGCTTGCTGGCAAGGGCGTGTCTGTCACCGACAAGTCGAGCCCGGCGGCCTATCGGGTCGAGGGCACGGTGAGCCTCGGCGCCGCCAAAGGCGGCAAGCAGCCGATCAGCATCGAGTGGCTGGTGAAGGACCCCAAGGGCAAGAAGCTCGGTACGGTTTCACAGAAGAACGAGATCCCCGAAGGCTCGCTCAACGGTGCCTGGGACCAGACCGCGGAGCAGGCGGCAAGCGCCGCAGCGCAGGGCATCGTCAAGCTGCTGCCGGGCGCCAAGGCCGGCGGTTAGTCCAGCCCTGGCCGGCGCTGTCAGCCGGTTGTCTGCCCTCCCGGGGCCGGCCGCGATTCTATTGTCGGTGCAGGACTTGGCAGCACCCGTTTACAAGCCGTGATGCCGCTTGCTAGAAGGCCGGCAGATGTGAACGGAGTGCGGTCGATGCCCTTCGATACGCGAGATTCAAGCCGCAAACGGGCCGCCCCGCTCGAAATGAGGCTTGTCGCCGGCAACAGCAACCGCCCCCTCGCAGAAGCCATTGCCGGCATTCTCAAGGTTCCCCTGGCCAAGAGTGTTGTGCGGCGCTTCGCCGACATGGAGGTGTTCGTCGAGGTGCAGGAGAACATGCGCGGCGAGGACGTCTATGTCCTGCAGTCGACCTCGTTTCCCGCCAACGACAACCTGATGGAGCTGTTGATCCTGGTCGATGCGCTGAAGCGCTCGATGGCCCGGCGCATCACCGCCGTCATGCCCTACTTCGGCTACGCCCGTCAGGATCGCCGGCCGGGCCCGCGCACGCCCATCTCGGCCAAGCTCGTTGCCAACCTGATAGAGCGCGCCGGCGTCGACCGGGTGATGACGGTCGATCTGCATGCCGGGCAGATCCAGGGCTTCTTCGACATTCCAACCGACAACCTGTTCGCCGCCCCCGTGATGGTGCGCGACATCCAGGAGCGCTACGGCACCTCCAACCTGGTGGTGGTGTCCCCGGACGTGGGCGGCGTGGTGCGTGCCCGCGGCCTCGCCAAGCGCATCAACGTGCCGATCGCCATCTGCGACAAGCGCCGCGAGCGGGCGGGCGAATCCGAGGTGATGAACGTCATCGGCGACGTCAAGGGCAAGCGCTGCATCCTGATCGACGACATTGTCGACTCGGGCGGCACGCTGGTGAATGCCGCCAACGCGCTGCTCGAACAGGGCGCCACCGAGGTAATGGCCTACATCACCCACGGCGTACTTTCGGGCGGGGCCATCGCCAAGATCACCGGCTCGCGTCTCAAGACGCTCGTGATCACCGATACCATCCAGGCAACGGATGGCGTCAGGTCCGCAGGCAACGTCCGCGTGCTGTCGATCGCTCCGCTTATGGCGGAGGCCATCGCCCGCACGGCGCGCGAGGAAAGCGTATCGAGCCTGTTCTATTAAGGTGCCAGGCAGATCGCCAAATCTTCCGCCGGCGTTTTGGACCGAGCCCGATCGCTCCGGCTAAGCATCCTTTCTCATCAGGACCCAGTCGATACCCGGGTGCTGCCAGCACTCCTTGACCATCCTGCGTCTTGCAACCTCTCTATATCCGGAGCTCTCATAGAGCCGTCGGGCTTGCGTGTTCGTGTCGGAAACGATCAGACTCAGGCCGGCCTTTCCGGCAGCAGCGGCAAGCCTGTCAGCCAGCGCAAGGAGCGAGGAGCCCAACCCTTTGCCGCGGTACTGGGCGTGGGCGGCAAGCACATGCACATACCAGGTATCCGCGGCCTCGTTCGTCAGTTCCTGCAACGGCACAAGCAAGGCGGGCAGGTCGTCCGGAACGGATCCGGCCTTGCTGTCGGCTGCGTACCCGATGAGGCCGGCCGCCGGCCGTCCTGCGATCTCCGCTATGATTGCGTTGCCATGGAAGATGGGACTTGTGGCGGACCGCACACGCTCGCGACCGATCTGCCATGGATCGTCGCTGCCTCCGGCCATTCTCGACCACAGGTATGTGCCCAGGCCTTCACTAGCGAACTCCACGAATTGTACGAGATCGTCAACGTCTTCCGGGGTCGCGCGACGGAAGGGGGCTGCCGACGATGGCGTGGGATTGATAACGGTCATGGAGCGTGCCTGAGATGCCGATGATGTGGGCCACAGGTGACCGCATCAGAGACGCGTTCGTCAAATCGCATCGCGACTGTGCGTGGGCCCGCTCAGGTCACCCGATCGCGTCCCCATGGCGTGAAATAGACCGCGGCCGCGGTCGTGAGGCCATAGGCCAGCATCGACAGCGCCACGAGGGCGAAGAGTGTCCACACTGGCGCCGCGGTCGCAGCCAGTAACCAGCCGCCCACCGCTATCACCGCCAGGCGCACGGTCGCCGCCAGCACGGGCCCAAGCACCTTGCCTGAGCCCTGCGAGGCGAAGTAGAGCGCCAACCCAAGCCCGACGAAGGCAAATGCCGGGCCGGCGAAACTCAGGTACAGCCCGGCAGACGCGCGAACGCCCGCGTCCGAGGTGAAGAGCGCCGACCAGAGACCGGGGAATATCGCCACGGCCAGCCCGAGGCAGCCCAGCGCTACAGTTGCGGTTCCGGCGGCTGTCCACGCCACCCGGCGCGCCCGCGCGACGTTGCCCGCCCCAATCGCCATGCCGACCATGGGCACGCTGGCAACGCCCACCGCGAACACGATCGGCACCAGCAGAAACTCCAGCCGTGCGCCGATGCCGTAGCCGGCAAGCACCTCGGTGCCGAAACGCGCCACGAGGCTGGTCAGAATGAGCACCGTGAGCACCGTCTGCAGCGGCGAGAACGACGCGACGGCGCCGACCTTCAGGATGTCGAAGAACATTTCGCGCTGCAGCCTCGCCCCACCAAACCGCAGGCGCACGCGGGCGCGGCCGCTCACGAGGAACCACAGCAGCAACGCCGCACCGAAGCCGAAGCCGATCACCTGGCCCGCAGCGACGCCGGGAAGGCCGAGGCGGGGCAACGGGCCGATCCCGAGCCCCAACGCACCGCCAAGCAGGATCTGGAGGGCGGCGGCCAGCAGCAGGGTGGCTGATGGCACGCGCATGTTGCCTGTGCCTCGCACCACCGATGCAAGCGTGTTGAGCAGCCAGATCAGTACCGCCGCCGTCAGGGCGACGCCGGCATAAGCGACCGCCTGCTCGAGCACGACGCCGCGCCCTCCCAGCGCTGAGAAGATCGCAGGCGCGAAGGTGGCGAACACCAGCGAGAAGATCAGTCCCGCCACGGTGCCGATGACGACCGCGTGCAGCGCCAGTGCCTCGGCGCGCGCGTGGTCCCCGGCGCCGACAGCCCGGCTGATCGCCGAGGACACCCCGCCCCCCATGGCGCCCGCCGACAACATCTGCATCAGCATGAGCATCGGGAAGACGAGGGCGATGGCGGCAAGCTGCGGCGTGCCGAGGATGCCGACGTAGATCGTCTCGGCGATCGCTACCAGCGCGGTGACCAGCATGGCCGCCAGATTCGGCAGCGTGAGGCGCAGGAGCGTCGGAAGGATCGGCGCGATGAGCAGCGGGTTGGGGGGGAGGCTCGCTTCTGCCTCGCGCACGGTGATCTGGTCCATGCCGTTCAATCCCCGTCCTGTCGCCGGTTCGGTAGCTAGCGCCGAGATAGTGACTTGTTAATATATAGTTACTTGCTGACCTGAGGCGAAGTGGTTACATTCGCGTGATGGCGGTAGGATACGGTCAGCGCTGTCCGGTGGCGCGCGCGCTCGACGTGGTCGGCGAGAGGTGGTCGCTGCTGATCCTGCGAGATCTCAACCGCAGGGGTCCACAGCGCTTCCAGCAACTGGAGCAGGGCCTCCCAGGCGTCGCGCCGAATACTCTGTCGGCGCGGCTCAAGCTGCTGGAGGCGCACGGCGTCGTCGCCACGCGGCTCTACGAGCAGCATCCCCCGCGCTACGAGTACTTCCTGACCGACAAGGGCAAGGCGCTGGCGCCGGTGCTGAAGGCCCTCTACGCCTGGGGCGAACGCTTCGCGTGATATCGAATCCGGACGATTGATCTATCGGTCGTCATGGCCGTCGAGACGGGCATCCACACCGCCTGCTCGGTGGAGCTCAGCCTTCGCGGAGATGGTGCTGGCGCACGACGAGAGGTCAAGGCAATGCCCGACGGCATGAGACCGGTGGGGCCAAGCCTGGACGTTGCCGGGCTCACGCAGTCGTGCGCCCCGGACGCGTGGAATTAATGTGATCGCGGCTTGGCCGCTGGCACGCTGCCGCCTACGTCGTGAGTGGTTGTGAAGCACAGCGAGGCACCGCCATGCCTACCAGCGGCCGCAACATCGCACACCACACCCCCGAAACCGACCTGCGTTCCGACTACGCTCACGTGCCCGGCGCAGAATTCCCAAGGGCTGTGTATCGTTCGGTCGTGGGTGCGTTCGCGGCGGTCGTGGTGGCGGCCTGGCTGGCCTTTGGCGGAGGGAGTGATGCCGATTTGACGCTGGCATTCGCATCGGTGCTGACGGTCGTCCTGTTCGCCTTGCCGATCCTCGTGCGGCGAACGGCGGCGGCGCGTTCGACCGACAAGCCCGAATCGCTCGACGCCTTCCTCGGCTCGCGTGTGGATACCGCCACGGGGCCGCTGGCCGGCGGGGAGGCGTGGCTGCAAATCCTCATCATCCCGCTGGCTCTGGCAATGGCCGCCGTCTTGATCGGCGCGGTGTTCCTGCTGGTTGCCTAGCGTTCCGTCCATCGCGGGCGAAGGGTGCTGTGCTGCAGGTGTGGCCGGAAGTGGACCTTACCAAGAGTTCATTCAGTGATCCTGGTGAGCTTTGCTAGGCTTTTGCCGGAAACTGTGCGATGGGGCCACTGTTGCGACACGGGTAGCGACAGGGCATCGGGGCCTCGGCGACAGGTATGCCGGGGCGAGCGCACGCTCTCAGGTGTTCGGGGGCTGGGGACGGGCATCCATGACGACGGGACTCAAGCCTTCGGCCTCTGCCAAGGCTCGTGCCGAGACCGATACATTCGGAGCGATCGAGGTCGCGGGCGACAAGTATTGGGGCGCGCAGGCCCAGCGCTCGCTCGGCAACTTCAAGATCGGCTGGGAGAAGCAGCCCAAGGCGATCGTGCGGGCGCTCGGCATCGTCAAGCGCGCGGCGGCGGATGTGAACGTGGAGCTCGGCAGGCTCGATCCCAAGATCGGCAAGGCCGTCGCCGACGCCGCGCAAGAGGTGATCGAGGGCAGGCTCGACGAGCACTTTCCACTGGCCGTCTGGCAGACGGGGTCCGGCACGCAATCGAACATGAACGCCAACGAGGTCATCTCGAACCGGGCGATCGAAATGCTGGGCGGCGTCCTGGGGTCCAAGAAGCCGGTGCACCCAAACGACCACGTCAACATGAGCCAGTCGTCGAACGACACTTACCCGACGGCGATGCATGTGGCGTGCGCGGAGGAAATCCACCACAAGCTGCTGCCCGCGCTCCGCCACCTGCACAAGGCCCTGGATGCCAAGGCCAAGGCGTGGGCCGATATCATCAAGATCGGCCGTACGCACACGCAGGACGCCACACCGCTGACGCTCGGCCAGGAGTTCTCCGGCTACGCCGTCCAGGTGGCGAACGGCATCAAGCGCATCGAGTCGACCCTGCCCGATCTCATGCAACTCGCGCAGGGCGGCACCGCAGTCGGCACCGGCCTCAACGCCCCCAAGGGTTTCGCCGAAAAGGTGGCTAGGCGGATCGCCGAGCTGACGAAGCTGCCCTTCACCAGCGCGCCCAACAAGTTCGAGGCGCTGGCCGCCCACGACGCCATGGTGATGAGCCACGGCGCCATCAACACGGTTGCGGGCTCGCTGTTCAAGATCGCCAACGACATTCGCCTGCTCGGCAGCGGGCCGCGCTCGGGACTCGGCGAGCTGTCGCTGCCCGAGAACGAGCCCGGCTCCTCCATCATGCCGGGCAAGGTGAACCCAACCCAGTGCGAGGCGCTGACGCAGGTCTGCGTGCAGATTTTCGGCAACAACGCTGCCATCACTTTCGCCGGCAGCCAGGGCCACTTCGAGCTCAACGTCTACAATCCCGTGATGGCCTACAACTTCCTGCAGTCCGTGCAGCTGATGGCCGATGCCGCCGTAAGCTTCACCGACAATTGCGTCGTCGGCATCGAGGCGCGCGAGGACAACATCCGCGCCGCGCTCGAGCGCTCGCTGATGCTGGTCACCGCGCTGGCGCCGAAAATCGGCTATGACAACGCGGCCAAAATCGCTAAGACGGCGCACAAGAACGGCACCACCCTGCGGCAGGAGGCCGTGGGTGGCGGCTACGTGTCAGCGGAGGAGTTCGACAGGATCGTCGATCCCAGGAAGATGATCGGACCGGAGGCGTGATGGGAAGCGTCATCAATCTGAGCCGCTACCGCAAGGAGAAGCAGGCTGCCGCGCGTGAGCGCCGCGCCAACGAGAAGCGCATGCGCTTCGGCATTCCCAAGAACGAACGCAGCAAGAATACCGCCGAACGCGCCCTGGAAGCACGCCGCCTCGATGGGCTCATGCGCGAGGACCGGGCCTCCGATCGCGAGGAGTGAGACCGGGCTTTGATGGGTCGTCCACTCAAGCGCTCCTTCACCATTGCCGGCCACCGCACGTCGATTTCGCTCGAGACCGAGTTCTGGGACGCACTGAAGGCCGCGGCCCTCACCGAGCGCGTCTCCATCGCCAAGCTCATTGCGCGCGTGGATAAGTCGCGCGGCGGCAGCGGCCTCTCGAGCGCAGTGCGGGTCTGGGTGCTCGAGCACTTTCGTGAACGCGCAGGCTAGAGCAATCTCCGATCTGCCCGAGTTGGCCGGCAACAGGAACCTGTCATGCCGGCCAAGGGCGGTAGCCCGAGAGCCGGTGCCCCAAACCCCAGATCCGTGACCGCGACCGCCGGATCCGGATATTCGCTGACCCTCGCGACAAGCCCGAGGGCAAACGCGAAGCTCCGCCATGACAGTGAGCGGGGCTTCGCGACCGGGGCACTAGAGCGGCCGCGCAATTTCCGGCGGCACCTCGCGCTGATAGGCTTGCCCGACGGCGAGGAGGGTCGTCTCGGCGTAGGGCCGGCCGACGAGCTGGATGCCATTCGGCAAGCCGCCCGCGCGCGGTATCGGCAGGGTGAGGGTCGGCAGGCCCAGATAGTTGATCGGCCGCGTGAACTTGACGACTCGCCCCATGGCCGCCTGCACTTGCGGACCGCCGCTGACATCGAGCCCGGCGATGGTGGGGAGCGGGTCGGCGAGGATCGGCAGAATGGCAATGTCGGCGTCCTTGAATGTCCCCTGCAGCGTACGCTCGACGAATATGCCGCGTGCCCGCAGCGCCGTCAGATGGTCGACTGCGGAGATGAAGTGGCCGACCTCCGCCCGAGCCCGCACCTGCGGCCCATACTCGTTCGCACGCGTGCGCAGGAAGGCCGTGTGCGCCGCCGAGGCATCGGGAAACTGCACGAGCTGGACGAGGTGGTCGAGGGTTTGCCAATCCGGGAAGCGACAGGAGATGCGCTGCAATCCGAGCTTGCCGAGGATGCCGGCAACCTGCTCCACCATTCGCTGCACCTGCGGATCGGCCTCGCCGACCACAGCCTCGTCGACGCCGAGCTTGAGGCCCTTTATGGGATCCGCGAGCCTGGCCACATAGTCGGGCACCGGCAGCGTCGTGGCCGCCGTATCGCGAGGGTCGGGCCCGGCCAGGATGCCCAGCGTCAGCGCCAGGTCCTCGACGTGGCGGGCGATTACGCCGACGGTATCGAGCGCGGGGGAAAGCGGCATGGCGCCGGCGCGGCTGACGCGCCCCCAGGTCGGCTTGATCGAGGTGACCCCGCAGCAAGCCGCGGGTAGCCGCAGCGAGCCGCCCGTGTCCGATCCGAGCCCCACGGGAATGGCGCCGTAGGCGACCGCGGCACCGGTTCCAGCTGACGACCCTCCGGTGATGCGCGTGGGGTCCCAGGGATTGCGGGCGTGGCCCAGCACGTAGTTGTGGCCCGTCGGGCCGTAGGCGAACTCGGCCAGGTGCAGCGCCGCGATCTGCAGGGCGCCCGACGCCTTGAAACGGGCGATGGCGGTCGAGTCCTCGCTTGCGGGCTTGCCGCTGCGAAGCTTGGCACCCCAGCTCGCAATTCTGCCCTTGCGGTCGAACATGTCCTTGTGCGCAAGCGGCACGCCGGCGAGCGGCCCGCCCGCGCTGCCCTTGGCGGTGGCGGCATCGGCAGCCCTGGCGCCGGCCCGCGCCTCGTCGGCCTCGAGCGAGATGATGCAGTTGGTCAGCTCGTGGCAGGCCTGCAGGCGCTCGATGGCGGCCTCGGTGGCTTCCAGGCTCGAGACTTTCTTGTCGCGGATCGCCTTGGCGAGGCTCAGTGCGGAAAGTGCGGCAAGGTCGGTCATGACTTTGCCCCCTGGATCAAAGCGCGGCGAAAATCGTCGACATCGGCCCCGAAGGGCAGCTCGCGCGCGATTCTGTCCGCCGTGCGCGACAGCATGGCTGCCTGTGCCTTGGCGGCCGCGCGGCGTTCGGGCGGCATGTCGAGGTGAGAGGCGGCATTGTCGCCGCCGGATGTGCTTTGCGTGTCCTTGGAGCTGGCCATGTCGGTTCCCCGAGATGTTAGGTCGAGGGAGCCTAGCGGTCCCACGGCGCCCGAACAATACGTGCGCCGGCGGGGCAGATCTGGCCGGCGCTCATGCCACCGCTTCCCCGGGCGCGCCTATTGGCGGTTCTCGCCATGTCGGAATACCGTTAAGTGAGGCGTTGCGAGTTCCTTTCGGCAGAGCGGGGGGAACGGCGCGCCCGCTGGACCTTCGCTGCATCGGCGCCGCATCGTGATCCCGAACCCGCCTGCTCACGCCGGCATCCAACGTGTGCTCGTGACCGGCGCCACCGGCTTTCTCGGCGAAGCCGTTGCCGCGGCGCTGGAGCGCGCCGGACATCCCGTGCTGCGCGGAGGGCGCGCGGCGCCTTCCTCCTCCACTATGGGCAAGGCCTGGGTCGGCTACGGCGATATCGGGCCTGCGACGCGCTGGGAATCCGCGCTCGAAGGTGTCGCCACCGTCGTGCACGTTGCCGGTCTCGCGCACCTGCCTGACGCATCAGCACCGCGAGCCGCCGATGCTCTCGTCCATGTCAACGTTGAGGGCACTGCCTGCCTCGCGGCTGCCGCCGTGCGGGCCGGCGTGCGACGGTTCGTGCTGGTGAGCTCGGCGCTCGTGCACGGCGAGGCAAGTCCCGGCCGGCCCTTTACGGAAACCGACCCACCCGCCCCGCAGAGTCGCTACGCGCGCTCCAAGCTCGGCGCAGAGCAGCGGCTGATCGAGATCGCACGCGGCACCGGCATGCATTGGGTGATCCTGCGGCCGCCGATGGTGTACGGGGCCCGCGCTCGCGGCAATTTCCGCCGCCTCGTACGCCTTGTGCGGAGCGGGGCGCCGCTTCCGCTTGGGGCCGCCACGGCGCCCAGGAGCTTCATCGGTATCGACAATCTGGCCGACGCGGTCGTGCGAGCCGTCGAACATGCACGCGCGGCCGACGGTACGTTTCTTCTCGGCGATGGGGAGAGCACGTCGACAGCCGATCTCGTCCGCCGAATCGCCGCCGCTCTCGGCCGCCGCGTGTGGTTGCTGCATGCGCCTCCCGCCCTGTTGCAGGCAGCCTCGCGACTGGCCCGCCGCGAACGCGACTACCGGCGCCTGTTCGAGCCGCTGGAGCTCGACATCACGCGCATTCGCACCGAGCTCGACTGGTCGCCGCCCCTCTCCATGGACGCCGGGCTTGCCGCCGCGGTGTCGCGCCCCGACAGTTGAGGACTTGCGCGCGGGGCGCTGGAGGATGGAGCGGCCGCCACTCTCCAGTGCCACCGGCATCGAACGGGCATCCCGTTGCCTGTTCCGACCGCCGCCGGAATGACTTCCATGGTAACCCGCTTCACATGAGCTCACGTCGCGGCGGAGGCCATGATGTCTGTAGTGATCGCTTCATAGAATGTAGGCCATCCCGGCGCAGGCCAGGACACTTGCACCTTCCAGCACTTTCACTGCCGCGGAGGCGGCTCCCGCCCTCGACCGGCATGACGCATGACGACATTCATGTAGTCGAACGGTCCCGGCAGATCAGGAAGCGCTCCAGGCGGGAATGGAAAGGGGGACGCCGTCACTCGAACATCGGATCGATCGGCACGCGATAGCCGTTGGCAAGCCGGTTGGTCTCATTCGCCATGCCGACCACGGCCATCAGCTCGCCGAACATCTCCTCGGTCATGCCGGCCTTGCGCGCGCCGGCGGTATGACTGGCGATGCAATAACCGCACCCGTTGCTGACGCTAACCGCGAGATACACCATTTCCTTGGTCAGCACGTCGAGCGCGCCCGGCGCCATGATGTCCTTGACGCTCTTCCAGGTGCGCTCCAGCAGCGCCGGATCGCGCGCAAGGTACTTCCAGAAGTTGTTCACGTCGGCGACCTTGCGCGATTTCTTGATGTCGTCGAACACGGCCCGCACCTTGCGCGATGCGTCGGTATATTCGACCGGCTGCGGCTTGCTCATCCCACTGCTCTCCCATTGGCTGACGCGTCGACGCGCCGCGGAGCAGTCTAGGGTGCTTCCGATTTGACGGGAACCGAGGGCTGCGACTTGCGCGGTCATCCCCGCATGTGCCAGCCCCGGCGAGAACCAGCCGGCACCCAGCGATCAGCAGATGCGGAAGGCCGTGGAGCGATGATCCCGAAGACAAGCCTCGGATGCCCCCGGCGGGACACGACGGCTCGGGCGCCGTTACTCCTCTCAGAAGTTGATGCGCCCACCTACCGAGATGGCCTGTCCGTGGAGGTCGCCATCACGCCAGGTGCCCTTCACGAAGCCGACCGCCAGAAGCTTCGTGTCGGTGAGCGACAGGCCGAGGTCGTACTGCATGTAGTCGCCGGCCCCGATCGTGTTCGCATTCACGGTCTGACCGCCGAAGTTGGCATTGAATATGGCTTGCAGATCCGTCTCGTTCTTGAAGTTGCGCCAAGCGCTGACCGCGCCGAACGGAACCAGGAAGGTCGAGCTCGACAGCGCGTGCACGTAGCTCAGCTGCACGCCGGCACGGCCCAGCAGCGTCTCGTCGCTTCCCGTCGAGATCACGCCCGCCGGCGTGCCGCCGACGTTGAAGCCGAAGTCGTCCAGCTTGGACGTGGTCCAGTTCAATCCCGCGAACGGCTGCACGAAGAGGTTCTTGGTCACGGCATGGCGGTAGCTGCCACTGATCGCCAGGGTATTCGCGCTGCCATCCACTTTCTGATGCAGCAGGCCCGCGGAGGCGACCGTGAAGTCCAGCGTCTGCCAGTCGTGCCGGTAGGCCACGTCGAGCGTGAACGAACCGTTGGTCAAGAAGAAGTAGGCGCCAAAGAACGGCTGCTCGAGGTTCACGCTCCCTGAACCGTCGCTCTGCGATACGTCGCCGCTGATGTTGCCGCCGGTGGCGCCCAAGTGAGCGTTCCAGCCGCTGCCGTGGATATTGAGGATGCCGCAGTCGACGCCCGCCTGCAGGCCCTCGTAGGTCACGTGCTGCTTCGTGCGGATCGAGTTGAGGGCATTTGCGGCGAGCGAGAGGTCGGTGGTCGAGGAAGTGTCGAAGCGGCCGGCGTCGCCGCGGCCCCACAACCCGCACAAATGCTCGTTGGGCCGGGGATTCGGCTTGTTGGTGACGTAGCTGCTGGCGGGCTGGTGGAAACCGTTGGCGATCGTGCCGATTGCTCCGCTGATCGTGGCCAGCGGACCGAAGTTCTGGTTGATCGTCGACGTGATCACCCAGTTGTCGGGACTGCCCGGATCCCTGATGAAGGCGTAGTCCACGAAGCCGACCGTGGCGGGGAGCCCGGTCTGCGTGAAGCTGCCTGTGTGCGCGGCATCATTCGTATCGATGATGATGAGCTGTCCGCCGGCCAATACACCACCGGCCGCGAGCACGGAGAAGTTGACGTTCGTCGTGCCCGTGGCGGTGCCGGCATTCAGCACGTCGGCCGCGCCGCCGTTGTTCAGGTTCACATCGACGTGGAGCTGCGAGCCTGCCCCACCGTGATATGCGCCGGTCACGGTGATGCTGTCACTGGGCTGGCTGTTGCGCATGTCGATGGAATTGTTGTTGGTCAGACTGCCCGTGAAAAGGGACGCTCCGCTGCCACTGTTCCACGTGCCGTCGTTCGTGAACGTCGAGCCGCCAGCGTTGGAGGTGACGTTGATAAGCCCGTTGATGACGCCCGTGTTGGAGATCACAACGTTGCCGGCCGTCGAGCTCGTGATGGCGTTGCCGGTCACGAGGTTGCCCGCAATGGTCGGCCCGTCGGTCGACGCCGACAGGGTCGCGTTGTTGGTTACCGAGATATTGCCTGTGATTGCCGACAGGTCGAGACCCGTCGTCCCGCCCGTCACGTTGTGATTGAGTACCAGGGTCGTCGTTCCTGACCCCGCCGCAGTCAGAATGCCCGTCCCGGTGTCGCCGCGGACGATACCGCCGGTCGTCACCGCAATCGTTCCGGTGCCGCTGGTGGACGCGTTGATGCCGTTGACCGAGCCGGTGATCGGGCCATTTGTCACCAGGTTGCCGATGCCGATGCTGCCGCCGCCGGCATTGACATTGATGCCATTGCCGCCCGCGCCATCAATCGACGTGTTGCCTTGAATTGAAACTCCGCCTCCGGATGTCACGGCCAGGATGCCATGCACGCTGCCACTGATGTTCCCGTTACCCTGGATCGTGAGGCCGCCGCCACCTGTGCCGGCGTCGATACCGCTGCCGCCGGTGCCGGTAATGCTGCCGTTGTTCAGGATGTCGAGGCCGCCGCCGCCCGTCCGCGCCAGGACGCCATGCACGCTGCCATTGATGCTCCCGTTGCCCTCGATCGTGAGGCCGCCGCCGCCTGTGCTGGCGTCGATGCCGCTGCCGCCGGTGCCGGTAATCCCGCCTGTGAGGCCGTTGCTCGTGATATCGATGCCGCCACCACTGGAGACGGCGAGGATGCCGTTGCCGCCCGTACCGAGGATAGTGGCGACGGTGTTGATATCGATGCCGCCGCCGCCGGAAGCGGCATCGATGCCGTCGCCCGCGTTGCCCTGTACCAGATCGAGGTTGGTGACGGTAATGCCGCCGCCGCCGCTGGCGATGGTGGTGCCGTCGGTTGCGCCAATGATCTGGCCCGAAGCACCCTGGATCGTGATTCCGCCGCCGCCCGACGTCGCCAGAATACCCGCGCCGCCGCCGGTGCTCTGGACCGTCATGTCGTTGTTGATGTTGACGGCGATGCTGCCGGTCGTGGACGTGGCGTTGATGCCGTTGGTCGTGCCGGTGACATCGTCGTTCACGGTGATGGTCGTCGCGCCGGCCTGGGCGTTGGTGAGGATGCCCGGCCCGCCGGGATTGCTGATGGCGACGTTGTTGGTGACGCTGATGGTCCCCGTGCCGGTGTTGGAAGTATCGACGCCGCTCGTGCCGATCGACGTGATGGTCCCGCCGGGCGAGATGACGATGATGGAGCCCGTTGTATTGTAGGCGGTCGCCACGGCGGTGATGCCGACGGTGCCGCTCGTCGCAACATCGATGCTGTCATTCACCGTGAGCCCATCGACGCGGACGTTGCCGGAGGTCGATACGACATTGACGCCGACGGTGCCGCCGCCGGTCACGGTGCCGGTGCCGTTGATGTTGATGTTACCGGTGGTGGAGGAGGCGTCGATGCCGAACCCGCCCGTCGAGGTCAGCGCAACATTGGTCGTGATGTTGGTGGTGCCCGTCGTGGCCGACGTGTCGATCACGTCGCCCGATGTAGTACCTACCGTGCCGCCGGTCAGGGAGACGGTGACGCTGCCGCCGGCAGCGGCCGTCGCCGAAACCGCCGTGTTGGTGCCGTTGAGCGCGCCCCCGGTCTGGCTGACATCGACGCTGCCGGTCGCGCTGAACGCCTGTATGCCGATGGCGCCGGAGATGGTCCCGCCCGTGTGATTGACATCGACCAGGCCGCTGCCCGTGGACTGGGCCTGCACGCCGATGGCGACGCCTGACACATTGTGCCCGACGTTGACCGTATTGCTCCCGTTCTGCGTCTGCGAGACGATGCCGACAAAGGTCGTACCTGTAACTGCGCCGCCGGTCGTAATGTCGACAGTGCCGGTGCCGGTCGTCGTCGCAAATATGCCGTTGACGCCCGAGATCGTGCTGCCGGTGGCGACCACGATGTCGCCGCCGTTCGATTGAGTAAGAACACCGCTTCCGGTGGTCCCACTGATCGCACCCGAAGTCGTAACCGAGATGTCGCCTGCACCGGTGGCCTGCACGTTCACGCCGTGGATATTGCCGGTCACCGACCCGGTGCCGCCCACGGAAACGGTGCCGCTGTCCGCGGCGATATCCACACCGCTGCCGCTGGCGGCGGTGATCGTCCCGTCGCTGGTGACCGTGACACCCCCAGCGCCGACATTGCCAATGCCAAGAGCGGAACCGGCGCCATTGTTGATGATGCTTCCCGACCCGGTGTAGGTGGCCAAGCCGCCGGCGCCATTGATCTGCAGTGCGGCGCCCCCACCCGCCGTAGCTGTGCCGACATTCAGTTGGACGGTGCCGTCATTGGTGACAGTGACGTCCGCGCCACCGTTGCCGGAGATCGCGAAGCCGAAACCATCAACAGTCGCGCCGAGGGAAATGATGCCGAATATGGGAGCGGCCGCCGTGGCCGGATAATGCCGATCCGTGCCGGGGTTCGTCGGGAAGGTGGTATCATCCGTGGTCGTGGTGGCGCAGGTGACCGTATCGAGCACAAAAGAGCAGGCGGCCTCGACGTTCGACGTTCCAAGCGCCAACGTCAGCGCGGCGATGCTGACACCCAGGTAGAGTTTGGAGATTGCTCCGGAACCGACCGGCACTTTTCCGGCAGCCGAATGCCCCGTCTCGAGAAATTTCATCCCGCACCCCCCACCCGAGACCCCTGACGGACTCTCGTGCCAACCCCTTTTTCTTCAATTCAGCCCCTGCGCAGGGAGGCACTGTCGGACCCGTGCTTCGTGTACTACATGCAATCTCTTCGCAGATATCAGCTGCCCTGATGCATGCACAAGCCGCTGATGCCTGGCGCCGACCCAATGTGGTTGGTTTGACGACGTCCTGTAGCGCGGGCGCCACATGCCGTTCGCCATTCCGCGGGATCGTAACGGAGCGTTAGCATATTGCTCGCGAAGGGCGAGTCGGAGTGCACGCCTTTCGAACAGCTCGCCCACAAGATTTCCCGTCCATGCGCACGAGGTTCGGGCCGCTCAGGAGGCATGCGCAGTCGGCGTCGGCACGCCCACCGGAGTTCAAGACTCGCCCTGGGCTTGGGTGCGCCCTTGCTGGACTGCCGGCCAGCAAGCCGCAACGTTGGAGCCAGATGGCTGTATCCCCGCACCCGAAAAGGCAATATACCGGGCCCGCGAGAGGCAAACGCGCCACGGAAGACGAGCCGCGGCCCTGGCAAGGGCGGCGACAAGGGAACGACCCAACTCGTTGATTTACAATCCGGCCCCGTAGCTCAGCTGGATAGAGCACCAGATTCCTAATCTGGGGGTCACAGGTTCAAATCCTGTCGGGGTCGCCAA
>JBFWRV010000059.1:0-43252 GCA_050248715.1 Hyphomicrobiaceae bacterium | reverse complement strand
GCCACCCGGGATCGGAGGGATGCAAGGGCCTCATTGCGGAACGCCGCTCGTGTGCGCACACCGCGCGGACGCCATCGCCGGCGCGACACCTTAAAAGTAGAGACTGCGCCGTTAAGATCGGGTTAAGCATGCGGGGGCGGCTCTACGGCTGGAGCGCCGGTGTCGACCCAGGACCGCTGCAGCCGGGGCCTGTCCATTTTCGAAGGTCGCAAGCAGCTGAAATTCAATACATCTCTGCTTCTGCATGAAGCCGCCGGACAATCCCGATTGCATATCGTACCGCCAGGATTAAGGTGCGCTCGATGGCGGTTCTTCCGGCATTGTCGCAATGCTGCTCACAGGGTGGATGTCAGCTGCTGAAGGAATGGAGGACCAGATGGCCCGCATGAAAGGCGCCGACCTGATCACCGAGCACTTGATCCGAAACAAGATTCCCTACGTGTTCGGCATCTGCGGGCACGGCAACGTCGGTCTGCTCGACGCGCTGCACGGCGCTCGCGACCGCATCAAGATGGTCTCGCCACGCCACGAGCAGGTGGCCGCGCACATGGCCGATGCCTACTTCCGGGTGCGGCACGAGCCGGTGGCGACGCTGACCTCCTGCGGCCCCGGCTCCTGCAATATCGTCATGCCGCTGCAGGTGGCGCTGTCGGATTCCTCCGCCCTGCTGGCGATCACCGCCAATGTGCCGACCGGCCAATTCAACCGCAGCCCATTCCAGGAGGTCAACCGCCACTTCCAGGCCGACTTCCCCAATATCATCCGCCCCGTCGTCAAGCGCAGCTTCCAGCCGACGCGCGTCGACATGTTGCCGCTGGCCCTGCGCCAGGCCACCACCGCCATGCTTGCCGGCCGCCCCGGCCCCGTGAACGTCGACATCCCCTTCAACGTGTTCCAGGAAGAGGATGAGGTGGACGTGCCGCCTGCCTCGCCGCGTCTTGGTGCCCAGCGCAGCGGCGCCTCGCCGGACGAGATCGCCGCCGGCCTCGACATGGTCCTCGCGGCGCAGCGGCCCGTGATCTTCATCGGCCACGGCGTGACCTTGTCGGAGGCGGGCAAGGAGCTGACGGAGCTGGTCCACAAGCTGCGAATTCCGGTCATCTCGTCGCCCAACGGCATGGGTTGCCTCGACATGACGGATCCGCTGTCGCTCGGCTTCATCGGCCGTAACGGCGCCTATCCCGCCAACGAGGCCGGCCGCCGCGCCGATCTCGTGATTGCGCTGGGCGCCCGCTTCGACGACCGCTCCGCATCCTCGTGGCTGCCGGGCTATTCCTGGAACTTCCCGCACTCCAAGCTGATCCACGTCGATGTCGATACCGACGAGATCGGCCGCAATTATCCGCCTGACCTCGGCATCCTCGCGGATGCGCGCACGTTTCTGCGTCAGCTTCTCGCCGAGCTGGAGCGCCGCTCGCCCCGGCGCGAGGGCGCGTTGCGCCTGTGGCACGCCGACATCGAGACATGGCGCACGGAGTGGGAGAAGTTCACGCGCGCCAACTTCGACGTGCACGCCTCGCCGATCCGGCCAGAGCGCGTCGTGGCCGACTGCCAGGCCGTGCTGCCTCCGGATGCGATCCTCGCCTGCGACGTTGGCGTCAACCACAACTGGTACATGCAGTTCTGGAAGGCGCGGCGGCCGCAGACGATGCTCAACTCCTGGGGGTTCTCGGGCATGGGCTTCGGCGCGGCGGGCGTGCTCGGCGCCAAGCTTGCCGCACCCGACAAGCCCTGTGTGGCCATCGTCGGCGACGGCAGCTTCACCATGGTGCCGCACGTGTTGTGCACGGCCGTCGAATACCAGATCCCGGTGGTGTGGGTGATCTGGAACAACTTCGGCTGGGTATCGATCCGCGACATCCAGCTCGGCATGTTCGGCGGCCGCGAGCTCGGCACCATGTTCCATGCCGGCGGCAACAACACGCCTTACAACCCCGACTTCGCCGGCTGGGCCAAGGCGAGCGGGGTCGACGCCGTCACCGTCACCAAATCGGAAGATTTCAAGGGCGCACTCGAGCACGCGGTCAAAGCCAACAAGCCCTTCCTGCTCGATGTGCACGTGGACGCCGAGGTGCGCCCCCCCGCTACAGGCGCTTGGCAGCTGCCGCCGACGCCCTACAAGGAGCCCGTGTTCGGCAAGGCCTGGGTGCCGGGCAAGTAGGCGGATACGCACGGAGCTGCGCCAGCCGACCGGGCAGATAGCCTCGGTCGTTGCCACGGGACGACTATTGGGTGCTTACTCGCCAACTGCCCGCAAACCTCAACATCAGCGAGACGCACAATGATCCTCAGCGAAGAGCAGTTGCTGATCCGGGACACGGCCCGCAAGTTTGCCCAGGAGCGGCTGGCTCCCAACTCGGCACAATGGGAGCGGGAAGCCGCCTTTCCACCGGGCATCTTCGCCGAGCTTGGAGCGCTGGGCTTCATGGGCATGACGGTGCCCGTCGAATGGGGCGGCTCCGGTGCCGACAACGTCGCCTACTCGCTAGCGCTGCAGGAGATTGCGGGTGGCGACGGCGCGCTCGCCACCGTCGTCAGCGGCCACAACTCAGTCGGCGTCATGCCGATCCTCACCTATGGCAGCGAGATCCAGAAGACGCGCTACGTGCGCGACCTTGCCAGCGGCGCCAAGCTGACGGCCTTCTGCCTCACCGAGCCGCAGGGCGGCTCGGACGCCGCCGCAATTCGCACGCGGGCAACCCGCAAGGGTGACAGCTACGTGCTCAACGGCACCAAGCAGTTCATCACCAGCGGCGCGACGGCCGACATCGCGCTCGTCATCGCCGTCACCGACCCCGGCGCCGGCAAGCGCGGCATCTCTGCCTTCATCGTCGACACCAAGACGCCCGGCTACATCGTCTCGCGCGTCGAGAAGAAGATGGGCCAGAACGCCTCCGATACCTGCGAGATCAAGCTCGAGGACTGCGTCGTCCCCGCCGAGAACCTGCTGGGGGAAGAGGGCCGCGGTTATCGCATCGCGCTTGCCAACCTCGAGGGCGGCCGCATCGGCATCGCCTCCCAGTGCGTCGGCATGGCGCGGGCGGCGCTGGAAATCGCCGTACGCTACGCGCACGAGCGGGAAGCCTTCGGCAAGCCAATCTTCCAGCATCAGGCGGTGTCGTTCCGCCTCGCCGACATGGCCGTGAGCCTCGAGGCAGCCTACCAGCTCACCCTTCACGCCGCCGCGCTGAAGGATGCCGGCCGGCCCTGTCTGACGGAAGCCTCCATGGCCAAGCTTTTCGCATCGGAGACGGCGGAGAGAATCTGCTCGGACGCCATCCAGACGCTCGGCGGTGTCGGCTACATCCAGGACTTCGGGGTCGAGCGCATCTACCGCGGCGTGCGCGGCGCCAAGATCTACGAGGGCACCAACGACATCCAGCGACTCGTCATCAGCCGCAGCCTGACCGCAGGCTAACGCAGGCTCCGATCGGTTCCAATCGTCGGGCGATCGATGCCAGTCTTGCCGGTCGGCGCCGCGTGGGGCCCCGGTCACGCCTGCTGCTCGATGATCCTCCTCCAGCCGGCGAGGTCCTCTGGCCCGCGGATGCGGGCCTGCAGTCCGGCGCCTCCTGCCGAGGGAACGAGCACCCGCGCAACGCCCAGGCGGCGTAGCGCGTCGAGCTCGGCTAGATCATCCGGCAGGCTCACCGTGATTTCGAGCTTGGCGGGGTCGCGGCCGGCAGCCTCCGCGGCCTTGCGTGCAAGCGCGATCAGCTCGGCCGGTGCACCGCGCGCCGGAAAGTAGCCGTCACCGAGCCGACCTGCGCGCCGCGCTGCGGCCTCCGAGTGACCGCCGACGATGATCGGCACCGACTTGTCGACGGGCTGCGGTCGACAATAGGCGCCCTCGAACGAGACGAAACGGCCCTTGAAGGTCGGCTTGTCCGCCGCCCACAGCTCGCGCAGTGCGGCTATGTATTCGTCGGTGCGGGCTCCGCGCTCGTTGAAGGGAACTCCGAGTGCGGCGAACTCCTCCTGCAGCCAGCCCACGCCGATCCCCAGCAGGATGCGCCCGCGCGACATGTAGTCGAGCGTGGCGATCTGCTTGGCGGCAAGCACCGGGTTGTGCTGCGGCAGAATGAGGATGCCCGTGGCCAGCTTGATGCGGGTCGTTGCCGCCGCGACATAGGCCATCCAGATCAGGGGATCGGGCAGCGCCATGTCGTTGCGTCCCCCGGCCATCTTGCCGCTCGGGTCATAAGGATAGGCCGAGGCGTAGCCGTCGGGCACGATCGTGTGCTCAACCGTCCAGAGCGACTCGAAGCCGGCCGCCTCGGCGGCCTGCGCCAGCGCGACGGCTTCCGTTGGATCGGCATAGCGCGCGGTATTGCAGTAGCGCAGTCCGAATTTCATGGGCGTCCTCCCTGGACCAAGTGCGGATCATCATGCCGGGTTCTTTGGCCCGGTGCCAATGGAACGCAGCGCGGGCATCACGTGGCGCGCGAAGAGCTGGAGGGAATTCATCGATTCGGCGAGCGTCGTGTCGCCGAAGGCGAAGCGACAGAGCAGATAGTTGACGCCAGCCGCGCCGATCTGCTGCGCCAGCGCGTCGAGCACCGTTTGGGGCGCGCCGGCGATGCCGAACCCGCCGCTCTGCACCTCGTCGAAGTTGTCGGGGTAGAAGGCGTTGACCGGCCGCGAGCCGTGCTTGTTCCAGAGCTGCATGAAGCTCTGGTGCCAGCGCCTGTGCGCCCGCCGCGCGATGGCCAGCGCCTCGCTATCGCTCTCGGCGACGACGACGGTCCGCGTCATTCCGAGCAACGGCAAAGCATTCGCGCCGTGGCCCGCGGCAACCCATGCCTGCCGGTAGCCGTCGGTGATCCGGCGCACGAATGGGGGGGGCCGTTGCAGACGACGTTGACCTGGTTGGCGACGACCCAGGGAAGGCCTTCGACCCGCGCCAGGCCGTACCACAGCGGCGGATGGGGACGCTGCACCGGCGCGAGCTCGATGGGCACGTCACGGAATTTGTAGAACTCGCCCGTGTGGTCGAGCGTTTTGGACGCGAGGGCGGCGAAGATGACCTGCAACGCCTCGATGTACATGGCCTGAGCCTTGGCCGGATCGACGCCGTAGTAGGCGACCTCGTAGGGCGAGACGCCGCGCCCGACGCCAAGCTCCAGCCTGCCGCCGCTCATCTGGTCGAGCATGCAGACCTCCTCGGCCACGCGCAGCGGATGATGCAGCGCCAGCGTGTAGACCAGCGGCCCGAAGCGCAGATGCCGCGTGCGCTGCGCCACCGCGGCCAGGAAGACGCTGGGCGAGGGCGCCATGCCGAGCGGGGTCGCATGATGCTCGGCCAGATGGTAGGTGCGGATGCCCAGCCGGTCGTAGGCCTCGACGAGCTTGAGGCGGTTCTCGTAGTGCTCGCCGAGCGGCAACCCGCTGAAATCGAGATGGTCGAAGACGCCGAATTGCATGGCTTGCTTCTCCCTCTCCCCGCATGCCCACTGACCATCCGAGCACACGCTCTGTCTGGAGCAAAGCCCCGATGGCATGCGGCGAGAGGGGAGCTCGCCTCAAATCTCTCCGCCGAGCGCCTTCGCATAAAGGCGCAGGCAGGCCGCCTCGTCGATAGGTATGGGATTGCCGCCCGCGGTCGGGTCCTTCGGCGCCATCCGGCTCATCAGTTCGAGCCTGGCGTCATCCACGCCAAGGCCGGCCAGTGTATGCGGGATGCCGATCTCGGACCGCAGCGCCAGCACCCAGGCGAGGAAGGCGTCGAAGGTCGGCGCGAGGCCGAGATAGGCTGCCGCCCGCGCGATCTTGGCCTCGATGACCGACCGGTTGAAGGCGAGCACATAGGGCATGAACACCGCGTTGGTGAGCCCGTGGTGCGTGTCGTAGAGGGAGCCGACCGGATGGGACAGGGCGTGGATGGCACCGAGAGCCTTCTGGAACGCCGTGGCGCCCATGGCCGCCGCCGACATCATGTGCGCGCGCGCCTCCAGATTGCTGCCGTCCGCATAGGCGCGCGCGAGGTTCTCCTTCACCAGCCGCATGCCCTCCACCGCGATGCCGTCGGCGAGGGGGTGGTAGGCGGTGCCGCAGTAGGCCTCCAGGCAATGGGCCAGTGCATCCATGCCCGTTCCAGCCGTGATCGCCGGCGGCATGCCGACGGTCAGCTCCGGGTCGCAGATGGTGATCTTCGGCATCATCAGGGGATGGAAGATGACCTTCTTGGTATGCGTCGTCTCGTCGGTGATGACGCCGGCGCGCCCGACCTCCGAGCCCGTACCGGCCGTCGTCGGTACGGCTATGACGGGCAGGATGCCTTTCGGGTCTGCCCGCATCCACCAGTCGCCGACGTCCTCGAAATCCCACATCGGCCGCGTCTGCCCCGCCATGAAGGCGATGACCTTGCCGGCGTCCAGAGCCGAGCCGCCGCCGAGCGCGATCACGCCGTCGTGCTGCCCTGCTTGGAGCACGGACAGGCCGGCGGCAACGTTGGCCGCGATCGGGTTGGGCTTGATGCCGCTGAAGATGGCGGCGGCGACGCCATCGGTGGCCAAGGCCTCGAGCGCGCGCTGCACGGGGGGAAGTGTCGCAAGCCGGGGGTCGGTCACCAGCAGGGGCCGCGCGAGACCGGCAGCCTTCGCCGCCGCGCCGAGCTCGGCGATGCGGCCTGCCCCGAAGCGCACGGACGTGGGATAGCTCCAGTTGCCAACGAGGCGCATATGGCTCCCTTGCACGCAAATTCCGTTATAGGGTCCATCATATCGCGGCCTCGGGGCAAGCGGGCATGGGATCGACGCAAAGCCATATCGGCCCGCGCTTTCCGCAGGCGATATCGTCGCGGGTGCGCGAAAATGCAGCGGCTCGCGCCTAGCGAATCGGCTTGCCCCGCGAAGCGCCGGGTGTTGCCTCGCCAGCATAGCCTACCCTAATTTGCCGGCATGGACTTTATCTGGCGTCGGAGATTGCGGCACAGTGTGCGCCGCGCCGGCAATGCCCAACGGGTGGGGTCAATGAAAGGGCCACGACATATGCAGCGACGCACGTTCTTGACGATGGCGGCGGCGGCAGCGGCGGGTACGGTCCTGCCGCGGGCCGCGGGCGCGAATGTCCCCAAGCCCTACAGCTGGGACCAGTCGCCGCCGATGGAGAGCGCCGCTGGCTTCGTGCGCTGGATGCAGGAGAACCGCGGCGAGGACCCGAGGTACCTGCGCGCCCGCTTCGACCGCTTCCAGAACATGGTCGGCCACAAGGACCTATGGGAGGCACGCAACAAGCGGGCCTTCCTCATGGTGCCGCGCGAGGAGTTCTGCCTGCCGCACGACAAGGGTGTCATCTACGACGTCAACTACCACAGCATCGGCTTCGGCGTGACCATCACCGGGCCGCGCGTGGTGGGACGCATGACGAGTTCGATCGACGTCAAGATGGGCGAGAAGGTGCTGGAGATCGGCACCGGCTCGGGCTACCAGTCGGCTTACCTTTCCAACCTCACCGACAAGGTCTGGACGATCGAGATCATCAAGCCGCTGGCCGAGCGCACGCGCAAGCTCTACGACACGCTGATCGGTCGGGGCTACAGCGAGTACAAGGTGATCAACACCAAGCAGGCCGACGGCTACTACGGCTGGGAGGAGCAGGCGCCGTTCGACAAGATCATCGTCACCTGCGGCATCGACCACATCCCTCCGCCTCTGCTGCAGCAGCTCAAGACCGGCGGCATCATGGTGATCCCGGTCGGGCCGCCCGGCGCGCAACACATCCTGAAGGTGAACAAGGAGCAGGCTGGCGCCCAAGTCGCCGTCAAGCGGTCCGATATCTACGCCGGACGTCCCGTTCCCTTCGTGCCCTTCACCAAGCTTCAGGGCGATACCATCAAGGGTACGCACAACCAGCGCTGAAGCCCCGGTCAGATTTAAGACAACTCTTCGAAGCGGATCGTCTCGGGGCCCCCGGGCTGCAGTCGTCTACGAGCGCCAGAGCGAGCGGCGAGGTGGACTGCTGCGCCGGCTAGGACATCAGGCCTTTGGCTTATCGATCAGCCTATTGAAAGAGCTTGATGATCGCCTGGGTCGAGGAGTTGGCGATGCTGAGCGCCTGGACGCCGAGCTGCTGCTGAACCTGAAGCGCCTGCAGCCTCGTCGATTCCTCGTTCATGTCGGCATCGACGAGGGTGCCGATACCGCGATCAAGCGAATCCATCAGGCTCTTGACGAAGTCCTGCTGCAGGCCGATGCGCGACTTCAGAGCACCCAGCCGGCTGGCGGCGTCGCTCATCTCCTTGATGGCAAGGTCTGCGCCGGCGATATAGCCGTTCAGCGTGGCAACGTCGGCTACGCTGTCGGTCAACGCGGCGATGGTCAGGGTGGAGATGGACCACGTGGTTGCCGTGTTGTCGATCGTGCCGGTTGCGGTCCTGTTGGCGTCGAGGATGCCCGCCGCGGCGTTGGTGGCAGCCGCGTTGCTATCGAACAGATCCATGCCGGACGTGTCGATGTCGATTGTCTGCACGGTGATGGTGGTGCTGGTCCGCTGGAACGAGGAGACGATCGTGCGCGCGGCACTGAAGCCGGCGGCGCTGGAGTCGACCGACAGCCAGTTCTGGCCGGAGAAGGATGCCGCGGAGGCGATTCCCTTGAGCTGATCCTGAAGCTGGGTGATCTCCGTCTGTATTTTGGACTTGTCCACGCCGGGCTCGCGCGCCGCGACGAGCTTGCTCTTGATCTGGTCGACGACCTCGATGGCCTTGCTCATGGCGACGTAGGTCACGTCGACCAGGCTGGCGCCCAGGCCGAGCGCATCTTGCACCGTCGACAGCGCGGAACGGTCCGATCGCATCGTCGTGGCGATGGACCAGTAGGCGGCGTTGTCGGAAGCCTCGCCCACCCGCAAGCCGGTCGAAATCCGGTTTTGCGCCTGGACCAGCATCTTGTTGGTCTGCGTGAGCGCCTGCAGCGCGGTCATTGCGGCGGCGTTGGTATTGATGCTGCTCATGGTGGCTCCCTGAAATCAAGGCACCGAGTTGGCTACAAACGCGGCACGATTTCACAAGGAGGCCGAGCTGCACTGCGCACTCGCCTACCGTGGTCCGCAGAATTGGGAGCGTCGGTTAATATTGAATTAAGTGTGTCGTCGCGCTGCCCGATGCGATGCCTTCGGGTCCGATCCGATGCAGGACGCAAGGCCCTTGACTCTGGACCGCGCGACACGGGCGAATCGCCGAGAGTGGCGATTACGCGCATCGTGCGCGCGCAACCGGCACCGTGGGCTCAAAAATCGCACCGCTTCGGTGGTGGCAAGACCAAAACGCGCACCGGTGTTGCCGGTGCGCGCGCGAAATCGGTGCCTTGCGAGGCAGGACCTTGCCCGGTCTAGGCGGCCTGCTGGATTGCCGAGAGCTGCCACCCCTCCTCTCGCGTGCGGTCGTCGCGTCGGAAGGTCCAGATCTCGGTCGCTTCGGTCGGCTGCGACCGATCGCCTGAAACGACCTGTCCGGTCGCCTTCTTGATGGTGGCGTCGACAAGGGCATAGCGCATGGCCACCGTAGCGTAGTCCGAGCCGTTCTCGCGCCAGGCCTCCGCAACGTCGCCCTGCAGGAGCTTCACGCCGGAAATCTCGTTGCGCACGCCCTGCTTGGCGTTATCTGCCAGCTCCTGGCTGAGGTACGACAGCATTTCGGGGGTGGTCACGGCCTCAAGCGTGCGCGTGTCGGACCGGCTGTACGCGGTCTGGATTTCGCCGAGCAGTCGCTCGAACGTATCGAGGTCCTCCTGGCCGACGGCGAGGACAGACTTGCCGTGCGCGTCGCCGGAGCCTCCCAGACCCTGGCGCTGCAGCATGTCGGGCCGCGGTGGTGCGGCTGCCGTACCCTGGGGCGTCGCCCGTGCGAGGGCCGGCTGGCTGCGGCTGCGGATGAACATCACCACGAGGTAGATGATGCCGGCGATAAGTGCGAACTGGAGCAGGAAGCCGAGAACGCTCGCCAAGGCGCCGAAGCCGAAAATGCTGCCGAGCGCGGCCGCGATCAAGCCGCCCATAAGCAGGCCGCGCCAGCCTCCGAACCGGGAGGGCTGTGCCGCGGCCGAAGCGCCGGGCTGCGCCGATTGGGCTGCCGAGGGCGCACCCTTCTGGGTCATCGACCGTTCGATGGGAGCGGCTTTCGGCGCCGTGTTGGTCGCTGGCGGCGGGGAGTACGTTTTGCTGCCTCGACTGCCAAGACTCCTGCCAAACCCGGTCCGAGCGTCGGCCAAGTCGGCCGCGACGAACGCGAACATGCCCAGAAGGGCCAGCGGAAGGGCAATCAAGCGAAGACGAAGCATGGTTTGTCCTTCGACGGATGGTTATCCCGAAACCTGAATATGGGGATACCCGGCCCCAATGTCACGCTAATAGCTCGACCCGCCCAACACCACGAGGCCAATACCCGGATCTTGGGGTCTTGGGCCCTAAGTCCTTGGGCGCATCCAGATTTCTTCCACCTCGCTCTTGTCCACGCGCCATAGCTTCAAAGCCTGACCGGCACTTTCCTCCGCCAGCCAAGCCGGCACATGGCCGATGCCGTTCCATACCCGCGCCGGGTCCTTCTTGCTGCGATAGAACACCATCGTCTCGGTCAGGATGACTTCGAGCTGCCGCAAGAGCTTCCTGCGCATCTCCGGAGGCTGGCTGGCTTCGAGGCTTTCCAGGACGGTTGCCTTCCAGGATCGCTTCACGCGTGCGTGGTACTCGCCCAGCATCTCCAGCAGCAGCCTCTGAAAAGGGAGTGAGAAGTCCTGGAAGCGGGCGATGAACATCGTGACCGCCTCATGGTCCTCGTCCGACAACTCGCCCCATTCCAGCTCGTTGAGCATCGCGCCCTCCAGCACCGTTGCCGCCCAATACGAACCCTGTTCCTTGATTCGCCGAGCGAAATTGAGGTGCGGTCGAGCGGATTTCTTCGAGATTCGCCCATGCTGGACAGCGTGCACCCACACCAACGCGAGCGGCTCCTGCCACGCTGTTCTGTCCGCGCGGTGCTCTGGCTGGCGGGCTCCGAACTATCGCTGAGCCGGCGGCGCCGGCGCCGGAGCGGGCGGTGCCCCTGGCGCGGGATTGGGAACCTCGGTTCTTTCAGTCGTGGTGGGGCGATCCGACGAGGAGTTCCAAGTTGTGCCGAATATCAGAAAGCCCAGCACTCCGACGAAGGCCAAGCCCAAGATGATCGGTGTCCACCCGAGTTGCGGGTCCGCACGGTCGATGTAGTCCGGTGTCGGCTGGCGCTCATCAGGGTCGTTGTAGGCCATGGTGAACCTCCGCAATCTGCACTATTCGATGAAAACGGCGGCGTGGCCGGGTGGGTTCCTCGATTGGGGGTCACGGGAATGGCGAACGCAATTCCGGATCGGCTCCGCTCCCATCCATTGACTGCCGGAGCCCTGGATCCCGGCTCCCGGGTTGCCGCTGGGCCGGGATGACGGGATTCCCATGCGCCGAACGATTCCCGCAGATCGATATCGCTCGAGCTTGGGCTGCGCCGCCTGTTTGGAACCCACCTTCCTCAGCCTCGTTGCCCCAGGAGCCCATGCGTGGAGGTCTCCATGGCAGACCGACGCAGATCCCAAGGCCGGCACCGGCTGATCGCGCATATCAGGGGAGATGATGATAGTGTCGTCTGGGCGCCCATCGTCTTCGGCCTGGCGCTTGTCCTCGGGCTGGGCCTCCTGGTCCTCGGCTCGGCATGGAACGCGCAGCCCGATAGGCGACACTCCGAGGTAATGAGGCCTGCGCCGGGTCCGATGCCGGCCCCGCTCCCGTCGCGAGGGCAATGACAGGGTCGCACCACGCCTGGACCCGCCTAGGCTTTCCGAAGTCGCGCTGACATCTCTCAACGCAGCACGTCTCGCGTGACGGGCGCCGCGATGCTAAACAGGGCGTGCAGTGCACCCCGCATCAATTCCATTGCGACCATGTCGGACGATCGCCGCTTGAGTTTGCCCGAAGGCTCCGTCGTTGGCGACGGCTATGTCAGCTACCGCATCGATCGAGTGATCGGTTTCGGCGGCTTCGGCATCACGTACGAGGCGAGGGATGCAAGCCTCGGTACGAAGGTGGCCCTGAAGGAATTCTACCCGGCCGAGTTCGGCGATCGCGATGCCGACTACAACGTCACGCCCAAGTCCGGCCGCCACAAGGAAACTTTCGAGTGGGGCCGCTCCAACTTCCTCCAGGAGGCGCGCACGCTGGCGCTCTTTGACCACCGCAGCATCGTGCAGGTCACCCGCGTGTTCGAAGCCCTCTCGACGGCCTACATGGCCATGCGTCTGGAGCACGGCCGGAATTTCGAGATTTGGCTGCAGCATCTCGCGCGACCGGCCAAGCAGGAAGAACTCGACCAGATCTCGGCATCGCTGCTCGATGCGCTGGAACTGATGCACGCCAAAGACTTCCTGCATCGCGACATCGCCCCCGACAATATCGTCGTGCGCCCCAACGGCACGCCGGTGCTGCTCGATTTCGGGGCCGCGCGGCGGGCAGTGGCGGAGAAGAGCCACGACCTGACGGGCGTCGTCAAAGCGGGGTACTCGCCGCACGAGCTTTATACGTCGAACAGCCGGCTGCAGGGGCCGTGGTCGGACCTCTATGCCTTCGGCGGCACCCTCTACCGCGCCGTCAAGGGACGGTCGCCCGACGAGGCCACGCTGCGCGTGAGCGATGACCGCATGCCGTTGGCGGCGGGCGATATCAAGAAGGGCCGCTATCGCCCGGAGTTCCTGATGGCCATCGACGCCTGCCTGAAGGTCCGGGCGGGCGATCGGCCGCAGTCGGTGGCGGAACTACGGCCCATGCTGCTGGAGCCGGCGGCAAAGAAGGTCAGGAGCTTCCCGCGACTGTGGCCGCAAAGCCGGCGATCGGGATAGCCCTGGTGTCGTGCCGGCCGAGGGCGATAGCTGAGAGCCGGCGTCCAGGATCGTGATTTGCAGACGGCTTCCTTGGCCCTGGATCCCGCAGATCGGCCGGCGGCGAATTCCCGGATGACAGCGAACGCGGCCTAGCCGCGGGCGGCCGACAGGGGCGGCGAATCAGCATCCGGCGCGTCGGATTGGTCGGTCGCTCTGGCCATCAGATACCAGGCTTCCTCGAGGCCGTAGCCCTTGATCTCGACGGGTCCACGCCGCTCCAGCACGAAGGTCTCCTGCAGGGCCGCTTTGGTTGCGTGCGACACGAGGATGCGATTGGGCTGGCTCTGGCCCTCCAGCCGCGAGGCGAGGTTCACGGTGTCGCCCCAGACATCGTAGGTGAGGCGCTTGGCGCCAATGACACCGGCCAGGACCGGGCCGGACGCCATGCCGATCCTCAGCGCGAGCTCCACCTTCTGCTTGGCCGAGACCCGCGCGAGCGCGTCGAGCATCGCCAGCGCCATCCCGGCCATGCGCTCGGCGTGGTCGGCGGCCGGCTCGGGGATACCTGCCGCGATCATATAGGCATCGCCGATCGTCTTGATCTTCTCGACGCGCCAGGTCTCGGCCAGGTCATCGAAGGCGCGCACGACGATGTTGAGCAACTCGACCGTGCGCACGGGCCCCAGCCGCTTCGCCAGGGGGACGAAGCCTCTCAGGTCCGCGAAGAGCACCGTGGCGCTCGCAATCTCGTCGGCAACGATCGCGCCCGGCGATCCCTTCAGCCGATCGACGATCTGTGCGGGCAAGATGTTGTGCAGCAGCGCGTCGGTTTCGGCCTGCGCGGCTTCCGCAAGCCGGAACGCGTAGTAGACGACGATCCCGATCATGCAGAACGTGGTGATGACCGCGGTCACGTAGAGTGCGGCGAGATCCGAGGCTGGAACCTTCAGCGGCGCCCGCTCAGAGGAGAACAAGAACCACGCCAGCATGTGGAGGGTGAAGGCGATGAAGATCAGTGCGGTGATGAGCTTCAGACGCGCTAGGCCGATGATGACGAAGAAGCCGCCGACGGCGGCGAAGTACTGCATGTGCAGCCCGGCCTCCAGGCCGAGCAGGTAGGTCAGCACGAAGAGGCCGACGCCCTCGGCTGCCGAGACGGTGAGAGGAGCGGCGAGCTCGTGAAAGCGGTGCAGGAACGGCACCGACAGGGCAATCATTCCGAGCACCAGGTTGATGGCGATCACGGGCTTCCAGGTGGTGAAATCGATGACGGCCTGCTCGAGCGCGTAGATCAGGGTGAAGGCAGCGATGACGTAAGCCGCCACGTTCATGATCATGAGGCGGCGGCGAACCGGCGCCGGATACCCGTCCGTGCCGTACTCTGCCAGGCGGGCGAGGCGGGCAAGCCAGCCCTTGATCCTGGCGCTGCGCAGGGCCTTACCCAGAGATCGCGCGGGCATAGCCACGTCCTTGCCAAAAGGCGCCGACGGACGCCCGCAGCGCTGCAAGCCGCGCTCCACGGCCGGGCAGGCGGCGGAACCTGGGGCGGACCGGCGCGTTCAGGGGCTCATATCCGACAAAGCCGATGCGATGCATCCCTACCGCGATCCTCTCCTGCTCCTGCTCGTCGCCACGGCCGCGGCGACGGCCTTCTTTGCCGTGTACGTTAGCATGTAACCGGCTTGCAGTTTCCCCGGTCACGGTCGCGATCACGTCTGTTCACGTCGTTGTGCCGTGTCGCCGGGGCCTCGATGCCAGGCCCGAGCCATGCAACAGTGTGCGACGACGTGGCCGGCCGTAGCGGCAGATGCAAGGCCCATAGCGGTGAACGAGGCTCGCGACGTGCACGACCATGACCGCGCCGACGGCCCTGCTCATGGCCACTCGCATCGGCACGAGAGCCGCCGCGCCGTGCTGCGCTCGGGCCTCGCGGCGGGAATGACCGCGGCGCTGCCACGGCTTGCCTGGGCCAATGCGCCTGGCGTTGCAAGCGACATGGCGCGAGCGGCGGGGATTTGGCTGTCGCCGCTCGATCAGCGCCAGAGGCGCGAGGCCCAGCTCGAATGGGCAAGCCGTCTGCGGGAGAATTGGCATTATGTTCCGCGTAGCCGGCCGGGCATCACGTTCCGCGCCATGGACGCGACGCAGTCGGCCGCCGCGTGGGACCTGCTCGGTGCGCTTCTAAGCGTCCGCGGGCTCGATCAGGTGCGCGGGCTCATTACGTTGGAGCGCATCCTGGGCGAGCTTACCGGTGCTGCGAGCTTCCGCGATCCCGGCAACTATGCGCTGGTTGTGTTCGGTGATCCGGCGGGTAGCGCCCCCTGGGCGTGGCGCTTCGAGGGCCACCATCTCTCGATCAGCGTGCTCGTGGCGCCCGAGCACGGAGTGGCGGTGACGCCCGTGTTCTTCGGCGCCAACCCGGCGCACGTTCCGCGCGGCCATGCGCATGCCGGCTTCAGGCTCGTTGGCGCGGAAGAGGATGCGGCGTTCTCGCTGATCCAGTCGCTCCAGGGCGAGGTGCGAACGCGAGCCGTGATTGCCGACCGTTCACTCGGCGACATCGTCGCGGGACCCGGGCGCGAGGCGTCGCTGCAGCGTTATGAAGGCGTTTCGCTGGCACAGCTCAACGAGGCGCAGCAGGGTGGCATCATGCGCATTCTGGAACTCTACGCCGGCACGATGCGCGAGGAGATCGCCGCGGCGGCAGTGGCGAAAGTGCGCGAGGCCGGCCTCGATGCTCTGCATTTCGCCTGGGCCGGCAGCCTCGTACGCGGCCGGCCGCACTATTTTCGCGTGCACGGCCCGGCTGCGTTGATCGAATATGACAACACGCAGGACGGCGCCAATCACGTGCATTCCGTGTGGATCGATCCGCGGGATCTGTTCGGTCGCGACCTGCTGCGGACGCATTACCGTGGCGCGCATTGATCGCGGGCCCATGCAACCTTGACGCGGCGTTCGTGCTATTGCCGCGGCGCTCGCGATCCTGTTTGATGCGCGCGCGGTGCCGTGCGCCGCATCGCGCGCCCAGTTGCGGAGAGTCGAGTATGGATCGGCGTGATTTCCTGAAAACCAGCGGCGCTGCCGCGGTTACAACCGGTGCCGTTGGTACCGCCGCGCTTTCGGCCGACGATGTGGCGGCGCTACCCGCCCCTGCGATCTCGAGCGGATCGAAGCGGCTGCTCCTTGCAAGCGATGTCACCGCATGCGGCTTCGAACCCGATCGCCTGGCGCGCCGCATCGAAGCCGCATCCAATGGCCATTTCCGTATCGAGATGTCGCACGACGCGGATGGTGCCGAACTCGCCTGCGGCAGGGTGAGCTGCCACGCCGGCGCGCACAGGGGGTTTTCCTTCTTTGCCGGCTTGCCGTTTGCCCAGGGCCTCAGCGCGCCGGACCAGCACGCCTGGCTCGCCGTCGGCGGCGGACAGATGCTTTGGGACGAGCTTGCCGCCAGCTTCGGTTTCAAGCCGCTTCTTGCCGGGCACACGGGTCCCAGCAGCGGCGTATGGGCGACCACACGCCTCGAGCGCCCCGCCGACTTTGCCGGGCTGGCGGTTCATGTCGAGCCGGGGCTTGCTGTCGACGGGCTGCGCGCGCTTGGTGCGCATCCCGTCGCCATGGAGGCACGCGGGCTCAGGCGTGGACTGGCCGATGGAGATGTCCGCGCGGCGGAGTGGCTTGGACCGATCGTCGGCGTGTCGCCGGGTGTGCAGCCCTTGGCGCAGCGCCTCTACGAACCGGGCTTCCATCGCGTCGGCACGATGCTGTCGCTCGACGTGCGCAAGCCGCTGTGGGAGAGCATGTCGGAATCTGAACGGGCGATTTTCGAGGCCTGCGCAACTCAGGAGTACCACCTGTCAGTGGCAGAGGCGCGGGCCCACGCGCTCATCGCCGAACGCGTTGCGGCCCCGGCCAAATGGCCGGTGCGGCTGGAATTTCCCGATGCGGTCGCCGACGCCCTGGATCAGGCGTCCGCAGAGATCCTGGAAGATTTTTCCGCGACGGGCGCCGAAGCGCGCCGCATTCATGACAGCTACCAGGCCTTTCGCAATCTGCTGGGCGACGATGTGGTTGCCTGATCTGCCCGGCAAAGCGGCCGTTCGGGTGCATCAGCCAGATGCGTGAAGGGATTGCGACGTGAGCCATGCGGCTGTGGCATCACTGCGGTGCAGCATGACCTCTACCTGAAGTACCGCAGGGTAAACATATACCTTCGTCGAGGGCCAAGGCCGGCAAAGACAAAGAACCTGTCTCAGTCCTCTCGAGGAAACGGTCTCGAGGCGTGGCGCATGCAACGTTACCAGGGCTAAGAGGCCATCATGAGCACGCTCACCTATTCACACGACACGGCGATCGCTGCCGAGTCTGGCGCTGCCGAGAAGCCGCGCGGATCGTTCTGGCGCCGCGTGTTCGATGCGATCATTGCCAGCCGGCAGCGCCGCGCGGAGCGCGAAGTCGCCGCCTATCTCGCCAGCCACGGCGGCCTGTTCACCGACGACATGGAACGGAAGATCATGCAGCGGCTGTCGGGCGGCAAGAGGCGCTCGGTCTAATCGCCCCCACCATATTGCCACGTGGCCGAGAAGTGCGGCCGCGTGGCGCCCTCAGCTCACGCGCGCTCGATCCGGCACTGGTAGCAGTTGTTGCTTGCCGAGCGCACATGAATGTAGCTCACGCGCTCATCAGCAAGCATTGCGGCCGCTGCGTCGGCCACCGCCGGCGGCGCCACGATCATCCCCGTTCCGTACACGATGCGGTCGTCGTTGCCGTAGCCGCGAATCAATAGGGCTGCGCGCTGCAGAAACATCTCCGGCAGGTTCAGGCTGTCGGGATGCCGCTCGCAGGCTTCTGCGTGCAGGAAGATGGGGCCCTGCTCGGCATACGGCTGGCGCGACGGGAAGGGACGCAGCGCCAGGATAAGATAGGGGTCGCCCGCCCTGATATCCGTGAGGCAATGGCGGCAGGGCATCATGCCGCCGTCGGAGATGTGGCGCTCCGCCGCCTGGCCATTGGCGTCCAGGCCGCCATTCTGTAGCCTTCGGACAAGGCTCGTATCGAGGGCCACGACTCGCGTCGGCATGGCATTTCCTTTCGTCGGGGGGTGGGGCTCGCCGACAGTCGTAGCCGCGCCGAGGTGCGCCGGCGACCCGAAACCTGTCGGCGGCAGCAGAAGAGCAGCAGAAGAAGAGGGGCGAGACGATGGGCAGCCTGAACTACGTCCCCGTGCTCCTGGCTGCGACCGCCAGCTTCGTTTTCGGAGGGGTCTGGTACAATCTATTTGCCAGACAGTGGATGGAAGCCGTCGGCATGTCGCCTGAGCCGGTGCAGGGGGAGCGCGGCACGATCGGCCTCTACCTGTTGGCGCTGGTCGCGCAGGTGGTCATGGCCTGGATGCTGGCGGGCGTCCTCCATCACCTGTCGCTTGGTGGCACCGCAACGGGCATTCGCACGGGCGTCATCTCCGGCGCTCTGATGTGGCTGGGCTTCGTCATCCCGACGATGGTGGTGAACTACGCTTTCCACGGCGCCAAGCGCGCCTTGAGTCTGATCGACGGGGGGCATTGGCTCGGCGTCCTGCTGATCCAGGGGGCCATCATCGGCTGGTGGGGCGTACGCTAGCGCACGCATGCAAGCGATTGCTCCGCGTTCGCGCTTGCTGGGTGCGGTCATCGGCCGCTGGAAAGAGCAGGAATCAGCGCGCGCGTTGCACTGCATCGCGGCCATCTCGCTCAGGCTTCGACCAATCGGTGGGTTGCCCATTCTCCCGGGCTGCCGATAATAGGGCAACGCAGTGCCGTTGCCGGGAGGAAGAAGACGATGTCGGACAAGGTCTACAACGTGCCTGCCGAGTGGGCGAGCCGGGCCTTCATCGACAACGCGAAGTACCTTGAGATGTACAAGCGCTCGGTCGAGGACCCCCATGGCTTCTGGGGCGAAGCCGGCAAGCGCCTCGACTGGATCAAGCCCTACACCAGGGTCAAGAACACCTCCTACGTCCCCGACAACGTGTCGATCAAATGGTACGAGGACGGCACCCTCAACGTCTCGGCCAACTGCATCGACCGGCACCTGAAGACGCGGGCAGACCAGATCGCCATCATCTGGGAGGGCGACGACCCCACGGTTGACGAGAAGATCACCTATCGCCAGCTGCACGAGCGCGTCTGCAAGTTCGCCAACGTGCTGAAGGCGAACGGCGTCAAGAAGGGCGATCGCGTCACCATCTACCTGCCGATGATCCCCGAGGCGGCGTACGCCATCCTGGCCTGCGCGCGCATCGGTGCCGTGCACTCCGTGGTGTTCGGCGGCTTCTCGCCGGACAGTCTCGCAGGCCGCATAAACGATGCTGAGTCCAAGTTCATCGTCACGGCTGATGAAGGCCTGCGGGGCGGCCGGCCTATTCCGCTGAAGAAGAACACGGACGAAGCTTTGAAGCGCTGCAAGGGGGACGAGAAGGTTCTGGTCGTGCGGCGCACGGGATCGCCCATCGAGTGGAAACCCGGCCGGGACATCTGGCTGCACGAGGAACTGGTGAAGGTCGACGCCGACTGTCCGCCTGTGGAGATGAGTGCCGAGGATCCTCTGTTCATCCTGTACACCTCGGGCTCGACAGGCAAGCCCAAGGGCGTGCTCCACACCTCCGGCGGCTATCTGGTCTTCGTTTCGCTCACGCACCAGTACGTGTTCGACTATCACGACGGCGATATCTACTGGTGCACGGCCGATGTCGGATGGGTGACGGGCCACAGCTACATCCTGTACGGGCCCCTGTCCAACGGCGCCACCACGCTGATGTTCGAGGGCGTGCCGAACTATCCGACGCCGTCCCGCTTCTGGCACGTCGTGGACAAGTGGGATGTGAACATCTTCTACACCGCACCAACGGCGATCCGTGCGCTGATGGGTGCCGGCGACGACTTCGTCAATCGCACCAACCGCTCGTCGCTGAAGCTGTTGGGCACGGTAGGCGAGCCGATCAATCCGGAAGCCTGGGAATGGTATCACCGCGTGGTCGGAGACGGCCGCTGCCCGATCGTCGACACCTGGTGGCAGACGGAGACCGGCGGCATTCTCATCACCCCGTTGCCCGGCGCCACCAAGCTCAAGCCCGGCTCGGCCACGCGACCGTTCTTCGGCATCAAGCCGGCGCTGGTGGACGAGAAGGGCGCCGTGCTGGAAGGCGAAGCCTCCGGCAACCTCGTCATGCTCGACAGCTGGCCGGGCCAGATGCGGACTGTCTACGGCGACCACGAGCGCTTCGTGCAGACGTATTTCTCGGCCTACAAGGGCATGTATTTCACTGGCGACGGCTGCCGGCGCGATGGCGACGGGTTTTACTGGATTACCGGCCGCGTCGACGACGTGATCAACGTGTCGGGTCACCGCCTGGGCACGGCGGAGGTGGAGTCTGCGCTGGTGTCGCATCCCAAGGTGGCCGAGGCGGCCGTGGTCGGCTATCCGCACGACATCAAGGGGCAGGGCATCTACTGCTATGTGACGCTGATTGCCGGCAACGCCCCGAGCGACGACCTCAAGAAGGAACTGGTGCAGCACGTGCGCAAGGAGATCGGCCCGCTTGCCACTCCAGACCTGATCCAGTTCTCGCCCGGCCTGCCCAAGACGCGCTCCGGCAAGATCATGCGCCGCATCCTGCGCAAGATTGCCGAGGATGACTTCTCCAATCTCGGCGACACCTCCACTTTGGCCGAGCCCGCGGTCGTGGAAGACCTTGTCGGCAACCGGCAGAACCGCCGCAAGGCTGCCGCCGGCTAGCGGGCGACGTCATGACGGCGTTCGGGCTCGCGGAGGGCGTTGCAAGGCCGTAGGGCGCAAAAGGCGAAGCCGCATTGCGCCGAGATGCCGGTAGATCGGTGCAATGCGCTTGGTTCCTGCAACCTACGCGACCGGACTATTCCGGCACCGGCGTAAGCACGGGCCGGCCGGCGAAGAACGCCTTGAGGTTGGCGAACATGATGTCGCGCTGTGCCCGCTGCGCATTGGCGGAGATGGCGGCCATGTGCGGCGTGAGCACCACGTTGTCGAGCCCAAACAGACGCTCCGGAATGTGCGGCTCGCGCTCATAGACGTCGAGTGCGGCGCCGGCGATGGTGCCGGCTTCGAGCGCGTCGCATAGCGCCGCCTCGTCGACCGCGATGCCGCGCGAGACGTTGATGAGGTGCCCTCTGGGACCAAGCGCGGCGAGAATCTCCTTGTTGACCGCGTGGGTGTTGCTGGCGTCGGCGCGCACCGACACCATCAGGATGTCCGCCCACTCGGCAAGGTCTCTGAGCGTTGCGTAATAGGTATAAGTCACGCCGACACGGGGCTTGCGATTGTGGTAGCCGATGTGCATCTCGAAGGCTTCGGCGCGCCGCGCGATCTTGGTGCCGATGGCCCCCAGCCCATAGATGCCGAGGCGCTGGCCGGCAACCTCCGGCGTGATGGACGTGCGCTCGATGATGTCGCCGCGCCATTGGCAGCGCCGTACGTAGCGATCGCCGCGGACCATCCCGCGCGCCGTGGCGATGACGAGGCCCATGGCGAACTCGGCGACTGCCGTCGAGTTGGTGTCGCCGGCATGGGTGACGGCGATGCCACGGGCGCGGGCCGCGGCCAGATCCACTCCCTCGTAGCCCGTGCCGTAGCACGCGATGAGCCCGAGCTTGGGCAATGCATCGATGAGCGCGGCATCGGTCTTGACGCTGCCAATCGTGATCAGCGCGCGGGCGTCGCGCGCGTCCGGCGGAATCCCGCTGGGGTCGGAGGGCTGCAAGGCTCGCCCGTCATAGTGCTCCTGCATGCGGCCGAGCAAGCGCGAGAGGAAGTTGGCAGCTATCAGGACGATCGGCTTCATGCAGACCTCGCCGCAGCTCAACATCGGGTGATGCACTGCAGCACGGTCTGCGGCGTAGTTTCAAGGCCGCGCAGCCGATGCTGCTGCGCATGCCCGTCAGTCGAGCCCGTCGAGCCGCATGGCGATGCCGGCATCGGCCATGTAGCGCTTGGCCTCGCCGATGCTGTAGGTCCCGTAGTGGAAGATTGACGCTGCCAGCACCGCGCTGGCATGGCCAATCTTCACCCCTTCGACCAGATGGTCGAGCGTGCCCACCCCGCCCGAGGCGATGACCGGCACGCTCACGGCATCGGCGATGGCCCGCGTGAGCTCCAGATCGAAACCGGCCTTGGTGCCGTCGCGGTCCATGGAGGTGAGCAGAAGCTCGCCGGCTCCCAACCCGACGACCTCGCGCGCGTAGGCGACGGCCTCGAGCCCCGTGGGCTTGCGCCCACCGTGCGTGAAAAGCTCCCAGCGGGGCAGCTCCCCGGGTTTGGACACGCACTTGGCGTCGATGGCGACGACGATGCACTGGGCGCCGAACTTGTCCGCGCCTTCGGCTACGAGCTGCCGACGCGTAACAGCCGCCGTGTTGATCGATACCTTGTCGGCGCCCGCGTGCAGCAGCCTGCGAATGTCCTCGGTCGTCCGCACCCCGCCGCCGACGGTCAGCGGCATGAAGCAACGCGCGGCCGTGCGCTCGACGATATCGAAGATCGTGCCGCGGTTCTCGTGGCTGGCCGTGATGTCGAGGAAGCACAGCTCATCGGCGCCGGCGGCATCATAGGCAGCGGCCGCCTCGACGGGATCGCCGGCGTCCTTGAGATCGACGAAGTTGACGCCTTTGACGACGCGGCCGTCCTTGACGTCGAGGCAGGGTATGAGGCGGGCCTTCAGGCTCATTGTCACAAGTGCTCTGTTTGTTGGTTTTCTCGATGCCTGACGGTCTCACGCTTCGCGCCCGAGGCCTACCAGGGTCCAGTTTGGCTTCCGCCCCTCGATCCGCTTGCAGAGCTGCCACTTGCAGGCGCCGCGCCGCGCAGACGGCCATGGAATGGTTCGTCCGACCAATAGCGTATCGACGCGCCGACGTTACGATACGCTGCACTGAGGAACAAGGGGATGAGCCACAACCTCGGACGCACGGTAATTGCTGCGATCGATGACGTCTTGCAGCTCCCAATAGGCGCGTGCCGACTTGGCCGAAAACTTCAGGATGTATAAAACGCGCCCTTGGTCAGTCGTCAGGACGCGCGCCGCAATCGATCGCGTAGTAATCTTGGGCTGGCGAGTCGCAGGGCGGCATCGTCAACGCCAGGCGCCGAAATCGTCCAAGGAGCAGCAATGTCCAGGTCGCGTCGCGATCCAATAGCGCGGTGGGCGATTGCGGCGACACTGGCAGCAGCTCAACCAGCGCTTGCGTTCGACGATAAGGACTTCTGCTCGGCTGCTCGGCAGTTCGCCGCCGCGGTCGAACGAGATGTCGGCGTCTGGATCGACAGATCAACGCGCAACGGCGGGATGGGCGTATTCTGCGAGCGCAAGTCCGTTGAGTTCTGGCACTTCACATACGCCGCGTCGGCATCAATGGACGAAGCATGGCGACGCCGCAAATCGAACGATTGGAACGCGAAGCAATGCGCCAGCCCGACCTGGGGCGACGCCATTCGTCATGGCTGGAAGGTTGACCTCGTCGTAACTTCTGCGGATCGCAGCCAAGTGGCGTTCACCGCGCGGTGCGAATAGGCTCCGCTTCAACGCATCCTGTTCGTAAAGATCGCGTTGAAATCATCGACAGTTTGTGGCGGCCAGCTCCCACGCATGAATTGAGGCGCAGGTCCAGGGTTCGCGTCCACGACGTAGAGCTTATCGGCAGCCCGGAACACGACCGCCCCTTCTGTCAGCTGCTTGGCATTGAGCGTGGCCAGTCGAGCTGCCGTGTCCTCGGAGGCCGACCCTTTCACCACCCTGAACGTCGTGACATCGACCACGATGCCCTGGTTGTTGGAGAGGCTGCCGATCTGCTCAAGTTGCACAGACCCGAACGCCAGGCTGGACGCAAGTGCGGCCAGAGCGCCAATCGCAATTCCGATCAAGAGCGCCTTGCTTGTCGATGTCGGCATGGCGTTGCTCCTCTGCAGAGTGGGCATGAGCAAGCATATGAGCGCCGAGGCACCGCGACATCCGTACTAACCCCAACGTCGGCAGGCGGCGTCAGTCGACCCGAAGCCGGACGGCGCGGTGAGGGCTTCGCTAGCGGTCATCAATCAATCGATTGGGGCGACCGGTCTCCGCCAGGCCGCAATAGTCGTCTCCCGCCGCGTCTCGCCGCTTTCTCTTGCAGGGAACACCGGAAGCCGGAGGTGGCTCCCGGTGCATCGCGGGAGAGCAAGGTTGCGAGCGGGCAGGCCGCCGCTCAGGAGCACTTGCCCGCCAGATCGTCGAGCGCGGCGTTGTAGGCTTTGCCGTCCGGCGAGTTGTCGTCGACGCCCTCGATGGCATTCCAGGCCGTCTCGAAATCGGCGCCCAGCTGCTTCATCATGCCGTCGATCTTGGCGTCGGCCTCCGGACTCGATTTCTCGCCCGCGGCGTCCATGGCTTTCGTCATGTCGCAGAAAATCTTGAGCTTCGCGGGGTTGCCGCCCACCGCCTGGAAGACCTTGACTGCAGCGTCGATTTTTGGTGAGGCGGCAAGCCCTGGCACAGCAAGCAGGCACACGGCGAGGCCGGCGAAAGTCACTCTCTTCATCTCATTCTCCTCAGGACAGGTGTGGTGGACAACGCCGGTACACGGATATTCCGTCGAGACCGGTGGTTGGCAACGAACGAGGCGCAAGAGCTAACTCTCGCGCCTCGAAAACTTTCTTGCCGTGCCGCGGGCAAAGTGACGCTGCCTCGAAGCCCGCAGCCGGAAAGCATCACGCCTTGTCCATCACCATCTGCAAGGGCATCGGGAAGAAGCGGAAGCCGTCACCTTGCTTTGCCACATGGCCAACGCCAGGCCAGGGGAAGTGGTAGGCGATCAACGGGATGCGGTTGGCCGCGAGCATGTCGAGGACGCGCACGCGGGTATTGGCCGACTGTTTGGAGTCCGTGTCGTAGGCGAACTCGATGCGCGGCTTCTCCACCAGCAGAACCTGATGATGCGTCAGATCGCCGATCGCGGCCAGCGACTTGCCGTCCGAGGTGATCATGAAGATGGTGTGACCGATCGTGTGGCCGGGCGCCGCCATCGCCTGGATGCCCGGCAGAAACTCCTGGCCGTCCTTGAAGAAGACCGTGCGGTCGCGGTTGGGAAGCAGATTCTTGCGGGCGCCTTCCACGAACGGCTTCATGTAGGCCGGATCCTTCATGCCAAGCTTGGCCTCGTCGGTCCAGTAGTCGAAGTCGGCCTGCGAAATGTAGATCTGCGCATTCGGGAAGTTGCGGCTTCCGTCATCTGCCATGATGCCCCACACATGATCACAATGGGCGTGGGTGGCGACGACGGCATCGATGTCCTTGGGGTCGATGCCGGCAGCCTTCAGCGTCGAGAGCAACTTGCCTGTGGTCGGGCCGAACATGGTCGAGGTGCCCATGCCGGTATCGAACAGCACCATCCTGTCGCCCGTGTTGAGGACGAGAATGTTCTGCTCGAGCACGACGTTGGCCGGCGACAGGAAGTTGTCGGTCAGCATCTTGCCGATCTCTTCCTTTGAGGTGCCGAGGAAGCTTCCCGACGGCTCGCCCAGTGGCAGGATGCCATCGGATACAACGGTCGCCTGCATGTTGCCGTGCTTGAAGCGATAGAAGTAGGGCGCCTGATCCTGGGCAAACGGCGCCTTGGCCTGCGCCCTGTGTGCGGGCAATCCCGCAAGGCCCGTCGAGCCGATAAGCGCGGCGCCGCCCAGCAGTGCATGGCGGCGAGACATCGTGATGTTGGTCATGGCGTTTCCTCCTCGGCTTGCGATTGCACGTCGCTTCGTCCGTGATCCGGCTCTTGCGTAGAGGGAGTACCGTACACCCTGATTACGACCGGAGCGGGGAGGGGGCGCGATCAAGACTGCGCGATCACGCCTTGCTGGATCGAGCGATGAGGTCGAGAGCGGCGCGCGCATCGAGGCGGCCGTCGTACAGCGCCCGGCCGGCGATGGCGCCCTGGATCATGTTGTACTCGGGGCGCAGCAGTGCCTCGATATCTGCAAGACCCGACAGCCCCCCCGAGGCAACCACGGGGATCGCGATCGAGCGGGCGAGCTCGGCGGTTGCCGGCAGATTGAGACCGGCGAGCACGCCGTCGCGGTCGATGTCGGTATAGATGATGGCGGCGACGCCTACGCCCTCGAAGCGCTGCGCCAGCTCGCCGACCGCGAGCTCGCTCGCCCGCGCCCAGCCCTCCACCGCAACCTTGCCGGATCTTGCGTCGATGCCGACGGCCACGCGGCCCGGAAACGCGCGGCACGCCTCGCGGACGAGTGCCGGATCGCGCACGGCCACCGTACCCAGGATGACGCGGGCGACACCCTTGCCGAGCCAGGCCTCGATCGTCTCCAGACTGCGAATGCCCCCTCCGAGTTGCACCGGTATGGAGACGGACCGGAGAATTGCCTCGACCGCCTCTGCGTTGACCGGCTTGCCCGCAAAAGCGCCATTGAGATCAACGATGTGCAGGTAGGAGAAGCCCTGCGCCGCGAACAGGCTGGCTTGGTCTGCGGGATTGTCGTTGAAGACCGTGGCACGCGCCATCTCGCCGCGCACCAGGCGCACGCAGCGACCATCCTTCAGATCAATGGCAGGATAGAGGATCATGAAGCTCCGGCGAGCGCGACCGATCGTCGGCCAGCGACGGCAGCCAGGACCAAGCCAGCCATCACTTCGCTGTTTTGTCGGCGCACAATGGGCAATGTCCGCATTCAGTCAAGCACCCGTCGCGTCGAGTTCGCCCGTCATGCATCGGATTGCCGCCAGCAGACGCCCTCTTACGGCGACAGATGCCATCGACATCTGGATCGCCCGCTGGCTGGGCATCCGCCGCAAGCACCTGCTGCAGCGTTATGCGTGTGATCCCCGCAGGCTCTACGAAATCTGGGAGGAGAGCCGCTTTCCGGGCAGTCGAGACAGGGCCAAGGCCCTGTTTGCAGAGCGATTTCCGACCCTGATCGACCGCATCGACTACGGCCCCCATCGGCGGATTCCGCGCCGTGTTCCCGCCGAGTTGCAGCCGGGCCTGTTCGACACCACAGAAGCAGCCTGACCCACGCCGCCTTGGAACAAATTCGGAACTTCTGCTGGACGGAAGCTTCGAATCGCGCCATGTTCCATTTATGTTCCCCGCTGCAGTAGAAGCGTCGGCGGGGAGCAACCACCCCCCGCTCCGAGCCTCGCCCAAGGTCAGCCCATGCGCACCTATCTCATCACCTACGACCTCGCTGCCCCCGCCCGCCACGCCGTGTCGAGCGCCATAATGCAACTGGGTGATGCGTGGGCCCGTCCGCTTGAGACCACCTGGTACGTGCAGTCGACCGAGCGGGCCGAGGCCCTGGAACGCAAGCTCAGGCCCTGCCTGGGCGGCGAGGATGGCCTGCTCATTCAACAGGTCGAGACCGACGTCCTGCTGCTCAACACGGCGCTTCGGTGGTTTCGCAAGCGGCGGCAGGAAGGCCACCGCACATCGGACAATATCGTAGCCTTCCCCACCCCTGCGGTGCCCGAGGCAAAGGCTGCATGATTGGCGGGCCTTGCTATGGCCGCCACTTCAGGAAGTTGGAGACGTGTTCCATCTCGCCAACAGCCGCCCTGATGCCAGAAATGCCCAATTTTACTGCGTTTGTGAGCGTTCTGCATGAGCGGCGAGAGTAGCGTAGTCGCCGCCCTAAACGCGCTTCCTGGGATATTCCTGGGAGATAGCCGACTGCAAACCCTCCATCCGGCGCTTGCCACCAGCCGACCAAATGACCGACCGTCGTCGAGCCCGAGTGGGACGAGACGGACGATGGCAGCCTCCACAAAGAAAGCGATGACGCCGGTCGAACGCGCCAAAAGCGCGCGTCGAGCAATGGCAAGCGCAGTACGAGGAGTGGCAGGGCCTACCGAGCTATCTGCACTTGGGACCGGACGAGTTGATTGCGCTGGCCGAAAGTCCGAGGCGTCTGAGGTCGGTTCTCCGCAACTGCCCACGGCGCTCCTAAGAACCGCCGCCGCGTTGCCCAAGCGTGCCCGCGATCTCCTGTGAGCCGACATGGACTATCGAGAAATGCTGAGGATCGCCGGCGATCCAGCAACGGTTCGCGGCACGGCGCGCATGATTGGCGAGGTCCTTGGCGACAGCCTCACGGGCTGGGAACGAGACTTCCTTGCAAAGCTGGAGCGCTTTTCCGTCGGCGGCATTCTGATCCCTGTTGTCAGCCGCAGTCACGACATTGGTGCGCACGCCAAACCGCCAGGGCGGCAGCTGAGAGACGGGCCCTGATCACGCCCCCTTGAAGCCGCCGGCTCCCGGCCTAAATACTAGGGTGCGCACGCCAATCCTGGGTGCGTCACCAGCGCTGCCTGGCCCCTCGGGGCAGGTGAGTTTCCTGGCCCAAGGCCGGGCAGAGAGCACAACGTCGCTTCTAAAGGAGGACTTGTGATGCGACAAATCGATTTTGCCCCCCTCTACCGCTCCACCGTCGGCTTCGACCGCCTGTTCGACATGCTGGACTCCGTGTCCGGCTTCGACTCGGGCGCCAATGCCTATCCGCCCTACAACATCGAGCGGCTCAGCGACAACGAGTACCGGATCACCATGGCGGTGGCCGGCTTCAGCGAGGATGAGCTGAAGGTCGACGTCAAGGAGCAGACGCTCAGCGTCCGCGGCGAGAAGAAGGCCGAGGACCAGGAGCGGCAGTTCCTGCATCGCGGCATCGCCACGCGCGCGTTCGACCGCCGCTTCCGCCTCGCCGACCACGTCGAGGTCAAAGGTGCGGACCTGAAGGACGGCCTGCTGCACGTCGACCTCGTGCGCAACGTGCCCGAGCGGCTGAAGCCGCGCACGGTTGCCATCGGCAACGGCAGCGCGACCAAGCAGGTTGAGGCCAGCGCCTAACCGCAGTCTCTTCCTATCGGCTGCACCGGGGCAGGTGCCGCGCGCAAGCGCGGCGCCTGCTTTGCGTTTACGTCCCGACCAGTTTCAGCCACTCGTCCTCGCTCAGCACGGCGACGCCCAGATCGCGCGCCTTGGTGAGCTTTGAGCCGGCGTCGCTGCCGGCGACGACGTAGTCCGTCTTCTTCGACACCGAGCCCGCGACCTTGGCACCGAGCCGCTCGGCCAGTGCCTTGGCCTCGCCGCGCGTCATCTTCTCCAAGGTGCCCGTGAACACGACGGTCTTGTCCGTGATGGGCGAGGACGTGGCCGCGTTCCGCACGAACGGCTCGACCTTCACCTCGGCCAACAGGTCATCCAGCGCCTTGGTGTTGTGCGGCTCGGAGAAGAAGTCGACCAGTGCGTCCACCACCGTCTCGCCGATGCCTTCGATGTTGTCGAGGTCGCGATAGGCCTCGCTGTCCTTGCCGCCGGCCGCGGCCGCCGCCACCGCCGATCGGAATGCCGCCAGCGTGCCCAGCGCCTTGGCGAGGTCGCGCGCCGTCGTCTCGCCGATGTGGCGAATGCCCAGCGCGTAGATGAAGCGGTCGAGCGGCATCTCGCGGCGGGCCTCGATGGCCTTGAACAGGTTCTCGGTCGACTTGGCGCCGAAGCCCTTCTTCTCCGCCAGCCGCTTGTCCTCCGGCAGGCGCGCATCGCGCTGCGCGAGCGTGAAGATGTCGGCCGGCTGCATGATGCGTCCCTCGTCGTAGAACAGCTCGATCTGCTTCTCGCCGAGACCCTCGATGTCGAAGGCATTGCGCGAAACGAAGTGCTTCAGGCGCTCCTTGGCCTGCGCTGGGCAGATGAGGCCGCCGGTGCAGCGCCGCACAACGTCCACGCGGCCCCTCGCCTCGTCGACCTCGCGCAGCGCCGCGCTGCCGCACGCGGGGCACACCTCCGGCATCTCGTAGGGCTTGGCGCCCTTGGGCCGCCTGTCGAGCACGACGCCCATCACCTGCGGGATCACGTCGCCGGCGCGGCGGATGATGACGGTGTCGCCGATGCGGATGTCCTTGCGGGCGATCTCGTCCTCGTTGTGCAGCGTGGCGTTCGAGACGACCACTCCGCCGACGGTGACGGGCTCCAGCTTGGCGGCGGGCGTCAGCGCACCGGTGCGGCCCACCTGAATCTCGATATCGTTCAGCCGGGTCATCGCCTCCTGCGGCGGAAATTTGTGGGCGATGGCCCAGCGCGGGGCGCGCGAAACAAATCCCAACCGCGTCTGCCAATCGAGCCGGTTCACCTTGTAGACGACGCCGTCGATGTCGTAGCCAAGAGAGGCGCGGTTGGCCGCCATCCGGCGATGGAATGCCAGCACTTCCTCGGTAGTTTCGCACAGCCGCATCAGCGGGTTGAGGGGCAGGCCCCACTTGCCGAAGCTCTTGTAGACGCCGAACTGCGTGTCCGCTGGGAGTGCGCTGGCCGCACCCCAGGCGTAGGCGAAGAAGCGCAACGGCCGGCGCGCGGTTATCGATGGGTCAAGCTGGCGCAGCGAGCCCGCGGCCGCGTTGCGGGGATTGGCGAACACCTTCTGGCCGGCCGCAGCCTGCTCCGCGTTGAGCTTCTGGAATTCGTCGTGGCGCAGATAGATCTCGCCGCGCACTTCGATCATCTCCGGCACGTCCTTGCCGGCAAGCCGCTTCGGCACCTGCTGCAGGGTCAGCACATTGGGAGTAACGTTCTCGCCCTCGGTGCCATCGCCGCGCGTCGCCGCCTGCACCAGGCGGCCGTCGCGATAGGTGAGGGAGATGGAGAGGCCGTCGATCTTCGGCTCGGCAGTGAGCGTGACCGCCGCGTCGCCGGCAAGACCCAGGAAGCGGCGCACGCGGGCGATGAAATCGACCACGTCCTCGTCACTGAAGGCATTGCCGAGAGAGAGCATCGGCACGGCGTGTCGCACCTTGCCGAAGGCCGCGACCGGCGCCGCTCCGACGCGCGCAGAAGGGCTGTCGGACCGCACGAAGGCTGGAAACCGCGCCTCGATCTCTGCGTTGCGCTGGCGCAGCGCATCGTAGTCGGCATCCGAAATCTCGGGCGCATCGTTGGCGTAGTAGAGCTCGTCGTGGTGCGCGATCTCGCGCGCCAGCCGCTCGAGCTCCGCGCGCGCTTCCGCTTCGGCCAGCCGATCTACGGGCTTCTTGGCTGCAGTCGTCGCCTTCATGGGCCGGAGACTGCCTCCGCGGCATCATGAAATCCAGAGGCACGCAACGGTCAGACCTACCGCCGCACCTGGGACTCCCAACCCGTGCTCTGCGCCAGACCCATGGGTGGCTTCGAAGGCGCGCTCGATACCGGCACGTCGCTCGGAATCCGCGGCGTCGGCATATCCTCTGGCGGCGGCAGGCCGGGAGGAACCTCGGGCGCCGGCTTGGCCTGCGGAGGCTTCTGCTGCGAGCCCGGCGTGATGGCCTTGATGGCATTGCTGAGCCACGTGCCCTGGGCCACCTGCGGGCTCAAACCGCCCGACTTCAGCAGCGCGTGGGCGTGCTTGTACCACTGCGAGTCCGGATAGTTGTGCCCGAGCACGGCTGCCGCAGATTGCGCTTCCGCCGTGATGCCCAGCGCCATGTTGGCTTCGACGAGCCGGTAGAGGGCCTCCTCCACCTGCTGCGTCGTCTGGTATTCGACGACCACCGTCTTGTAGCGATTGATGGCCGCCACGTGATTGTTGCGGTTCTGGTAGTAGCGCCCGACGTTCATCTCGGAGGCCGCCAGCAGGTCCTCGGCCAGGCGAATGCGGTTGACGGCCTGCCGGCTGTAGGGGCTGTCGGGGTAGCGCTGCACCAGGGTCTTGAGCTCTGTCAGTGCCTTGCGGGTGGCTGACTGGTCGCGCGCCGGGTCTCGGATCTCGTCGAAGTTCGCCGAGGCGATAATGTGGTGCGCCAGCGCCGCGTCCTTGGTGCCGGGGTGCAAGGTGGTGTAGCGCCGGGCCGAGGCAATTGCTTCCGGATACTTGCCCGCCTTGTAATACGCATAGGCTGCCATCACGACCGCGCGGCGCGCCTCGGGAGCGTAGGGATGATCGCGGTCGACATCCTCGAACTTCTTCGCGGCGTCCGTGTAGCTGCCGTTGTTCATCAATCCTTCGGCGTATCCGTACATCTTGGCCGGCGGATCGGGGTTGAGCGCCTTGACGGCCTCGTTGGACGAGGACGCGCACCCTGCCAGCAGGGCGCCGGCCAGCAGGCATGCTGCCAAGCGATGCACCCGCAGGGGTGCACCAGCAGCGCGCGCCATCACCGGAATTGCCATACGCCCAATCCCCGTTGTCGACATCGCCCGGTTCTTGCGCCGGAATTCTTGTTGGCCGCCCCGTGCGGCCTTCGTGTAAGCCCTACCACACGAGTCGGGCCCGACCAACCTTAGTGCCGCTTCAGCTCTGAGGCAGGAAGAGCGCCGGCAGGTTCGGCCGAATTTGGTGCGAAATTAAGGTGCTGCACGGGGACAGGGCAAAATGCACGCGGATCGTTGCCCATCTGCCCATACCAAGAGGACGCGGGGGACCGTGCCCCGCGCGAAAGCCTACGTACGGTCGGCCGCGTAGTTGACGGCGGTGGATCCCACGGATACGTCGACCGGGATGGTGTCGCGCACCCAAGGCGCCCTGGCGATCGTCCACGCATCCTGATCGGCCAGCAGCGCCTGCACAACCCTGGCATTGAGGCGATGGCCGCCGCGAACCGAGCGGTAGGCGCCAAGCACGGGGCCGCCCGCCAGCGCCAGATCGCCCACGGCGTCGAGCATCTTGTGGCGCACGAACTCCTCGGGATAGCGCAGGCCCTCGGCATTCATGATGCGGTCGTCGGCGAGGGCGATCGTGTTGTTCAGGGACGCGCCGAGCGCAAGCCCGGCCTTCCAAAGCGTCTCCACGTCCCGCATGAAGCCGAAGGTGCGAGCGCGCGCGATCTCGTTGCGGAACGCGCCCGAGCTCATCTCGAACGCCAAGCGCTGGCGGCCGATCAGGGGCGACGGGAAGTCGATCTCCACGTCCAGATGGAACCCGGAATGCGGGATGAGCTCGCCCCAGCAGTCGCCATCCTGCACGCGGATCGGCTTCAGCACCTTGATGAACTTGCGCGGCTGCTGCAACTCGCGGATCCCGACATCGTCGATGGCGGCGACGAAGGCAGCAGCGCTGCCGTCCATGATCGGCACTTCGCGCGCGTCGATCTCGATATAGCAGTTGTCGATGCTCAAGCCGCGCAGGGCAGCGAGCAGATGCTCCACCGTGCTGACGGTGACGCCCATGTCGTCGCCGATCACTGTGCAGAGCGTAAGATTCTTGACGGACCTGACGTCGGCCGAAATTTCAGAGATGATGCGGCCGCGCTTGCTGACGAGGAACTTGTAGCCCGTATCCGCCTCGGCGGGATGGAGCACCAGTGAAACCGGCGCGCCGCTGTGGACCCCCGTCCCAGACAGCTCGACCTCGCGAGCAATCGTAGTCTGCCGCGACCCGATAAATCGCTTCGACATTTTGCGACGTCCCTCGATCCCCTCATCGGCTCAGAACGTCCGCCAAGATATGCGGATGATCCGCGCCCCCCGTCGTCTACCCCTACGCACCGCCATTCGTACTGCTGAGCCTTCCCAACTGGCTCATGGCTTGATTCGCGTAGTTGGTGAATCGAACGATATGTTTTGCGTGGAGCGGGGACAAATCACGGTTTCTTTCACTCTGTTACCAGCCGGCCGCATCCGAATGCTGTTGCAGAGTGCTGACTAACGCTTGCCGCGTCCGAAAAACACCGGAAGATCAATCGCTTCCTCCGGGGGGCGGGCGTCACTTTTACTTTGCTGGTGCTTCTGCAACTGCTCGTCACGTCCGGCAGCGCGGGCGCCGCGCCCGGCGCCTGCGAGGCGCCGCAGCAGGCTTGTCTTCACGGGTGGCGGTTCGGGTTGCCGCTGATACACCGACGGCGGTTGAGCGGATCCGCGGTGGCCGCCCTCGGCAGTCTTTGCCCAGTATTCACGCTGAGCATGCGGTGGAAAATCTTGCACGTTCAGGCTCGGTCTTCCGCCACCTGCCAGCGGGCCGGACGAAGCGGGCCCGAGGTGCGGCGGACCTTCCTTGATGTAGACATCACCCGGCGCGCGGCGGCCAGAATCGCTCGCTGCATATGCACCGTTGTCGATCGCCTCGCGCAGCTGCAGCTGGTAGTCCGCCCCGCTGACGGGCGATTGAGGCGGAGGCGGCGGGACGGCGCCGCGCGGCGCCCACGCGTCGGCTTGGCCGCGATGAGATTGGGGCTGCGCGCGGCCCATTCCGGACGCGACAATGGAAACGCGCACCTTGTCGCCAAGCGTCTCATCGAAGGTGGCACCGACGATGATATTGGCCTCCGGATCGACCTCCTGGCGCACGCGGTTGGCCGCTTCGTCGACCTCCCACAGTGTCAGGTCGCGCCCGCCGGTGATCGACAGCAGCAGGCTCCGCGCGCCCTTGAGCGAGGTGTCGTCCAGAAGCGGGTTCACGATCGCCTCCTCCGAGGCGACGATGGCGCGCTGCTCGCCGGAGGCTTCGCCGGTCCCCATCATGGCCGTGCCCATGCCGCTCAGCACGGTCTTCACGTCGGCCAGATCAAGATTGATCAGCCCTTCCTTGACGATCAGGTCGACGATGCAAGCGATACCCGAATAGAGCACCTGATCAGCCAGCACGAAGGCTTCCGCAAAGGTCGTCCGGTCGGTGGCGATGCGAAAGAGATTCTGATTGGGGATCACCAGCAGCGTGTCGACGTGATGCCTGAGCTCGGCAATGCCGATCTCGGCGACGCGCATGCGTCGCGAACCCTCGAACTGGAAGGGCTTGGTCACAACAGCGACAGTGAGAATCCCGAACTCCTTGGCGACGCGCGCGATCACGGAGGCAGCACCGGTTCCCGTGCCGCCGCCCATGCCGGCAGCGATGAAGAGGATGTGCGCGCCGGACACGGCGCTGCGAATATCCTCGATCGCCTCCACCGCAGCCGCCTCGCCGATCTCGGGCTTCGATCCGGCACCCAGGCCCTCGGTCAGGGCGGAGCCCAGCTGGATGCGGCGCTCCGTGCCGGAGGCCTCCAGCGCCTGGGCATCCGTGTTGGCGACAATGAATTCGGCGCCTGCGAGGCCGGACGAGATCATGTTGTTGATCGCGTTTCCGCCGGCGCCCCCCACGCCAATGACGACAATGCGCGGTTTCATGTTCCTGAGCCCTCAAAAGCTCTCTCGAAGCCATTGCCCCATACGCCGCAAGTACCCACCACCCCCGATTGCACCCTCACCCCGGTCCCAACGCGTTCCAGCGGTGGGGTCGAGGGCGACATGGACTAATCCAACCGCCGCCGAGAACGCCGGTCCCGCAAAGCGCGGCGGCAGCCCGGCAATCGACTCGTTCTGCGCAACCCGGACGCGTCGCGCGAAGAAATCGGCAGCGAACTCGCCGAGACCCGCCAGCTGGCTCCCCCCGCCCGTCAGCACCACCCGCTTGGCATAGGCAGCGGCGTTGGCGCGCTGGATACGCTCGCCCACCTCGGCGAAGAGACGCGACATGCGATCGGCGACGACCGCACGCACCCGGCCCGTCGTCGATCGCGCCATGGCGTCCGCAGCCTCACCGGCCGGAGCATACGTGAACTCTGCGTCGTCCCCGGCAGTGGCCCTCGCCAGGGAGACATGTTCCACTTTGATTCGCTCCGCTTCGTAAACGGAAGCTGACAATTCCTGGGCCAGATCGAAAGTTACGTGGTTGCCACCGATGGGCACCCCTTCGCTCAGCAGCAGGTGACCCTGGGCAAAGGCAGCAACCGACGTCGTGCCCGCACCGATGTCGATCGCCACGACGCCGAGATGGCGCTCCTCTCCTGTGGTGGCCGCAAGCGCACTGGCGTAGGGCGCCGGGACCAAGCCCATGGCGGTGAGGTAGGCGCGCTCCACCACGTGCACCAGGTTGCACACGGGAGCATCATCTGCCGTGACCGCATGCAGATCGGCGCCCAGGGTCTCGCAGGCAAGGCCCAGTGGGTCGCCGATGCCGGGAATACCGTCGAGGCGGTAGGAGATGGCGTTCATGTGCAGCAGGGTGCGGCCGTCGCGTTCGACGTGCCGGCGTCCTGCCGCCATCAGCCGCTCCATGTCCGTCGCGCCGACCACCCGGCCCTCGATTCCCGTATCCGCCGTAAACGTCGCCGATTTCAGCCGGCCGCACGCCACTGCTACTACCGCATTTTCCAACGACACCCCGGCTTCGCGCTCGGCCTGCGCTACGGCCTCACGCACCGCCTGCTCGGCCTCGCGCAGCTCGAAGACGGTCGCACTCTTGAGGCCACGCGACGGGCTGATGCCGCAGCCCAGAACGCGCACCTCTACCTGTCCCAGGCTCAGCGCCGGCTGCGCCTGCGGCACCGCCACGATCACGCAAACCGTCTTGCTGGTGCCGATGTCCAGCAAGCCGACAACGGCGTCGGCCTGCCGGGCAGCTCCGAGACTTGCACGCACGTTTCAGCTCCAACACTAAGACGCGATCAGATGCCACCCGTCGCCACGCCGTCCTGCGGCGCCTTCTCCCCGCCGGTGCTCGGTGCACGCACAAGCGGGCGCCCGGGAACTCTTAGATCGATCTCGCTCCGCGCGGACCCGCGCGTGTTCGCAATCTGCAGCCCGCGCTCGATGGCCTCGGCCTCCCCCTGCGCCGGAAGCTGCAGAGTGCTTCCGCCCGAGAGGTGCAGCGTCCATCTGCGTCCGCCGACGCGCTCGGCGATCTCCACCTGCTGGGTCAGACCCGGTCGGCTGCCGAGCAGCTCGTAGAGGCGAACGGCCTCGATGGCCGCACCTTCACCGGCCACGCGGGGCAGGGTCGGCATGGCATCGCTCGGCACTGTGGCCAGCACACGGCCCGCCTTGTCGACCAGGAAATGCCGCCCGTTCAGGCGCCACACCGCGTAGGGCGCGCGCTCCACGACGTGCACATCCAACCGGTCGGGCAATACGCGCTCCACGCTCGCCCGCTCGACCCAGGGCAGGCTTTCGATGCGGCGCTGGGCGGCGCGGCTGTCGAAGCTCAGCATGGTGGGTGATGACGCCAGATCGAGCGCATCGAAGATGTCGCTGTCGGGCGTGTAGCGATGCCCGGTCAGGGAGACCTGGGTGATCCCGAGGCCGGCAAGCTCGATGATGCGCTCGATCTCGGCGAGCGCCGGCGCCGGCGAGTTGACATCCCGGGCCACGCCGGCGAACGCCACGATGGCAAGGCCTGCGCCGAGCACCACGGCGACGCGTGCCAGGGGACGCCGGAGCGGGCGGCTCCTGCGCCGGGGACGGCGGGTTGGCAGGCTTGAGGAAGGGCGAGAGGGCGAAGGCGACTTCGTTTGGGCTTGGGCTGGTGTCGGCGGGCTCAGGGCCGGTCGGGGCGCTGGCGATTGACTCGCCCGCCTCATCCTTGTCGACGCGGTCCCTACCTGTTGCAACTCGCCTCCTCGACCATCCAGCTCACAAGCTCGGCAAACGTCAGTCCGGCATGCACGGCCAGTTCCGGGACGAGAGATGTCACCGTCATGCCCGGCTGCGTGTTCACTTCCAGGCAGACCAACTCGTCCGTGCCGCCCTCCGTGTCGTCGTAGCGGAAGTCCGCCCGCGAAACCCCGCGGCAGCCCAATGCTTTATGAGCCGTCAAGGTTAACTTCTGCACCAATTCGTAAACATTCGGTTTAAGGGGGGCCGGGACCACGTGAATCGAGCCCCCTTGCACGTACTTTGCCTCGTAGTTGTAGAAGCGCAGCGTCTCGGCGGGACGAATCTCGGTCACGCCCAGCGCGCGATCGCCCATGACGGCGCACGTGAGTTCGCGCCCCGGGATATAGCGCTCGGCCAGCAGCTCCTCGCCGAACGCCCAGCCGGGATCGTTGAGCTCCTGGGGCGGATGCTCGTGATCCTCGCGCACGATGTGGACGCCGACGCTGGAGCCCTCGGAGACCGGCTTCAGCACGTAGGGACGCGGCAGCATGTGCGCCTTCGCCGCCTCCGAGCGGTGCACAACCTTGCCCTCGACGACGGGGACGCCGGCGGCCTTCATGACCGCCTTGGCGCGCTCCTTGTGCATGGCGAGGGCGGAGGCGAGCACGCCGGAATGGGTGTAGGGGATGCCGATCAGCTCGAGCAGGCCCTGCACACATCCGTCCTCGCCCCAGCGGCCGTGCAAGGCATTGAAGCAGACCTCGGGCTTCACCTCGGCCAGGCGCCGTGCCAGATCGCGACCGGCATCGATGCGGGTGACCGTATAGCCGGCGCTCTCTAGCGCCGCCGCGCAGGCGGCCCCGGAATCGAGGCTGACCTGGCGCTCGGCAGAGAGGCCGCCCAGCAGCACGGCAACATGATTGAATCTGCGACGCACACCAACGGACGCAGTCATTGCGCGAATGCCTCCACGAGCGCCTCGCCGGTCGGATGCCCAGCCTTCGGCACGCCCAGGCGGATGATCTCCCAGCTCAGCGTCACGCCGCTCGCCTCGCGCACGCGGGCGCGCACGGTCTCGCCGAGTCGCTCGACATCCTCGCCGCTGGCGTTGCGATCGTTGATGAGGAAGTTGCAGTGCATCTCCGACACCTTGGCGCCACCGACGCGCAGGCCGCGGCAACCCGCGGCATCGATCAGCTTCCAGGCGCTGTTGCCGGGCGGATTCTTGAAGGTGGAACCTCCGGTGCGCTCCTTGATCGGCTGGTTGGCCTCGCGATAGTCGGCCACTTCCTGCATTTGCGCCAGAATTGCAGCAGACTCGCCGGGAGAGCCCTGAAACAGTGCCTCCGTGAAGATGAAGTCGGGCGGCACGGAGCAATGGCGATAGGTGAGGCCCATCGCATCGAGCGGCAGCACGTGGATGCTGCCGCCGCGATCGACCGCGCGCGCCTCCACCAGCACCTCCCTGGTCTCGCGGCCGTGAGCTCCCGCGTTCATGCGCAGCGCTCCTCCGACCGAGCCCGGCACGCCGCGATAGAAGGCGAGGCCGGCAATACCCGCATCGGCCGCGGCACGGGACAGCTTGGCATCGGGCACCGCGGCACCCGCGCGCAACCGGTGTCCCGGCTCGACCTTGATGTTCGAGAAGCCGCGGCCGAGGCGCACCACCACTCCCGGGACGCCGCCGTCGCGCACCAGCAGGTTGGAGGCGAGCCCGACCGCCACGACCGGCAACTCCGGTGGAAGGCGCGCCACGAAGTAGGCAAGGTCCGCCTCGTCGGCCGGCGTGTACAGCACCTGCGCCGGACCGCCGACGCGAAACCAGGTGATGTCGGCCATCATCGCGTTGGCAACGACCCTCCCGCGCAACTCGGGCATCCAGCGCGTGATATCCGGCAGCAGGTCGGGGAAGCTCATGCAGCGCCTCCGGCCCGCATCGGCTCGCCGGCCAACAGGCCGGGCAGAGCGTGGGCCCACTCGGTGCTGTTGCCGGCCCCAAGGCACACCACGAGGTCCCCCGGTGACGCCTGGCGCCTCAGCAGGGTGGCAATGTCCTGCTCGCTGGAAACCGTTGTCACGGCCCCGTGTCCGCACCGGCGGATCGCCTCGGCCAGGGCAGCGTTGTCGACGCCTTCTATGGGTGCCTCGCCGGCCGAATAGAGCGGCGTAACGATGACGCTGTCGGCGTCCTTAAAGCAGGCGGCAAATTCGTTGAACAGGTCGCGCACGCGCGTGTAGCGGTGCGGCTCGACCACGGCGATGACGCGGCCGCGGGCACCGGCCTTGGCCGCCTTGAGCACGGCGGCGATCTCGACGGGATGGTGTCCGTAGTCGTCGTAGATGGCGACGCCGTTCCACGTGCCCGTGAGTTGGAAGCGCCGCTTGACGCCGGAAAATTTCGCCAAGGCGGAGCGTATGACGTCGTCGCCGATCTCGGCTTCGCTCGCCACGGCGATCGCCGCCAGCGCATTGAGCGCGTTGTGATGCCCGAGCAGGGGGATGCTCCAGCCTTTCAGGGAGCGCGCACCGCCGGCCACGCGCTCGCCGAGCTCGGCATCGAAGACCGTGCTGACGCCGTCGATACGCGCCGACTTCAAGAGGAGGTCGGCGTCGCCGGACGTGCCGTAGGTGAGCAGGCGGCGACCATCGTGACGCAGCTCCAGGCGCTCGACCATCTCGGCGACGACGGGATGGTCGATGCAGGTCACGGCCAGCCCGTAGAAGGGAATGTTGCGGTAGAAGGTCTCGAACTCACGATGCATGGCCTCGACGCTCTTGAAGTAATCGAGATGCTCGGGGTCGATATTGGTGACGACGCCGATCTGCGTCGGCATCTTGACGAAGGTACCGTCGGACTCGTCGGCCTCCACAACCATCCACTTGCCGTTGCCGAGCCGCGCATTCGAGCCCCAGTCGTTGATGATGCCGCCCGTGATGACGGTCGGATCGAGGCCGGCCGTGTTGAACACATGGGCGATCAGCGAGGTGGTGGTGGTCTTGCCGTGCGTGCCGGTGACGGAGACGGTGGCGTATAGCCGCATCAGCTCCGCCAGCATCTCGGCGCGGCGGATGATCGGCAGGCCGCGCTTGCGCGCCGCCTCGAGCTCGGGATTGCCGCGCTTGACGGCAGTGGAGATGACGACGAAGCGGGCGCCCACGAGATTGATTGGATCGTGGCCCACGAACACACGGATGCCCTTGGCGCGCAGGCGGCGCACGTTGGCGCTGCTCTTCTGGTCGCTGCCCTGAACCGTGTAGCCCTTGGCATGCAGAATCTCGGCAATGGCGCTCATGCCGATGCCGCCGATGCCCAGAATGTGCACGGTTCCCATCTTGCCGGGCATCTGCATCGCTAGAAGTTCCCTCGCTGCCTGCCGGCTGCTTTGCGCCCCCAGAGGCGAAGCCTTACGCGGTTTTCCCACCTCTGCCTACCAGCTCCTCGACCAGATCGGCGAGCCGCTCGACGGCATCCGGCCGACCCTGGCGCTTTGCCGCGGCCGCCGCCTGCTCCAACGCCTCGGGTGCGCCCAGCAGGCGCTCAATCGCGCTGGCAAGCCGCTCCGGCGTCAGCTCCTTTTGCTCAATGCACCAAGCTCCGCCTGATTCGGCAAGCCGCCTTGCATTCTGCAGCTGGTCGTTGTCGATGGCATGCGGCAAAGGCACGAGGATGGCCGGCCGGCCGATGACCGTAAGCTCTGCCACGGTCGAGGCTCCGGCACGGCCTATGATCAGGTGGGCCTTGGCCATCTCCTCGGGCAGATTGGGGAAGAACGCGGCCAGATGGGAACGCACGCCCGCGGCCTTGTAGGCCGCCTCGACGCGGGCCAGGTCCTCCGCTCGGCACTGCTGGACCACGAATAGCCCGCCCCTCACCTGCTCCGGCAGCAGGGCAAGGGCCGGGGGGAGCACGTCCGAGAAGAAGCGGGCGCCCTGGCTGCCGCCGAACACCAGCAGCAGGAATGGTCCCTCGCTGGCCGGCGCCTGGTAGTCGGTGCCAGACCAGGCAATCACCTGATCGCGCACGGGGTTGCCCGTGAGCCGCGCGCGCGTGAGCGCGGCGCCTTGCAGATGCCTGGTGGGCTCGAAGGAGGTGGCGATGGCGCTCACTCGGGGCGCGAGCGCCCGGTTCGCCCGCCCAAGCACGGCATTCTGCTCATGCAAGGCCGTCGGAATCCCGCGCAGCTTGGCGGCAACCAACGGCGGGAACGACGGATAGCCGCCGAACCCTACGAGCGCACCGGGGCGGACCTCGCCCAGCAGCTTGTAGGCCGCAAGTATGCCGCGCGCGAGCCGCCAGGCTGCCGCCGCCATCGCCACCGGCGAGCGGCCGGCAAAAGTGGCCGAGGGCACGCGATAGACGGCGCGGGCGGGAAAGTCCGCGCCGTAGCCCTCGCCGCGCATGTCGGTGACGAGATCGACGATGAGGCCGCGCCGACCGAGCTCCTGCGCCAGGGCAAGGGCGGGAAAAAGATGCCCGCCGGTGCCGCCGGCGGCAAGCATCACCGATCGAGCGCTCAACGTTCCTCCGCCCTTCCTTAGCCTCGCCCGTCAGGTCGCGGGCCTGGACGCGAAGTCCGGCTTGTTGACGCGTTCCGGATCAGACCGGCGCCGAGTGACCGCCAGCAGCATGCCCATCGTCAGCGCCACGGCAAGCATGGACGAGCCGCCGCTGGAGATGAAGGGCAGCGTCATGCCCTTGGCAGGCACGAGGCCGACCGTGACGGCCATGTTGATGATAGCCTGCAGGACGAATAGCAGCACCAGCCCTGCCGACGCCAGCGGGGCGAAGCCGCCCGGCCCGAAGAAATGGCGGGAGAACACCCGCACCGCCACCAGGGCAAACAGGCCGACGATCACCAGGCAGGCGAGCACCCCGTACTCTTCCGCAATCACTGCGAAGATGAAATCGGTATGGGCGTCCGGGAGCACGGTCTTGACGGTGCCCTCGCCCGGACCCTTGCCGAAGAAGCCACCCTCGATGAACGATTGCAGGGCGCGATCGGTCTGAAAGGTGTCGCCGGTCGAGGGGTGGAGGAAGCGGATCACGCGCGAGCGCACGTAGCCCAGGCTGAAATACGCGGCCACCAACGCGCCGGCGAGGGCAACCCCGAGCAGCAGGAACCAGCGCAGCGGTCTGCCGGCCAGCAGAAGCAGCGCCCCCCACACCAGGCTGATGAGGAGCGCCTGACCAACGTCGGGCTGGAGGACAAGAAGAGCGGTCAGCAGGAGGTAGAAAGCGATGGCTAGCGACGTGGTCGGCATGTCGGGGCGCCGCTCGCCCTCGGCCAGCAGCCAGGCAGACAGCACGACGAAGTTCGGCTTGGCGAACTCGGAGGGTTGCAGCGAATAGCCTCCCGCGTGCAGCCAGCGCCGCGCTCCGTTCACCTCGGCACCGACGACAAGAACGAGCACCATCAGCGCCAGGGCTGCCAGGAGAACGACAAGCGAGAGGCGCCGCACGGCCGCCGGCGACAACAGCGATACGCCAAGAACGATGAAGCCTGCCGCTGTTGCAAAGACGACATGGCGCTCCACGAAGTAGAACGTGGGCAGCCCGCGCTTGATGGCGATTGCCGGACTGGCGGCCAGCGACAGCAATAGCCCCGCTCCAAGGATGACGAGGATCGTGGCAAGCAGCGCCCTGTCGACCGTGAACCACCAGTCGACCAGCAGGCTCCGGTCCGCCCGCGACAGCCTCATGATGCCTCGCCCCGCCAATGCAGCAGACACTCCCCTCGACCGTTGCAAGGGTTCCCTCCCCCCTTGTGGGGGAGGGACAGGGAGGGGGGGATTGCAGACCATCTGCGGGCGGGCTTCCCCCCACCCCTACCCCCTCCCCACGAGGGGGAGGGGAAGGGCGCGCTGTGGGCGCTCATCTCGCACTCCCCCGCAGCACGACGCCCGGAAGCGCTTCCACCAGCATGCGAAAGGCGCGGCCGCGCACCTCGAAGTTGCGAAACTGGTCGTAGGAGGCGCAGGCTGGCGACAGCAGCACCACCGGCTCGCGGGCGCTGCTTGCCAGCGCCTCACGAGTGGCGGCAGCCACAG
>JBFWRV010000058.1:0-43386 GCA_050248715.1 Hyphomicrobiaceae bacterium | reverse complement strand
TGTGGGCTCTCGATTCTTGCGCCGCCAGTTGTAAGGTCCACTCGCCTTCGGCTCGCTCCCCTCACAACCGGCAATGATGCCCACCACTTCCTTAATAACGTCCGATCAAATCCAAACTTTTACAGCTGATGCGCCAATCTCTTTCGCCGCTTGTGATAACGGTCGTGATCGCGGGGCCTGCTCTGGCGCAGATATCGCAGGAGTGGAGCAGGTGCCTGAACGAGGTCGGCACGCATTCGTTCGACGCCACTATCGCGGCGTGCACGTCAGTAATTGCCTCCGGCAAAGAGAGTGCAAGCCTCGCAATCGCTCACTTCAACCGTGCCAACGCCTACGACGGCAAGGGTGACACGGACCGGGCCATTGCCGATTACAACAAGGCCATCGACCTCAATCCCACGGAGCCCGACTACTACAACAACCGAGGTGCAGCGCATCGGGCAAAAGGTGATCTCGATCACGCAATCGGCGACTACGGCAAGGCCATCGAGCTGAACTCCAAGCACGCCCAGGCCTATCACAACCGCGGCAACGCCTATCGGCTCAGGGGCGCCTACGACTTGGCTGTCAACGATTATGCACGGGCAATCGAAATCAATCCCAAAGTTGCGGACTTCTATTTCAACAGGGGGTTGGCTTACCGCGCCAAAGGCGACAACGACCGCGCAATCGACGACTATAGCAAGGCGATCGAGATTGATTCAATGCACGCGCGGGCCTACGCGAACCGCGGCTATGCCAATCGAAGCAAGGGTCAATATCAACGAGCGATTGGGGACCTGACCAAGGCGATCGAGATCAATCCGACCGATGCGGACACCTTCAACAACCGCGGCTATGCGTATCGGCGAACGGGACTGCTCGACCAAGCCATCGCCGACTTCACCAAGGCTATCGAACTCAATCCCAGGCTCGTCAACGCGTACAGCAACCGCGGGGCCGCCCACGAGGACCAGAAGGCATACGACCGGGCCATCTCGGATTACAGCAAGGCGATCGAGATCGATCCAAGCGATGCCAATTACTACAATGGCCGTGCCTGGGCCTACTTCAAGGCGGGCAATCCTCGACAGGGCCTGCCGGACGCGGAGAAATCCCTGGAGTTGCGTCCCGAGGATGCAAACACGCTGGATACGCGTGGCCATATCCTCGAGGCTCTCGGGCTCCGCGAGGCGGCCATAGCAGACTTTCGCCGGGCGTTGGCGAAAGACCCTAGCATCAAGGACAGCAAAGCTGCCCTGCAGAGGCTTGGGGCCAGCCCGTGATGATACGGCCCTCGCCACTTGGCTCGCATGCGTACGTGATGCGTGCAATTGTCCGAAACCTGCCGGCGACCTGTGTCCTTCTTCTGCTTGGACTTTGCGCTGCTGCGGCGCAGCCGGCCGATCAAATGGCCGCGCACAAGCGCTACAAGGAGGCGGCTGGCGCCGGCAATTTCCGCGAAGCGCTCAAAGAGGCCCTGCAACTCGAGCAATTGGCCAGGCCTTTTGCCAACGCTCAGCAAGGTCACTACGCAAGCGTGCTGGTTCTTCTGGGCGAAGCGCACTTGGCACTGGGCCACTATCCGGAGGCGGAGGTCAATTTCAAGAGCGCCCTGGTCATACGCGAACGCGCGCCCGGCCCGGCATCCACCGACATCGCCTGGACCATGTGCCTGCTGGGAGAGACGTACCGGCGGGTCGGCCGCAACCTTGAGGCGGAGCCTTTGCTCTCGCGCGCACTGGAGATATGGCAGCGCGCGCCGGGTGACCATCGCGTCACCATTGGCTGGACGCTCAACGGGCTCGGCACGATCGCATACGACGCAGGACGGTATGCCGAGGCGGAAGCTCTGTACCAGAGCGCCATCGCCATCAGCCAGGACAACGCCAACAAGGCAACCTACCTCAACAATCTAGCCACCACATACTTGAAGCAGGACCGAGACGCGGAGGCCGAACAAAGCTTGATGGCTGCTCTCGGCATCCAGGAGAAGAGCCGCCGGCTGAACCATCCGGCAATTGCCCAGACGCTCAACAACCTTGCTGTGACCCATCGCAAGCTCGGACGTGCAGCGGCGGCGGAATCCTTTTCGAAGCGCGCGCTGGACATGGTCGAGAAGGCTTATGGAAATGCCCATCCAACCGTCGCCTCGACGCAGATTGCCCTCGCGAATACCTACGCCCAGCTGGCGAGCCGCTTGGCCGACGCCGAGCAGCTGTATCAGAAAGCGCTCACCATCCGCAGAAGCGCGCTCGGCGAAGACCATTTGGAGGTCGCCGGCGTGCTCAGGGATCTCGCTGGATTGAAGCTGGCGACCGGCGACATTCCGGCTGCTCTCGAATTTTCGCGCCGCGCCACCGGCATCGTAGCAGGGAAGCTTGCCAAGGGCACGCTCAGCGCTTCGGAGGCCAATGCATCATTGGTGCGTCGCTATTTCGATCAGAGGCTTGAGACCTTGGCCGGCGCGACCGGCGCACAATTGATCGGGCCTGAGGCCGCGGTGGAAAGCTTTGCACTGACCCAGTGGGCAAACCAATCGACGGCTGCGGCAGCGGTTATCCAGATGGCGGCTCGATTTGGCGCTGGCACCGATGCGCTCGCTGTCGCGGTGCGGGAGCAGCAGGACGCTTCCTGGAAGCTCAGGTCCCTCGAGAAAAGCCTGATGGCCGAGCTGGTGAACTCGCCAGGTCGGCCCGATCAGAAAAGAATTGGCAGTCTGCGACAAGACATATTCGAGCTCGAAGTGCGTCTCGAAAAACTGAATGCGCGACTGGGAACGGACTTCCCTCGCTATCAGGAACTCGTTCGTCCGAGGGAGCTCGATCTGGCGACGGCGCAGGTCCTGCTAAGTGCCGACGAGGCTTTGCTCGTGTACCACGTCACAAGCGATGCAACCTATGCGTTTGCCCTGACACGCGCGGGATACGCGTGGGAGAAAATTCGCCTCGGCGAAACGGCGCTCGCCCAGAAGACTTCCGACTTTCGGCGCGGTCTGGATGTTCATGTCGTCGACGCAGTGGAACGATCGCTTGCGAGGCGGCCTGACGCCAAGAGGGAGACATTCTTCGATGTTGGCGGAGCGCACGAACTCTACAAGACGCTCATCGGCCCATTCGACAAGCTGCTGCGAGGCAAGAACCACTTGCTCGTGGTTCCCTCTGGGGCCCTGACCGCGCTGCCTTTCCACCTGCTGGTCGCGGAGCAGCCCGGATTTTCTGTTCCAGCCATCGAGTCGGCCAAGGATTTTGCCATCTATCGCAAGGTGGCTTGGCTCATAAAGCGCCACGCGATCACCGTGTTGCCGTCCGTTGCGAGCCTGAACGCGCTGCGGCACGTATCGGGAGCGACCAAGGCGTCCAACGCCATGATCGGCTTTGGCGACCCGGTATTCGACGGGTTGGGCAAACCTCCCGATGCCCCACACGCGAAGCCGAAAGGCGGCGGGATTGACCGGGTGAAGCTCAGCCAGAAGCTGCCGAGACTGGAGGAGACCGCGGGCGAGCTGAAGGCGGTTGCCGAGCGCTTGGGACCGTCAACGAGCGCCATCCACCTCCGCGCATCCGCCAATGAGACGACGGTCAAGCGCGCCCCGCTCGCGGACTACCGAATTGTCTACTTCGCGACGCACGGCCTGTTTGCCGGGGAGGTAAGCGGTCTTGACGAGCCTGCGTTGGTGCTAACGCTGCCTCAGGTCTCCAACGAACTCGACGATGGCTTGCTGACGGCCAGCGAGGTTGCGCAACTCAAGCTCGATGCCGACTGGGTGGTCCTCTCCGCCTGCAATACGGTTGCGGGTGACAAGCAGGGGGCAGAGGCGTTGTCGGGGCTGGCGCGTGCCTTCTTCTACGCGGGCGCGCGTGCATTGCTGGTCTCGCATTGGGCGGTAGATTCGGACGCCGCCACCAAGATCACCACGACAACCTTCGACTTCATCGCGAAGAAGCCCCAGGCTGGGCGCGCCGAAGCTCTGCGCCTTGCTATGCTTGATTTCATCCGGGACGAGTCCGATCCAGCCAACGCGTATCCGGCGATCTGGGCGCCCTTCCAGATCGTCGGGGAAGGCGCCACTCGCCTCCATTGAAAACGATGCGGGGGGTTGGGGGGAGCGCGCCAATGCCAGTAGGCGCAAGAGGGAGCCGGAGGAGTTGCGGGGTGTCGAGGCGCTTCGGTGTCCTTCTTCTGGGCTTCGCATTCGTCGCAGTCTTCTCGCGCGGCGTGCTGGGGGACCACGTTGCAGATGGCGTGCCGCTTCCAGATGACGTGAGTATTTCCCAGCCCGCGCGGGACGCGCCTCTCAATCACCAGCGGTTCGTGGGGGCCTGGATCGGGGCGTGGGAGGATGCAATTCGGCACGTCCTGATCGTGGAGGATATTCGCCCAAGCGGGGAGGCGAAGGTCGTCTACGCGGTAGGTGACAATCCGTGGGCCAGCATCCCCGGCGTCTGGCACCGCCAGACTGCGTCGCTGTCGGGAGACGTCCTGAAGGTATCGAGAAAATTCGATGCGACCTATAGGCTCACCGCCGAAGGTACCCTGATCGGAACCTGGCAGCGGGGAAGCAGCCGAGCTCTCGCAAGGTTGTCGAAAATTGATCTGGACGCCTTGATGCGTGCGGATGTGCAATTGCCATGGAGCTCGACCAGCGTCGAGTTCCTGATGCTTGATACCGAGCTCATCGAGGACGGCAAGCCTCTGCGGCTGGAGGCCGTCCTCTACAAGCCCAGAAGCACGGGACCGTTTCCGCTGTTGGTCTTCAATCACGGCGCCACCCTCAACGGGCGGGAGGTCAAGCGTGTCCGCGAGACTTCGAGCAACTTCCTGCTCGCCAGCGCTTTCGTTGACCGGGGTTGGATGGTGGCATTTCCGCAGCGACGGGGTCGCGGCCGATCCGATGGTTTGTACGACGAGGGTTTTGCAACCGATCGAAAGCAGGGCTATTCGTGCGATGCCGTCAGATCGCAGAAAGGCGCCGAGCGGGCGCTCAGCGATGTCGAAGCCGCCGTCGAGGCGCTTCGTCGGAGGGCGGACGTGCGCACCGGGCCCATACTCGTAGGCGGCCAGTCACGCGGTGGGCTGCTCTCCGTACTCTATGCCGCACGACATTCTGAGCAGGTTCTCGGCGTCATCAACTTCGTCGGCGGCTGGCTCGCCGAAGCTTGCAATACGGCAGCGACCGTCAACAAGGGACTGTTCAGCAAGGGAGCCGGCTACAAGCGGCCGACTCTGTGGTTGTACGGCAGAGATGATGCGACCTTCACAACCGCTCACAGCCGCGCCAATTTCGAAGCCTTCGTAAACGCCGGCGGGAAGGGAAGCTTCTATGATCTACCGGTCCCGAACTCGACCAGGGGTCACCTGCTCGTGGCGTGGCCGGAGCGCTGGCTGCCATTTGTCGATCGCTATCTCAAGGAGCTCGAGGCGCCCACGCCACCCTAGTCCAAGCTTGGCGCCCATCAGCGCCCGAGACAAGAAAGCGGTTCTTGGGGATTTCGACGGAACGGCTTCCCATCCCGGGATGCGCACCGGCCTCCAGCCTATCGAGCAAACGCCCAAGCCCTACTGCCCGACCCGGGGCGCCAGCGGCGCCACCCGAGGCACGGGCGTCATCGGCGGGGCAATGACACCCGGACGCGGGTAGTCGCGGTTTCTGTATGCCCGACGGGCACCCGATCGAGAACGGACACCCGAGCGTCGCGCGGCCAGCTCCGGGACGACCGTCATATCGGCTAGAGACCGCAAGGATTGAGCAGGCTGGCTTGTCAATGCACTGGAGGAAGACATTCCACCAGCGAGGAGGGCGATCAGGAGTAACAAGGTTCGCATGGCGCCTCACCAAGCGTGACATGACCACGGTCAGCGTGCCAGCGCGCCCTCCTGTCGCCAATCGGGACGACTACCGAGGGCGCGAACGCATCATCGAGGAGCAGCGTCTCCCTATGCCGGAACCGGTGTAGCACTTCCCGCATCCGCGGACGGGGCTCGACAAGCGCGCCATCGTGCTGCCGGAGAAGGTGTCGCGCAGGCAACCGGCGTCGGTTCAGGGGGCCGCGATGCCAAAGTGGCGGGGCGCCGGGGCGGAGCCACGCTACGAAGCGACGTCGTTGTCGGCTTTCTGGATCGGCATCACCTCGCCTTCAAGGATATCGAGCTGGGCGAGAAGGGCCTTGATGTTCGCGGGGAGTTCGCTGCGCGGAATGCCGGCGGTTGCCCAGCGGAGGGACGAACCGACACGCGGAAGAAAGTAGATATTGTGAAGACGCACGCCGTACTTGCCCATGGGCGGACCTTGTTCGCTTTCTCTTCGTGCACAAAGACCTCGCGCTTCACCTATGAGAGGAGGGTGGAGTTCTGCAGCGGCGAGTTTCGCCCCTCGAGTGCACCAAATTGCGCTCTCCATTGCATCCCCGAGAAGGGGGAGACCTGGCGTTACGGCGGCGCCCTGTCGTTCTTGCCGGCAGCCCGGTCTGTTCCTAGAAACAGGTTCGATTTGTCGCATGCTCGCAGCGACCTGGAGCTATTCCGATCCTCTCGGTGAAGTTGGGTGGTGCGCGAGCGACACACGGCGACGGCGAGCACCTCGCGATGTCTACGAAACTTGACTCTGTGAGTTAGGAATAATTAAGTTCTTCACGTGCCCTGGTAGCCAGGCAATTCCCCCAGCCATCCGACGCACATTGGGACATACGCGCACCTGCGTGTGCGAATGGGGGATGGTAATGACCGCTGCACGCGTACCTGGTTCGTTGCGTCGTCCGGTTGCCAAGGTCGAGGTTGCCGGCAAGCGGAGAATGGAAGGCTCGACTGCGCGCTTGATCACCGCGGCGTGCCTCGCAGCCGGTAGTCCGGCTACCTTGGCACTGGCACAGGGCGCGGCACCGACGACACCCCTTCCGCCGATGAGCGTAGAGTCCAAGCAGCCCAAGAAGAAGGCGGCAACGGCTCCGGCGAAGAAATCAAGCGGAGCGCCCGTCGCTCCGGTTCCGGCACCCGCGCCAATTCCCCCGGAGCAGAAAAGCGCTAATCCGTATGCCAATCCGGATGCTCCCTACAAGGTCGAGCGATCCGCCTCGGGCAAGATCACGCAGCCGCTGGTCAACACGCCGCAGACGATCACCACGATCCCGAAGGAGGTGATCGAGGACAAGGCGGCGACCTCGATCCGTGACCTGGCCCGGCAGACCCCGGGCGTGACGCTGGGATTTGCCGAAGGCGGCAACGCGTTCGGGGACGCGATCTACATCCGCGGCTTCAATGCGCGCAACCAGTTCTATGTCGACGGGTTGCGCGATTTGGGTAACGGCTCCCGCGAGGTGTTCGCGGTTGAGCAGATCGAGATCTACAAGGGCCCCGGCAGCGTCATCTCCGGTAACGCCAACCCCGGCGGTGCGGTCAATATCATCACCAAGGCGCCGAACGAGAAGAACAACTTCGCCAATGTGTCGACGATGTTCGGCACGGACGCCACGATACGCACGATCGCCGACGTCAACCAGGTGATCTCGCCGGGCATCGCGGTGCGCGGCAGCGTCATGTACCACGAGAGCGAGGTCGCCGGACGCGACATCACCGAGGACCAGCGCTGGGGCGGGTTCTTCGCCGCGACGTTCAGGCCGCACGAAAGCTTCAAGCTGACCCTCGACTACTACCGCCTGCGCTCGGACGGTATCCCGGACTGGGGCGTGCCGATCAACCGCAACACCCTGGTGCCCTGGACCGAGAACGGCTTGCCGCGAGACACGTTCTTCGGCAACGCGATGCGGGACTTCATCAAGCAGGATGCGGAAGCCTACACCGCGAAGGCGGAGATCAAACTTCACCCCGACGCCAAACTGACAAGCATTACCCGCTTCAGCACGACCGACGTCGGCTATGTCGCCTCGCTGCCGCAGGCCACGTTCGGCCCCACCGTCAACGTCGGCAATCCGCAGCGCCTCCAGGACACCGAATCGCTCGCGCACCAGACCGAGCTGACGGTTAAGTTCGACACCGCCGGCCTTCGCCATACCGTGGTAGCCGGCGTCGAAGCGTCCAAGGTCGACCTGGAACGCTACAGCTACACCTTGCTGATGACCCCGCCGGGAGGCGTGCCGCTCTTCTTCCCGGATCCCTATCGCGGCCTGCTCAATCCCGCCCTCAATACGGTGGGGCCGCCAACCTTGACGTACAACGCCACGATCGAGAACAGGGCGGCCTATCTGCTCGACACGATCAAGCTGTCCGACCAGTGGTTCATCAATGGCGGCATCCGTTTCGATCACTTCGAGCGTGACCAGACGTCCCCAAACCCGGTCAACAATGCCAGCCGGTCGGATGATCTGTTCAACTGGCATGCGGGCATCGTCTACAAGCCCATTCCGATCGCAAGCGTGTACGCCGCGGTGGCGACGTCATCCAACCCCGTCGGCGCGGAGCTGGATTCGACGGGAGTCCAGTATGGCGGGCTCACGATCGGCACCTCGGTGCTGTCGCCGGAAAAAGCCATCGGCTACGAGATCGGCACCAAGTGGGAGCTCTTCAACAAGCGCGTGCTGGCAACCGCTGCGTTGTTCCAGACGGACAAGTGGAACGCGCGCGAGAACACGTCGGTTTGCGACAACATCACGCTCGTGTGCGTCGCTGCGGACACAGGTGCCTATCGTGTGCGCGGTATCGAACTTGGCGCGCAGGGCAACATAACCAAATACTGGATGATCTACGGCGGCTACGTCTGGATGGATACGGAGGTGACGAAGTCGGCAGTGGCCGCAAACGTGGGGCGGCGTATTGCCAACATCCCCCAGCAGCAATTCAACCTGCTGACCAAGTACAAGGTCACCGATGCGCTCGCCATCGGCGGTCAGGCGATCTACTCCTCGGAGGTCTACGCCGGACATCTGGCCGCCGCCAACAACGGCTATCACACGGTGCCGTACTGGCGCTTCGATGTCCTGGCCGAATACAAGTTCACCCAGAACTTCTCTGCGACGGCTAATGTCCTGAACATCTTCAATGAAACCTACTACGACGCGCTCTACCAGAGTAATAACGCGAATGCTTTCGTCGCCCCCGGTCGCGTCGGCTACCTGACGCTCAACTGGAAGTACTAGCCTCGCGTTCGATCGGACGTATCTGGTCGAGTGTGCGGGCCTGCGAGCGCTGCCGTGCTCGGGGCCCGCGACTTTTTGGAGGATACATCGTGCTGATATGCATCCCAGAGGTGCTCACGAAGGAGCAGGTCGCTCACTGCCGCAAGGTCATGGACGAGGCGCTGTGGGTCGACGGCCGCGGTACGGCTGGGCCGCAATCGGGATCCGTCAAACACAATGACCAGCTTCCCGAGGGGTCGCCTGCGGCTCAGCAGCTGGGCGACATGGTGCTTGAAGCGCTATCACGCTCCCCGCTCTTCATCTCCGCGGCCATTCCGTTGAAGATCTTTCCGCCGCTGTTCAACCGCTACGCCGTCGGGCAGCATTTCGGTACGCACGTGGACGGTGCGATTCGGGCCATTCCCGGCACACCCGTACGCATCCGCACCGACCTATCTATGACCCTGTTCCTGACCGAGCCCGAAGAATACGATGGCGGCGAGCTGACGGTTGAGGACAGATATGGCACGCATGAGGTGAAGCTGCCGGCCGGGGACATGGTGCTCTACCCGGCAACGTCTTTGCATCATGTCAAGCCGGTGACCCGAGGCGTCCGCATCGCCTCCTTCTTTTGGCTCCAGAGCATGGTGCGCGAGGACAGTGCGCGCTCGCTCCTGTTCGACCTGGACCAGACGATCCAAGAACTTTCGGCCGAGCGTGGCGTGGAGGACGCGGCGTGCGTCCGGTTGACCGGCATATACCACAACCTCATTCGCTTCTGGGCCGACGCCTGAGCGGGAACCAGGGTTGCCGGCCCGCGGGATGAGTGCAAGACATGCGCCGAAATGCGACCGTTGCGGCACTGGTGTTTGGGCGCAAGGCGCGCTAGGTGCATGGTCTGATCCCGGCGGATCACTCACGAGAAACCGCGTGTCGCGTCGATGATGTTGACGGACAACCACCTTGAATCTCGCCGCAGGCGAGCCGTGCGCTGGACGGCCGCGGCTGTCTTCATTGTCGGCGTCCATATCGGCTTCGCGGCTATCGCCCTGATGCACAGGGCGGACGACGACAGCGACGATATTGCCGCGGGGCCGATTGTGGTGGAGCTGGCGCAGATCCCCGTCGTCGCCCGGCAAGATTCTCCGGATGTGGCCCACGGTCCGCTTATGGTGGAGACTCCACCCGGCGCGGAGTCCGCCAAGGCTACCCAGGTCGAGGTGGAGAAGGAGATACCTCCGGTCGAGCAGTCGCCGGCGCCTGATCCCGACGTGGCCCTGCCGATCCCCAAGCCGGTGGTCGAGACCAAACCGGAGGAGGAGCAGTCCCAGGACAAGGTAGCGCGGGAGGAGAGTGCCAATCCGGCGGAGCCGATGCCGCAGACCACGGCGCCGCCGCGCGTGGACGCCCAGGAGACGCAGGCATCTCCCGCGCCGACCCTCGGCCGCACCGTCACCATCGTGCGCAATCCCGCCTGGGAGAAGGCGCTCAGCTCGCATCTCAACCGCCACAAGCGCTATCCCGATGGCGCGCGCGCCCGCAATGTCCAGGGTTCGGTAACTGTCATTTTCTCGATCGACCGAGACGGCAACGTGCTCGAAGCGCAGATCGCGAAAAGCTCCGGGTCATCCCACCTCGACGAGGAGGCGTTGGCAGTCCTGCGGCGCGCCAGCCCGGTACCTGCACCGCCCCCTGCCGTGGGATTGAGCCTCAAGCTGCCGATCCACTTCCACATCAAATAGCCGTTGCACGGTGCCGTCTCCAGGGGCGGCCCAATGTCGTCCGAGGCTTGCAATTCCCCACGACATCGGCAAAGAGGTCTGCCGGCAGCGGACCTATTCTCCTCCGCCGGGGACCTGTGCAATCGCACCGGCTAGGATCCGTCGCTGGCTTCTCAGCCTCGCCGCATCGATCAGCATTTGTCCTGCCCAGCGATAAACGTTTCGCACGCGCACAACATCGCGCATGAGGCGCATGCGTTCGCGTTGCTCGCTTGCCGGCATCATCAGCGCCTGCTCAAGCGTCCTGCTCATTGCGTGCGTGTCGTAAGGATTGACCATCAACGCCTCGGAGAGCTCGCGCGAGGCTCCGGCGAAGGTCGACAGTATCAGCACGCCACGTTCGTCGTCGCGAGAAGCGACGAACTCCTTGGCGACCAGATTCATGCCGTCGTGCAGGCTGGACACAATGCAAGCATCCGCCGCCCGGAAGAGCTCGAAGACCTCGTCCGGCTCGTGGTGGCGGATTGCGAGAATGATCGGCTTGTACGCGCCGCTGCCATGCCGGGCATTGATATCGTTCGCCAGCCGCTCCGCCTCTTTCTGCAAGGTCGCGTAGCTCGCAAGCTTGCTGCGCGTTGGTGCCGCCGCCTGGATGAAGACGAGGCGCCCTCTCCAGGACGGCTGACGCTCGAGCAACTCATCGATTGCCATCATGCGGTCCAGGATGCCCTTGGTGTAGTCAAAGCGCTCGATGCCGACGACCAGACGAAACTCCGGCGCCAAGCCGAACCGGCTGCGGACCGCCTCCCGGCAGCGCGCCACCGGCGCCTGAGATGCCAGCGCGGCGGGCGGCCACTCGATTGAGATGGGATAGGGCCGGATCATCGTCTCCAGGCCCCCGACCGTCACCGAGGCGTGTTCCCGATCGATGCGGCTTTCGACGAATCGATCGGTCGCCTCGAGGAAATTGTTGCAATGGAACTGCGTGTGGAATCCCAGGATCGTGCTGCCGAGCAGTCCGTGCATGAGCTCTTTCCGCCAGGGGCAGATGCCGAACGTCTCGGCGTTGGGCCAGGGTATGTGCCAGAAGGTCAGGATGGTCGCGTTCGGCAGGCGTTCGCGCACCATGCTCGGCACCAGTGCGAAGTGATAGTCGTGGATGAGCACGACCGGATCCTCGCAAGTGGCTTCCTTCACCACAGCATCGGCGAAGCGCTGGTTGATTGCCGCATACTGCCTCCAGTCCTCCAGGCGGAAAGTGGGCCGCACGAACGCGATATGACACAGGGGCCACAACCCCTCATTGGCAAATCCGTAGTAGTAGCCTTCCTGCTCCTCATCGGTCAGCCAGATGCGGCGAAGCGTGTAGGCGGGATCGCCGGGAGGTACCCGAACGTGATCCCGCGCATCCACCATCTCGCGGTCTGCAGTCCCGCTCCCGTGCGCAATCCATTTGCCGCCGCAGGCCCGCATCACCGGCTCGAGGGCGGCGACGAGGCCGCTTGCCGGGATCTGCAGCGCAATTGAGCCGTTGCGGCGATTGTGGATGTAGGGCTCGCGGTTCGAAACCGCGATCACCTCGGCGCCAGGGAGGCGTTCGCCCAGCAGCCGCTGCAAGGTCTCGGGTGACCACTGCACCTGCAGCCCGTCTCCGCCATCCTTCCGCTCTGGTCGGGACTCGCTCAGCAGCGATCGCATCTGGGCGGGGGTCAGAAGGCTATCGATGCGATGGCGGGGGAGGTGAGCGCCTTGCGTAGCATCAGCCACTGCGGATCGGACCAATCGCGACCAAACCCGCAAGATGCCTAGAACCGCGGCCGTCGCCAGCAGACCGATACCCGCAATCACGCCGAGCAAGGCAATCGTCGCATAGAGACGAGCCCTCGATGCCCGCTCGCCGACGAAACTGAGATCATGCAGGATGATCAGATGGCCACGGCCGGCCGCTGTGGTAACGGGAAAAGCCCCCACCAGGATAGGGTGCCCTACGTCGGAGGCCGTCGTGAATGCGTCGGTCTTTGCCCGCCCCACACGCCTGCAATTGATACTGGCGGGCATGCGCTTGGTGGCAAATTGCAGCTCGCCTGCCTCGCTGCAAAACCCGAGGGCGAGAACTCTTTCGTCCTCGGCGATGCGCTCGAACAGCGTTACGAGCGCGGTTCCGCTGGTCGTGCCGAGGTGGCCGGAAACCTGGTCTCGGATCGAGTTGAAGATGAGCCTCGATCTCAACTCCACGTCGCGCTGCGACCAGCGTTCCACGATCGTGGAAGCCAACGGCGCGACGGCAGCAACAATCAGCGCCATTCCGGCCAAGGCCAAGCTGGCATAAATGAAGATCGGGTTGCGCGTGCGCCGCAAGCCGCTTCGAAACACCCTGAAAGTCTGTTCCCGTGAGATGTCGGTGCCCTCGTTGTTCCCGAACCCGCACATTGCTCACTGCAACATTACGGCTCGTCAGGCAAGAGCGTGAACAAGGCTGAAGAGGCTTGAAGGGCAGAATTGGCCTGCCCACTGCACCGATCTCGTGGATGTCCCCTACCTGGGGACGCGCCAATCGCTCACATGGCACGCACTCCCATCTGTCCGCGACGCCAAACCACGATCGGTTGGCGCTCGACACGAACATACTTTCGGAGTTGCGAAGGCCTCACGCGAGCCCCGGTCACCGGCCCCTTGTCGGGAGTCCGGCATCTCCCGCAGGGCCCGCTACAGAATGCAAGACCTTCCCCTAGGACTCTACTCCTGGCCGGAAGGAAGCCGTGTCTCAGGTCGGTCGCCTGCGAGCGTTCCAAGATTCATCGCAATCATGGCGCCATCAACCTCGTTGGCCCGACATATCCTTCAGTGAGCCACCTATTGGTCAGGGCAATCACGTCACCTGTGATGTTGCGACACCAGACGCGGATGTCGATTCACGTCCTTGTACAGGAGATAGCGAAACTGCGTAGGGCCGCCCGCGTAGCAGGCTTGCGGACAGAATGCTCTCAGCCAAATGAAGTCGCCCGCCTCTACCTCTACCCAGTCGCGATTGAACCGATAGACTGCTTTCCCCTCCAGCACGTAGATGCCATGCTCCATGACGTGCGTCTCAGCGAAGGGAATGGCGCCGGGTTCGAACGTAACGATGTTGACATGCATGTCGTGGCGCATGTCCGCAGGATCGACAAAACGGATCGTCGTCCATCGGCCTTGCGTGCCCGGCATGGGGACCGGGGTGGCATGCCGTTCGTGGGTCGTGAATGATGCCGGGAGTTCAATCTGCTCGATGGTCTTGTAGCGTTTGCGTATCCAATGGAACCGCGTGGGGGCATTGCCCGCATTGGCGATGCGGTACCCTGCGCCAGGTGCAATGAATGCGTAGCGCTGGGCGCCAAAACATGCGGCACAGAGTTGAGTGTCAGTGTTAGCTCGCCCTCCATGACGAATAGTACAGCCTCGGCTCCCTTATTGGGCTCGGAGAGGTTGCTGCCGCCGCCCGGCACCACTTCCATGATGTATTGCGAGAAGGTTTCGCTGAAACCCGACAGTGGCCGCGCCAGAACCCGCGCGCGTCTTTTCCCAGAATGGCAGGTTGCTCGTCACGATGTCGCGCATGACACCCTTTGGGATCACCGCATAGGCGTCGGTGAATACGGCCCGATCCGTAACAAGCGCGGCTTGACTTGGCATGCCTCCGCTCGGCGCGAAGTAGGTTCGTTCAGACATTGCCGTAGCCTTCAATCTTGTGGGTCTGACGCGGAACGGCCGCGTCTACTGCCAGCGCGGCACTGCCTCGGCGATCTCGGCATGGAACGCCCAGCGCACCCCCGAGCGTCGCGGGCCTGCCAGGGCCCTGCAGCACGACGCCAGCGGACCGCGTGGATAGATCACCAATGCCTTGAACCATACGTCGCCACGATCGCTACGTTCTCCGGTGCCCTGCGAAGGGCGAGCGATTGCGCGCGAGATGCTCGCCGTGTCCCAATGCACCGACCAGTTCGCCGTCGCGCACAACGAAGTGGCCGCGCACGATCGTGGTGGTCGGCCAGCCGGTGACCTCCAGACCCTCATAGGGAGTGTAGTCGGGGCCGCCGTGCATCATCATCTGACTGATCGTTAGCCGCCTGTCCGGATCCCAGATCGCAATATCCGCGTCCGAACCTACAGCGATCGTGCCCTTGCGCGGATAGAGCCCATACATCTTTGCGTGGTTCGTGGCGGTCAGCGCGACGAACGTATTGAGGTCGATCCGGCCCTTCTTGACCCCTTCGGAGAAGAGAATGGGCAGGCGCGTCTCTACGCCGGGGATACCGTTCGGCACCCAGCGAAAGCTCGTACGCCCTTTGGGTGTGAGCTTTCCCTCGAGATCGTCGTACCGGAAAGGGCAGTGGTCCGATGAAAACACTTGGAACACGCCGGTTTGAAGTCCGCGCCAGCAGGCCTCCTGGCTCGCGGTATCGCGAGGCGGGGGACTGCAGACGTACTTCGAGCCCTCCATGTTGAGGCCATCCAGGTCCTTTTCGGTCAGCATGAGATATTGTGGGCAGGTCTCGCCGTAGATCTTTAGGCCACGCCCTTGTGCCCAACGAATCTGCTCCATGGCCTCGCCGTTGGACACATGGACGATCATGATGGGGATGTCGACCAGCTCGGCCAGGCTGATCGCCCGATGCGTCGCCTCACGCTCGACCGGGGTCGGACGCGACGATGCATGAAATCGCGGCGCAGTTTTGCCCTCCTGCTCGAGCTGCTCAGTGAGAAAGCGGATCGCGTCATAGTTCTCCGCGTGCACCATGACCAACGCCCCGGTCTTGCGCGCGCATGCGAAAACCTCCAACAGCTCTTTGTCTGCAAGCGCCAGGCCTTCGTAGGTCATGAACACCTTGAAAGAGGTGTAGCCATCATCGACCAAGGCGGGGAGCTCCTGCCCAAGAACGGATGTCGTCGGATCGGAGATGATGAGGTGGAAGCTGACGTCGATGTGGCACCTTCCCGCCGCAAGCTGGTGGTAGCTCTGCAACGCGGCCCGCAAGCCCTCTCCTTTCTGCTGAAGGCAGAAAGGCATGACGAGCGTATTGCCGCCGAAGGCGGCCGAGCGCGTCGCGCTTTCGAAATCGTCGGCCATGACGATGCCCGGCCCACTCGGTTGCGAAATGTGAACATGGCTGTCGATGCCGCCGGGCAGGACGAGCTTTCCCTGGGCGTCCAGGACTTCAGTCGCGCTTCCAAGATCGGCGCCGAGGGCTGCGATGCAGCCCTTGCGAATGCCAATATCGGCGGCAAAGGTGTCTGCCGCGGTCACCACTGTTCCGCCACGAATGATCAAATCGAATGACGACATCGGTTCCTCGAGAAGGGAAAGGGGCGGCGCCACGCTTGCGTGCTCAATCCTGATCACATGAGGCGCGTCATGGCCAGTGCTCTCGGCGTCGCCTCGGGCTTGTGAGGCACTCATCTGCCGGTCATTGCAGCAAGTCGGCGGTCACCCGTCGCATCGCCGCCGGAATGGGCTCGACCATGCGTACCGCCAAACGGTCGCGAAGTGCCCTTGCGGCTGCCGCCAGCGGGCCGCCGCCGACGATGATTGTCTCCGCTCCGTGGTCGTTGACGGCAAGCCTCGCGATCCGCTCCAACTCGCCCACCAGCAATTCGTTGTCGGACATTATGTCCTCGGGAGCGCCCTCGGTCGTGTGCACAGACGCAAGCAGGGAGCCCAGGCCGAGTTTCTCTGCGAAGGCCGTGATGGTGGCAAGCAGTGCCGGGGTCGTTGTCACGACCGCGAAAGGGCCGCCGAGGCTGGCAGCCTCCCGCATCGCAGCTTCGGCTATTCCGATCACTGGCACGGACAACGTCTTGCGAAGCTTCTCCACGCCGGGATCGCCGAACCCCGACACGATTACGCCATCTGCGTTTCGGGCAAGGGATGCGGCCATATCTGCAACGACGTCGCGCGCCATGCGCAGGTGATCCGGGTTCACGATCAATGGCGGCCCGGAGGGCGCTGTCGCTCCTTCCAAGCTGAAATCCCTAGGCAGGTGTTCGCGCGCGATCGCAAGCATCAGCGCCGTACTGGTGGCGCTCGTATTGGGATTGACAAGTACGACACGTTTCATGGCGGGGCCCTGTTCCAAGCGGGGTAGTCGACCGCTGTATCCCCCGGCGTTCACCGCGCCATCACTTGCGACGGCAGGTAAAGGGCCGTTTGCGGCCAGATGCAGAGGATGAGCAGAGCAAGCAGCAGCAGGAAGAAGAAGGGCACAGACGCGCGCGTCACCGCCAAGATGTCCTTCCCGGTGAGTGCCTGCAGGATATAGAGGTTGAACCCGACGGGCGGCGTGATCTGGGCGACTTCAATGAGGACGATGAGATAGATGCCGAACCAGACGAGATCGATGCCTGCTGCACTCACCATGGGCAGAACCACCGTTGCGGTTGCCACGATCATCGACACGCCGTCGAGGAAGCAGCCCAGGATGAGATAGAGAATGGCGAGCCAGAACAATAGTGCGGCCGGCGAAAGCTGGATCTCGGTCACGAGCTGGGCGAGATACTGCGGCAGTCCAGAGTAATCCATCAGTGCGGACAGGACGGATGCTCCCGCGAGGATCAGCATGATGAGCACGGAGGTGCGCATTCCCCCGATCATGCTTTCGCGCAGCGTGGTCCAGTTCAGCGTCCGCGTGGCGGCGGCCAGCACCAGCGAGCCCACCACGCCGATGACCGCGGCTTCGGTGGGCGTGGCGGCGCCGGTGTAGATTGAGCCTATCACCACCACGATAAGAAGCATCGCCGGGATGAGTCGCCCGGAGTGCTTGATCTTGGTGAGGAACGGGAGACGCGCGTTGATGGCCATTGACGGACGGGGATGGAGCAGCGACCAGACAATTACATAGCCCATGAAAAGAGCAATGATCAGCAGGCCGGGCCCGACGCCCGCGATGAACAGCCGTGCGATCGATACCTGTCCGACAATTCCGTACACGATCATCATTATCGATGGCGGGATCAGGATCCCCAGCGTGCCCGAACCCGTCAGAGTTCCAATCGTCATGGATTCGTCGTAACCCTGGCGCTTGAGCTCAGGGAGAGACATCCGGCCGATCGTGGCCGCGCATACGCCCGAGGAGCCGACGATGGCCGCGAGAATGCCGCACGCGATTATATTGACGTGAAGCAGGCCACCGGGGAGCCGCGCAACCCACGGTGAAAGCCCGCGAAACATGTCATCGGCCAATCGGGTGCGAAACAGGATCTCGCCCATGAGCAGGAACAGCGGCATCGCCGTGAGCGGCCAGCTGTTTATCGAGCTCCAAAGGGAGGTGGCGACAAGAGAGCCCGCGGTTGGACCGCCCAGGAGTAGAAGGCCGATCAGGCCAACGGCGCCCAAGGCGAAGCCAATCCAGAGTCCGCTTGCCAGCAGGGCGAGGAGGACCACCAACAGGGCCAGCGTTCCGATAGTCGAAGCCATGGTCCCCTATACCTCGACCTATTCGGCCTGGGTTGCTCCGCGCTCCTGGGCAATTTCGAAGGAGGCCTTGCCGCCCCGCACAAGAACCAGGAAATCGTCGATCAGCGCGAGGCCGAACAGCGCGAGCCCGAGCAGCATGGGCAGCTGCGGGATCCAACGCGGAATTGCCAAAAGCCCCTCGCTCACGTCCCCGAAAACGTACGAATCAAACACGAGCCAGAAAGCGTAGTAGGCAAAGGCAACGCAGATGACGAAGGCGGCTAGAACGCACCACCTGTCCATGCGCGCCCGGTTCTGCTGCGACAACTGATTGAGAAGGGTTTCGACCCGCACATGGGCGCCGGTTCTATAGGCGTAGGGCAATCCCAGAAACGCCATGCCGACCATGGCGAATGTCGCGATTTCCTCATGGCCCGGGATCAGCACGTCGAAGGGGCGGAGCGCAATGGTCGCGAAAGTAACGACGACCATCGTGGCCAACAGCAAACAGGCAAGGAAAGCGGCGGCGCCAATCGTGAGATCGAGAATCTTGCGCATGACGCCTGCCACGACGTGAGCGGTGCGTATCCCGTCCACCCCTCCCCCTCCGGCCGCTACTTCTTTCCGCCGGACGAGCTCACTTTTGCTTCATACGCTTCCAGCACCTTCCGCTGATCGGCATCCGCCTTCTTGCGCCACTCGTCGATCATCGTCGCGCCGACCGCCTTGAGCGAGGCAAGCAGCTCAGGAGATGCTTGGCTGACCTGGATGCCGCGCTTGGCAAGCGTGTCGAGCTGCTCTTTCGTCACTTCGGAGCCTCGTTCCAGTCCCCGCTGCTCAGCCGCCGCGGCAGCCGCAAGCAGTGCCTTCTGGTTGGCCTCCGGAAGAGCCTTGAAGGCGGCTTCGTTCACCACCACCATGAGCTTCGTGCGCATCGCCCCGACGTGGACGTAATTCTTGGCAAAATCCCAAGCCTGGGTGTCGATGCCCGTTTGCGGCGACGTGAACATTCCGTCGATCATGCCGGTCGCGAACGCTTGCGGCACCTCTCCAAATTGAACCACGAGCGGCTGTGCACGCAAAAGCTCGCCCATGCGTTTGGTTTCGTTACTGTAGATTCGCAGCTTTACCTTGGCGAGATCGCTAACGGACCTCACGGGCTTCTGCGTAAAGAAGCCCTGCGCTGGAAAGAATTGGGCGAAAAGGATCCGCGATCCGCGCTTGCCAAACCACGTGTCGAAATACGGGCGCTGCGCGGACCATAAAGCCTTCGCCGAGGCCTCATCGGACGCTAGGAACGGGATCGCATCAAGCGTGAACATCGGATCCTGATTGCCGAGCGTTGCCGCATAAACCTCACCCAATGCGACCTGATTGCTCTGCACGGCCCGTGCTATGTCAGGCAGCTTCACGAGAGACTGATTGTTGTGCAGCGTGACCTTGATGGCGCCTCCCGTTTGCTTTTCGACGTTGGCGAGAAACTCCCGCACGTTCAGTGTCAGATAACTATTGTCGGGGTAGCCCGACGCCATTTTCCAGTCGGCAGCCGTCGCGGTCCGGATTCCGATCGAGGAAAAACACAAAGCCAGCAGGATGGTGAAGAGACGGGGGAGAACGATCGAGCGCATGCGTGCTTCCTTTCGTTGACCGACCGTCCGGGTGCTACGCGTACCGCGTCGCAATCGCTCTCAACATTGTGTTACGCCTGGACGAGATACAGATTGTTGACCATAGTGTGTACCAGCAATTCATTATTGTCAACCAAAGTGACGCATGGGGAGGCTTGGGGTGGGTACTCTGGCGACTGTGCACGAAGCCTGCATGGACCGTGCGCTTTGGCTCGCGCGGACGGCGCTCGACAAAGGCGATTGGCCGGTCGCAGCGGTGATTGCCCGCCACGGGAATATCCTCGCGGAGGGACAGGGGCAGACCAACTCGCGACGTGATCCCATTTGGCATGCCGAGCTCGACGCGTTGCGCAAAGCCGCCGCCGGTCGCATCGACGTCACGGGAGCGACGCTCTATTGCACGATGGAGCCGTGTCCGATGTGTGCCTGGGCAATTCGACTGAGCGGGATCAACCAGCTCGTTCTTGGCGCGCGGCATTGGGACCTTCGCCGCGCGGATCTGGGTAGCTACAATCTCGAGGCGTTTGCCGCGCTCATGGGCTACGAGCTGGCCCTCGTCGAGGGGGTGCGCCACGCCGAATGTCTCGCGCTCCGTCAGCGCTGGGGAAAGGACGTGGTTGCCACGCCGCCGCGCCAAGTCTGAACGCGCAAATCCTAGCTCTCGAGGGCCGAGCGAAGGATATCGACCAATGGCGGCGCGGGCTCCTCGTCAACGTGCCGTGTGACACGCGCCTGCACCCGCTGCAGATGATCGATCATCGCCGCCATGGCGCGCGCGGGATCGCGTGATGCCAGCGCTTCGATGACGCTTTCATGCTCGTCCGGCGCACAGCCGGACTCCTGCGCTGGCTCAAAAAGTGCGACGAACATTTGCGTTCGCGAGATCAGGCGTCGCACGATATCAGTCAGCTCGTCGTTCCCCAGAGCCTGGACGAGCTCGATGTGGAAACCACCCGCCAGCTTCACCGACTCGTTGCGCTGACCCAGCCGCTGGGCCTGTCGCTCCTTGTGGACCTGTGAGCGCAGATGGGTAAGTTGGGGCGCGGTCATGCGCGGGGCCAAAACGGCGACAAGCCCGCTCTCCACCGCCTTGCGAGCATCGTAGACGTGACGCACGTCGGCGACCGTGGGTCGGGGCACGAAGGAGCCGCGATTGGTGATCATCTCCAGCTTGCCCTCGTGGCTGAGGCGCAGCAGCAGCTTCCGTACCGCGCCGCGCGTCAAGCCAAAAATCTCGGCGAGTTGGCGCTCGCGCAGCGGCGTGCCCGGCCGCAGCTTGCCTTCGAGCAATACCTTCGACAGGGCCTCGTGAGCGGCGTCCTCGGCGCGACGATCGCTTTCGAGGGGCGATGCGCCGCCTCCTCGAACCGCTTGGCGTCTGGCTGGACCCGGGACGCGGGCGGGTTTTCGGCGAGGCCGAGCCCGACTGTTTTTTGGCAAAGGCACTACGTTCGCTCGTGTGGCGATTGCGGAATGAGGTAGCGGCGACGCTATCGCAAAAGCGTAGGTACTGCAAAGAATTCTGTTGCGCGCGCAACTATCTAGATGCAAGATGGTCAACAATATTGAAGATGTCGGTTGGCCATCCCTGTTTGCGGAATCGCTCAACCAAGGCAGAGCCAAGGAAGGATGTGTTGTGAGCAGAGTGCCTGGAGGGTATCGATGAGCGAGCCTGCTCCGGTGTTCGATCTCCTGCTCCTCGATGGCCTTATCCTGACGGCGGACCCCGCATGCCCGGAGATAAGGAACGGCGCACTTGGCATCCGGCATGGTCGGATCGCCTGGCTCGACCGGGCGCCGCCCCGCGAATACACGGCCGCGCGGGTGCTACCGCTGTCTGGGCATTTCATTACCCCTGGCTTCGTCAATCCGCATGCCCATTCCATCCTGGCCATGGTGCGGGGAAATGCAGTCGATGCAGGTTTTGCACCCTCCTACACCCCGGGCATCCCGACCGGCACATCGGTCAATGCCGAGCAAGCGCGCGCGCTGGCGCGGTTGGGCGCGCTGGAGGCCCTGTTGTTCGGATCGACGCTGCTGGGCGACCATTTCGTCCATGCGGATGTAACTACGCCCGCCATGGCCGAGCTCGGTCTTCGGCTATGTCCAAGCTGGCGCATCCACGATGTCGATTTCGGCGCGGTTGCGCACGGGCGATGGCGGTACGACGCAGCAATTGGTGCGCGCACTCTGGATGGCGCGATGGCTCTGCATGAAGCCTGGAAGGGTCATCCGCGTGTACGGGTCAACCTCGCGGCGCATGCCGTGGACACCTGTTCCGACGATCTGCTTCGGCAGATTGCGGCAATTGCCGGAAAGCATGAGCTCATCGTCAGCACGCATCTTGCGCAAAGCAAGGTGGAGGTCGATCGCGTGCGCGAGCGTAGCGGCAAGACGTCGACGGAAGTGCTCGAGGACGTCGGCCTGCTCAACGGGCGGCTGATGGGCGGACATTGCATCTATCTCACGGATGCCGATATCGGTCGCATGGCGGACGCCGGCGCTCACGCTGTGCACATTCCGAAGGCCAACGCCAGCTCTGGGCGTCTTGCGCCGACGCCGGCACTCAAGCGTGCGGGCGTCAATCTGGCCCTGGCCACCGACACGCAGCATGCGGATATGATTGAATTGATGCGTTGGGCTCTGGTCACCGCGCGGATCCAGGAGGGCCACGTCGACGACGACTGGCAGCCCCGGCACGTCTTTCATATGGCGACGCTCGGCGGCGCGCGGGCGGTCGGCATGGAAAACGAGATCGGAAGCCTGGTGGTGGGGAAACGCGCCGACGTGGTCGTTTTCGACGCGCGCCGACCTCACCTTGTCCCTCACGTCAATCCGCTGGGCAATCTTGTGCACACCGGGCAAGGCCGCGACGTAAGCATGGTCATCGTGGATGGAGAAATCCTGGTCGAAGGGGGCCGGCCGACGCGCGTAGACATGGACGAAGTGTGCCGCGAGGGAGAGCAGGCCGCGCGCGAGCTCTGGTCGGGAGTCGGCCGCCGGTATTGGGAGCATCGGGGCGGAAGCGGTCGCGCAACATTGCGCTCGGACGGCGCCACCCAGTCGCGTGCCGCGTCGGCTTCCTCACGGATCGCGACGTGATCGAGCCGCGGGACCTCTTCGGGTACGGCAGCAAGCCTCCCCATCCCCGCTGGCCAGGCAATGCCAGGCTGGCGGTGTCATTCGTCCTGAACTTCGAAGAGGGCGCGGAATTTTCCATCGCGGATGGCGATGATCGCAACGAGGCCGTCTACGAGGTCATCGACAGGCTTCATGCTCTTCCTGATCCCTGCATTCGTTCGCACTTCGACTACGGCACGCGCGCCGGCTGGTGGCGCATCCTCGAGGTCCTGGACCGCTTCAATGCGCGTTGCACTGTCAGCGCGTGTGGATTGGCCGTGCAGCGATCGCCACATCTTGCGCAAGATGCCTTGCGCAGAGGGCACGAGGTCGCCGCCCATGGTTGGCGGTGGGAGTCACATGCCGGCATGCCCATCGAGCAGGAACGCGAGGCCATCCGGCGGACGGTCAAGGCAATCGGCGATGCGACGGGGGTACGGCCGGTCGGTTGGCATACCCGCTCCGCACCGAGCCCCAGTACAAGACGGCTCCTGATCGAGGACGGCGGGTTTCTTTATGACAGCGACTTTTACGGTGACGATCTGCCCCGCACCATCCCGGTAGGATCTCGCCGTTACGTCGTGCTTCCGTATGCGTTCGACACCAACGACATGCAATTCCAGCATGCTGACCGCTTCGCGCGCGCCGCCGATTTCTCGGGCTACGTGATCGACGCCTTCGAATGGCTGTGGCGCGAGGGTGCGACGCAACCGAAAATGATGTCGATCGGGCTGCATCTGCGAATGCTGGGCCGGCCGGCGCGCATGTGGGCGCTAGAGCAGATCCTCGAGCACTTGTGCTCCAAGAAGCAAGTCTGGATCGCGCGCCGCGACGAGATCGCCCGCCATTGGCTCGAAGTTGTGGCGGAGGCCAACGATAGTGCAGCTTCATGAACGGAGCGATCCTTGTCGCTTTCCGCATGCGATCGGCTCACGCGCATCACAGGGATAATAGTGGCATGAATGTCGTGGACGCGATCGCAATGGCGATGGATCGGGCAAGATCCCTCCGGCTTGCCGGTCGGGGTATCCTCGGCGCCGGGCAGTCTCGACAGGTGCCGTCACTGTCTGATCTCGACCTCGGTGCGCAGATCAAGCTCGGATCATCGCTACGGGACGTTGACGTGGCGCACGCGTTGACGCGATGCGAGGCATCTTTCAAGGCGCTCGCGGACCTCTTTGTGCGCTTCAATCTGGTGTCGCGGGTGCTGCCATGCGGCTCCTGCTGATCAACCCCAATATTTCCCCCGAGATCTCGGAACTGATCTGCGCTGAGGCGCAGCGTGCAGCATCCGCGGGCACAGAGATCGAGGTGGTGACGGCTCCGTTTGGCGTGGCCTACATCGAGACGCGTTTCGAGGCCCTGATCGGGGCCTACGCGGCTGCCGAGATTGCCGCGGAGCGTCACACCGAATTCGATGCCGTCATTGTTGCAGCCTTCGGCGATCCCGGGTTGCCGGGCTTGCGCGAAGCGCTTGCGATTCCGGTAACGGGCTTGACCGAAGCAGCCCTGGCGAGCGCGTCACTGCTGGGCGATCGCTTTTCGATTGTTGCGATTTCGCAGCGCATTCGCGCGTGGTACCGCGAGACAGTGCGGTTGTGCGGCTTTGAACAGCGGCTCGCGAGCATCCGCGGCCTCGACGAGCGCTCGGACCGCGTTGGAAATATTCAGTCCGACCAGAGGGAGCGACTGGTCGAGCTGGCGCACCGCTGCGTCGATGAGGACGGCGCCGACGTCATCATACTCGCCGGCGCGCCGCTCGCGGGACTGGCACGTAGCGTCCATGGCCGCATTCCCGTGCCATCCGTCGATGGCGTATCCAGCGCCGTCCGCCACGCGGAGTCGCTGGTCGCGCTGCAGCCAGGCACCGCAACACGCGGCAGCTTCGCTGCGCCTCCGACCAAACCCAACCGCGGTCTGAGCCCGGCGCTGGTACGACTGTTGGCTCGATGAGCGGCGCGGCGCACGCTTTCTGACCTTCGGTTGAGCCGATCACCGAACCCCGCGAGCGCCGGGTCGGGCTACCAACCTTTGCGCAATCAGCGGCGCCCAATCCGGCCGCGCGTGGTACGTTGACGCGTGGCCACCGATGGCCGTAAGTGCTCTGAGCGTGGTCCCGGTGCTAGGCTGGTCGATCGGCGGGCGCCGTATAGACTTGGTGGGAGGCCCGAAAGGCTTTGAACGCTTTCTCTGCCGACGAGGTTGCCTCCCTCAGGCGCGAGATCGCGGCCCTTACAAAAGAGCTGGCGCTAGCCGAAGGCGAGTTGGGCGTTGCGCGCGAGCAGCTGACGGCGACATCTGAGGTTCTGCAGACAATCACAAGGTTTCCGTCTCAGACCCAGCCCGTGCTGGACGCGATTGTAACGGCCGCTGCACGACTATGCAGGGCCTCCCATGCCACAATCTTCAGGCTCGAAGACGGCCGCTACCATCCTGCCGCTACCTCCCACTCCCATCCGGAGCTGGTCGCCTACCAGCGGCTCCACCCCGTTGAGCCCAGTCGTGGCACGCTGGTGGGCCGGACCGCAATCGAGCGGCGAATCGTGCACCTGCCGGACGCGCTCGCTGATCCCGAGTATACCTCGTTCGAGACTCAGAAATTGGGCCGCTTCCGCACCATGTTGGGCGTACCTTTGCTGCACGGCGGCGAGCCGTTCGGTGTCATCGCGCTGGTGCGCAGCACGGTCGACCCGTTCTCGGAGAAGCAAATCGAGCTGATCCGGACCTTTGCCGACCAGGCCGTCATCGCCATCGAAAATGCGCGGCTGTTCGAGGAGGTGCAGGCGCGAACGGGCAAGCTAGCCCGTTCGGTCGAGGAGTTGCCTCGCGGCAACGCCCGTCATCGCCGTGAGCTCGTTTGCGATGAAGAGCGACGAGGAGAAGGCGCGGGCCGCCGGCTGCGACCACTACGTGACCAAGCCCTATAGCCCGATGCAGCTGTTGCGCGTGATCCGGGGCACGCTCGGGGAGTAGGTTGGCCTGCTTTGGGGTCTGCTTTGAGATAGTCAAAGCGACGGTGGACCTGGGTCATCAACACGCGTCACGCTCGCGGTGCCGGGACAGCGGCCTCTGTAACCGCGCGGAAGCGCCTGCAGGACCGGAGACTTCGGCGACGGGGCGTGCGAATATGCGGCGCGCTGAAAGTCGTCATGTGATTGGGGGATGATTTCCATGCGCCGCGGTTCTCCTCGGCGATGTCAGCCGTTCGTTGCGGCGGCCTTTTCGCGCCGCGACATGCTTGTCGGAACGGTCGGTGCGCTGGCGGAGGCTGTGCTCCTCAAGGGGTCGTCGGCAGTTGCGCAACCCGCGAAAGAGGCTCCCGTGCTTGGCAGCGCGGTCCTCGGGCCCGTGTTGTCCCAGCCGGGATGGAGCAAATGGATAGAAGCGGGCGGGATTGCCCCCCTTTATGAGGGCGAAATCGAGCTTCTCAAATCCATACCCGCAGCACCGGTCTTCGATGCAGCTGCCGAGGCACGCGCCAAGCAGATCGTTGCGCTTGCGCGGATGCTGCGGCCTGACGCCGAGGCAGCGTACGTCGCCGCATTCCTTACATTCGCAGGGTTGCAGAGTACCGTCGCCTTCAGACAGTGGCATGAAGCATCCTACGCAAAGCACGCTGAAAGAAGCGCATACCCGTCCGGCGACGATCCCTACATCTGGGGCAGAAACCAAATCCCGGCTGCCGCGGCATGGGCGAATACCGAGATTGGCTATGCGGTCGAGCGACTGGGTTTGAGCGGCGTGCTGATCCATTCCTTCTCGAAGGATACTGGCGTGCGGACCCCAGATAGTGTCATGGAGGACTATCTCTTCGCGCATTACCGCGTAGTCTGTTCGCGTCTCGACGGCGACGAAAAGACTGCGGCGGAGGGCTCACGTCTGGCGCAGATGATGTTTTCCCGCAAAGACATCACCGGCTTGTTGAACGTCGTGTCGCGGAGCTACACGCACCCCCACGACTTCGGGTTGATGCACTCTGCCGTTGCCAACAAAGACATTTCGCTCTGCAAATACGTTACGGACTTCCAGCCCGATTTCAAAGTCCTGCTGTACGGGATTGGCAAAGAGCTGGATGCCTGGATCGGCAGGAACTACCGCGAGCAGGGCGTCGCCTGGGGGCTCACGTCCGGTGTTCGCCCGCTTAGCCGTACCTCAGTGCGTGCCGGCAACCTGTCAGGCAATCCACGAAACTCCACGCACGGCAGAGGAGTGGCGGCCGACATAGTGCTGGCTGGCCCCGGCGCCTATCAACTGGTCGAAGCGGGGCGCAAGGCGTGGAGCGATGCGCTATGGAAGACGGCCCTCAGCGGGCTCGCCGCGAAGTACGGGCTTCGACATCTCGGGCCATCGATCAACGACTGGCCGCACATTGACATCGATCCGATTGAGGGGCTTCGAAGTAGCGGCGTCAAGCAGTTGGATCGATGGAGGCGGGTGATTGCCCAAGATGCGGCAAGTCGTCCAGCCGCACAATTCCCGCCGAAGCTGGTTCAGGAGCCGCGCGAGGTAAGGCCGCCGCGCAAGCAATAGAACAGGCTGTCAGCATGCCGTTCTTGTCGAGGCCGGACTGAACGATCTGCAGCTCGACATGGCCAGGCCGTGGGCTCGCCCGCCACTGCCCGACGGCGATTCTCATTTGTCCGGAATGACGATCTTGCGGTCGCTGGTGTCGACCACGAAGATGGCCAGTAGCTTCGCCGGTTCCGTGTTGCTGGCGTTGTGGCTCACCTGGTGATGATCACCCGGCTTCTCCGTCCAGCTCTCGCCGGCCCGATATGTGCGCTCGGGTTCGTCATTCACTTTGCTGCGGATCGCGCCTTCCAGCACCCGCGCATAAATGAAGGCCGAGGACGGGTGACGATGTGAGGGCGATCCGGCACCGGGTCCGTACTCGACGAGCACGGCGCGCATGCTCTTGCCAGGGACATTCGGCAGCTCCTGGTCAAAAACGACGGATACGTTCGCTCCCGGAGCGATCGTCTCCTGAGCGGCGACGCTCGTCGCGAACAGAGCGGTAGTAATCGCAAGCATCAGCGCGGTGTTCTTCATATTGCGTCTCCTTTCTCCCGCGCGCAAAACGGCTCGTGAGGGGCATAGCGAAAGGGTTACCCCGTTCCATGAAACTGGCCCATCTTCAGGGGCGCTTTCGATTTTCCGTGGGAACCTGGTGCGGAGACCTCCATCGGCGAGGTTGCCTGCGGCGATGCCTTCGACTTGCCGACGAGGATATCGTGCATCTCATCGAACACGCGCACACCGACGTCCTGCGGTGTTGGCGCGAGCCATGGTGCGGCCTGCAATGTGGTACGGGATCCGAAAGCCCTTGCTGCCAGCGGTTGTTCATGGTGACCCGGCTGAATTCGTAGTCCTTGCAAGCGCCTTGTGGCTCGTGCGGGCGATAGATGAGCTGCACGATATCCATCTCGGTGACACAGCCGAATTCAGAGAGTCGGTTGGCCTGTTCGGTATTGCGCAGCTCCGGCGGCAGGATTTTCATCAATTCCTCGATGGCGTGCCGCACCTCGTGTTTCTGCCGGAAATTCTCGGTGGTGATGCGCGTGCGGCTGGAGAAGCGAATGTCTTTATCCCGTTCGCTCACTTCCTCGAGATTTGTCGGCAGCTGGCCGCGAGCCTGAAAGACATCGACCTGGAACGTCAGGCGGCTCCGACGCGGATAGTAATCCAGCACGTATTGCAGAGGCGTGTTGGAGACGAGACCCCCGTCCCAGTAGTATTCGCCGTCGATCTCGACCGGTGGAAAACCGGGTGGCAGCGAGCCGCTCGCCATCACATGCTCCGGGCGGATGGTGATTTCTGCGCTGTCGAAATAGGCAAAGCGGCCGGTGCGCACATTCACCGCGCCCACGCTCAGGCGGACGCCCTTGGCATTGTTGATGCGGTCGAAGTCGACGAGCTGTTCGAGCGTCTCCTTGAGTGCTGCGGTGCTGTAGTAGCTGGTCGGCATGGGCGGCGAAAACCACTCATGCGGCGGGCGTGGAGCGAAAAATCCGGGCTGGCCAAACATGATTGCGGCAAGTCCGCCGGTCGATCGTTGCCAGGCGGCAACCGGCCCGGTGAGCCCGGCAGGCCACCACGCGGTCGGGGCTGTGACCGCTTCCCAGAAGCGACGCAACTGGGACACGCGGGTTTCCGGAGGATTGCCGGCAATGAGTGCGGCGTTGATTGCCCCAATCGAGGTTCCGGCCACCCAATCGGGCAGATAGGGCGATGACGCCAATGCCTCGTAGACACCCGCCTGATAGCTGCCGAGCGCGCCACCGCCCTGCAGGACAAGACCGACCTTCTTGCCGTACGACGCCGGGCGAGGGGGCGGCCTGGGTTCACTCATTGCCCGCCCCCCGGCAGAAACCGGCGCTTGTTTGATTGGCGCCGGTAGGCCAGACCGAGCGAGGCCGGCTGAAAGGCCCGGCATTGGGCACTCCAGGGGCGAGGGTGGCCATTATGCCGCCTAGGCCGCCAAGCAAGACTTCGCGGCGGGACGCGCCTGCACCCGAAAACGAGTGCGTGTTCATGTCTTCGACCCATTGTGTTCGAGCCTGAGGGCATTCGCCCGGATTTGGGCGGTAGCGGACTATCGCTGGGCCAACGTGCGGCCGAGCCAATCCTCAAAGCGGATCGAGCCGAGGCGCGGGTTGTCGCCGGGGGTGAGGGATTGATCGTTGATCTCTGCGCCGAAGTAGCGGGCGTGGGTATCTGCGACCACTTGGCGTGGGTCCTTGGTCGCATTCAGGTAGCGCCGGGCAAGCTCGTTGAGGGGTATCCGTTCAGGACCGGCAATCTCGATCATCCCGTTCACGGGCACGCCGAGGGCCACGTCGACCACTGCGGCGGCAACGTCGTCGGACCCGATGGGCTGCAGAAGAGCGGGCGACAGGCGCACCGTCTGCCCGACGCTCCCCGATTGGGCGATGGCGTTCACAAATTCGAAGAACTGCGTCGATCGAACGATCGTATAGGGGATCTTGGAGGCCTTGATCAGGCCTTCCTGGGCCATCTTGGCGCGAAGGTAACCGCTATCGGGAAGCCGGTCGCTGCCGACGACCGACAGCGCCACGTGATGCTTCACACCAGCGGCGGCTTCCGCAGCAAGCAGATTACGACCCGATGTCTGGAAAAACTCCAGAACGGCCCGGTCCTCGAACGAAGGCGAGTTCGCCAAGTCGACAACCACCTGTGCGCCTGCGAGCGCTTCGGCCAATCCCTCGCCGGTGATGGTATTGACGCCCGAGTTGGGTGATGCTGCCACCACCTCATGGCCCTTCTGACGAAGCCCGTTCACAACCTTCGTTCCGATGAGCCCGCTGCCTCCGATGACCACGATCTTCATGATGGTCTCCATTTGACGAAGGCTATGTGGAAAACCCTGCCCAAAGCCCGCATGCCTTGAGTGTTGCGCCCAGATTAAGGCGCGTCGTTCCTTACGCCTCGAAAGTCCGCGCCGCCTCTTGCAGCCGAATCCGAGACGCTGGCGTCACCTGCAGTGCAGGCAGCCTCGCGGAGCACCAAGATATTTGGGCGCGCACTTCTCGACGCCTCCTCGGTGCGAGAGGACGTGAGAAACGAAGAGCGGCACCAGAGAATTGTTGCCGGAGGTATTCCGAACTCAAATCGGGAGAAGCCCTGGGAAGCAACACGTAGAACTATTGGGTCCAACGAACAACCGACCCTAGCCCAGGACATACGCATTTGAGATGACAGGCCGGCGGCATCATACAATTGTTCTATCCTTCAAGCGCTGGGCCATCGTCCCTTTGCAACGGTCGTTTCCAACCCACATCCTCCACAACCAAGGATCATCACATGTCGCGTTTCAAAGGAAGAATTGCAATCGTCACCGGCGCCGCCAGCGGCATAGGCAAGGAGATCGCCATCCGTCTCGCGGCTGAGGGCGGCTCACCCATCGTCGCCGACCTCAATCTCGACGCGGCGCGCAAGACCGCCGAGGAGATCAAGGCCAAGCATGGCGACGCCTTCGCCGTCGCCATGAATGTGACCGACGAGGGACAGGTCGAGAAGGGCGTGGCTGAGGTGATCGCCAAGTATGGCAAGATCGACATCCTCGTCAGCAACGCCGGCATCCAGATCGTCAATCCGCTCGTCAGCTTCCCCTTCGCTGATTGGAAGAAGCTCCTGTCGATACATCTCGATGGCGCCTTCCTGACGACGCGCGCGTGCCTCAAGCACATGTACGCCGCCAACTACGGACGGGTCGTCTACATGGGCTCGGTGCACTCCAAGGAGGCCTCCAAGCTCAAGGCGCCCTACGTGACCGCCAAGCACGGCCTCATCGGCCTTGCCAAGGTGCTCGCCAAGGAAGGCGCCGAGCACAATGTCACCGCCAACGTTGTCTGCCCGGGCTTTGTGCGCACACCGCTCGTCGACAAGCAGATACCGGAGCAGGCCAAGGAGCTCGGTATTACGGAGGAGCAGGTCATCAAGGAGGTTATGCTGAAAGAGACCGTGGACGGTCAGTTCACGACCACCGACGATGTCGCCGACGCGGTCCTGTTCTTCGCCGCGGCCAGCAGCAACGTGATGACCGGGCAATCCATCGTTGTCAGCCACGGCTGGTTCATGCAGTAGCCCCTGGACGGCTTCCGCCCCGCCGGGCCGCTCTTGATCGGCCCCTCCGGGTGGTCCGGGCGGCACGCCGGGCGTCATGAGACCGGCTCCTTGAAATACTCCGTATGCCCATTACGATCTGTTTATCGTTGTCCGACCGGGCCTTCGGCACGTTACGCCGCGTCAGCGGGAGGTGGTAGCGGGTCCGAACTGGTATAGTTCGACATCTTTGTCATGAGGCGGGCCTGGAGGAAGCGTGATGCCGGATACCACCCTAAATGGCAGCGGAGAGCAAACGCCGGGACGTCGCGTCCTTGAGGGAACAGACCTGGAGATCGCTTACAGTTTGTTGGGTGATGATCTGGTCCTGCGCGTGTGTAAGGCTGGCGTTCAGGTGTTCGGGGTGGTCTTGGAGAAGGCAGCAAAACCGATGACCGCGCAGCAGCTCTTGGAACTCAAAGCCGAAAGCTCCGATCTGGTAGTCACGGTCGGCACTCGCGCGGATACGGCTCGGAACGTGGGCTTTGCGCTCGGGCGTGTGACGGGCAAGCTGATCAAGGCGACGCGAGAGAAGATGAACAAGACGTAGCAAGATTCGAATGCGGAAGGGCGAGAGCAAAGAGCATGGCCGCGGGCATCGCATGCGTGCTCATCATCGAGACGATGCCTGGCTACGTGAAGCTCGGCAAGACGACAACAAGGGAACTCCCACGTCGCCACGGAAGTTCCGGCGTCCATTGAACGCCGGCTATCGGGATGTGCGCGTGTCGTAGCGCGTGCAGAGACAGGCGGCCGGCACAACGATCTCTTCGGGCTTGTGCCGCTTCTCCATCGTGGTCCTCCAGTTGGCTCTCAGGCATGCCCTCAACTCGGACCACTTCGCCGTGGGCACAATCACTGCCCGCTCACGCTCCAATGACGGCGGTTGGGTCATCGTCCCGCCGACCAAGAGCGGCCGAGGCGGCCAGGCCATTGCGACGACCTGTGCCTCGGTAGCCCTTCCGTCAATGATGCTTCCAACATGTCGCCTGGAATCGAACACACGCTCCCGACATTCGAGAGGCGTCCTTATCCGCTAATCTCAACAGGAGCTGCAAAATGCGCCAAGCTTTCGTAGTCGTAGCCGCCCTCGCTATCGCCGTCGCCATCGCGGTGGGCGGCAACACGGTGGGCAAGCACTGGCCACAAAGCTCTGCGGCTTCCACCGCATCGAACTCCATCAGCGTCATGCAGCTGATGAAGGATGCCAAAAACCTTCCTGAGGAAGGGTTCGACGCCCATTGAGTGCTGCCGCGGGAGATCCCAGCGTCAGGACCAAGGTTGCTGCCTTGGCTCGGACCAACGCAGCTACCCACGCCGCAGTAGGGGCCGCGTTCTTCGGATTCCTGACCGAGACGGAGGACACGGTTCATGCATGACCGCTGGATTGGTTGAATAGATCATCCGTCGCCATCAGCGCGATGGGGCACAGCTCATCGGCTCTCCTGCCGCGCGTCCCATGTCCACCAATTTGGCCGTGGCGGTGCATGAGAGGATGAACGGGGTTTCACTGCAGAATGCGCCAGTGCGTCACCTCGGTGTCTCACCGGGTGCGCTTGCCAGCCGCAAAAAAGAGTATTGATATGGTACCGGGGCCCGGAGCTAAACGCGATCTCCCAACTCATGTCATGGGGCAAAATGGTGGGGGAGGTAATGGCCGCACACCGCGAGGACGCCCACGAGATTGTCAATCCATTCGCTGGCCGCGACGTAAACTGGCTTCTCGACTTCCGCGCTGAGACGCGAGCCGATCACCCCTTCCTGATCTGGGAGCCGTTCGAGGGAAAGCGAGCGGCCTGGACTTACCGCCAGTTCCGAGACCGTGTCCTGCGCGTGGCAGCAGGCCTCACCAGGCGTGGCATCTGCGCCGGCAACTATGTTCTCCTACACCTCGACAACTCGCCTGAGATGGAATTTCTCTGGTTCGCCTGTGCCCGCATCGGGGCAGTGGCGGTCACCACCAACACACGCTCAGCAGGGGAGGAACTGGCCTACTTTGCCGACCACTGCAACGCAGTGGCGGCCATCACTCAGCCCGAGCTTGCCGAACTGGTGGCACGCCATGCCAAGCGCATAAGGTGGCTTGCCGTTACCGATCATCTCGTGGGGGGTGGCGAGCCGCCAGCCAGCCTGCGCCCGGGCGCAGAGAGCAGCTTCTCAAGCCTTGACGGCGATCCGGCCGATCTGCGGGCGCTTGAGCCAGATCCGTGGCGCCACGGCTCGGTGCAGTACACCTCAGGTACCACGTCGCGGCCCAAAGGCGTGCTGTGGACGCACGGCAATGCCCTGTGGGGTGCACGGACCTCGGCAGTGCATGAGAATCTCAGTGAGAACGACACGCATCTCGTCATGATGCCTTCGTTCCATACCAATGCGCGCACCTACTCCATTCTGCCTACAATGTGGGTCGGCGGCACCGTCGTGCTGATGCCGAAGTTCTCTGCCTCGCGCTTCTGGGACATTGCCGTTCGAAACCGCTGCACCTGGGCGTCGACGCTGCCGTTCTTCCTCAAGGCGCTGGCGCAGCAGCCCGTCCCTCAGCACCACTTCCGCATGTTCGGTATGGCTGCAAACGAAACTCCGTTCGATCAGGTGTTCGGCGTGCGCTCGATCGGCTGGTGGGGCATGACAGAGACGGTGAGCCAGGGCATCGTCGGCGATGCGCTTTTGCGAAACCGGTCTATGACCACGGGACGACCCGCTGCCGGCTACGGCATCCGCATCCTGCGCCCTGATCGCACGCCCGTTGCGCCCGGCGAGACGGGACATCTTGAATGCTGGGGAGTGCGAGGCATCCAGATCTTCTTGGAGTACCTCAACAATCCAAAGGCGACGGAGGATAGCTTCACGCCCGACGGCTGGTTCATCACCGGCGATCGGGTGAGGCTCGAGACCGACGGCTACATCACCTTCGCCGACCGCGACAAGGACATGCTCAAGGTCGGTGGCGAGAACGTTGCGGCATCCGAGATCGAACGCGTGATCGCCCTGGTGCCGGGCGTGTACGAGGCAGCGGTGGTGGGGCAGCGGCACCGCATGCTAGACGAAGTACCGGTCGCATTCGTCATTCCTGCCCCGGCGCTGGGGCCGACGGCGCGTGCCTCCCTTCCCCAGCAAGTCCTAACTGAATGCAAGGCCAAGCTCGCCGGTTTTAAAGTGCCGCGGGCCGTGTTCATTGTCGACGACATGCCGCGCGCGACGCTCGAGAAGATTCACAAGGCCGAGCTTCGCAAAGGCCTACCGGTTGCAGACTAGAGTTTCGCTTCGGAGTTCAATAAGGGGGGCTTGGATGACGTACACCTTGCTGGCGCGCTGTCCGAGGACTGGCGCCCTCGGCGTCGGCATCGCCACCTATTCGCTTGCCGTGGGCAGCAAATGCCCTGCCATCGCCAGCGGCGTCGGCGCCATCACGACGCAGGCGTTCGTCAACCCGACGCTGAAGGCATTGGGACTTCGTCTCCTGGGGCTCGGCCACCCGGCCGCGCAAGTGCTCGAGCTGCTGCGCGGCGCTGACAGCGACTTCGAGTTTCGGCAGGTGGCGCTGGTTGACCGCTGCGGACAGGTGGCCTGCCATACTGGCAGCAGGACGCGGCCCTGGGCGGGGCATCAAATCGGTGACGGCTTTGCGGCTCTCGGCAACGTCCTTAAGGGAGAGGCGGTCGCCTGGGCCATGGCCGAGGCGTTCCGCGCTAGCGCTTCGGGCGATCTTGCCGAGCGCCTCATGGCCGCAATCGAGGCCGGACGCAGTGCCGGTGGCCAGCACGGGCTCGATGGCCCATTGCCGGAGCGCTCTGCACACCTGCTCGTGCATGAGGCGGACGAGCATCCCGCGATCGACCTCAGGGTTGATTCACACCCCGACGCAGTGACCGAGTTGCGGCGCCTTCTCGAGGAGTTCCGGCCCTACATCCCATTCTACCGCCAGCGATGGAAGGATCCTGCCCGGGCCGCACCGCAGGACGCCTTCGTCAGGTCGTTGCCGCCCTCGAAGCGTACGTGACAGCAAGTGAGGCGTGACCGCGGTCTGACAATTGGCCCCGGTGGGTTCTTCGGAAGAACGGAGCGACGGCTCTCGCGTTCCAGCCGGCAAACGTGTAGATGGAGGCAGGGCTCCATAACAGTCAGCGCCATGACCGGGACAACCCAGCGCAGATACATTGGCACGGCAAATTCTCTGTGAGAGGCAAGCGATGGCGGCGTGCCGGTGGCAAATCATCAACCCAATCTGGTCGCAGCACCCCTACGTCGTTTCCGTCTTGATCGTTCAATGCATTGATGGTCCAGTTGAGATCACTTCGTCGATGAACCGGTAGCGCACGTACTGCCCAATTGTCCTGGCCGCGATGTCCACGGTCGCCGGTTGCTTCTCCAGGCGATGAGGTGCGACACTCAAATCTGACGAAGACAGAACCATCAAAGTGGGATGGCGAGGATAGTCTTTTCGCGCAGAGGGAGCACGTCCAATGAAGGCCATCGTCATGGATCGCCACGGAGGTCCCAACGTTCTGCGCTATGGGGACCTGCCTGATCCTGCGGCCGGGACGGGAGAGGTCGTGGTCGACGTGCACGCGGCGAGCGTCAACGGCGCCGACATTAAGGTCCTCGAGGGCGCATACGCCCCTATCGCCACTTTTCCGTACGTGCTCGGTCGCGACTTCTCCGGCGTCGTAAGCGCATTGGGGGCCGGCGTTAGCGACTTCAAGGTTGGTGATGCCGTGTTCGGCGTTCTGGCAGGTGGACGCGATGGCACCTACCAGGAAAAAGTCGCCGAGAAGGCATCGATTCTCTGTGCCAAACCGGGCTCTCTCTCACACGTCGATGCCGCGGCCCTTGCGCTCACGGGCCTGACGGCCCTTGTTGCAATCGAGGATACGATCCAACTGAAAAAGGGCGAAACCATTCTTATTCAGGGCGGCGCCGGCGGCGTCGCCGGATTTGCCATTCAGCTCGCCAAGCATATCGGCGCCCAAGTCATAACCACCGCCAGTGTGGCCAACCACGCTTACGTCAAGAGCCTCGGCGCCGATCAAATCATCGATTACAACAAGGAGGACTTCACCCGTGTGGCAAAGGACGTCGACGCGGTCTTCGAGACAGTCGGTGGTGACGTTGCCACTCGTTCATTCTCCGTCTTGAAGTCGGGAGGGCGCGCCGCCTTTATCGCTTCGGGTGCCAAGGCTCCTTCCTCGACACGTCCTGACGTGCAGTCGCTACGCCCCGCAGTCGGTCGCGACCGTCCGCATCTCGAACGCATCGTTGATTTGCAGGCGAAAGGGGCTGTGCGTGTGCCCGAAACGCGCGTGTTTCCACTGCAAGAGGCCGCAGAGGCACTCTCCATTAGCGCGGGACGACATTTCCGCGGCAAGCTGGTGCTCAGAGTAAGGTAGCCGACCGTGCCACGAAGTTGCCGCGCGTTGACTAGAGGTCGTGAACCCATGACATTCGCGCCAGCCAGCAAGTGAATGAGAGGTTCCAGTGTGGATAATTTCGTGCTCGGTGTCCTTCGGAAATAGACGGTGTTCTTCCGCCCGCGCGGATCGATCAGCCCGACGGACCAAGCCAGAGGTTCGCTAGGTTCGCTCAACCGCGCATCCTTCTCTATTCGTGAGCCATGCGACGTGCAAACCGCGCGCTCGTCGCCCGATATCCGTGAGTGATCACAGCGCCGCAGCCCGAGTACAAGTGGCCACGATGCAAGCGCCTCTGTTTGCCAACGAAACGAGGATGCAGCTTAGCTCCCGGGTGAGTCATGCGTCCTCGAAGAAGAGATCCTTCCAGGAGGCAGCGCGAGGGCATTGCTCCGGACTCGCCTCAACACTAGTTCATTTTAAGCTCACCGAGTGTGATGGGGCGGGAAATGAGCGAGGAAGCGCTCTACAGGTCAGTGCACGACTATCTGGAGCAGCGCTTCCAGGATCGCGACCACATTGCCGTCGAGTAGCTCGCTTCTTGAGCACAAGACCCAGGTAGGCCTCCGACTTCCTCTCCTTTCCGGCCAGGTCTCGGGTCTTCCCTGCTTTCCCAATTGAGGTGCGAGGCAGAGGTCACGAAGCTGACCTCATCCGCCCACCGCTGATGACCAACCGCGTGGGTGCGCCTCGGATCAAATGCGGAAGAACGGCAACCAGGTTTCGCCTATGCACGCGATCGACAATGGCGGTACGTCGTTGCAGTGCTGATTGCGACCCGTCTGGTGACGAGCGGTGCGCATATTCGCGAGCTGACGCGGACCGCGTCGTCGCGGCCGAGATTGGTGCGGGCAATCCCGCCGTGACCAACGATCTCGGCCATCCTGTGCCTACCCGGCCGCGGCAGACCGCAGGATCGCAGGGTTGGAAAAGGAGGCGCGCGACGCCGAAGATCGGCTGAGGCGTCTTTACATGCTCACCGAGACGGGCTTGGCGGAGCTTGACGGCATTCCCAAAGAACGGATCGAGACGTTGAAGTTGGACCGTGACTGGACGTCGGCCGCACTTGAGCGTGCGAAGGAGGGTACTCGATAGCGGATTGAGATCAGCCCTGCTCTTATCGAGCAGTTCGGCTGCACCATGCGGGAGAAGCTTGCGAGTGCCGACAATGCGTTCCGCAAGACCTACATCTCCGCCATTGTCGACCGAATCGAGGTCGACGATGACCAGGTGCGCATCATCGGACGGAAAGAAGTGTTGGAACAGGCCGTTAGGGCAACAATGCCCGCCGGACCAGGGGTTCGCAGTTTTGTACCGAAGTGGCGCGCCGCTCAGGATAAAACTGGGCACCGCTATGTAATTTTAGGCGCTATATAATTTGAAATCATGCGCCATAGGCTGTCCGGACTATCGCATCGGTTACGGCCCGTCGCGGCCCGGCCACAGCCGCTATTCCACTTCCACGGATCACTGGCGTCCAGCCCGACGCACCTGCCCCAACCGCTAAGGGGCAGACCAGGAGGAAATAGGTGCGATACCCGGACAGGTGCGTTGCCTTGTCACTCCAGATGGCCTGCAAGTCGGTCCCTGGCTGTCGATTTCTGCCCGAGCCTGACCAGTTCCACAGCGGCGGATAATCCGAAGGGCGGCATCCCAGAATAGATGCTTTCATACTCGCCGGCGCGAATCTTGTAGGTTTCATGCCAGATTCCGACATCGGTTCGCGCGTTTTTCATACGCCTGTTGAAGGCTACCCAGGCCGGCCAGTGCCGTGCGTCCTTCGACCGGGCATAGGCTTCCAGATGTTCGTACGAACGCCAGTACTGTGCGATCAGCGTCATGCTCAACGGTGTGTGGCCAAGGAAGCCGGACTCCGGCCCGGCAGCCTTCAGCTCCTTCAGCATGCGCGGCATGCCGATAAAGACCGGCCACCACTTTCCGATTTTCCATGGCTTGTTGATGCGCATACCTATGAGGAAGACGACGAAATCACCCTCGATGCGGGCGGTGAACGGGCCATCGATCGGACGCGTCATGCTGAACTCCCCAGGTTGGAGAGGTCGGCATCGCGCGATGCGAAGGCGAAGCCTGGCCGAAATGCCCCGCTGCGACATCGCGGCTCCCGCTGTCGTTGCGGGCCGACCACCATCGGCCGCAACGTGAAGCCGGGGACTGTCGAAAAACCAGATGAAACGCTGCCGAAAATCGTCAGGCCGGCGCGGTCAATCGCCGGCGCTCAGTTCCTGTGCCCATAACAGGTCGGCGACCCGGCCGATCGCCATCGTGAACTGATAGCGATACGTTCCAAAGGGCAGTCCCAGCCGCTCGGCCGCGATTTCCTGCGAAGGCGTGGGCTGGAGCAGGGTGACATCAAGGGCGCGCAGGAATTTTTCCTGTTTGGGAACCGCCTTGAGCGATTGGATAGCCGTGAGGATCGTTTGTCGAAGATCATCCGGCTTTGCTGGTTCGCTCCCGGACATAAGAAGTCGCGAACGCAGAAGCGGGTTGGCGGCAAGTGAACTGTCGTTGCGAATATGACGCAGCGCATCGCGCACCGCATCGCGGAATTGCGTTTCGGAAAGCACAACCAGCTCGATCTCGGGGCGGCGCAGGTCCTCCGGCCGCATCTCCGTTTCGATTTCTCGCTCTTCCATCATCTCAAACCAGGCGGCGGGACTGACCCGACGCCAGTCGTGGCCGTAGAGGATGAACCGTCGAGGCAGGAGTTCGGCGATTTCTTTCCCCACGGGAGCGAAATCGATATACTTCATGAGGTCATCCCAAGGCGTATCGCCGTCGAGTGCAAGAAGCGCCCAGGAGAGACGCGGCGTCGTCATCCAATATAGGTAAGATTGTATTTGCAGCGCCGTCATCACCGGTGACGGAGACTGATAACTGTCCGCCGCCATCAAGAACCTGTCGAGACTGGCGGTTTCGCCTTCCCGCAGGCCGACGCTCTCCAGCGTGGTCAGAGCCTCGCGCGCCACCGGATCGACGGCAGCGTCGTGCGCGTCCATCTCGGTCAGATCGAGATGGCACAGAAACCCCGCCAGGGGCTGCTCCGCAGATCGCATGGCGACGAAGGCTTCTGGCCGACGTGACATCCAGTGACGCGCCGCGGCGGCCGCCACCGGACCCTCGTGCTTCTCGACCATCGCAAGGATTCCGGAATAGTCTGCGCCGGTCGCTGGCTCCGCATAGACATGCCCGATGGCCCGGAACTCGAAGAACGCCCGCATGATCGGGTTGAGCCGATGCAAATAGACGAGGTCGCGCAGCGCCCGCAGCTTCTCGACCTGCGTTCCATCGCGATAGAGTCCAAGATAGTGCACGCGCGCGCGCGCATGGAGAGCGCGCAGGCGCGCCGGATTCCGCCAGAGCAAGTCGGAATGGATTACCTCACGGGCGAGGTCGTGCGGGAGAAGCCCTTCGCTTCCGGCCTCGATGAATGAAAGTCCCTTCAGCCAACCGAACAGTTCTTCTGCCTGCGTGGGCGAAATCGCATCGGCGATCATGGCCTCCGATGTGACGCGGACATGCGCCGAAAGTTCCAGCACCATCCGATGTTCGGCGGTGGGTACCCCCTCAATGAGCCGATCAAGCAGGACACCGATGATCTCCCGTCGTTCGCTGTCCCCCAGCGAGCCGTTCTGGGCAAGCGTGTCCGCCGCGATTGCAAGCGCGAGGGGATAGCCGTGCGACATGCCTATGATCGTATCGTGCATGCCGGGATCGACACATCGCATATCAAGGAACTGCCTGCTTTCGGCAGGGTCGAGATTGCGAAGTCGTATTGTGCGGACAAGCCCTTCCCAGCCGGGTTCAGAGGAAAGGCCCTCAAGCCGGCCGGCGCGCGACGCCACGACGAGAAGCGCACCAGACGGCAGGGCGGGAACGAAGCTGCGCATCAGCCACGCCGTCAGGGGGGAAAGCGTCTCAAGAGCGTCTACCATCAGCACGAAGCGATCTTGCAGACGTCCCGGTCGTAACGGGTGAAAACCGAGTGCCCGACAGACCGCCCCCTCAAACGCGAGAGGCGATGCGTCGATTTCGCGACCGTCCACCATGCCGACACGCACATGAGCGGTTTCGGCGCTGGCGCGAAGCGCGTGCAGAAGTGTCGTCTTGCCGATACCGCCTGGACCAGTGACGTGCAGGATCGCAAATGGTGGTTCGCGTCCGTCGATTGCTTCTCTGAAGAGCGAGCACTCGCGAGAGCGGCCTACGAAGCCGTGTTTGGCGTTTCGCCGCAGTCGATCTACCAGCTTTCCAGCTTGATGCGTCCTCTCGTCCATGTGAACCTTGCCGCAAGGAGTAGGCGTCAGAATAGCTGCACAACATCACCAGGCAAGCAGCATTGGCTGCGACGATGCTGGAGTGGCCGATTGCGGAGCCGACGCAAGTGCCTTGGTGGCCTCAACAAGGCGCAAGGTGGACGGCTCCCGCTGGCAGTCATCACGTTGACCGTCTATGCACCGGATAATTCGAATCTCGTCCGGTGAAATGGCGCGCCGTACAGGATGAAACTGCGAACACCTATGTGCTTGAAGTGGCGATCTAATTTTTTTGCCGCCCGCGGACGAGCCAGTCGTAGGTTCAAATCGGGGGCACGATTCGACCGAGACTTGAAATGCTCGTGCTGACTGCGTCTACGCGCAAGCTCGAGCAGATCTCCAACGAGGCAGTTGGGTCTCCCACGGCCCATCCGATGGTTGGCACCTGCGCGATCGTTTGCGCGTTGCCGACCTGTGGACATCCCGTCGCAACGCTGCCACTAATCAGCCCGATGAACTCCCACCGATTCATCCGATCACCTCATCGACACGCGCGAGCAGCGATGGTGGGAAGATGAGCCCAAGAGCCTTTGCAGCTCGCATATTCAACCGGAGCTCGAACTTGGTTGGCTGCTCGATGGGCAGGTCGGCCGGGTTGGGCCCTGGAGAATCTTGTCCACGTAAGTGGGGAGAGCGGACCGCACCACCTCCGCCCTGCCGGGATTGAGCTCGAAGCGCCCACTGCACGTCCACCGTCGAACGGCCGCCCAGAGCAATGGGATGGCAAGGAGAAAGGCGGGGAGTGGACGTATCGAAAGCATGAGCATACCAAAGGTGAATATGGTCGTCGGGCATGGTGCAACGCCAAACAAGAGCGCACGCGGCCAGCCGTGGCCGGTGAAATGGCCAACGACCTCGTAAGCAACCGCCGCATAGACAATGAGCGCAAGCGCTAACGCCCCGTGCCAGCCGCCGCGACATCGCAACGCCAAGCGGTCGGCGACTACGCCGTAGGCGAAGACAGCAAGCCTTGCAGGATGAACGCGGCTCCAAAGAGGTAAGCGGCTGGATTGATGGCGGAAAAGAAAAACAGGTGGTAGTAGGCAATGCCATTCCACAACCAGAAGATCGCGAGCACCGACGCGGCGACGCGGCTGCCCGAGGAGTGTCTCGCAGCAATTCCCCAGAGGGCAAGCGCGGCTACGCCATAGGCACCAACCTGGGCGGGCCAGATTGATATGTTGTAGGCGGCAAAGACGCCAAAGAACTGGTCAATGGTGAACGGAAGCATCGCGGAGGGTCCCAGGATCGCCCAGGTGCCCCGGGTGGGGGTTGCAGGCGTTGATCCCCGTCAACGATCACATCGCTAGCTCGCGCTGGCGCCGACCAGGTGAGGCAGACCGCGCGCCACGATCGTGCCGCCGACCGCGATGACGCCGCCGCCAAATATACGGGTGAGCAGATGCTTTTTGGGAGCGAGAACGGAATTGAGGCGCGTCCCCGCGATGCTGCCGACGACACCACCGGCGATGACGAGGAGCGCAAGCCGCCAGTCGATGTATCCTGCGGTTGCATAGCTCCCGGCTGTCGCGAGACCGAACGCCAACACGGCGACCAGCGAGGTGCCGATGGCGTTGGGCAGCGCCATTCCGGTCGCTAGCATCAGAGCCGGCACTATCAGAAAGCCACCGCCAATGCCGAAGAAGCCCGCAAGCAAACCCACACCGAAGCCAAGGCCGACCAGCCGCGGTAGCAAGTGTTGCGCCGATGCCCGTGTCAGTCGAACGCTTTCGTTTGCGGGTCTGGATGACGGTCTCAACATGCTGAGGCCGACGGCGACCATCACGAGGCCGAACAAGGCCAGCAGCCGTTGTCCGTCGATGGCTTTTCCGATCTCGGCTCCAAGCAACGAGCCCAGGATGCCGGCAGCCGCGAAGACGAGCGCACAGCGCCACTTCACCGTGCCCAGGCGCCCATGGGCAGCTAGGCTGAACCCGGCATTCTAGGCGACCGCGATTGCCGCGGTACCGATGGCGACGTGAATTGAGGGCACGCCGACGACATAAGCGAGCAGGGGCACCGCGAGGATCGAGCCGCCCCCACCAACCAGCCCGAGGATGTGCCCGGTGATCCCACCAGA
>JBFWRV010000057.1:0-43470 GCA_050248715.1 Hyphomicrobiaceae bacterium | reverse complement strand
TTGGGTCCTCGGTGCCGAATACCGCTCCTACCGCTTCCACGATGATACGCGTACGCCGACGATTGTCTCTCTCACCCCTCCGATTGGCCCGCCGCACCGGTACACTTCAGAGGCGACTGCGGACAGCTTCCTGCTGCGCCTAAGCTATCAGTTCGGTCATCGCGCCGAGGTAGTGCCCTTGAAGTAGGATATGCATGCCTAGTGCCCTGAAGGGCGCCAGAAAAAGGGGTGAAAGCGGCACGCTTTCGCCCCTTTCTGATTTCAGCAGCATCGTCGGTTTCCGGGAGGCATGCTGCGGCGGATGCGCAGGAGCTGCAGCATCCTCCGAAGGGAGGATGAGGCGATACTTTCTGGCTCTACCCTTCCCATCGGGAGCGTTTTAGTTATGAGCGAAAGGGCTCGGCAGCCTCGCTGGTGGGCGCGGAGAGGGTTGCATGCTGCTGTTCTTGCTGGCGCATCAAGACGACGAGTTGATGGTTGCGCCTCTCATCCTGGCGGCCAAGCGCAACGGCGAGCGGATCGGCGTCGTATACCTGACCGATGGGGGTGCCGGGTCCGTCACACCGGCGACGCGAAATGCCGAGACGCGAAGGGCGCTTGCGACGCTGGGCGTCGATGTCGTGCGCGAGGTGTGGTTTCTGGGCGAACGCCTAGGAATTCCCGATCGCTTCTGCTACGAGCACCTTTCGTCGGCGCACTCCGCGCTCCTAGCGCTCGTTCGCGAACTCCCTCCGATAACTGCGATCTATACACACGCTTGGGAGGGCGGCAATCCCGACCATGATGCGGTTCACGTTGTGGCCCTCGGGATCGGGAGAGCACTGCGAATCGAGCAGGCCGTGTTTCAGATCCCCTTTTATCGGGCGACCCGGCGCGGTCCGTTGCCGTTCCGCGTGTTTGCGCCCCTGGCAGCCAACGGCGAGGTCATGTGGTACCCCGTGAGCCGCGTGCAGCGTCTGCGCCTGCTCGACCTGATTCGCTTCTTTCCCTCCCAGGTTCAGGCATTTGTACGATTAGGCCCGTTCATGTTGATCGATGCTTTGTGGCGGAACGGCCTGCCAGTGCAACATGCTTCGCTTGCGCGCATCCTTCAGCGACCGATGCCCGAGCCGCTTCGCTACGAGCGACATGGCCACGACCGTTTTGACCGGATACTGCCCTACATCGAAATGTATCGTCGAAGCACTCTTGACGCTCCTTCCACCTCGCTGGGACCTGCCCTCGCCCCTGACGTGGAGGCGGCCCCTAGGGTTGCCGGACACACAATGGCGCGTACAACATAGTGCAACCTGTTGCCGGCACTGACTCGCCAGACTGACGCCTTTGCATGGATTAAGGCTACGCCCCGGATGTTGTCGGGCGCCGAGCCTGTTCAAGCTAATGAGTACCCGGAACCGCCGCCCGCCTCACAAGGAAGGGCCGGTCGCAGTTCTTGGAGTGGCAATGCACGCCCACATCATTGAACCGCGCGCTCTGTCGCCTGGCCAGATTGCCCTTTGGCGCGAGTTGCAGCTTGGAGACCCCACGCTGTGGAGCCCGTTTTTTTCCCCCGAGTTCACGCTCGCGCTCGGAGTTGCTCGGACCGACGCCCGGGTTGCTGTTCTTGTCGAGGACGGGCAAGTCGGCGGCTTCCTTCCGTTTCATCTGGGCCGCAACAGGGTCGGCAAGCCGATCGGCGGGCCGATTTCCGACTACCAAGGCCTGATCAGTCGTCCAAACTTGCGGTTCGGCGCCCAAGCCCTGCTGAAGGCTTGCCAACTCGACGCATACGATTTCAATCACGCGCCGGTGAGCCAGGGCGCCCTCGGCCCTGGCGCCTATCATTTCTCGCTTTCGCCGCACATGGACCTGACGGGCGGCTATGCTGGTTATCTTGCGAGTCAATCGAAGGCCGGCAGGCAGTCCCTTAAGGAGACGAACCGGCGGATCCGCAAGCTAGAGCGCGAGGTTGGTCCCCTGCGCTTTGAGTTCAACGACGGTGATGCACATGCCTATGGGCGACTCGTGGCGTTGAAGAACGCCTCCTACAGACGCCTCGGCGTGCCGTCGATATTGGATGTCGCCTGGGTCGACAGGGCGCTGAGGGAGATCCGCAGCCATCGCAACCCACATTTCGCGGGCATCCTATCCACGCTGTACGCCGGCGATCGCCTCATCGCCGCGCACATGGGGATGCGGTCCTCGACGACCATCTGCTGGTGGTTCAATACCTACGACGATGACCTGCGGATTTATGCGCCCGGTCTCATTCTCCTGCTACAGGTGGCGCAACGGGCCGCGGACGAAGGGTTGAAGATCATCGACTTCGGGCGCGGCGACGAGCACTACAAGTTGACTTATGCCAACGGCAGCACACAGCTGTGCGAAGGTTCGATCGAGCTTCCCAGCTCGTTTGCAGGAAGGTTGCGGCGCTTGCAGAAGCTGGGTGTCGGTTTCTTCGAGCGCGTGCCGCTCGGGCCCTATCAAAGCCTGCCGAGGCGTGCCATGGCTCGGCTGATGACCGGCATGCACCTGCGCGCGATGCCGTAGTCGCATCGCCGGGTAGCAAACCGGAGCGGCGATCGCGTTAGTCAGCTGTTTTGGGCAGCTTGAAGTCTCGACCGAGCACGAGGTCGCGTAGCAGCCATCCGAGCACGCGTGGATTGCGCAAGGCGCGCGATACGGAATAGGGGAGCCATGCCTCGCCGAACGGAATGTACAGCCGAACGGCAATGCCCGCGGCACGCGCCTCGCGCACAGCCTCCTCGATCGGCATGGGGAACAGCAGCTCGAGCTCGCAGGGGGTTCCTGCGCTGGCCAGACGCCTCATCGCCTCGCGGGCCAGGGGAACATCGTGGGTTGCGATGCCCACGCTGGTTGCCCGCCCCGCAAGCGCATCGACGACGGCCAGGAATCCGTCGCGGAGGTCCATATCGGGCTGCTGAGGATCCGGCCATTGGCCCTTCACGACGCGCACGCGCACGCCGAGCTCGATGGCGCGTTCCACGTCCTGCAGGCTGCGCCGCCAGCACCCGGGAATTGCACAGCCCAGGCCTTCGGGTCCGAGCTGCGACAGTAGCTCGAATGTCAAGTCGGACTGTGCCGGCGCATGCGAGTCGAAGACGACGCGCCTCCCCACCTCGCGGGCGCGGCCGACGATGCGCTCGACCAACTCGCGGCGATCCCACAGGGCGGGTATTTTCACCGCCAGGTCCGCATCGATGTGCGCCTCATGGATCGCCGCGATCGAGGCCAGATACTGGCCCAGAACGTCCTGCGGATCCTCGGTGCCGTCGTTCCAGTAGCAGATCGTCGAGCCCAATCCGCGTTGCGCGGCCGAGTTGGCGACGCCCATTGCGTCGAGGACTTCCGGCCCGGTGACGTACGAGCGGGTCGCCATTCTCAATATTGGCATGGCGATCGGCGCGAGCAGGCTACGCATCGGACAGGCTCGGCTTGACGATAGGGTGTTGATCGGAACGGCGCGCGGCGAGCCGCGCGAAGAGCTGCTTTGCCCTATGGCCACAGTCGGCGAAGACGGCCGCCAATCCGGCCAGATTGGCCGGATAGGTGCGCAGCGCCGTTATGGGGTGGGCCGCCGTGGTCCAGAGCTCGGTCCAGGGCGCCTCCTTGCCCAGAAACTCATAGGACTCGAGCTGGCGCCGTGCCGCGTAGCGGATCGTTTCCCGCATCAAGAGGTTGCCAGGCGAGCAGCGGGCATAGGCTTCGTCGTAGCCGATTTTGAACAGCCAGAAGCGCCCCTCCGTCTCCACCGCAAGCTGCATGGCGACCGCCTTGCCGGCTATGCGCAGGAAGCACAGGCGAAGGATGCCGGCCTCGCACGCGAGCTGCGCGTAGCGGCGGTAGAAGCGCTCCAGGCGCCGATCGACGGACATCGCGGTGCCGGCACGGCCCTTCCAGCCTTTGGCTTCGATGTCGATTGCCTCGTCGAGCAATGGGCCGAGAGCTTCGGGCGACGGCTCGATGATCTGCACGCTCACTGTACCGAGCTTCTCGGCGTTGCGTTGCATGCGGCGCAGATCCGAGCGCCGACGCGCGCTGAAATGCTGCTCCGGCTCGATCCAGCTTGCATCGAGGGTGATGTAGGGGCTGCCGCGAGTCGCCAGCGGTTTAGCGACGACCATTCCTCGGCCGCGGTAGGCACGGCGCAGTGCCGCCGTGAGCGGCGTATCAGCGAGGTAGTGACCGAAGCCCACCGCCAGGCCCATCCCCGACAGACCGTCAGCGAGAGCCTCCAGCGCTTTTTCGCTTTGGTAGACGACCTCGACGGATTCGCCGAGCTCCTCGGCCCCCAACAGGCACAGGCGCGCGGGGCCGCTCACGGATCGCGCCAGCGGCGCCATTGCGATCGGTCGCTGCGGCGGTCCTACGGTCACCACGAGTACCGGCGCATGCGGGCTCAGAGTCTCGGCAGCGGCACGAGCCCAGATGTGCTGCTGCATGGGGGTGCGATGGCGTGTCGGAACCTCGTTCCACGTCGCGGCCGTGAAGCTCGCGAAGTCGACGACGGCGATGTCCGGCGCCGCAGGGGTGCCATTTCCGGCATGTGCCCTTGCGAGTTCCACCTCAGAGGCTCCTGACTTCCGGGCTGAGGCCGAGCTGGGCGAGGTCCTTGCGCACTTCCGTCTCATACAGGCTGTTCATGACGACGACGAGGTCGGGCCGGACCTGCGCCAGCATGCCGGGCGCAATGATTCGATGCCCGGTCTTGGCCATGAAGTGATTGTGCCTATAGGGGTTGATATCGGTCACGTAGGCGACATCGCCTTCGCCCGCGAACGTCGTGAGGAACGCAACCGCCTTTGAGGTCGACCCCCAAACCACCACGGTCTCGCCCGCCTGCTTTGCGGCATCGAGGCGATCGCGCCACCGCCGCAGCGTGCATCTGCTGCGCTCCGGGAACGTAGCGATCAGGTGGCGCAGCTCTTCCTGGTCGTCCTCAAGTGCGAGCGCCGGCCCCGGCGGGGCGCCCGGCGGCCGCGGCCGCGCTTCGATCGTCAGGTATTGGCCGCCGTATTCGACCTCCAGGCTCAGAACATCGAAGCCCGCGCTACGGAAAAGTCGGCCCAGCGACCCCGGCGAGAAGTAGGCACAGTGCTCGTAGTAGATATCCTCCAAGGCGCATTGGCGCAGAATGCGCATCGCGTCCGGCACCTGGAAGAAGACGACCGCCTGCGTCTGGTCGCCGAGGCCGCGCCGCACGGTCGCCAGGAAGGACGCAGGGTTGGGAATATGCTCGAGTGTCATCTTGCAGGCGAGGAAATCCACTTTGTGATCGGCGTATTTCTCCGAGTAGAAATCGGCGATGAACTTCAACCTGCTCGCCGCAGGTCCGCTGATGCGCTGGGTATGCACGCCGGGATCGATGCCGACGCCGCGGTTGGCGCCGAGCTCGGCCATCAGCATCAAGAATTCGCCCTTGCCGCAGCCGATCTCCAGCACGTCCTTATCGCGCAACCCGTGCTTTTCGATCAGCCGCTCAGCCAGGGCCCTGTGGAAGCGGTTGAACGTGTCGGAGAAAGCCTGCGTCTCCTCGTAGCGCCCGGAGTACTCCGTCTTTGCGAGGTCGAAGGCGGTGTTGAACACGAAGCCACAGCAGTCGCAGAAGCCGAGGCGGATATCTCCGAGCGGGTACTGCTTGGCGGCGTCGATCGTGTCGAGCAGGATGCAGCTGTTGGTCGGAACGTCCTCGACCGTGTGGAAGGTGCGCACCGGTCTCCCGTGACAGGCCGGGCACGCTGGAACGCCGACATCCTGGCGGTGCGAGGGAGTACGGCCCGCGAGTGCGACTGGCGACATGTTCGGCATGATCGTTGACAAGCCTAGACGACGCGCGGCTCGGGAACGGGGACTATGAAACGTCCCCCGAGCTCGCGATATTGGTGCTGCTGGGCCATTATCTCCTCGGCAAAGTTCCAGGCGAGCATCAGGACGTAGTCAGGACGCTTGGTCAGAAGCGCTTCGGGCGGCAGGATGGGCAGTTTCTGGCCCGGCATGTACTTGCCCTGTTTGTGGACGTTGCGATCCACCACGAAGTCGATGGCCTCCCGCCCGATGCCCACGTAGTTGATCATGGTCGCGCCCTTCGCCGCTGCACCGTAGGCGGCGATCGATTTGCCTTGCGCCTTGAGCTCGCGAAGCAGCGCCAGAAGATCCGATCGCAGACGCTCGACCTTGCCGGCAAAATCCTGGAAGTAGCTGAACGTGTCGAGGCCTATCCTCTTCTCGAGCTCCAGTAGGCCTTTCACGCTCGCCCCGACCCGCTCGGTGGGCTCGAGATAGAGTCGCAAGGACCCCCCGTGAATATGCAGCTGCTTGATTTCGTTGAGATAGAGACGATGACGGCGCGCGAGCGCGTCGAGGGCCGTCACGGAGAAATAGCACAAGTGCTCGTGATAGATCGTGTCGAACTCGACGTTGTCGATCAGCGATTTGAGATAAGGCACCTCGACTACGGCGACGCCGTCGTCCTTCAGGATCAGGCGAATTCCTGCCATGAACCCATTGGTGTCTGCGACATGCGCCAGCACGTTGTTGGCATGCACTACGTCGGCGCGCCGGCCCTCGGCGCGAAGGCGCTGGGCCAGTTCGACCGTGAAGAACTCCCTCAGCGTCGGAACGCCTGCCGCTTCCGCGGCTTTGGCCGGACCCTCGGCAGGATCGATGCCGATCACGGTTATGCCGTGGCTGCGGTAGTTCTTCAGCAGATAGCCGTCGTTGCTGGCCAGCTCGATGACGAGGCTGTCTTGCGTCAATCCGCGCCGCTCCATCAAATCCAGCGCATTGGCCCGGGAGTGATCGAGCAGCGCCGGGGAGAACGACGAGTAGTAGGGGTACTGATCGGCAAACAGGACTTTCGGATCGACAGTCTCGGTGATCTGCACCAGACCGCAGTCTCCGCAGAAGGCCACCTTCAGAGGAAAGATCGGCTCCGCATCTGCCAGATTGGCAGGGGCGACGAGCCTGTCGGCCAGCGGCGTGCTGCCCAGATCCAGGAAGATCTTGAGCGCGCTACTGCCGCACGAGCGGCAAGCGTTGACCGTCGACGATTGGAAGCTCTGTCTGTCCGTGGCGACGGTCGGGGTCATCCGCAACTGGGCTGTCATGCTGCCTGCTCCAATGCCGACCGCCGCAAGTTCTCGTCGAGCACGCCATCGCGGACCAGCTTCTTGACGTGCGCGATGCGCATGAACTTCTCGCCTTCGAAGTCCTGCACGGAGAGTCCAACCGAGCGATAGGCGTCATAGAGCTGCTCAACCCCCCGTCGACACGTCCACTGCGGCTTGAAGCTGCGCAGCTTGCGGGCGATATGGTTGCAGTCGACGCGGTAGTTGCGCTTGTCCGGCGCCGCGTCCGAGGCAAAGCCGACCCGGCTGCCGGGCACGACGTCGCGAACAATCGCGGCTATCTCGCGGATCTGGTAGTTCTCGGTCGTGGTGCCTACGTTAAAGGCTTCGTTGTGGACGATGTCGCGTTCTGCCTCGAGGACGGCGACGTAGGCGCGCGCTATGTCCTCCACGTGCACGATGGGTCGCCAGGGCGACCCGTCGCTCTTGAGGCGGACCTCCCCGGTCGTGAAAGCCCAAGCGGTGAGGTTGTTCACGACCAGGTCGAAGCGGATGCGCGGCGAAAGTCCGTAGGCTGTTGAAGCACGCAGGAACGTTGGGCTGAAACTCGCGTCCGCCAGTGGTGCGACCTGCTGCTCGACCTGGACCTTCGACACACCGTAGGGCGTGACGGGATTGAACGGCGCCGCCTCGGTCAAGAAATCGTCGCCCGCCGCGCCGTAGTTGCTGCAGGACGAGGCGAACAGGAAGCGCGGAACGCCCGCTTGCTTGGCGAGCTTTGCGAGGTTGACCGAGGCCGTGCAGTTGATTTCGGTTGTCAGAGTTGGGCGATAGTCGCCCATGGGATCGTTCGACAGCCCGGCGAGGTGGACAACCGCATCGAACCCGCGCATGTCGTCGGCGACCAGGTCGCAAAAGCCGATATCGCGGCTATCCTTGATGATTGTGGGGACATCGGCGATCTTGCCGGTGAACGTGCAGTTCCGGAAAAGGTCGCTGTCGAGCCCGACCACCTCGTGGCCGCGCTCCAGGAGCATCGGTGCGAGCACCGAGCCGATATATCCGCGGTGTCCGGTAAGGAGTACCTTCATCGATGTTCCCTCTCAGGCCCAGGTCTTCCAGGGCGCCCTACCGGCTTCCCACATGCTCTGCAGAACTTGCTTCTCGCGCAGTGTGTCCATGCACTGCCAGAAGGAGGAGTGCTTGTAGGCCATCAGCTGTCCGTCGGCTGCCAACCTGCGCATGGGCTCGTGCTCGAACATCACGTCGTCGCCGGAGATGTACTCGCAGACCTGCGGCTCGAGGACGAAGAAGGCGCCGTTGATCCAGCCCTCGCCCGTCTGCGGCTTCTCGGAGAATTCCATCACCCGGTTTCCGTTGAACTCGATGTGGCCATAACGCGCCGGCGGCCGTACGGCGGTCATGGTGGCGAGCTTGCCGTGCGAGCGATGGAACGCGAGGACCTCGCTGAGGTTGACGTTGGAGACGCCGTCGCCCCACGTCAGCATGAATGTGCCGTTCCCCATCCAACTCGCCAGCCGCTTGATGCGGCCGCCGGTCAGGGTGTCGAGGCCGGTGTCGACGAGATCGACGTTCCAATCCGGCATTTCCGCGCTGCGGCGCTGTACCTCGCCGGTGCCGGTGTTGAGAGACATGCTGCCCCCGAACATGCTGTAGTCACGGAACCAGCGCTTGATGTATTCGCCCTTGTATCCAAGCGCGATCGCGAAATCTCGATGCCCGTACTTCGCGTAGTGCATCATGATGTGCCACAGGATCGGCATGCCGCCGATCTCTACCATCGGCTTGGGTCGGATCTGGGTCTCCTCCGCCAGACGCGATCCGTGGCCGCCGGCCAGAATCCCCACTTTCATGGTCCTCACTGCCTCCGTGTCACGCCGAGGCGGCCCGGGCCGCCTGCTTGTTGTCTCAAGTTCGGTGCGGCGTCTGATTGCCGGCGCCGGGTGTCGCTTGGCCCGGCGGGCCCACGAAGGCCCGGCGCAGGAAAGAGCCGGCCGAAGGCGACACGTACCGTGTGAGATCCAGCCCGATGCGCGCGAGCCCGCGCGGGGTCATCGCCAATCGTGCCACCTGCAGGAGCGCCTTCTCCCGCCTAACGACGGTCGGGTGCCGGTTGGCGATCTCGGCCAGATGGGCGAGGAGGCGAACGTGCTCCATGGACGCCGATCGCTTGGAGGACGTGTCCTGCCATTGACTGCGCTGCGCATGGTCCGTCATGCGGATCGAGCGCTTGGGGTGCTCCCGGTTGTAGAACACGGCGCTTTCGACCAGCAGGCACCGCCCGAGCAACGCCACCTCGGCGATCAGCGCCCGGTCCGAGCCGTAGTATGAGCGATGCAGCGTCGACCGCCGCAAAGCCTCCATCCGGAATACCCCGAAGATCGGAAAGCAGGTTCCACCCCGCGCCATGGCCTCATAGAACCGCCGCGATGGGCGGTCGCTATCCACGGCGCCCATTTCGTCGGCATCCTCACCGGCGATCAGCGCGCCACGATCGTCGATGCATTGAGTGCGCCCGAACGCGAGCGTTGCACCAGGGTCAGCTTCCAGTGCCGCGACACAGGCCGACAGGTAGTTCGGGCTGATCAGATCATCATGCGCGCACCATTTGAGATACGTGCCTCGTGCGTGCTCGAAACCCCTGTTGTAGTTGGGGGCGGCACCCAGGTTCCTGGGGTTGGCGATGTAACGGATGCGCGCGTCGCGCTCCGCGTAGGAGCGGCAGATCGCCGGAGTCGCGTCATCCGACGCGTTGTCGGTGATGATCAGCTCAAAATTTTCGTGATCTTGAGAAAGTAGGGATTCTATTGCCGAGCCAATATACTTCTCCCCGTTGAATACGGGCATGGCTAAACTAACCATGGTTGACATATTGCTACTTCCCGCCATTTCAAGCAGCTACTGGCATGACCGGAATGGCCGCGCCATTAACCCTGTCCTTACTGCGCACTAGGCTTGGATTATTTGTAGGGCATTGTTGCACGCAGCGCCAGACATCGTCCAAGAAAGTGAGCAGTTTCCTTAAAATAGCCACCTGATGGTTAATAGGGCAGGAGAAGAGGAATGAGTGCCGACCGGGTTGCGATTGCGACCGTTTCTGATCGAGGCTATCTGCCGGCGGCGTGCTGCCAGCTGAAATCCGCCTGGGATCATCTCGCGAACAGGCGCAATGTCCGGTTCTGCCTGGTTCTGTGCGATGTCGGAAGCGACGATCGGCGCGAGGCCGAACGCTTCTTTCGCGCGCGCGGCGTCGACGCCGAGGTTCTGGTGCCTGAAACCGTGGCCGCTCGCATCCGCCCGATATCGCCGCGCTGGCCGCGGGCTGCCTATCTGCGGCTCTATTTCGATTCCCTATTTGGCACCGACATCGCGCGGCTTATCTATTTCGATGCCGATACGCGCGTCTGCGCCCCGCTCGACCCGCTCTTGAGCACGGCGTTGCACGGTGCCCCGGTGGGGGCTGTGCACGACTTCATTTACTACGTCACCGGCAACATCCGGCGGCGGCGGCGCGACCTGTTCCTGGCAAGCGATGCGCCCTATCTGCAGTCCGGCGTCATGGTCTTCGATTGGCCGGCAACGCTGGCCGACGGCGGTCTGGAGCGCGCGCGGCAGTTCCTGCAATCGCACCCGGAACGATGCCAGGAGGCGCCCGACCAGGACGCGTTGAACGCGGCCTTCGAGGGTCGCTGGACGCCGATCGATCCGCGCTGGAATCTGCACGAACTCTACCTGATGTTCGGGGGGCGGCTCATCCCTTACGTGGAACACTACACCTCGACCAAGCCTTGGTCGCGCCGTCGGCCGGCGGCGTGGCAGAACGCGGCCGCGTGGTACGCTCGCGAACTGGCGGATACCGCGTGGGCGAATTTCATTCCGCCGCAGACGGCCATGGACGCGTTCCTGGCTCGGACGGCCTTCCTGCGCTTTCGCTACGCCCCGCGGGTTCGCGACATCATGGCCGCGCATGCGCCCGTCGTACTGGACTTGCTGGGCAAGCCGCGCATGCGCTCCGACGAGGAGGAGCTGCCTTGGGCGCCGAGAAGCCGCAAGGATGTGGAGGACATGGCCCAGGCCTTGATCGCCGAAGCCGAGCGGCGGTGCCCCAGGCTGCTGCCGCCCGAGGCGGTGCTGCCGCATGCAATAACCTAGTCTAGCCGCTGGTCCGGACTGGCTTACGCTGGCGGCGGCCCCGCCTTCGGCAGAGGCTCGGCGGCACCTCGCTGGCGAGCCGCGCTGACGACCTCGCTCAGGACTGCGAGGATCGGGTGCTGCGATAGCCACAACCCCAGCAGCCAACCGATGCCGGCAAGCAGGACCATCAGTCCCTGAACCCGAAGCGGCTGCTCGAACTGCCAGCCCATGATGGCCAGCACGCAGAGCGGACCGGCCGCGCTGAGCAAAGTCACGAATATGCTCTTGCGCACGGCCGTCCAAAGCTCCGTCCATTCGAACTGAAAGTGGCTCTGGATGAATCGCAGCGCAACGAAGTTATTGAAGGGAATGGTGAGAAACAGGCTCAGCGCCATCGCCGTCGGGCCGAACGGGGCCGCGGCGAGCATGATCAGGGCGGACACCGGCAGCGAAACCAGCGTCATCGCGAGGGCACGTGGAAGATTGCCGACCGCATAAAGAACGGGATAGGTGAGGACCGAAACCGCTCCGAAGGTCCAGGCGAGCGCCATGATCTGCACGAGCGGCACGACTTGCGACCACTGCTGGCCGTAAAGTAGCTGGACGATGCGCGGAGCCAGGAACGCGAGTAGCACCAGACCCGGCCATTGCACCGCCGTCATGTATTCGATCGCCTTGAAATAGGACACCTTCAATTTCCGGCCCTCGCGCGCTTCGGCCGCCAGGGCCGGAAAGGCAAAGGAGGCGATGGCGGACAGGATCACCTTGTCCGGCAGCTGGCATACCTGCACAGCTCGGCTGTAGTGGCCGATGGCGGATGCCTGGGCGAACCGCCCCAGAGCCAGGTAGGGAAAGGCCTCGTAGGCGCGCATGAGGGCGGCCATCGCACTGTAGTACATGCCGAAGTGCACAACCTCCCGCCAGTGCCGCAGGCTGGGGCGGAAGACCCATAGGCTGGGTCTGAGGCACAGAGCGAGCACAGCAGCCGACCCATTGGAGATCAATGCCGCCCACGCGACGCTCATGTAACTGAAGCCGAGCAGTGCAAACCCGATGGTAACTACCGATGTCGCGACCGAGACCATGACGTTGACGCAGACGACGGAGCCGAAGGCCAGGTCGCGGCGCATGAGGGCGAGGATCGGGCCGCCTGCGGCGTCCGTAAGGATTGCGAAGACGATAACATGGAGAAACTGGCCGATGCGGGCATCGCCGTACAGCGCAACGATGGCCGGCGTCAGTGCAACGATGGCGACAAACAGCGCCAGCGCGGACAGCAGACCCACGCTGGTCGCGCACCGGGTATACTCATTTGATAGTTCCTTGCGCTGCACGATGAAGTCGCTCGTGCCGAGGTCGCGAAGGGCAAAGGGAATCGACAAAATCGCCCAACCCATCACAGCGATGCCGACTTCCGTCGGGGTCAGAATGCGCGAGACGGCCGCCATGGTGGCAAAGCTCAGCAGCAGGCTGAAATAGCGCTCCACCGTAAGCAGGGCCAGGGTGTGCACGATCCCGCTCATGGGATCTCCTTTTTGGGGCCGGAACCAATCGCGCTCGATCCGACCGCGCTCAACGCGCAAAGACCTGGATCACCGTAGATCCCTTGCCGTCTGTAGTGATGCCCGGCAAGCCATGCCGTAGTTGCGTTGCGGTGGCAATCGAACCTGGGAGTGATGGTTGCTTCACATTAAGCTCCTCCGAACGTGGGACTTCCCCCTGTGCGCCTCCTCCTGCAGATTGGCGGGCGCCCAACAGGCTGGGGCGAAGGAGGCTCGCGCACGGGCGTCGATCCTCGGGTTCGCTCCCTTGCTGCGGCAGACTGGTCGAACGGGTCCTCGGATGCATCAACATCGTCGCGCGAGCAGAGTGACGGCTTTATGGCTCGCCGGCAGCGCATGCGCCGTTGCTCTTCTGCTGACGGATCCTTCGCGGACCGCGTCGAGCCCGCGCGAGGTGCTGGACCTCAGCGGCTACAAATTGACTTTCAGCGAAGAGTTCGACGACCTCAGCGTTTCGGCGTGGGGCCCGGGAACTCGCTGGATTGCGCACACGCCGTGGAAGGGCGATTTCGGCGATGCGACGTTCGTCAACCCCGTTGGCGATTTTCCGTTCACGGTCGAGGACGGGGTTCTGCGCATCGAGGCGCGAAAAGGTACGGACGGAAAGTGGCGATCCGGCCTGCTATCCACCGTCGATGCGCGAGGCAACGGCTTTGCCCAACAATACGGCTATTTTGAAATGCGGGCCAAGCTGCCTACAGGTCCGGGCGTGTGGCCAGCGTTCTGGCTCGTCGGCGTCAACTGGGCAGGTCGCGGAGGTTCCAAGACGTCGGTCGAGATCGACATACTCGAATACTACGGGCCGGTGACGCCCGACTGGTACTCGTCTGTCGTTCATCTCTGGTATCAGGACGGCAGCGGCAGAAAGCACAGCGTCGGAAACAAGAATAAGGTACCCGCCGAAACAAGATTTGACGAATATCACACCTACGGTGTACGCGTACGGCCGGACGATATTACTTTCTATTTCGACAGGGTCGAGATGTGGAAGGTGCCGGCGCTGCCGCCCGAATACCAGCAGCCTATGATGATATTAGTCAATCTGGCCCTTGGCAGCGGCTATCCCATAGACGAAACGCCCAACCCCTCCTACATGTTTGTGGATTATATTCGCGCCTATTCGGAATAGCCGAAGCGGGTGAGCTGGACCCCGGCGCATGCGGGCCCAATCAACGGTCAGATATCACGCGCGCGAATTCGCCCGCCGAGGCCGTTGTGGATCACGGCAGTTGCGACACCCAACAGAGCTCCGATCAAAGCCGCCAGGGCAAGGATGAGCTGCGTCTTCGGATGGCTCTTGCCCGTTGGCGGCAGCGCTTGCGATATGACCCGGGCGTTCGACACCGGGTAGGAATCCCGCTGTAGGGCTTCGGTGTAGGCCTGCAGATAGCTTTCATAGAGCTTGCGGTAGGTTTGCGCCGTCGATTCCAGCTCCTCCAGGGTAATCCCCGCATCCTTTGGGCTTTCCGGTTTTGCACCCACGCCGGCTTCCGGCGATCGGTTGGGGAGCAGGCGATAGTCTCTGCTGGCCTTGAATTCCTGGGTCGTCCTGGCTGCCGCATTCATCTTGCGTCGCAGGAGAGTAATCTTGTCTTCCAACCACAGGCTTCCGGCCTGTGCGGCCAAACGGCGGGTTTCGATCTGATCCTGCACGTACACCATCGCGATCTTGTTGGCTATGCGCGCGGCTTTTTCCGGATCGGTGGAAGCGAAGGCGATATCGATCCCGTAAGAGATGCCTACGCGGGATACATCCAGGTTTGCTTGAAAGCGCAGGATCGCCTCGCGCAGCTCATTGCTGTCGGTGGGCGCGGTCGGCGGCGCGCGCTGCAGGCGAAGGGCTGCCGGCCACCACGAGCTAGTCTTCGCTTGAAAGTCCGGGTCCTCTGTCAGATTCAAGGAGGCAATAACCGCCTTGGCGATACCTTCAGAGCGCAGCAACGTCAGTTGGCTTTCCATCTGCGCGGTGTCGAGGGGCAGGCTGAGTTCGCCCAGTTGCTCGCGCTGAATCTGCGTGATCCGCGGATCGATGAGAACCTGCGCGCGAGCGGTATAGATCGGGGTAGCGGCTAGTGCGAGAGCGGCTGCAATTGCAACCGCTAGGATCGTCGAGACCACGATCAGCCGGAAATAGCGCCGCAAGAACGTGGCGACGTCGGCGAGGCTGAGCAATTCAGACTCGGCGTGCGTGCCCGCAGCCCTGGTGCCCGCAACAGGATCAACAATGCGATTGAGCACGACGCGCCCTCACGGTGCCTGTTCCGGTTAACAATCGCTCTCGGCTTGACGACCGGTTCGCGACTAATCGTGGGTCCCTCAGGAGCATGGCGCACCGTCCTGGCAGAGACTTGCGCAGCAAGACTGGTGATTGGCCGTGCTCCACTACCAAACGGGAAAGATAACGACGCGGCAGCATCTTGAAACCTCACCATTGGAAGTAGGCTTACCGGGCGGCAAACGGCGAGTGCCATTCAGGAAAGATGCCGTGAGCACGCAGGCGCTCTAGTGGACCCGAACGTGCCTGTGCGCCGTCAACGAAGCCTCAAAAGGTCGTTGAGCGTCACAAGCCAGAGGGAGGCCAACTCGACAGTCCGGGGCGTGCGGCAATCACGGGCTCGGTGCGGCCCGACGGTGCAGCGCCGAGGCTAGGGCGCAACACAGTGTAGCGCTGAGGGCTTGGCGCCGTTCGCGCCCACGGTGGGCCCAACCCCATCAGACCCAACGTCGCCGCCCGCTCCCGTCCGGTTGCTGAGGCGCACGATGGTAACCGCCTGAGACCCGCATTCAGACGATCCGCCCCTGGCTAAAGTCCTAGCAAACTTAACCATATACCCACACAATTTTGACAAATGCAAAAAAGGGGTAGCCCCCGGAGTGCAGCAGTGATTAACGATCCCTATAGACAACAGTGGATTTTGTGCCAATGCGGTATAGGCTTTTGCGTCCTAGTAAGGAGTTCGCATGGACAAGATGGAAATTTGCCATAGGCCGAACAAGGTAAACGGGGGAATTGTAGTAGCCGCTCACCCCGACGGGATACTGCGGAAGCATGCAGGAGTCAGTGACAGATCCAAAGAGATGGTTATCGTCCTGGCCGAAAGACGTACTCTAGTTCGCGAGTGCTTAGCTGTAGGCTTGGAGGCTTTGGAAAATTGCGTTGTCATTGGTGTTGCAAGTATCAGTGAGTGGCTCGAGCGCAGCCCGCGCACACCTGCCTCGGTGGTCGTTCTATCGGCGCGCATGGAGAACGATGAACAGGTCCTTGTCCAAGACACCATGGCCCTGGAGAAATCCGGAGTCAGCCTGCCAGTGGTCGTCATGTCGGACATGGACGCGTTGCCCAAAGTGCTGGTCGCGCTCAAGGCTGGCGTGCGGGGCTACATCCCAACCAGTACGCCGCTGCCGATTGCCATGGAAGCGATGCGCCTAGTCTCCGCAGGCGGGACATATATTCCCGCGGAATGCGTCCTGGCCGCGAGTACCACGGCGATTTGGCAGCCAACGTCGCATATTTCGAACCAGAACCCGTTCACGACGCGGCAGTTGCAGGTCGTCGAAGCACTTCGGCGTGGCAAAGCCAACAAGTTGATCGCCTATGAGCTCAATATGTGCGAGAGCACGGTCAAGGTGCACGTGCGGCAAATTATGAAAAAGCTGAACGCGAGAAACCGTACGGAAGCGGCGTTCAAGGCGAGCCAGCTCCTGCAGGCTGGGTAGCATGATCTGATGCCCCTGCGGCCTCTGTCGGCGCCACTCATCGGATTGCGGCGAGCAGTCAATTGCGAAGGGATCTAGTGAGTTACTATGGCTGCCCCTCAAACGCTACACGCGACTTTTTCGGTAACTCTGTTCTTTGCGACAGGTTCCAATCCGGGACAGCGTGGTTCGATCGACGGCTGCTAGTGGGGGGAAAAGTGCCTGCGATCGACACGGTAGTGCAACGTGCACGGGAGATGTGCGTCAACCTCTCGGCATGGCGGGGCTCAGAAATCAAAAGGCGCGTCTGGGGCGACGGCCTGGTCGACCTGTCACTCAGCGCTCTTTGGTATCCGGGCTCGTGGGACGATATCACTGCAGACGAACTCGTTTTCCTGATCCCGTCGCTTAGAAGCCGTCGTAGCGGCTTTGGACAGAGTGGCATTGCACCTTTCATTCGCGCTGCCGTGAGCGGTCACGCATTCGCGGTCAAAATGTGGATCTCTCGGCCCTACGCCGGGCAGACGTTGCGCATGACGCAGGCGGACGCCGGCGTCTTGAGCGGCCTTGTCAGGGACGCTTGCGCGAGCGGGTCGTTGCGGGAAGGCCGGCGAGCCTGGTGCGAGGCAACGGGGTTGCCCTTCACCGCCAGCTCCAGCGTTACTGGTCAGGGCTTTCGCAGCCCTGGAGGTTGGCCCACGACGGCCAGTGAGTCCGTCGCCTTCGAATTGCACGTGCTTCTCTGCTTGAATCGGCTGCTGACTGATTGCACGACGCCGTTCAGCGGCAAAGAGGCGCCTCTCGATCATCGCCTGACGTTGGCGGACGTTTTGGTGGGCTCCGTTCATTCGCGGATCAATGGAGCCTATGTGTATCCTCAATTCGAATCCTGTCATGAGTTGCTCACGCTTGCGGCGTGGCTCGGCGTATTGCTTATAGGTCGCCCAGCCCTGCTGCCCCCCCGTATAGCCCATCAGTTGGTGCACACGCTTCGGGATAGAATGTCGACCCCCGGCGAGATTGGGGGCGGTCGCGATGAACTTCTGCACCAGTATGCCGAATTGGCAGTTGGAGCCGGCGCGCTTTTGCAACACGCCCGCGCCGTCGAGCGAACAGGTCGTTCCCGGCTGGTGCGCTCCAGCAGGTGTCAAATGGCTCGACCGCCCAACCTAGGGCTCTGGAAGCTAGCGAGTGGGGCTGGGCAATAAAACCATCTTCGCCGGAAGCCGAGCGTGCGACCTGCCCAGCTTTTTCGAACCACGTTTCACTTGAGAACTTCGGCCTAGGTCCTTCGGCAGAGCGGGAAGCATCGCGATCGATAGCGAATGATATGAAGAAACGCGTCGATCTAGCGCCAAAGTGAGTAGCAATTACGCCATTGGTAGTAGATCGGCGCAGCCGTTGCAAGAACGTCTCAAGATGGACCTCACACTGTTGAACTTGGAATCGCACTATCGTTATGGCGTCGTTCGAGTGGCGTAAGTACGACGGTGGGGCACGTCGAATCTCCAAAACTTTTGCTACTTCCTTCTTGGCATTGCTCGGACTTGTCTGGCGTGCGCAGTGTGTCGCGGGGTTTCTCTTGGAGTGCGGCCGTGGGAAAGAACAGCCTGAGTTCGGTGAGCGTCGGTGCTTCCAATACGCGCGCCAATCTCAACTTGGGAATGCGGACTCCGGTGAGCCAGATTACGGGCGCAGCGGAGCGAGAGCCAAACGTGGTACTGACCAACTTACGTCGGGATTTCCTCAGTGGCGCTGGCCATTTGGCATCACATAGGGAAACAAGAACTGCGCATCAGAGTGAAAGAGACGCCGTGGGCGGCGGTGCCAAACGCGTGGTGGACATAGTCATCGCCGGAACCGCATTGGCGCTCTCTCTTCCGCTGATGCTCCTCATCGCGATGGTGATCAAAGCGACGATGGGGGGCCCGGTCCTGTTTTCGCAGATCCGGATCGGACGCAATGGCGTTCCATTCTTGTGCTACAAATTTCGCAGCATGGTTAGCAACGGCGACGAGGTTCTGCAGAAGCACCTGGCCAGCGATCCCCAGGCAGCGGCAGAATGGCGCGAAACCTGCAAATTGCTGCGCGACCCGCGCGTCACCCCGCTAGGAAACATCCTCCGGAAATCGAGCCTCGACGAGCTACCGCAACTTCTCAATATACTGCGGGGTGAGATGAGCTGCGTGGGGCCGCGCCCCGTCGTGCCGAGTGAGCTCGAGCGCTACGGCGCCAATGCCACGGCGTACCTGAGTTCGCGTCCAGGCTTGACGGGCCTTTGGCAAACGAGTGGGCGAAGCAAGCTCAGCTACGACGATCGCGTAGCGCTCGATGCGCACTATGCCAAGAATTGGTCCCTTTGGCTTGACTTCTCGATCATAGTCAAGACGATCCCAGCTGTCCTCAATTTTCATGAAAGCGCATAATCATCGCCGGTTTGTGTCGCCGTCAGAATTGTTTGATCCCGTTTTCTTTACCTGTTCTTCGCGCGCAAACTAGACAAGAGCAAGCCGCCAGCATACGCAATCTGAAGGATTGCAAGCGAGCCGATCACACGCATCGCAAGCGCGACGAAGGTCTGGCCATCGAAGATGCTGCACCCGCCGACGGTGGCAGCAACAACGAATGATGCCAACAATAGTGCGGGTACCCTGAAGAATAAGCCCAGGCACAGGCCGAACACGCCGAGTGCGGCAACGTGCAAGAGCAACGTCACTACCTCGCTTGAGCTTCCAAACTCGCCTGCCACGATCTGCTGCAACTTGGTCAAGAGGGTGAGGCACAGTGAGCGCGACTGACAAGCCCAACCATCTCACCTCGAGGTATTCTGGAGATTGATGCGGTGGAGCTATCTCTGCCAGGCCTGTTGGTTTTTTTCGGCCTCTTCATGCTCGGAAGATGGTTGGGCGGATCAGCAGTCATTGGCCTATTCGCCTCTCTACCCTTCGGATCGACCGCATTCGCGACACTGTGGGCGCTCGGGGGGTCCTCCCCGCTTATCTATTCCATGTTTGCTGCGGTGCTGATCGTGTTTACGGTCAGCCGCCGTTCCTTCGCACATGACATCGGGACAGTGCTGCGGCGCCATCCCAGCGCGTGGGTTGTTGTTTTCCTCGTCCTCTACGCCATTGGCGCTTCCCTGATTTTGCCTCGGCTCTTCGCCGGCGGCACAACCGCCTTTACAGTCTATCGCGGAGGCATTTTGGAGCTCCCTCTTGCTCCCACTTCCGGCAACATCACACAGGTTGCCTATTTCGCTCTCGGTGCTATGACCTTTTTTGCCATTGCAGCGTTGCCGGCGCGCGCTAGCAACCTGCACCTTTTGCGCACCGGCTTTTTTGCCTACGTGGCTATCAACTCAGTCCTCGGCATTGTTGACCTCGTGGGCAAGATCGGCGCTCACCGAGACATCATTTTCCCAATTCGTACAGCCAACTATTCGTTGCTCACTGAGATAGCCGAGGGCAGTTTCTGGCGCATTGTGGGCGGTCATGCTGAAGCTTCCTCGTTTGCGATCGGCACCGCTTCTTGTCTGGCCTTCGCTTTCGTCTATTGGCGAAACTCGGGCTCGAGGCTGGCGCTGGCGCTGGCGGTCGTCTCATTGGTCCTGCTAGTGCTGTCGACGTCGAGCACCGGCTACTTCGCGTTGGCGCTGTTGCTTCTCATCTTCGCTGGCACATTCGTGCATCCATTGCTGTCCGGACGCATCCCCGTTCGTGACTTGATCGTAGTGTCTTGCGTGATGGTGCTCTTTGCCGTTCTGCTGGCCGTCTATGTTGCCGAGGCCAAGCTTTTCGATCCGGTCGTCAAGCTAGTCGACACAATGATCGTCAACAAGGCGCAATCGCAATCGGGACAAGAGCGTGCCTACTGGAATACGCGCAGCCTGCTGAATGTAATTGATACCATGGGCCTGGGGATCGGGTTGGGCAGTTCCCGCGCATCGAGTTGGATCGTTGCGGTTGTGTCGCAGATGGGAATCATCGGAACTGTGCTGATGGCGGTGCTAGTGGCCGAGCTTCTTCGTGGACCGGGGCATCAGCGCCTAGCGGTCATCGATCCCGAAGCCTTCGCGCTTTGCAGGGCAGCGCGGGCGTGCGCCCTGGGATTCTTAATAGGTGCATCCATCAGCGGTGGCGCCGCCGACCCGGGCATCCTATTCTTCATTTGTCTTGCCGTTGTTGTATCCATCCGGTACGAACTCGCCGCAAGGAGTGGATTGTCGCACGGCTTTCCTAGAACCTCCGCCATTCATTGCGACGCCGCCCGGAGCGGCCGATGAGCCCACCGCTGCAGTGCTTTGAGCCGCCGCATGCCATCGACCAAATCGTGGTCGTCAATGACGATGCTGTTGCCAGTGGTGGGGCCGCATCAATCGCTCTGACCTCGATCGCACTATTGCGAAAGAGAGGCTTGCCAGTCACGCTCTTGAGCGGTGGCGGCATGGTGGACAAGAACCTGGAGGCCTTGGGCGTCGATGTCGTGTCGCTCGGCGGCTCGCACATCCTCGAGGGCTCTCGACTGAGCGCCTCGCTGCGAGGCCTCTACGACAGCAGCGTGCATGGGAGGCTGGCCTCTTGGGTGCGCGCTAATGACACGCCAGCCACGATCTATCACCTACACAATTGGCACAAGGTGTTGTCGCCGGCCGCGCTGTCCGCCTTGGCCGAGGTGCAACCCCGTCTTTTCCTCACCGCGCACGACTTCTTCTTGGCCTGCCCTAACGGGGGCTATTTTCACTACGGTCGCGAGAAAACTTGTGCCCTCACGCCCATGAGCGCCGCGTGCTTGATGACGTCGTGCGACAAGCGTCACTATGCGCACAAGTTGTGGCGGGTCGCCCGTCATGGGGTGCGCGCGCATCTTTTCGATCTGACCACAACCAAGGCGACCATCCTTGCCGTGCATGACGGCATGGTTCCGCTGCTTCAGCAGGCGGGCGTCCCTCGCTCCTCCATCAAGGTTCTGCGCAATCCCGTCACCCCATGGCGGCTCGAGAGAGTGCCGGCGGAAACCAATCGCGAGGTGTTGTATGTGGGCCGGCTCGAACGTGATAAGGGCATAGACGTTCTGCTCCATGCAGCCAAGCAAGTCGGGGCGCGCCTGCGCGTCGTTGGTGACGGCCCCCTCTTGGAAACGCTTCGCGCACGCCATCCCGAGGCAATCTTCATGGGACGGCTGGATCGTGATGGCATATCCCAGCTGTGTGTCCATGCCCGCTTCGTCGTCGTTCCGACCCGGGTGCGGGAAACGTTCGGCCTGGTAGCTCTCGAGGGGCTTATGAGCGGACTGCCGCTAATAACCTCGTCGTCGGCATTGATCGCGGACGAAGTTCTCAGCCTTGGCATTGGCTTGGCCTGTCCGCCCGGAGACATCGCCGCCTTGGCTGCCAGCCTGACGACCCTCATGCGGGACGACGAGATCATCGCTACCATGAGCACGCGCGGCTTCAATCGTGCGCATACGCTTGCTCCCACGCCCGATGATTGGTGCAGCAGCCTGCTTGCGCTCTATCGGCAGAAGCTCGCCGGATCACAAGGCGTCCGCAAACCTCATTCCGACGGCGCCAAGTCTCCGTTTTGACGTCTTACCATGAAGTGCCAGCGTGCGTTCGAAGGCGGAGTCGACCTCGCGTCGAAACCGCTCCGCCGAGAAACGCAACGCGTTGTCACGACAGGCGGACAGCGCAATCGCCTGACGATTTGCCACGAAGTGTTCCACCGCCTCTCGAACCGCCTCGACGGTTTGCTGTTCGAACAGAATGCCTGTCGGCCGCTCGGAGAGGCCCAGAGGGCGAACGATATCGCATGCACCGCCGCGACCATAGGCAATGAGCGGTGTCCCCCAAGCTTGCGCTTCGGCAAGGGCGATGCCGAAATCCTCGCACCCCGCGAAAACCATGGCCTGTGCTGCCGCTACGGCCTTCACGTACTCCCGCCTTGGCAAATGGCCCGAGAACTCGACATTAGGTCCAGCCAGCGCCCGGAGCCGCGCCGTTTGCTGCCCGTCTCCAATCACAAGCAATCGACGCGAAGGCATCGCATTGAAGGCAGAAATCACGAGGTCGGTGCGCTTGTAAGGCGCCATAAATGACGCCGTCACAAAGTAATCGTCCTTTTCGCCTTGCGGCTCATTCTCCCGGGTCTCCACCGGCGGGAAAATGACTTCTGAGTCGCGCCCGTAGATGCGTCGAATGCGCGAACGCACAAAAGTGGAATTAGCGATCATCAGATCGGGGCCATGCGCTGTGCGCGTATCCCAGGTGCGCAGGCGATGCAAGAAGTAGCGGAAGAGCAGACCTTTAGGGCCGTAGCCGAGGCGCCCGAGCTCCAGATAGGTGAATTGCTCATCCCAGGCGTAGCGGATGGGACTGTGAACGTAGCACATGTGCGGTTGATCTGGTCGGGTCAGGACTCCCCTTGCAAATGCGGCCGATGACGAGATCACGGCATCGAAGTTCGTCACGTCGAACTGCTCGATAAGAAAAGGGCAAGCAAAAAAAAGCGCGCGATAGTAGCGTTCCACGAGCGGCATTCGATCGGCAATCGAAGTGTGGAACGGCACGCCCGCAAAATACTCAGCCTTGATATCGTCCGGCAGAAAATCGAATAGAGTGAATACCTGGCTGCCGCGGTTGATTTTGCACAATTCCGCCAGCACACGCTCGCCACCGCGGAAGGCCGGGCACCAGTCATGCACGATTGCAATGGAGCCGCCGATCGGCGCACGACTGGCGCCAGGTGTGGCCCAGTTCGCCTGGACCGTCGGTGTTGACGCTGCAGCAGTCATAAGCAACTCATGTCGTGGTGGCGGCCTCAATTCTACATCCTGACTTGCTCGGTCCAACGTCACTCTCTGGACACTTCGACTGCCAGCAAGGCGGATAAGCTACCGTCGCCAGCCCTGCGGCCTCCCTCAGGCTGGCTCGGGCTAGTCCAAAAGGTGGATATTTGCTACTCCCATTGGCCAAACGGCAACCTGCGAGCGGCTATCGGGGCGCGCAGGGGACCTCGAATTGATGTCAGCAACCTCCAGAGTGTGGCGGCTAACCTAGGTTACACCTTTCCGTTGCGGACATCGAAGCTCTCGGTGTTCGCTGGGGCGCGTGCCGGGAGCGAGCGCATATGAAGGTGGCCGTCATAATACCGACTTTCGGGCGGAGGGAGCTCATCAGCCATACCGTTGGTCGGCTGCGTCTCCAGACCCGCATGCCCGATGCGGTAATCGTTTCGGCGCCGGACAAGAGCCACGCAGAGCCTATCTGTCACCCGGATATGCCCGTGGAATACGTTTATGGCGCAGTGGGTTCGGTGGCGCAGCGTAACGCCGCGCTCGATCGCATTGTTGATCGTTACGATATTGCTCTCTTTCTTGACGACGACTTTCTGCCAGCCAATGACTACCTCGAGCGCATGGTAGATGGGTTCGAGAGAAACGCCGATTGGGTCGTGCTTACAGGGCATGTCCTGCGCGACGGTATTTCAAGCGAGGGCATTTCTCTCGAGGAGGGCGAAGCTATTCTCGCCGCGTCGGGCGCTTGCCCGTTGGAAATCGGTGAGGCGCGCCGATGGCACGCGGGGTATGGCTGCAACATGGCCGTTCGCATTTCTACCATCGCATCGGAACGTTTCGACGAGCGCCTCGTACTTTACGGCTGGCAGGAAGACGTTGATTTCACGCGCCGTGTTGCCCGGCATGGCAACATCATACGCCACACCTCACTTCGCGGAGTGCACCTCGGCGTCAAGAATGGGCGGACTAGTGGCGTGCGCTTCGGCTACTCGCAGATCGTCAATCCGATCTATCTCCTACGGAAGGGATCAGTGACGCTGGCGATGGCTGCAGGGCTCATGGGCCGAAACATTGCTGCCAACCTTGCAAAGAGCGTTCGGCCCGAACCATGGATCGATCGTCGCGGCAGGTTGAGAGGCAATTTGATCGCTGGCTATCACGTGCTACGCGGTCGGGTCGAGCCAGAGTACGTGCTCGAGCTCTAGGGGCTGACATGCCAGGGTACCACTTGGAGGGGCATGAAATGGACAGGGCGGTTGCAGGGCGGTCAATTGTTGCCAGCCGGCCTACCTTGACAATGTTGTTGTTGCGTTGGGCGGACGTTAGACGGCTGCACAGGAAGCAATTTTATCGCTCCCTATACATGCTGTTTGCGGGGCTCGCCTTCGCAGCTGCATTGTTGCCCGTGAGGCAAAGTTTGGGCGAAGAGGTCGCAGCAACGAGCGAGTATCGTCTTGGTCCCCAGGACAAGCTGCGACTGAGCGTTCACGAATGGCGCCCCTCGCGCGACGAGGTCTTCGAGTGGAAGGCCCTCAATGCGGAATATATGGTCAATATTGCGGGACGGCTCGCTGTGCCACTGGTAGGGGAGATCCCTGCAACCGGCATGACCACAACCGAGCTGGCAGCGCAAATTGGTCAAAAGCTGCAGGAGCGCATGGGTTTTGCAACGGTCCCCGACATCTCTGTCGAGATCGTCCAGCATCGGCCGTTCTATGTCACCGGACACGTCGAGCGGGCTGGTGAATATCCGTACCGGCCCGGTTTGACAGTGCTGCAGGCAGTTGCAATTGCCGGCGGCCACCAGCGGACCATTGAACAAGGGCTGTTGCGGCTGGAGCGCGAAACGATTGCGACGCGCGGCGAGCTGCAGCTCTTTTCCATGGAGATGGACGCGCAGCTTGCTCGCATCGCACGCCTCTCGGCAGAACTCAAGGGCGATAGCACGGTCACAATGCCGTCTGCTCTGCTGGAGCGTGCCTCGGAAATCAACATCGGGTTGCTACTTTCGCAGGAAGAACTTATTCACGTGACGCGCACGCAGGCGTTCAACAATCAAATAACTGCATTACAAAAACTCAAGGACCAAATGCAGAATGAAGTCGACTCGGTGAGCGCGCAGATTGTTGTCCACGATCGGCAGGTCGCTTCCATAAACAAAGAATTAAAAGATATCAAAGGCATGGTCGACAGAGGCCTATCAACTGTAACGCGTCAGAACATTTTGGAACGCTCAGAAGCGCAATTGCTGGGGGACCGTCTGCGACTCGAAAGCAATCTGATGAAGGCACGTCAAGAGATGAGCCGCACCGATGTCGCTATATTGGAGCTGCGCAGCAAACGCAGCACCGAGACGGCCACTGAGCTCCGGATCGCGCAGCAGAAACTGGTGGAGCTCGGGCGACGGATGGACACGGCCGAAACGCTGTTGCAGGAGAGCCAAACGATCGCGCCGCTCTTAGGCAGGCCAGGCGCGCAACCGACATTGTCCTATACCATAGTTCGCCAGCGCAACGGCCAAGTTGTCGAGATGCCAGCTACAGAGGCTTCTGGCTTAGAGCCCGGTGATACCGTAAAGGTGGAAATGACGAGGCCGGAGGGCGTGGCCGGGAAAGGCGTGGCCGTTGGTATTCCCCCCGAGGCTCGCTCCAATTCCAGCGCGCTGGCGCTTGAGGGGAGGGGGTACGGCAAATTCTAGTTCACAGTTTGTGTTCATCGTGTCCCAACTGGTTGACGGGCGGAGTTCTCAAGTAAACGTGGCCCGAAGAAGCGGGGGCAGGTCACCAAGATTCTGCCGGATTCGGAACGAGAAAATTCGACCGCTTGGTTGGTCACTTATTTGTTCAAAAGATGATGACAGGCAGCGTCCGGTGCGGGCCACGACGCGAAGGATCGCCGCCTGGGACCCATTCAAGCCGTGTCAGCTGGGGCCCGCACCAAACGCGTGCCGTACGCCAGCCCCGCCAATCGCCGTCGACCGGACTCATGATCAGCTTCCGACCAGAGGGACGACCGCGGGGGTAGGCCCTACGCGACCGGGGGGCGGCCTTCGCCGACGCGAATATCGTTGATGACTTCCCTCACCCGCTGCCGCAGGGGCCTGTATTGCATGCCGAACTCCTCGATTAGGCGGCGGTTGTCGATCAGGAAGTTTCCGGAGATCGCGCGCCCGCCTGTCTCCGCCGTGAAGCGGATGTCGGCATCGGGCAAGAACTCGCGGACCAGAGCGGCCAGCTCGCCCAGGCTGAGCGTCGTGCCGCCGGAGTTGTAGGTCGTGTGCTTCGGCTTGTCGGCGAGCAGCACGCGCGCGAATGCTTCCGCCATGTCCTCGACGTGGATCACGCAGCGCATTGCATCGGCATGGGGGAAAGTGACGGACTGCCCGCGCGCCGGCTGGCACATGCAATTCACATGATCGATCGAGCCGAACTTCTTGTCGGGGCCGGTCACATTGGCGGGGCGAATGCAGGTAATCGTCATGCCGTAGGCGCGGCGATAGTCGTGGGCCTGCCACTCGTTGATGATCTTGTTGAGGGCGTACTGCGTCTCGCCGCGGCGCTCGTCGGTCTCGTCGACGAGACGCTCGCCAAAAAGGGACTGCTGGCCGCTGACGGCAACCGAGCTGGCGAAGACCGTATGCTTGACGCCGCAGCGCCGGGCTGCCTCGAAGCAGTTGTCCATGCCCTGGATGTCGAGCTTGAACGCCGTGTGGGGCGGAAGCTCGCCGATGAAGTAGGAGAGGTTGATCAGCCGCTCGGCGCGCGACTCCTGGGTCGCGCCGATGACGTCGTCGAACTGGGTCACGTCCCCGCGCACCACCTTCACCTTGTCGCCGAGCCGGGCGAACGCGGCCGTCGCGCCGGCGGCATCGATGTCCATGCAGGTGACGTCGTGGCCCGCCGCCACTAGGATTGGGATCATGCGCCGCCCGATGAACCCTGCTCCGCCGATCGCCAAGATGGACATTTCCCCGTTCCCTTTCTTCTTGCACTCGCCCGCGGTGGGCGCCGCAGGCCACGTTAGCAGCATCGAAATCCAAAGAGGAAGCGGCCCGTCCAGCGCCGGCTTGCGATGGGAGGGGGCCGCGACGCCTCGGCAGCCTCGATGATGCTTGTTTGCGAGCACGGCTGGATGAGACCGCGGCCAAGCCTGATACTTCGCTGAAATGGGAGACGCGCGATGCCGGTCTACGAAAAGGGTCCCGTCCACATCCACTACCAGGAGGCCGGCTCCGGCTTCCCGCTGCTTCTCATTCCCGGCGGCGGATTGAACTCCACGCTCTCTTTCTTCGCGACGACCGCACCCTTCAATGCGATCGAGGAGTTCAAGCGCGAGTATCGCTGCATCGCGATGGATCTGCGCAACGCCAATGGCGGGCAGTCCTCCGGCCCGGTCGAGACCGAGCGTCCCTGGGACGCCTACGCCGACGACCAGCTCGGCCTGATGGACCATCTGGGCATCGACAAATTTCTGGTGATGGGCTTCTGCATCGGCGGGCCCTTCATCTGGAACCTGCTGCGTCGAGCGCCCGATCGCATCGTTGCCGCCGTGCTGGCCCAGCCCAGTGGCTTCCGCCCCGAGGTGCCAGATCTCTTTTACCAGAACAACATCAAGGCGTGGGGTCCGCCGCTATGCGCCCGCCGGCCCGATGTCACGATGACGATGATCGATGCATTCCTGAGCACTATGTACCGCGCTAATGCGGACTTCGTGTTCACCGTGACGCGCGATTTCGTGCGCGCCTGCCAAACGCCCATCCTGGTGCTTCCCGACGACATCCCGGCGCATCCGTATGCGGTAGCCATGGAGTCCGCGCTGCTGGCGCCGAATGCGCAAGCGAGCCTGTTCCCCTGGAAGGAGCCAAGGGAACGTGTCCCCCTGGCGGTGCGCCATATTCGCACCTTTCTGCGTGCGCACAGACCGGCAACAGCTACCGGGTGAAGTGGGCATCGGCCAATGGCGCCAGCGGCGGCGAGGGAAGCTGCCGCGCGCCGCTATGGCGTCGCCGAGGTCCGATTAGACGTCGACGGTCTCTTCCTCGACCGGACGCCGCGCCTTCATGTTGAAGCGGCCGTCATAGATGGGCCGGCCTCCCGTGGTGGGACCCGGGTACTGTACGAACAGCATCAATCCACCGGTCTCTGTCGAAAGCGGCTCCTCGAAATGCGGGTCCGGATGAAAAACCATGGTGCCGGGGCCGTATTGCTTGTCGCCGATCTTGAACTCGCCCTCGAGGATGTACCAGACCTGGGCGAAGTCGTGCCGGTGTCGAGGATGATGTGAGCCCGGCTCGTAGCGAACGAGACCGGCGTTGGGCTCAGTCGGGCGCTCCGGCCGCGGATGATACATCATCTTGCTTTCCTGGCCGGGCCACCGCAGCGTTTCCCACGGCTGCTCGTCGATATGGCGATATTCCGGAGGCAGGTCGGCGCGTTCGGGCATTTCCGTGTCTCCCATGTGGCTTTGTCCCTTGCCGGCGCCGGCAAGGTTTCCCGCCACGTTACAGAGATGGGGCTGGTATTCCAACAACCCGCCAAGGTTTCTGGGGCATGGTTGAGCGAGGCGTCGCCCATGGTGCGCTGCAACCGAGCATAATGCTTTAGGCTAGCCTCGCACTCTTCATGTGCACGGCCCCCGCAGGCACCGCGTCACCCGGCCCCGATGCGCGGTTCTCGGTCGATCTGAAAGACCGCTTGCCGCCTGGAACCTACGCGATGGCGGCGCTTGTCGCCGTGAACGGCAATGTCATGAACGCCGAGGTGCGCCGCCTCCAGCTTGCCATCCCTGGCGCGCGCTGACCGACGCAAACGGGGTGGCCCGAAAGGTCGACGAAACCGGTCATCCCGGCCGATAATCAGTATTTCCGCAGTCGATCAGTTTGGGCCGTCTTAACGACGGTCAAAACGCGATTCCTGGCGAAAGGGCACAAATGTTGCCGCAATCACTCACCCTTTGCGCAACAGATGGCGGATCGTCTGCGTATCCATTTAGGCTACGTTCATCCGCGATGGTACTCAATTGCCTGGTCGGCTGGCGGCAGCCGGCTCGAGAGCTTCGAGGGAAGGGGGGCTGAAGGCCTGGGCATTCACGCAAAGCCCACGACGACGGCCTGAGACCAATGCACGATTGTTATCCGCACAGGTTGTACTGTGCGGCCTTCTTTTTGTTCTGCATCGCCTGGGTCTTATTGTGCTCACCATGGCTCGGCGGCGAGTTCACGATTCCATACGATGCCAAGGCTCACTTCCACGCCCAGCTGCAATTTCTCGCAAACGCGTTGCATACGGGGCAGTCTCCGTTCTGGGCGCCCAATGTTTTCGCCGGATCGCCGCAGATCGCCGATCCGCAGTCATTGATCTTCTCGCCCGCCCTATTGCTTGCCTACGTCAACCCGGAGCCGAGTTTTGCGTCGGTTGATGCGTATGTTTTCGGACTGCTGGGCTGCGCCGGGTGCGCGGTCCTGCTGTTCTTTCGCGATCGCGGATGGCATCCCGCAGGCGGCATCATTGCTGCCCTTGCCTTCGCGTTTGGCGCTTCCGCCGCGTGGCGCGTCCAGCATATCGGACAGGTGCAGAGCTATGCCTTGCTTCCGATCTGCCTGTGGTTGCTTGCGCGCGCTCAGGAGCGGTCGTCCGCGGCCTGGGGCGCAGGCGCAGGCCTTTGCATCGGCCTCATGGTCGTGGAGCCGAACCAGGTGGCTCTGCTGGCTGGCTACATTTTGGTCGCGTTCCTCGCCAGCCGCGTTCTGGAGGACGACCAGCCCCGGCGCGCTCTGCGTCGGCTCGTCGCGCCGCTCGGCGCGGCAGCCGCTACCACCCTGCTCGTTGCTTCGGTGCCGGTGATTTTGACCTATCTCTTTGTCGAGGGCTCCAACCGTCCGGCCATCGCCTTTCAGGAGGCCGTTCGCGGGTCGCTGCATCCGGCCTCGCTGCTGACAACGGTCATTGGCGATCTCTACGGCGCGCTCGACTCCGCGGTCGAGTACTGGGGGCCCTACAGCCCCGCCTGGGATCCGACGAACCTGGCGCTCTCCCAGAACATGGGCCAGCTCTATGTCGGCATCATCCCCGTGCTGCTGGTTCTTACCGTCGGCGTCGTCCGGGCCCTCGCCTGGGCTCGCGACATACGCTTCTTCACGCTCGCGCTGCTCGCCATGATCGTGTACGCGCTCGGCGGCTTTACGCCGGCGTTCGATGCCATCTATCGCATTGTGCCCGGTGTCGGCCTCTTTCGTCGGCCTGCCGATGCGACATTTCTTGTCGGCGGGCTGCTGGCGATCGTGGGGGGCTACCTCGTGCACAGGCTGGTCGAAGGGGGCCTGCCGCGCGCATCCTTGTCTCGCCGCGGTGCCGAGATCGGCATTGTGGCGTCGGTTTTCGCTGTCAGCGCCGCCATTGCCTTTCGTCTAGGTCACGCCGGCGATGCGCTGAAGCCGATGCTGGCGGCGGCTGTGTTCGTCGGGGCTGCAGCAGGCACGTCATGGGTAGTGCAGCGCTTCGGCCGCCGGCATGCGCTCCCATGTCTGATCATGCTTGCAGCGTTGGCGGCAGGCGACCTCAGATTGAACAACGGGCCCAACGAGTCCACCGCCCTGTCCGCCACGCGGTATGATTTCCTGAAGCGCGACGGCAACAATGAAACGATCCTTCTACTGAAGGCCCGGCTCAAGCAGCCTTCTTCCACCTCGCGGCGCGATCGCGTCGAGCTGGTGGGATTGGGATTCGCCTGGCCCAACGTGGGCCTCATCCACGGCTTCGACCACGATCTCGGCTACAATCCGCTGCGCATGGAGGCGGTCTCCAAGGCGATCGGCGCGGGCGACACGATTGCCGGCTGGGATCAACGGAATTTCACGCCGCTCTTCCCCTCCTACCGCTCGCTGCTCGCCGATCTGCTCGGCCTGCGCTATATCGCTTCCGCGGTGCCCATCGAGCAGGTCGACAGAAACCTGAAGCCGGGTGATCTCATCCAGATCGCCCGCACCAAGGATGCCTACATCTACGAGAACCCGCGCGCCCTGCCACGCGTCATGTTCGTCGACGACTGGATGGTGGCCGACTTCGACGGTCTCATGTCGACAGGGCGCTGGCCGAAATTCGATCCGACTCGGACGCTGCTGCTCGAGACGGAGCCCGCCGAGGCTCCCCTGCGCCCCGTGTCCTTGAACAGGGGATCTGCAGGGACGGCGACGATCGCGCACTTCGAGAACACGATTGTCGATATCGACGTGACGGCAATCCGCTCAGGCTTCGTGCTTTTGAACGGCGCCTGGCATCCCTGGTGGCGCGCGAGCGTGAATGACCATCCCGTTCCTGTCCTCAAGGCGAACGTGCTTTTCCGTGCCGTTCAAGTGCCCGCCGGCAAGCACCGCATCCGGTTCGAGTTCGAACCGATCGCGGGCGCTCTGGCCGAGATCGTCCGCCCGTCTGCGAAGTTCGGACATGCGAACCGGCGCAAGGCACCCAGCCGGGTCGTGGCGCCCGCCGGTTCCGGATCCTGAGGAACGCGCACTCCCCTGCCATCAGGCCGGGATATGTCGAAGCGCAAACGCCTATCATCGGATTGCACGCGTGCTGTCGCGCCCAGGTCGTCCTGAGATGCGGTCGTCATTTCAATTCGTAAGCTGCACATTAGCGCCGGCCCGCCCTGGGGCGATCCACATTTAACCGGTTGCCGATAGTCACTAATCGCAATACAATGCCGATCTTCGACAGGGGCCGGGATGCAGCGGACGATCATGCTGCTTGCCACGTGCCGGGAATTCCTGCTGTCATGGCGTTGCGATGGGCTCTTCCATGGGCCTGTCGATGCTCGGCCGTTACCTCCATCGCGTGACAGGAACCACGCCGGGTACGTTCGGGTCAGTTGCCGCAAGGAGCCGACGATATGGCGAAACCCTGGGACGGCCTCATCAGCGAAGAGGAGCAGCGCGCCTACCGCGCGGCGGGCTTCGGCGGGCCGTCCGGTCTCGGCACGCGGCCAGGTCTGTTGATCATCGATGTGCAGTACCGCACGACCGGGACAGTGCCGCGACCCTTCTGGGAGGCGATCAAGGAGTTTCCCACGAGCTGCGGTGATGTCGCCTGGGGCGCAATCTCCAACATCGAGCGGTTGCTAGGGCTGTTTCGCACCCGAGGGTGGCCCGTGCTCTACCCCTACGTGGCGCCGAAGGAGAAGTTCGACTACGGCCGGCTGGCGGAGAAAACGCCCAGCATCATGACCATTCCTGAAAAGGGCTATCAGTTCCCCACCGCGGTTGCGCCCCAGCCTGGCGACGTGCTGCTGCCCAAGAAGCATCCGAGTGCCTTCTTCGGGACGCCGCTCGCCAGCTACCTCATCAACCTTGGCGTGGATACCCTGGTCGTCACGGGCTGCACGACCAGCGGCTGCGTGCGCGGCTCCGTCGTCGACGCCTTCGCCTACAACTTCAGGGCTCTGGTGCCGTGGGACGCGGTCTACGATCGCAGCAAGGTATCCCATGCCGTGAATCTCTTCGACATGTCGGAGAAGTACGCCGACGTGATGTCGACCGCCGACGCGCTCGAAAGACTCGAGCGGCTGCCGGTGCGGGCGCGTGAGGAGGCGAATGGCGCGTCGCCGGTCGCGTCTGCGGCGCGCTGACGGGACCCTCATAATATTAAGTTGCCAAAGGTAGGAGACGCTCGATGAAACGACTAGGAACTACCGTTTGCGCCGCCGTTGCCATGACGGCTGCAATAGCCATGGGCGGCGCAGAGGCCGCCGATGTCGATGGGGTTACCGCCACGGAGATAAGGGTGGGCACCTTCGGGCCGCTCACCGGCCCAGTTTACATGTACGGCAAGCTCTCCATGAACGGGGTCGAGGTCTTTTTCAACAAGCTCAACGAACAGGGCGGCATCCACGGGCGCAAGCTGGTGCTCGTCCGGGAGGACGACCTGTGCAAGCCGGAAGGCGCCATCGCCGCAGTCAAGAAGCTCGTGCACCAGCACAAGGTGTTCGGCATCATCGGCGGCGCGTGCTCCAATCCGACGCTCGCGGCGCGTCCGGAGATTGAGAAGGCCGGCGTACCCTTCCACGTGTTTGCGGCCGTCGCCGACGGCATCGTCGACCCGCCGGCAACGAACATCTACACCACGCAGCTCACGGCATCGATCGAGAGTCGCGCCCAAATCCAGTGGGCCCTCGACCGCGGCGCCAAGAAGCTCGCCATCGTGGCCCAGCACGATGCCTGGGGCCGGGCGCGCTACGAGCCGATGCTCAAGGATTTCAAGGCTCGCGGCCTTCAGGTGGTCGCCGATGAAGAGGTCACCGTCGATCAGAACGACGGGACTGCGCAGGCGCTGCGGCTGAAGGCCGCCGGCGCCGACGCCATCATGCTTCTCGGCTACCCGAAGGCGGCTGCCGTGCTGATCCGTGATTCGATCAAGATCGGCTACAAGCCGCTGTGGGTCGGGCAGACAGCGATCCAGGATTTGCCCGCCCTGCAGGGTCTGATCGGCATCAATGGGGCGCTTGGCAACTTCGTGTCCATCACGACGGTTCCCGGACATCCCGACAACCCGCAGTATGCCGAGTGGCGCAAGCGCCTCAAGGACGCCTTCCCCAACGATGAGCTGTCGGTCTTTAACCTGATGGGAGTCGCTGCGGCCGAGGTGTTCGCTAAGGTGCTCGATGCGGCGGGCAAGGACCTCACGCGCGAGAAGTTCCTTGCGGCCTACAACACCATCGACAACTTTAAGAGCTCGATCTATCCGGGTCCGATCACTTGCAAGGGCAAGCACCAGTGCAACCAGAGCCCGGCCTTCGTGAAGCTCGAGAATAACAGCAATGTTGTCTTTGCCGGCACGGTCACGCTGAAGTAGCGCGACGCCTTCGCCGCGAGGGATTGGCAATGCTGATGTTCTCGTACTTGATGGCGACCGGCATCACGACGGGGGCGTTCTACGCCCTCGTCGCACTCGGTATCGTCATCGTCTACAAATCGACGGAGGTTGTGAACCTGGCGCACGGCGAGCTGTTCATGGTCGGGGGCATGCTGGCCTACACGTGCTACGTGATGTTCGGCATCCCCTACCTTCCCTCCCTGCTGCTTGCGGTCGCCGGCGCCTTCGTCGTAGGGATCATCACCGAGCGCGTCGCCTACCGCTCGGTTCTGAGGCACGGTCTCGCCAGCGTGCTCGTCGCCACCATCGGTGTCTCGTTCATCCTCAAAGGCATCGCGCGGCACTTCTGGGGCGGCAAGGGCGACTACCTCGCCTTTCCCCCGATCGTCTCTCCAGAGCCTCTCCAATTCGGCAACATCATGATCATGTCGCAACAACTCGTGGTTCTGCTCGCCGCGATCGTGGTGATGGTCGGACTTGGGGTCTTCTTCAGGCGCACGCGCGCGGGCAAATGGATGCAGGCTACCGCCAGCAACCCCAAGGCAGCCACGCTGTGCGGCCTCAGGATCGATCAAATCTACATGTACACTTTCGGCGTCGGCGCCGCCGTCGCCGGCGCGGCCGGCGTGCTGATGTCGCCGCTGACGCTGCTCTACCCTGACGTCGGCTTCGTCCTGTTCGTCAAGGGCATGGCGGCAGCTGTGCTGGGCGGGCTGACCAGCATCCCCGGAGCCGTCCTGGGCGGCCTGCTGCTCGGGCTCGCCGAGCAACTGGCGGCAGGGTATCTGCATTCGAGCATCCAGGACGTGGTCGCCTTCCTCATCATCATGCTCGCATTGATCTTCCTGCCCACGGGATTGCTGGGCCCTCGCGGGCTGCGGAAGATCTGACATGTCGCTCCGAGCTCTGGCCAGCAATCGCAGCTTTCTCGCCCTCCTGTTCGGTGGGCTCCTGGTGCTGCCGGCGTTTGCCAACCAATACACGCTGTTCGTTGGCAACCTGATGATGCTCTACATCATCCTCGCATTGGGGCTGAACATCCTGGTCGGCTTTGCCGGGCAGCTTGCCTTTGCCAATGCGGCCATCTACGGCATCGGCGCCTATGGCACGGCGCTCCTGCAGGTGCACTTGGGTTGGTCGTTCTGGCTTGCGGCGCCGGTAGGCGCCGTGCTCGCCATGGTGATTGGCACGCTGCTCGCGTTCCCCGCGCTGCGGCTCAGCGGCATCTTCCTTGCGCTGGCCACGCTCGCATTCGCACAGGCGACGCAGTGGGTGCTGTGGCACTGGGAGTCGGTGACCTTCGGGGCCGGCGGCTTCCGCGTTCCGCCACCCGACTTCGGGTGGATGTCCATCAAGCCGGACTACGGCGTCTATTTCTTGAGCTGGGGCGTCACTATCGTGCTGCTTCTGTTCGCGTGGCGGATCATGCGATCCCGCATCGGGCGGGCCTTCGTCGCGGTGCGCGACGGCGAGATCGCCGCCCAATCGCTCGGCATTGACCTGCTGACCTACAAGGCCATGGCCTTTGCACTCTCGAGCTTCTACGCCGGTGCCGCAGGTGCGCTCTATTCGGGCCTGCTCGGCTTCATTTCGCCGGAAACGTTCGATCTGTTCCAGATGATCATTCACAAGGCCATGATCGTCGTGGGAGGGCTCGGATCGGTCATCGGCTCGGTGCTCGGAGCCTCGCTTCTGGTCTACCTCATGGAGGTTCTGCGCGAGTTCAAATCGACCCAGGAGATCGTCTTCGGCGCTCTTCTCGTCGGCTTCATGGTGTTCCAGCCGAACGGGCTGGTGGTGTTCTTGAAGCGCTGGCTGCCGGGTTGGGAGGAGCAGCTGCATCTTCCAGACCCCGAGCGCAAAGCGCCTGCAGACAACACCGTCAAGGACGAAGCACCCGGCGAGCGTCCGGCAGCGGAGCGGGTATGAACATTCTCGCAGTCGACAAGGTTTCGATCGCGTTCGGCGGCGTGCGCGCGCTCGACGACGTCACCACAACCATGCGTGAAGGCGAGATCGTCGGCATCATCGGGCCCAATGGCGCCGGCAAGACGACCCTCCTGAACGTCATCTGCGGCCTGAACCGGCCCGACACGGGTGACGTCCGCCTCGGCGACCAGGTGATCACCGGCAAGAAGCCCAACCAGATCGCCGGAATGGGCCTGGCCCGCACGTTTCAGACATCCCAGCTCTTTGCGGGCATGTCGATCCTCGAGAACATGATGGTGGGCCTGCACCTGCGCAGCAGCGCCAACCTCTTCGATGCAGCGCTCCGCACGAAGCGCATGCGCGAAGAGGAGGCGGAGTTGGCCGCGCGCGCCCGCGAGGCTCTGGACTTCGTCGGGTTCGGCGGATTTGCCGACCGGCCGGGCAACGCGCTGTCCTTCGGACAGCGCCGCATCATCGAGATCGCACGCACTCTCATCGGCGATCCCAAGATCGTGCTGCTCGACGAGCCGGCGGTAGGGCTGAGCATCAACCGCGTTGCCGAGTTGGACCAACTTCTGCGCCGCATCCGCGACGAGAAAGGGGTGACGCTCGTGATGATCGAGCACGTGATCCGGCTGGTCATGGGGGTTTCGGATCGCGTCGTCGTGCTCAATTCCGGCCAAAAGATCGCCGAGGGCCGGCCGGACGAGATCCGTCAGGACCCTGCGGTGATCGAGGCCTATCTGGGAAAGCAGATCGATGCTGGACGTGCGGCATCTTAATGTCTGGTACGATGTGACGGAGGTGCTCCGCGACGTCTCGTTCTCGGTGAACGAGCGCTCCGTCGTCGCCCTGCTCGGCGGCAACGGCTCGGGCAAGAGCACCCTGCTGAACGCCTTGTGCGGTCTCGTCGCGCCCAAGAGCGGGTCGGTGCGCTTCCTGAACGAGGAGACAGCCGGGCAGCGCGCGCATCTGATGGTCCGGCGCGGCATCGTGCAGGTGCCCCAGGGCCGCGAAGTGTTCGCCGACATGTCGGTAGAGGACAACCTCGAGCTCGGCGCTGCCACGCGCACGAACTTGAAGGAAATCCGCAAGGACATGGCAGAGGTGTTCGACCTGTTTCCGGCGCTGCGCGAGCGGCGGACACGGCGGGCGGGAAGCATGAGTGGCGGCGAGCAGACCCAGCTGTCGATCGGCCGCGCTCTGATGTCGCGCGCGAAGCTCCTGCTGATGGACGAGCCCTCGGTGGGGCTCTCGCCGCGAATGGTGGATGTGGTCATCGACGCCATCCTGCGGCTGCGCGAGCGGGGGTTGACCATCCTTCTGGTCGAGCAGAACGTCGGCGTTGCCGCGGCCGTGGCCGAGTACGCGCATGTGCTGAAGGACGGCGTGATCGCCTATGGAGGCCCCGCCAGGGACCTGATCAACAATCCGGAGGTGCTCGCCTCCTATCTCGGCCGATAGCGCCTGGCCGGCACAATGCGCCGACGCGGGCTTGCACCTGCCGGTAGTTCGAGACGGCGCCTCTTTCCGGAAGGGACAATCGCGAGCCGTATACGAAGGAGAATGACATGGCACGGACGATCAAGGTCGCGGCGGCCCAGACGGGACCGGTGCTGACCGAGGACATGGCGCCTGGAGTCGAGGTCGCGTGCCGGATGGTCAGGGATGCCGCGGAGCAGGGCGCCGAGATCATCTGTTTCTCGGAGCTGTTCCTGACCCCATTCTTTCCCAATCAGCTCCGGCAGGACTATGAGCACTTCTTTCTCAAATTGCCGAGCCCGGTCACGGACCCGCTCTTTGAGACCGCGCGCCGCGCCGGAGTGGCACTCGTCTTTCCGTACGGGGAGAAGGCCGGACAGTATTTCTACAACTCGACCGCAATTTTCGACCGTTCGGGGCGCCACGTCGGCACCTATCGCAAGATCCACATTCCGGCGATCCTTCCCTCCAAGATGAAGGGCGGGACGGGTTCATATGAGAAGTTCTATTTCACGCCCGGCGACGGGCTGCCGATCTTCGAGATGGATGGGGTGCGCGTCGGCGTCCAGATCTGCTACGACCGCAAGTTCCCCGAGGGCTCGCGCGCGCTCGCGCTGCAAGGGGCAGAGATCCTCTTCATGCCCATCTGCGCCGCGACCTACGGCGAAACGGCGCTGCGCGGCAATACCTGGGAGCTGCCGCTGCAATGTCGCGCCTACGAGAACGGCGTGTTCGTCGTTGCCGTCAATCGCGCCGGCGACGAGAAGGGGCGTCGCCACATGGGCAAGAGCATGATCGTGAGCCCGGTCGGCGCTGAGGTGATGGCGCTTGCGGGCTCCGATGAGCCCCAGCTCCTGGTGCAGGAGCTCAATCTGGACGAGGTCGCGGCGGCGCAGAAGAGCCTGCCCTGGTGGCGCGATCGCCGGCCCGATCTTTACAAGAACCTCGCCTGACGGACTGGGCAGCGATGCCGGAAGGCGAGCACGAGAGGCCGACCACTGCGGTCGGAGGCGGGCGGGTGGCTCGTCCTGCGGCCCTTGCCCGGGTGGCGGCCGAGCGCGCCTGCGCGATCCGCTTCGCCGACATCCCGCCTGAGATTGTCGCGGTTGCCAAGACGCACATCCTCGATCAGCTCGGCGTCGGCCTCGTCGCGGCAACGCTGCCCCGAAACCGTGCGTTGGCGGCGATCGCGTCCCAATTCGGCGATGGCGGCAACGCCACCGCGCTCGGCTTCGCTGCGCCTGTGCCGGCGGCGGCGGCGGTGCTGCGCAACGGCGCGCTCATGCACTCGCTCGAATACGACGGCACGCACACCGCTTCCATCACTCATGGTGGATCGGTCGTGGCACCGGTTGCGCTTGCCGCCTGCGAGGCGATGACAGCATCCGGCGCCAGCCTGCTTCGAGCCTTCATCCTGGGCTGGGAGATGTTCGTGCGGATGGGGCTCGCTGCGCCCGGCGCATTCTCGAAGCGCGGCTTCCAGTTCACTGCGGTCGGCGGACCGTTCGCCGGCGCGCTCACCGCAGGTCTCGCCCTGGGGCTGGACAGCCGATCGATGACGAACGCACTGGGCATTGCCGGCAGCCAGGCGAGCGGCGTCTTCGAGTTCGTGCGCGAGGGGGCGACGGTGAAAGCCTTGCACACCGGCTGGGCGGCTCACGCGGGGCTCTTTGCCGCGCGCCTGGCCGAGGCGGGAATGACGGGGCCGGCGAGCATCCTCGAAGGCCCGCATGGCTTCTACAAGTCCTACACCGATGACGCGGACGCGCCAGCACGGCTGTGCGGCCACCTGGAGACGCTCGGCAAGCACTGGCATTTGCGCGAGGCGGCGCTGAAGATGCGCGCCTCCTGCCACTATATCCAGCCGTTCATCGAGTGCCTCGAGAGCCTGCTCGGTCGCGGGCTGGACGCGGACGACGTCGCTGCAATCGAATGCGAAGTGCCTCTCGGCGAGGAGTCGCTGATCTGTGAGCCCTGGGCAGAAAAGCTCCGACCTGCCTCGGCCTACCAGGCGAAATTCAGCCTCCCTTACGCCCTGGGCGCGTTCCTGGTTGACGGAGCCGTGACGATCGAGACCTTCGAGGGTCCGACGCGGGACGAGGTCTGCGCGTCGGGGGCGCGTGTGACGTGGAAGCCGATGGCGGATGGCGACTTCCCTCGCCGCTACGGCGCGCGCCTCAACGTGGCCACGCGCTCGGGCGGCAGGCTCTCGGCCGAAGTCGATGATGTCCGGGGCACGCTCGGTCGGCCGTTCGCGGACGGCGAGGTGCTCGGCAAGTTCCTCGACTGCGCCCGCCGCGCGCTGCGCAACGGGGCGCCGGATCGGATCGTGGAGGCCGTCCACGACTTGGACCGTGCACCAGACCTCACGGCACTGGCTGCCGCGCTTCGCTGCGTGCGCTGAGAGGGCTGGTCCTGCGAGGCGGCTTCGCCTCCACGCATTCCGCCCTCGACGGGCACGCTACCCTCACTCGCCTCGCCCATCCGCCCCCTCAAGCCGGGAGGCAGCGCGCTTTCCGCGCCTGGAACCCTTTCCGAACAACTCTGCCGTCATCCCGGAATTCGCCGAATGCAAATTTCCAGGACCCAGGGTTGCGGCGAGCAACGGTGCTCATGGCCCTGCGTCCCGGCCCTGCGCGCCTTGCGCTACGGCCGGGATGGCAAGAAAGTGCCCCACGCGATGCTTCCGACTCGACTTGATCGGAATCTGCTCCAGGTCAGCGGCGCGTTCGCGGAGCGATGCTGCGTCGGATGTATTGTCCGTGTCCGATCGCGTCGGCGCACAGTTGCTCGTCCCGATAGACGAATCTGCCGCGCACCATGGTGTGGATGACCTTCCCCTTGAATTGCCATCCGTCGTAGATCGAGAAACCGGCATCGGAGTGCATGCTGGCGCTGTCCGCGGTCCACGTCCGGTTAAGGTCGACAATGGCGAAGTCGGCGTCCTGACCGACGGCGATGGCGCCCTTGGCCTGGCAACCCATGGCGCGCGCGGGGTTGGTGCTCAACACCTGGGCGATCAGGTGCAAGGGCATGGCGCGCTTGTGATGCCCTTCGCTGAGCAGGACGGGCAGTAGGGTCTCCAGTCCCGGGAAGCCGGGCGAGGCCTTCCAGATGCCGCCGGCCTTCGCCTTCACCGGTCGGTGCACATGGTCCGTGGCGACGACATCGATCTTGCCGGCCAGCAAGGCCGCCCACAGGGCCTCCTTGTCGGCCGCTTCCCGGATGGGGGGGCCGACCTTGCCGATGTCGCCGCCCTTCCAGTCGATCGTATGCGTCAGGTAGTGCGTGCATGTCTCGACGGTCAGATCCGTGCCGAGCTCACGTTGCGCGAGAGCGGCATTGAGAGCTGCTGCGGAGGTGCAGTGCACCATGTACACCGGCGCCCCCGCCTGACGGGCGAGCGTCGCCACGCGATGGACCGCTTCGGCCTCGACAAAAGGCGGTCGCGACCCGTTCCAGGCTGCCAAGCCACCTGTGCCTTCGGGGTCCGCTGCCATGAGCCGGCTGCCCAGGACCCTGGCGACCTCGATGTTCTCGCAGTGGGGACAGAGCGTACCTTGGGATCGGACAACGGCCTCGGCCAACCGGAACAGGAACCCATCGTCGATGTCTGGCATCCCGAGGCGGGCCCCCTCGCCGCATCGGCTGTACATGAAGAGCTTGAAGGAGGGCACGCCATACTCCTTCGCGTAGATGGGCACGTCCGCCAGCTGCTCCTCGGTCGAGATGACGAGGTGCAGGCCGAAATCGACGCGGCTGCCTGCGGCCGTGACGGTGCGGACCTGATCGAACATGGCCGGCTTGTACGGCTCGCTGGAAACCACATAGGATAGGAAGGTCGTTACGCCACCGGCCGCGGCGGCAGCCGATTCGGTCTCGGCATCGCGGGCGACACGCGGCCGGGTGATGTCGCTGCCGTGCCCGAGGTGGATGTGGGCATCAACGACCCCCGGCATGATGAGGAGGCCTTTGACGTCGACCAGAGTCTCACCCGTCAGCGTCCCCGGTGCTGCTATCGCCGCGATGCGGCCACCGGCGATGCCGATGTCGGCCTCGAGGATCGACCCGTCCTGAAGGACCGCCTTTCCGCCCCTCAGCAGGGTATCGAGCAGTTTCATGGTCCTCATCTCCTATCGCTTTGCTCATGTCCGCGGCGCCATCGTGTGCGCTCATCGGGACAGAAGCGGTCATCTGCAGTTTGGATTCACAATTCGCGGCGGGCAAGGTCCGTCGGGATGTTGTAGTGATAAGCGCATTCGTACGGCGCGAGGATCATCCGGCGTGGCACCGAGGCGTCTCATGACTCATGACGGGCGGATGCCTGTCAAGATACTTGACTAGGAGGAAACACGATGGCTCAATCCGACGCGGCATCCTCCGGTAGCAGGCCGTCGTCCATCAATGCGGCACTAGCTGGTGCCGCCGTGAAGGAGTTTCCCTGTGGACGGTCGCTCGCTCGCAGAATTGGCTACGCCCTCTAGAACGACGGTCATAACGAACGTCCGGCTGATCGACGGCCGCGGCGGCCCGCCGGTCGACCGGGCGCATGTGGCGGTTCGCGACGGCAAGATTGTTTCGGTCGGCCATGTCGACGCAAGGCCGTCGGCGGACGCGGTGCTGGACGGCGCCAACCTTACCCTCCTCCCCGGCCTGATCGACGCGCACGCGCATCTGGTCTATTCCGGCTTCCGCAGCCTGGACGCGATAGATCGCTGCAGCATCGAGACGGCGACGATAAATGCCGTACGCAATGCCGAGCGCGTGCTGAATGCAGGCTATACGGCCATCCGGGATGTCGGCACGATCGGGAACGTCGCGGTGGCTGTACGCGATGCGATCGCCGAAGGCAAAGTTCCAGGACCTACGGTCGTGGCGTCGGGCTCGATCATTTGCTCGACGGGCGGACTGGGCGATACCCTGCCGCCGCATTGGCAAGCATCGCATGGCCTGGGCAAGCTCGTGGACGGCCCGGACGCGATCAGGCGCGAGGTGCGGCGACAGATCCGTGCGGGCGTCGACAACATCAAGCTGGCGGCGTCGGGCGTGGAGGTTGGCCCGTATGCTTGGACATGGATGACGACCTTCTCGGAGGAGGAGATCAGGGTCGCGGTCGAGGAGGCGCATCGCTGGGGCCGCACGGTGGCCGTCCACGCCCAATCTTACGACGCCGTGCGCTTCGCGTTGCGCGCGGGTGTCGACACGGTCGAGCATGGAACACGCATGGACGACGAGACGATTGCTCTCTTCAAGCGGTCGAACGCAATTCTCGTACCGACGCTCTGCACGCTCTTCAGCGTATTGGAGCTCGGCAGCACCCTCAATCTGCTGCCGAAGCAGCGCGAAGAGATGGCGGTCAACGAGCCGTTATGGCTGGACAGCCTCCGGCGGGCGCGAGAGGCGGGCGTGCCGATCGCCGCAGGAGGCGATATCGGAAACCGATATCCGCAGGGCAGCAACGCGCGCGAGATCGTGCACTTGGTCAAAGCGGGGCTCTCGCCGATGGAGGCCCTGTGCGCGGCGACTTCGGTTGCCTCCCGCGTGCTCAAGCGCCAGCAGCAAATCGGCATCATCGAGGTGGGAAAGGCCGCAGACCTGCTGCTGCTCGACGGAGACCCGCTGGCGAACATCGAGATTCTGCTGGAGCCGGCCCGCATCGCCTTGGTCGTCAAGGGTGGACGCGCGGCGGCCGGAAGGATGGCGCCTCCACGCGAGCAGTGAGTGCGGCATCGCAAGCCCCTCCCCGAGAGGACGGCCGAAGCAGAGGCGGCTGAAGAGCGAACAGGCTTTGCAAGATCAAGTTTGAAGAAGGACCGAACGCTGTGGCCATCATATTGAAGGGAGGGCTTCTGATCGACGGCTCAGGCCGCGAGCCTATTCCCGATGCGACGATTGTCCTGGACAAGGGCGTCATTGCGCGCG
>JBFWRV010000056.1:0-43786 GCA_050248715.1 Hyphomicrobiaceae bacterium | reverse complement strand
GCCACCTGCACCACGACGCGCTCCCGCAGATCGAGCGAATAGGGTCGAGCCATGCATGCTGGCCTTCGCCTCCAGCATGCAGCTTGAATCAGATCGCGACTGATTTGGGAATCCCCAGCGATTCCATTGAAAACGGATGTGCTCTAGACTAGCTGTTCGGCGCGTAGACTGGATGATTCGCCATGCTCCACGAGACAGAGTCGGCACTGACCGAATTGATGACGGCGATCAGCAGTGCGAGCATCAACGCACCACCGATGAACACCATTCGCGTCGACCGAGCCATCGTTCGTTCCACTCGCCGGTAAAGCGGGGCCTCCATGTTGTCGTTCGTTCCTTGTCTTCGCGGTTGCAGCATGCAGTTCTGCGCCGCACGCGCCTCGTAGCACTAATATCGGTAGGGGGCGGACTGGCGAAAAGGCCCTGTCACGGGTCCGTGACGAAGGTTGAAAACCGGCGTCCGCATCCTCGCAAAGCTCGGGGCTGCGGGGGACTGCCTGAAGCAGACGGAAAGCCCCTGGAACGGCCGGCGGGAAGCCGGGGAGAGCCTACGATCGCCCCGGGTTGTAGCGGTGCGACTGTCGCCACTCCGACATGAAATAGGCGAGCTTATCGTCGACCGCGTCGGGCAGCACGATGCGCACCGTTACCAGCTGATCGCCGGCGCGATTGCTGGCGGAGTTGCGCACGCCCTTGCCCTTCAGCCGGAAGACGCGGCCCGAACTCGTCCCCTTGGGGATGCTCAGCTGCACCCGGCCGGAGACGGTCGGCACCTCGATCTTGGCTCCAAGCACAGCCTCATCGATGGTGATGGGCAGCTCAAGGGTGATGTCGTCGCCAATCCGCTTGAATTGCGGGTGCTGCCTGACCTTGATCTCGACGAGTGCGTCGCCTGCCTCGCTGCCGCGGGCGCCCGGGGAGCCCTTGCCCTTGAGGCGCAGCACCTGGCCGTCCGACACGCCTTCCGGGATGCTCAGGTCGAGGGCGCCGCCGTCCGGCATCGTCACGCGCTTCTTGGCACCGGCAGCGGCTTCCAGAAAGTCGATTTCGAGCGTGTAGCGCACATCCTGGCCGCGTGCGGCGAACGGGCTGTCGCCCTCTCCCCAACGCCAGCGTCCGGCCCCCCCGAAAAGGTCGGAAAATACGTCGCCGAAACCGCCGTACTCATCGCCCCGCCGGCCAGCGCCAGTACGGGCGCCCCCGGCGTGGGCGCGCTGATAGCCGCGGCGCTGCTCGCCGTTGGCGTCGATCTCGCCGCGGTCGTACTGCTTGCGCTTCACCGGGTCGCCGACGATCTCGTAGGCGGCCGACACCTTCTTGAAGCGTTCCTCAGCAGACGCCCGGTTTCCCGGATTGAGATCGGGATGCAGCTCCTTGGCCAGCTTGCGGTACACCCGGCGAATCTCCTCGTCGGGGGCATCGCGTGCCACACCCAGCACCTTGTAGGGGTCCTCGGCCATCTCGTAAGCCCATCCAGCCCGGCTGCCACTTGACATGCTAATGTAGGATCATGGCGGGCATTGGCCAATCCGTATCGGGTACGTCAGGCGCCGGGTTGTTGTGCACAGAGCCGGCAACGCCAGTCGCCGGCGGAGGCCGTGCGGGTATCTCGTTGGGCTGCTGGGGAGATCACTGTTTGGCGCGAATCTCGGGCTCGCGCTCGAGCAGCGCGGCAAGGGCGCTGAAACGGCGACGCAAACGCTCCCCGTCGAGCGCCGCGTAGGCCTTGGGAATGGTCAGGACAAGCCTGTTGCGCTCGTAGGACAGCGGCGTCTCGTCGATGATGCCGGGCCGCCCGATCGACAGCATGTGCGCGGCGCGGATCGCCGCGCCGATGATGCGGGCACGTCGGTAGAGTTTCTTGGGCACAACCGCCTTCAGGCGCTCCGACAACTCGTCCTTTCCTTCCTCCTCCCCATCGCTGCCGGTGCCGGTATGCCGGAAGTAGCTTGTGAGCGCCATGAAGACGCGGCCCGGATGGTCGATGCCGCCGAGCGCGGCGTGGGCGATCAGGTTGAGGCTCTGCTCGCCGCGATAGTCGGGATGAGCGCGCCAGCTGATGTCCGAGAGCAGGCATGCAGCGTGGCGCAGCCGCCGCTCTTCCTCCGTCTCCTTTGGTCCCGGCCCTTCGAACAGCGCGTCCGTCCAGGTGCACAGCTCGCGCGCGTGCTCGGCTGATCGGGAGCGCAGTTTGGCGTAGGACGCGCAGAATGTGATGAGCGGGTCCTTCCTGCGCTCGGTCTCCGACAGCAGGCTGTACACGAGGCCCTCGCGGATGCCGAACACCGAGAAGTGGACGGCACTCGGCGCAAGCTTCTTGAGCAGTCGCTCCAGCACCAGGGCCCCGTACGGCAGAACCTCCCGGCGGGGGCGCGAGATGTCTTCAATGCCCGGCATGGCGGAGAGTTTCTTCGCCCTGCGGATGTCCTCGCAGAAGTCGATCACGTCCTCGGTTGGCATGGTGTAGCCGTGCATGACACGCAGCGGATACTTGGTGCCCTCCATATGCAGCTTGGCGATGGCGCGCCATGTGCCCCCGACGGCGTAGAAGGGGCGGTCACGCCCGCTCTCGAGCCAGGCGACGCGGCCGATCTGGTCGTCCGCGATATCGATGGCATCGTCGATCTTGCCATCGGAGGCGTCGAGCAACCGCAGGCCGCCAAGGGGAAGGGTGACGGACTGGCGCAGGGCCTCGCCCCGCACCTCGAGGACCTCCAGGCTGCCGCCGCCGAGATCGCCGGCAAAGCCGTCGGGCGACCGGAACCCCATCATGATGCCGTTGGCGGCCAACTCCGCCTCGCGCTGCCCGGACAGCACCTGGATCTTGGCTCCGAGCGCCCGCTCGCCGCGGGCAATGAAATCCGCGCCGTCCGAGGCGTCCCGGCAGGCTGCGGTTGCGATTGCCCAGATGTTCTTGACCCTCAGGATGCGGGCAATGGCGTTGAACCTGCGCAAGGCCTCGAGCGCACATTCGACGCTCTCCTTGCCGAGGTGGCCAGTCGACCCGACCTGCCGGCCGAGGCCGCACAGCACCTTCTCGTTGAAGATCGGCGTGGGGCTCCTCACCGCGCCCTCGTAGATGACCAGGCGCACCGAGTTCGATCCGATGTCGACGACACCGATAGGCTCCAGTTCGCCGGCGCGTCCGAATGGCTCGCTGGTTTCGCGCGGCACGCCGTTCCTCTCGGCTATCCCAGGCCCATGTGATGATCGAGACGTCCGCAGCATGGCTCTCGTGTGGTTGATAAGGCGGACTTCGCGATGTTGGTCACGCTGGAACCATTGGCTTGGCCAGTATCCTTCAGATTCGCGAAATCCGCTCCTCGCTTGCCGTGCGCCGAGACGAATTTCGCGATCAGACACCAGAAACGGGCTCGCAAGCAACACGACCCGGCTGCGCCGCCTTGCTCGCGATTGAAGCAGAACCGTTACGCCGATCCGAGTCGGCACCGGCCCCAGTGTTAATTCTCCTGGGCGAGACTGAACCGACGCGGGAAGCTGTCTTTCAGCGACTGTCCGCGGCCCGAGAGACTGGGGTTGGTCATGAAGTACTCGTGCGCATTGAACGGCTCCTCGCCCTTGGCAGGTCGCATGCGCTCAGACGAACCGTCCCTCAGAATACGCCAGCTCTGCTGGTTGTCCTTCAGATTCGCAACCACGATCTGGTCCATGATCTGCTCGTGCACCGTCGGGTTGATGATGGGCACCATGACCTCGACGCGCCGGTCCAGATTGCGGGGCATCATGTCGGCGGAGCTGATATAGACGAGAGCCTTCGGGGCGGGCAAGCCGTGTCCCGCACCGAAGCAGTAGATGCGCCCATGCTCGAGGAAGCGCCCGACGATGCTTTTGGCGCGGATGTTGTCGGAGAGCCCGGCGATTCCAGGCCGCAAGCAGCAAATGCCGCGCACAATCAGGTCGATCTCGACGCCCGCCTGGCTCGCCTCGTAAAGAGCGTCGATGATTCTCCCGTCCACCAGCGAGTTCAGCTTCATCCAGATCGCGCCCTTGCGCCCGGCCTTTGCATGCGCGATCTCATCCCGGATATGGGCGAGGATGCGCGTGCGGATGCCTTGCGGACTGGCGGCCATCACCTCGATCTCGGCCGGCTCGGCGTAGCCAGTGATGAAGTTGAAAATGCGCGTCACATCGCGGCCGATCACCGGATCTGCGCTGAAGAAGGAGAGGTCGGTGTAGACCTTGGCCGTCGCCGGATGGTAGTTGCCGGTGCCGATGTGGCAGTAGGTGGCAAGGTCAGGGCCTTCGCGGCGCACGATCAGGCCGAGCTTGGCATGCGTCTTGAGCTCGATGAAGCCATAGACGACATGCACGCCCGCGCTTTCGAGGTCGCGGGCCCAGCGAATGTTGGCAGCCTCGTCGAAGCGCGCCTTGAGCTCCACCACCGCCGTCACCGACTTGCCGAGGTCGGCGGCATCCTTGAGGGCGCGCACGATCGGACTGTCGTTGGAGGTGCGATAGAGCGTCCACTTGATGGCCAGCACATTGGGGTCGGCTACAGCCTGCCGCAGCAGCTGCACCACCACGTCGAAAGACTCGTAGGGGTGATGCACCACGATGTCCTTCTTGCGGATGGCTGCGAAGCAGTCGCCGTTGAAGTCGCGGATGCGCTCGGGGAAACGGATATTGAAGGGCCTGAAGACGAGATCGGGGCGCTCCGCCACGATCAGCTGACTGGTGTCGGCCAACCCGAGCAGGCCCTCCTTGATGAAGACCGCATCGTCGCGAATCTCCACCTCCTTCACCACGAAGCGCTGGAGCCGCGAGGGCATTTGCCCGTCAATCTCGAGGCGTATGACATCGCCGCGGCGGCGGCGCTTCAATGCCGTCTCATAGAGGGCGACGAGATCTTCCGCCTCCTCCTGCACCTCGATGTCGCTGTCGCGCAGGACCCGGAATGCGCCGTGGCTGCGGGCGAGGAAGCCCGGAAACAGGCGCGAAAGGAACATGCCGATCATCGATTCAATGCGGATGAAGCGGATGGACATCACGCCTTCGCCCTGGGCCGTGTCGTCCTGCGGCAGCCGGATGAAGCGGGCGAGCTGGCTCGGGATCGGCAACAGGGCGTGCATGGTGGTGCCGTCGCGCTCCCGTCGCAGCTCCACACCCACCGTCAGGGCGCCATTCTGGATGAACGGGAAAGGATGCGCAGGATCGACCGCAAGCGGCGTCAGAATCGGTAGGTATTGGGTAATGAAGTGGCGATCCAGCCATTCGCTCTCGGCCGGCCGCAGCTCCTTAGGCTCAACGATGTGGATGCCGGCAGCCGCCATCTCGGCGCGGAGGGCCTCCCAGCAGGCCTGCTGATCGCTGACAAGGCCCGCGGCGAAGCGGTTGATCTCGACCAGCTGCTGGATCGGCGTGAGCCCGTCCTGGCTCGGCAAAGTAATGCCGGCGGCAACCTGACCATAGAGGCCGGCCGCACGCACCATGTAGAACTCGTCGATGTTGGAGGCCGAGATGGACAGGAAACGCAGGCGCTCAAGCAGCGGATGGCGCACATTCTGCGCCTCCTCCAGCACCCGCCGATTGAACTGCAGCCAGGAGAGCTCACGGTTGTAGAAGCGAGCGGGGCCGGTCGGTGGCTGGGGGACGGGTGCCTCGGCCGCCTGCTCGCGTTCCTTCAGCCTCGTTCTGGGGGCGCTCATGAGTAACCTGCCGCAACCGAAGCGTGTATCGGGTGGCAATCCTGCCACTTCGCACCGAGAGGCCGGAGAATGCAACAGCAAGATGAATGTTTGGTGGCGCTCCCCGTAGTTCCGGCTAGCTGCCAGCCTGCTGCCGGGCGAGGATTTTGCCGGCCAGAGCCCGCGTGACCTTGCGGTGCGATGCCATCGCCGCCCGGTCGACTTCGGCAACGATCGCTGCCGCCGCCGCCATCGATTGATCCATATGCAAGGCGATATGGTTGATCACGTGCGGCTCCACGACCAGCTGCCGGTCAGCGAAATGCTTGACCAGCACCCCCTTCAGCAGGGCCTCGTCCGGCGGCGAGATCGCCACCACAGGAAGTGCGCGCAGGCGCGAGCGCAGATCCGGCAGTCGCACATCCAAATCCCCGGGCGCTACCCGCGAGGTGAGCAGCATCGACGTCTTGTGCTCGCGCACAAGATTGAGCAGGTGAAAAAGCGCGCGCTCGCTGGCAATTCCGGCGTGCAGGTCCTCGACGAGCAACGGGCCTTTTGCGTGCGCCACGTCTGCTTCGCTGAGCGCACGGGCGTCCAGGCGTATTGCTCCGGATCGGAGGCGCCAGACGTTGGACAGATGCGTCTTGCCGGCGCGCGCCGGGGCCATCACAACCAGCGAGGCGTACTGCCAGTCGGGCCAGCGATCGATCACGTCGGCCGCGGCCTGGTTCGACCGGCTGATCAGAAAGTCCTCGGCGCCGAGCGCCGGCCGCTGCGCCAAGTCGAGGAGGAGCTGATCGGACGGCGCGCTCACAACATGTCCTCCGGCTTTCCCGCGGCAAGCGTCGCCATATCTCCGCTGCCGGCGCCGCTGCCCTTGTAAACGGCACTGTCACGATAGAGCTGCATGGCGAAGCGCACCAGAACGCCTGTTGCCGCCGCCAGCGGCACGGCCACCAACGTGCCCACGAGTCCGAAGAGATAGCTGAATACGAACAAGGCGAAGATCATCCAGACCGGGTGCAGGCCCACCTTCTGGCCAACGAAGCGCGGGGAGAGAAAGGCGGTGTCGATCGCGATGCCGCTCACGAGCACAGCCACGGCCTTGAGCAGCGGCGAGGGGTCCGGCCAATATTGCACGACGGCGAGACCGGAGGCGAAGATCAGGCCCAGCATCCAGCCGACGATGGGGATGAAGGCCAGAAGACCGGTCGTGAGGCCCACCAGCAGACCATATTCGATGCCGGCCCAGCTCAGCCCGACAGCATAGAACAGGCCGAGCATCAGACAGATCGTTCCCTGGCCGCGGATGAAGGCGGCGACGGCATCGTTGATTTCGCCGGCGAGCCGCCGGATCGTCGGCGCGTGGTCCCGTGGCAGCGCATCGTCCAGGCGCGCGAGCATGGGATGCCAGTCGACCAGGAGGTAGAACACGACGATGGGCGTGATGAGCAGCAAGGAGACGAAGTTCACCAGCGCCAGCCCCCGGCTCCACACCGATGCCATGAGGCTCCCTGCCATGGCCGCCCAGTTCTGCGTCAAATCGGCAAGGCCACGGTCGAGCGCCGTCTGGAAGGAGGGAAAGCTCGGACCCAACCATTCCTGCCCTAGCCGTTCCGCAGCAGCCTTGAAGCGCTCCGTCTCACCCGGCAAGGCGGTGGCGAGCTGGCGCACCTGGTTTGCCAGCACCGGCACCAGCAGGACCAGCGCAAATGCAAGGATCACGGCCGCCACGCCAACGATGAGCACGGCAGCCCAGGGGCGCTTGACGCCGAAGGTCTGCAGCCGGTCAGCGGCCGGATTCAAGAAATAGGCGATGACGATGGCGGCGACGAACGGAAGCAAGATGTCCCGCAGGAGCGCGATTGCCCCAACGACCACGATGAGCGCCGCCGCCCAGAACCACAGCTGCCGCTCGACTCGCATGTCCCCTAATCCCCCTTGCTGTCGAGCCTCCTACGCCGGCCGCACCACTCCGGCCAAGAGGCCGCCGCGTGAACTCAACGCTTTCCCCAGGTGGACGAACGCCGCCCGGCCCTCAAGGTCCCTCGACGCCAGCTCGCCGCCCAGCCGGAAATCCGGCTATCAAGGGAGCGCAGCAGGCAACGTCATTCCGACCCTATGAAGGCCGAAGCCCCAGACCTGCGCCAGGCCTCACCCCCAAGACTGGCTGCCATAGGCGCGCATGGAGGTCAGGCGTAACCGCTCGGCCAGAATCGCGGCAATGGAGCGGTAGAGCCGGCCGGCAAAGCTCGGGTCGCTCCGGCTCAGGTTGTCGACGGTGGCGGTGTCGATGACGCGCAACCGCGTCGGCTCGTCGGCGACCACCCTCGCGCTCGTCGGCGTGCCGTCGACGAACGACATCTCGCCGAAGAACTCGCCGACCCCCAGGGTGGCCAGGGGGATCATGGCGCCGCGATCGTTGCGCTCGATGCGCACGGAGCCGTCGTCGATAAGGAAGATGGCCCGGAGCGGCACGTTCTGGTCGAAGACAAGCTGATCGGTCGCAAAAGACTGCACTGGCGCCGCGGCGAGCAGCGCGCTCTCCTCGGAAGGGTCCAGAAAGGGAAGAAACCGCGTGGTTGCTGTCGCCGCCACGATCACAAGCTCCATCAGCCCATCCGCATCTTCGATGCGTCACCCAATTTGACCACGTCGGGTTGCCTGAGGCAACATCGCCGGAGGACGGAGTGATGGGGTGGGCTGGAGTCTCGGCCGTCCGGCGCTGGTCGCGTCGGTATCGCCGGGACTCGTAGCGCGCCGGCGAGGCAGCAATCGATCGGGTGGATGCCGTGGCAGCTTCAGACGCCAATCTGAGCCCTGAGGATAGGGCGCGCATCATGACCCAGTCGATGGCGCACTTCCGCAATCCCTCCGGGGCCGATCTCATCAAGCGCACCGAGCGCTTCTACGACTTCATAATGAGCCGCGCCGAGCATGGCCTGTGGCCCTACTCACGGGCGCTGGAGAAGGCAGCGGGCCCGCAGACCAGCGTCTCCGACATGACGGCGCCGGCGCGCGACGGCATCAACTTCGCCTCGCAGGACTATCTGGGGCTCGGCGGCCATCCCTCGATCGCCGAGGCTGGCATTGCGGCGATGCGCAAGTTCGGCCCGCACAGCGCCGGGTCCGCGGCGCTCACCGGCAACACCCGGCTCTCCCTGGAGCTGGAACGGCACTTGGCCGACCTGCTCGGCACGGAGCACATCACGCTCTATCCGACGGGCTGGGCGGCAGGCTACGGCGCGATCGCCGCCTTCGTGCGACCACGCGATTTCATCCTCATGGACTACATGTGCCACGCCTGCCTACAGCAGGGCGCTGCAGCAGCCACCCCGCAGATCAACCACTTCATCCATAACGATGCCGAGAACCTGCGCGACCGCCTCAAGTCCATCCGCGCCAAGGATGCCCGCAACGGCATCATGGTCATCACGGAAGGGCTGTTCGCGATGGAGTCGGACTCCCCCGACCTTGGCGCCATGCAGAACGCTTGCCGAGAGTATGGCGCGACGCTGCTGGTCGACGTGGCCAACGATCTGGGCGCTTTGGGTCCTGGAGGAGGCGGCGTGCTCGGAAGCCAGGGGCTGCTCGGCAAGGTGGACCTGGTGATGGGGAGCTTTTCCAAGTGCTTCGCCTCGAACGGCGGCTTCCTGGCGTCGCACTCCCCGGCCGCCAAGCAGTTTGCCAAGTATTACAGCAATCCGCACATGTTCTCGAACGCGCTGTCGCCGGTGCAGGCGGCCGTGGCCTCCGAAGCCATCCGCATCGTGCGCTCCGCGGAGGGCGAGGAACTGCGCGACCGTCTCCTGGCGGCGGTGAGTGCCCTGCGCGACGGATTTGCGGCGCAGGGGCTCGAGTGCCTCGGCACGCCGTCACCCAACGTGATCGTTCCCATTGGCGATGATCGGCTTGCCCGCCTCGCGTCGCGGCGGATTGCTGAAAGCGGAGTCTTCCTCGATCTCGTGGAATACCCGGCCGTCCCCGTGGAGCAGGCGCGCCTGCGACTGCAGGCGATGGCGACGCATGAGCCGGCGCAGGTCGAGGAAGCCGTGCGCCGCATCATCGCGGCGCGCGCGCTCGCCGAGGAGGACCTCAAGCTGTGGCGGCCGCCCCGTCAGGGCACGACGATATAGCGCGCCCGCAGCATTTGCAGGCGTCCCTGCCCGAGCCGCGAGCCTGAACGCGTTCGCCCGGCCGGCCGATACCTAGCCCCTGAGGTCACGTCCGTGGCCATGCCGCGTGCACATGATGATCATGATTGGCATTGCCGGGGCCCAGCACCTCCGTCGCACCCAGCGAGCGGCAAAGCCTCATGAAGTCACGGACGTCCGGATGGCTTGACCTCACGGTTTGGCCGTTGACCACGCCGACGTCGATTGCGATGCCCGCATAGTGGCGCGAGTTGGGACTGTGCGACCCGCCGCAAAGCTCGGTGATAGCGTAGGTGTAGCGCTCCGCGAGCGACAGCATGCCTGACAGCATGCGGGCGTTCAGCGCAACCGTACCACCCGGTGCGTTGCCGTAGCTGCTACGCCTCGCATCGCGGCCGGCCGCCGTGTCGTCGATGTTCTTGCGCGCGTTCGCCTGATCGACAACGCCAGAGATATGCCCGGTAGCGAGAGTGATCGCCGGGGTACCGAGAATGCGGGCAGCCAGTTGCGCCCCCGTCTCTGCGGCTTCGGCTTCTGTCGATGCAGCCCGGTTGTCGGGCACGAACCGGTCTTCGCACCAGATCTCGCCCTCCTCCTCCCACTCCTCGGTGGCGGCCTGCGCCAGGCCCGGATTGCCGAGATATGGCGGTATCTCGTCGGACTCGCTTGCGCTCGCGGCGTCCATGCCGCGCTGTGACCCTGTCGCCGCGGTTACGAGCGTGCCGTTGGCCGAGATCGGCAACAGGGCGAGATCCCAGTTGTCCCGGCCAATCTCGCGTTTGGAGTCACGCGTGCGGTAGATCGTACGGCGCAGGATCGGTTTGGAGTGGCTGGCGAGCCAGCCATGGCGCACGTCGACGTATTGGCGGATCCATTCGTTCTCGTTGCCGCCGCCGGCCGGCGTCTTTTCCGGGAAGCGTGCACGCAGGAACGGTAGAATGCCGCCACTTTGGATGAAGGAATCGTAGATCACGAGCATCGATAGTGCGCGCGTGAACCCGTTGCTCGAGGCCCATGCCTGTGCCGGCTGGAAGTAGCGCTTATCGAAGAACACATCCTGAGTTTCCGCCATGACGGGATCTTCGCGGCCGGCCCGTCGCAGCAGCAGCTTGAATTCGGCATTGTCGACAAGCGGCGCGTGCTTGATGAGCCGCACGAACGGGCGCAACTGGCTGGCGAACGTGCCGCCGGCCTCGACGTACATGCGCACGAGCTCGGCCAGGTTGCCGTACTCGGTGGTTTGCGCCCGCCCGTAGGTGATCTGCCGCATGTCGTGCGGGCCGTCGGGATAGATGGTGATGTTGCTGTAGTCGCCTTCGATCGAACCTGTCTCGAAGACATTGATGATGCGCTCGCAGATCAGTCGCTGGTCGGCAGTGAGGTCGGGCGATGCCGCCGCGGCCATCGCCGCGCGCGCATAGTCGCCGGCCTCCCCGAAACCGAGGGTGCGCGCCACGGCGATGGTGCGTGGGCCTACCTTGCCGTCGGCGCTCAGTTGATGCGCGCTCTGGAAGGCGCGCGTGGCCGTCTCGGTCCCGCTCCCGAACTGTCCGTCGGGCGGTTCCGAGCTGAGGCCCTGTCGAACGAGAAATGCCTCCCAGGCCTTCACCAGCGGTCCGCGCGATCCCCGTCGCAGCAACTGGCTGCCGATCTGGTCGAGCGGCGGATCCTCGACGAGGACCCGGCAATTCGGGAGTGGTCCCGAGGCCGGCAATTGCCCGCCGAGGAAAGCCTTGAGATCGTCGATCAATGCGATCACCCGGCGGGTGCTGTCCATCAGGTCCAGGTTCGAGCTGGCATCCTGGAGCCTTTCGCCGAGATTGAAGCATCCGATCGTGCTGCCATAACCCGCCGCCGGATGTACAAGTATGCCTGTGCGCCGCACTGTCTCCCGCAGGGCGAACGCAGGCCTCGGGTGATCGCCGTCGCTCTCGTAATTCACCGTGGCGTAGTTTTCCGTGTCGTGCATGGCGAGCGGATAGAGTCCCGCCTCGATGCAGCGATGCTCCGTCTTCCCGACATCACCATTGTCGCCGGGACCCTCGCGTTCGATCGTGGCACCGGAAAGTGCAGGCCCAGTGGCGGGGATGCCGTTGTGGTAGACTTGGTAGCTGCCTATCGTCCTCGCCCGCAAATCCCCGCGCCTCTCGGTGCGCAGCCGCTTGACGAGAAGAGTCCAACCATTTGCATTCAACATGACTGTTTTCCAATCGAGAAAGTATCAGGAAGATATAAACGAGCAGTCCGAACGCCGGATCATAGTCGGAGGCGGGCCGGCTGAGCAAGATTTAGAAGCTGCTACCCGCGGCAGGGCACGAGAAGGCGAACGGCCAACGACGAACGCCCCGGCAAGCCAACGCTAGGAGCGGGCCTTGGGGTGGATGAACTCCCAGGGTGAGACCTCGCTGCCCTGCGGCACCTGCACCTCGATCAGCACGGGCCCGGGGGCCTGCAGCGCCTTCCTCAGAACGCGCTTCAGCGCTGCCGGCGAGGCGACGCGGTGGCCCTCCACACCGAACGCCTGCGCGAGCAGCATGAAATCCGGGTTGTCCAGCGCGGCACCGATTATACGATTGCCGAAGGCGGTGCGCTGGTCGCGCAGCACGTTGCCGTACGAGGCGTTGTTGAACACCAGCGTGACGAGGCCGATGCCGTATTGCTTGGCCGTTGCCAGCTCCTGCACCGCGAACATGAAGCCGCCGTCGCCCGTGATCGAGACGACCGGCGTGGCGGGATGGGCGACCTTGACGCCGAGCGCGGTTGGAAAGCCGAAACCCAAGGTGCCCTGGTAGCCCTCGGAGATGTAGGTGCGCGGCGCGGTGACGGGATAGCCGAAGTAGGACGTAAACCCTACCTGGCTCAGCTCGGTGACGAAGATGCCCTCGCGCGGCAGTACTTCACGGATCACGTCGAGATAGGCGATCTGCGGCTGGACCTTCTCGTACTCCGCCCGGGCATCGACCTTGGCTGCGGCGATGCGTGAGCGCGCCTCGCCGCGGGTGCGGGCGCCCGCTTTGCTCGCTGAGCCCCCTCCGCGCAGGCGCCGCACCGCCGCCAGCAGGGCGCGCGCGCCCACGTCGGCATCGGCGACGATACCGGCATGCGGCACGAGGCGGCGCATCTCGACAGGGTCGATGTCGATGCGGATGAGATGTGGCGGCGCCTGTGGCCGGTCGACGAGCGACATCATCCCGGTCCAGCGCATGTAGGGCATCTCCGCGCGCGTACCGATCGCGATCAGCACGTCGGTGTCGTGCCAGAGCCGGAAGGCCGCAAACGAAGAAATGCCGAGATCGTGGTCCTCGGCCACGACCCCGCGGCCGCCGCGGAAGGCCGCAACCGGCGCATCCAACGCTTCCGCCAGCGCCTGAATCGCCGCGCTTGCATGCTGCGCCCCGCTACCCGTCAGGATCATCGGCCGTCTGGCCTCCGCAAGGAGCCGGGCAGCCGCCTCGATCTCCTGCTGCGAAGGCGGCGCCGGTTTGGGAACGATGGCCGCACCTTGCGGCTCGACGTGGCCGCTTGAGGCCATCGTGTCCCAGGCCATCTCCACGGCGACGGGACCCGGCCGGCCCGACAGCATCTGGCGGAAGGCCTCATTGACCATCTCGGGCGCGTCGGCGGGGCGCTCGATGCGGGCCGACCACTTCGTCAGTGTGCGCAAGGTTGCGAGTTGATCGGGGATTTCGTGCAGATGCCCGCGGCCACGGCCGAGGAACGCCGCCGGCACCTGTCCCGTCACGCAGAGCACGGGCGTGCAGCATCCAAGCGCCGTCGCCAGCGCTGCAGACGTATTGAGGATGCCGGGTCCCGGCACGACGGCGAACGCCCCGGGTCGCCCCGTCGAGCGCGCATAGCCAAACGCCATGTAGCCGCAGGCCTGCTCATGCCGCGCGCCGATCGTGCGGACCTGGTCGCTGCGCTGCTCGAGTGCATCGAACAAGGGATAAAGCTGCGCCCCCGGCAGACCGAAGACCGTATCGACCCCGTTGGCAAGGAGAGCCTCGACGATTGCCATCCCGCCGGTCATCGTCCCGGCCTTGCCCTTGTGCCGCATTCGCCTGTGCCCTTTGCGTTCCTTTGGTCGTCTGGCTGTGCGGCGCCATGCTAGCGCATTCGGGCGGCAACGCACCCCTCCCGGGCGCCTGTTGGTGACGGAGATCAGGTGGGCAGGGCTACTCTTGCGGTTTCTTCTCATTTTGCTGGAGACACAGGCGTTCAGCTTGTGCGACGGCGGCCAGCAGGATAGCCCGATTTTCCTCCGCGCTGATGAGCGGACTGCCCTGTGCCGCCCGTCGGATGCTCTCGAGCGCAGCACCGCAGGATTTCGCCCTCAGCAGCCGATCCGGGTTTGGTGGCATCGTCGCGGCGGCTGGCAGGCTCAGCAGCCAGGTCGCAACAAGAAGTGTCGCACACCACACGCAGGCCTCGACAGAGAACCGGCTACCCGGCCGTGCGTCGCATGACCCGCGTGTTTCGACATGTCGGCGCCCCTGCGGACTTTTCCCTATGCCCCCGCGCGGCGCGTTTGCGCTAGCAATGGATCGCGCCGCGCGCAACACGGGTCGCGCAGAGGATCGCGAACCCTGCGCCGGTCCTAGTCGATCAGTGCGCCGCTGGGATCAAAGAACGGGTAGGGGCCTGGCCAATCGCCGAGCACGGCCACGTGCGAGACGAGCTCGCGGTCCTGCCAGCGGTGCAGCATGTAGCCCGGCGGCTCGAGCCGAAATGCACTCGGCCCCTCAGGCCGCAGGTCGAGCGCAACCTGATGGGCGGGGCTCGGGCAGATCATCGCCGCGCGACCGCCTACGCGCGCGAACGTCGGGCGATGCACGTGGCCGCACAGCACCGCTTTCACCTGGGCATGCCGGCGCATTGTGGCGGCGAAGCCTTCGCGACCGGCAAGGCCCAGTCGATCCATGTGGGCGATGCCGGTGAGGAACGGTGGGTGGTGCATCAGCACCACCGTCGGCGCCTCGGGCTTCTGCGCGAGCGTGGCCTCGAGCCAGCGCAGCCGCTCGGCGCAGAGTTCGCCGCCGCCCTTGCCCGGTATGACCGTATCCAGGCCGATCAAGCGCAACGGTCCACGCTGCACGGCATAGTGGAGGAAGCCGCTTGCCGGCAGGTAGCTGTCAGTTGCGAAGGCTGCACGCATGGCCTCGCGCTCGTCGTGGTTGCCGGGCACGGCCAGGATCGGCGCTCGCAGAGGCGCCAGGATCTCCTTGAGATGCGCGTATTCCTCCGGCCGGCCGAAGTCGGCGAGGTCGCCAGTGTGCACGATCAGATCGGGCTGCGGATCAAGCGACAGGAGCGCACCGACGCAGGCGCGCAGCATTGCCGCCGTATCCACGCGCCCGTAGGCGAGCTTGCCCGGCAGCTTCAGGTGCGTGTCGGTGATCTGGGCAATCAGCATGGCGTGTCCTTTAGAGTGCCAGCAGGCCGCGCGGGTCGACGGTGAGACCGATCGGCTCGCCATGCTGGAAATCGCGCCGCGTGCCGGTCTCCACCACCAGCGGCCGGCCCTCTCCCACCTGCACGAACAGGCGCGTGCGATCGCCGAGGAAGAAAGCGGCGGCAATTGTGCCGCTGAGGTGCGGCGCGGTCTCGGCCAGCATCACGTCCTCGGGGCGGAACAGAACTTCCGCCGCGGTTTCCGGTGCACCGGGCCAGGGGATGCTGCCGGCCGAGGTCACGAAAGCGCCCTCGCGCACGTTGCCGGCGAGTCGGTTCATGGTCCCGATGAACTCGGCGACAAAACGCGATGCGGGACGCTGGTAGATCTCGCGCGGCCGCCCCACCTGGGCGACGCGGCCGTGCTCCATCACGACGATACGGTCGCCGAGCGCCATCGCCTCGGCCTGGTCGTGGGTGACGTAGATGGCCGTGATGCCGAGACGGCGCAGCAGCTGGTCGATCTCGAGCCTGAGCGAATCGCGCAGTTTGGCATCGAGCGCCGTCAGCGGCTCGTCGAGAAGCAGGGCTCGGGGTTGCACGGCGAGCGCACGAGCGAGTGCAACGCGCTGGCGCTGGCCGCCCGAGAGCTGGTCGATGCCGCGGTCGGCCAGGGCCTCGATGCGCATCATGGCCAGCATCTCGGACACGCGGGAGGCGGTCTCGGCCTTGCTGCGCCGCCGGATCATCAGGCCGTAGCCGATGTTGCCGGCCACGCTCATGTTGGGAAACAGCGCGTAGGATTGGAACACCATCCCGACGTTGCGCTTCTCGATGCCGAGCGGGGTGACGTCGGTGCCGTCGAACAGCACGCGGCCGCCGGTATCGGGCGCCTCCAGGCCGGCGATGATGCGCAAGGTTGTCGTCTTGCCGCAGCCGGAGGGGCCGAGGAACACCACGGTCTCGCCGGCGGGAATGGTGAGGTCCAGCGGCTCGAGCGCGCGCGTTCCGTCCGCGAACGTCTTGCCGCAGCGCTCCAGCGTTATCGCGATGGGCTTGCTGGTATCGGGAATGACCCTCACTCCTCTTCCGCCCGGAACTTTGCCTGGCGCGGACGCGATAGCGCCTGCATGGCGAGCAGCAGGGGCACGATCATCAGGAAGAACACTAGCGTGTAGGCGCTGGCGATTTCCAGCCGCAGGGAGGCGTAGGCGTCGGCGAGCCCGACAGGCAGCGTCTTGTTGAGGGGCGTGTGCAACAGCCAGGTCATGTTGAATTCGCCCATCGACAGGGTCACCACCATCAGCGAGCCCGCAAGCACGCCGGCCCGGCAATTCGGCAGCACGATGTGGAAGAAGCGCTGGCGGAAGCTGGCACCGAGCGAGGCCGCACCCTCCTCCAGCGTCTTGAGATCGATCGCCATCAGCACGGCGAGCACGGAGCGCACCATGAAGGGCAGGGTGAAAAGTACGTGCCCGACCAGGATGAAGACCCATGAGGTGCGGAAGCCGCCGGCGGCACCGTAGGTGATGATCAGGGCCAGCGCCGTGGCGAGCCCCGGCACGGCCACCGGCATCACCAGCAGCTCCTCCAGCGCGCGGGCGAGTGCGGTCTGCCGCTTTGCCAGCACGTAGGCGGTAGGCACGCCGAGCACCAGCGTGCAGGCCAGGCACGCGAGCGCGATGCCGATGGACAGGAAGATCGTGTCCCGATAGCCGGCCCACACCTCCCCGACCCAGCGCAAGGTGAGACCGCTCTGGATGCCGACGAGGTAGTTCACGGTCAGCCCCGCGAGCATGGACAGCACGACGGGCACGATCAGGAAACCGCAGACCAGCAAGGTGAAGGCGAGTTGCGCGAGGAAGAGCGGGCTACGATTGCGCATGGGCAGGCTCACCCGGCGGCAGCGACGGTGCTGCCGGCGGCCGTGCGCGCAAGCGCGAGCACCATCCACGTGACGGCGCCGAGCACGAACGACAGCGCGGCGGCGACGGCGATGTTCGCCTCGAGCGTGAACTCCGTGTAGATCACCATCGGCAGCACGTTGATGCGCGTCGCCAGCGTGAAGGCCGTCCCGAATGCGCCCATGGCGGTGGCAAAGCAGATGGCACCAGCCGAGATGAGCGCCGGTTTCAGCCCAGGAATGACAACGTCGCGGATCACGCGCCAGGACGAGGCGCCGAGGGAGCGGGCTGCCTCTTCGAGGCGCGGGTCGAGCTTCTCGGCGGTGGCCATCACGGTCAGGATCGTGCGTGGGATCGAGAAGTAGACGTAGCCCATGAACAGACCGGCCATGGAGTAGGCGAACACCAGCTTCTCGCCGGTCAGGGCAAGGGTGATATCGCCGATCAGGCCCTGGCGGCCCGCCAGGATGATCACCATGAAGCCGATCACGACGCCGGGGAAGGCGAGCGGCAGGGTCAGCATGGCGACGAGGGCGGCGTTGCCAGGGAACTTGTTGCGCTGGAGAAATACGCCGGCAAGCCCGCTGACGATCAGGGTGACGACGGTTGTTGCAGCGGCCAGAGCCAGCGTCGCCAGCAGCGAGTTGAAGTGGTTGCGGTCGGTGATGATGACGGCGTACGCGGCAAAGCCGCTGCGGCCGCTGCCGCCGACGAGAAACAACCGCGCCAGCGGCAGCAAAAAGAATGCGCCGAAGAACACGCCGGCAGGCAGAAGGAGCGCCAGCAGTCTCAGATCATCGCGGCGCATGACGCGTTCCTATGCTCTCCGGCTCTTGCGGGTCCCGGCCTCCGCCGGGATGACGTCGCTTGCGGTCATGTGGAACTTCACCACAAACGTCACTCCGGCGGAGGCCGGAGCCCACGACACCGTGCATCGAGACGCGGTGTGGATAAAGAACAAAGCGATCAGTTCACTTCGTTCTTGTAGCGCTCGATAATCGCCTTCTGCGCTGCTGCCAGCTTCTTCAGATCCACCGGCTTGGCTCGGGCGTAGTCGGCGTCGGGCAGGAACTTGGCCTTTGCCTCGGCGGACAGCTTCTCGGCAAATACCGGGCGCAGATAGGCATTGCCCCACATGGTCTGGCTGGCATCAGAGAGCACGAAGTCGAGCACCTTCTTGCCGTTGTCGGCGTTGGGCCCCTTGTTCACCAGCCCCATCACGTAGGGGAACACGACGCTCCCCTCCTTGGGGATGACGAACTGCACCGGCGCCTTGTCGGTGTACTGGCCGCGGTAGGCGTTGAAGTCATAGTCGATCAGGATCGGAATCTCGCCCGAGATGACGCGGGCGTAGGAGGTCTGCTTCGGCACGATCGGCTGGTTCTTGGCCAGTTCCTTGAAGAACTTGATGGCCGGATCGAGGTTATCGTAGCTGCCGCCGAGCGCGAGGTTGATCGCCATCACGCCCAGCTGCCCCACCGCTGCGGAGGTCGGATCGAGGTAGCCGACGAGGCCCTTGTACTCGGGCTTCAGCAGGTCGGCCCAGCTCTGCGGCACCGGCTTGCTCCCGAGCGCCTGCTTGTTGACGAACAGACCCAGCGTGCCGGAGTGGATGGTGAACCAGTAGCCATCGGGGTCCTTGAGATCGGCCGGTATCTTCTCCCAACCCTGGGGCTTGTAAGGCGTCAGCACGCCGGCGTCCTTGGCAGGATCGGCAGCAATGCCGCCGAGATAGGTGACGTCGGCCACCGGATTGGCCTTCTCCGCGATGAGCGCGGCGATCGCCTGTCCGGAGTTCTTGTTGTCGGCGGGAACCTGGATGCCGAGCGTCGCCTGGATTGCCTTGAGCTGCGAGCCCCAGTCAGCCCATTCCGGCGGGCAATTGTAGCAGATGGCGCGTGACTGGGCCGATGCCGTGGCGGCGCCCGCCACGACGGCGGCGCAGAGGGAAAGCGACAAGAAGAGGCGTCTCAGCATGTTTGCGTGTCTCCGCTGGGAGTCGATGGGCCCTCGATTTTGGTCTGCGCCAATGACAGGTGCGTGTCAGCCCCTGTTGGTCCGGGGACAGGGCGGGCACCTGTGCCGTAGCACTGCTCGCAGGCGAGGCCCAGAGGCAATCGACGGTGGCGCCAGCGCGTCAGTTCGAGGCTGTGAGCCGCATGGCATTGCCTCAAGCGGTGTGTGACCACCGATCGATATTTCCGGATGCTTCGCTGTTCGCGAGAACGTTCCGACTTGGCGAGGTGGACGGAATGAAATTCTTTTTTTATTTCTTGCAACCAAGAATCTTGGGATATTTTTCTCTTATCTTGGCACCAGCGCCCCCCGCCCGAAGCGAGCGGCGCCTTCAAGGCTGCAGCCGCGAGTGCGTTGGAAAAAGTGCGTCTGAAGATGTGCTGCCAACGCATCGCCTGGGCCGAGCGGACACACGGAGCAACGTCCATGAATTTCCAGCAGTTGCGCATCGTTCGCGAGACCGTGCGGCGCAACTTCAACCTCACCGAGGTGGCGAACGCGCTGTTCACCTCGCAGTCCGGCGTGAGCAAGCACATCAAGGACCTTGAGAGCGAGCTGGGCGTCGAGCTGTTCGTGCGACGCGGCAAGCGGCTGCTCGGGCTCACCGATCCCGGCAAGGAGCTGATCGATGTGGTGGAGCGCATCCTGATCGACGCCGCCAACATCAAGCAGCTGGGCGAGCAGTTCTCCAATCGCGAGCAGGGCCAGCTCGTTATCGCCACCACGCATACCCAGGCACGCTACGTGCTGCCGCACGTCGTCGCGGCGTTCCGTACCGCCTTTCCGAAAGTGCGCCTAACTCTGCATCAGGGCAGCCCGACGGAGATCGCCGCAATGCTCAGCGACGGCGACGCTGACATCGGCATCTGCACGGAGACGCTGCGCGACGTGGCCTCCCTCACCACGTTTCCGTTCTATAGCTGGCATCACGGCGTGGTGGTTCCGCGCGGGCATGCGCTCGCCACGGTGGAGCCGCTCACGCTGGAGGCGATCGCCGAGTGGCCCATCATCACCTACCACGAGGGCTATACCGGCCGCGGCATCATCGATCGCACCTTCGCGCAAGCCGGGCTGGCCCCCGACGTCGTCATGTCCGCCATGGATACCGACGTGCTCAAGGCATATGTGGAGCTGGGTCTTGGCGTCGGCATCATCGCCGCCATGGCCTTCGACCCGAGGCGCGATGCGGGACTAAAACTCATCGATGCCGCTCACCTTTTCGAGGTCAACACCGCGCTGGTCGGCGTCCGCCGCGGCAGCTGTCTGCGCAACTACGCCTATCGCTTCATCGAGCTTTGCTCGCCGGCGCTGCCCGAACGGGCAGTGCGGGCGGCGGTGATGGCGGAGCAGGGGAGGCCGGAGGCCGCGGAGAGGCGCACCCTCGAGGCGCCCTACCGCTCCAACGGAAATACCCTCAGCCGCGAGGAGGTCAGACGTACGGGCTGACCCGGCTGCAGGTCGAGATCACTCAACCGCTGCCGGGTCATCTCCACCTCGAAGCTCTGCGGCTCGGCGTGGCCGTTGCTGCCGATCAGCCCGGTCAGTTCGATGCGCGCGGTCGCCCCGCAGAGCAGCACGCGGCTGACCTTGACGGCGATGCCGGAGCCGTCGCTCTCCGTGACGATGTCGAGCTCGTGCGGCCGGGCGTAGGCAATCATTTCTGCGCCGTCAGAGTCGGCGCCGGGCTGAGCAATCGGCACGGCATCCTTGCCGACGCGCAGGCTTGTGCCTTCGACCCTGCCAGAGAACCGGTTGACCGCGCCGAGAAAACTGCAGGCGAACGCAGTCGCCGGCCGCTCGTAGACCTCCTGGGCCGTGCCGATCTGCTCGATCCTGCCCTTGTTCATCAGCACGATGCGGTCGGCCACCTCCAACGCCTCGTCCTGGTCGTGGGTGACGAAGAGCGAGGTGATGTGCAGCTCGTCGTGCAAGCGCCTGAGCCAGCGCCGCAGCTCCTTGCGCACCTTGGCGTCGAGCGCGCCGAACGGCTCGTCCAACAGCAGCACGCGCGGCTCGACGGCAAGAGCACGGGCGAGCGCCACGCGCTGGCGCTGGCCGCCGGACAGCTGCGTGGGATAGCGACGCGCGAGCCAGCCCATCTGCACCAGCTCCAGCAGGTCGTGGACGCGGCGCCTGATGTCGGCTTGCGATGGCCGATTCGGGCGCGACTTCACCCGCAGGCCGAAAGCCACGTTTTCGAACACGGTCATATGCCGGAACAGCGCGTAGTGCTGGAAGACGAAGCCGACCTGGCGCTCGCGCACGTCCCGGCGGGAAGCATCCTGGCCGTCGAAAAGGACGCGGCCGGTGTCCGGCCATTCCAGTCCCGCGATGATCCGCAGGAGTGTGGTTTTGCCGCAGCCGGAGGGCCCGAGCAGGGCGATCAGCTGGCCGGCCGGAAACTCCAGCGAGATGCCATCGAGCGCAGCGAAGGGGCCGAAGGTCTTGCGTATGTCCTGGACGGCGATGCTCATGGCATCTCACCCTGTCCTTGCAGCTGCGACGCCCTCCATTCCACGTAGGTCTTGACGATGAGGGTCACAAGGGCGAGCAGCGCCAGCAGCGAGGCGACCGCGAACGCGGCCGCGAACTGATATTCGTTGTAAAGGATCTCGACGTGCAGCGGCATGGTGTTGGTCTGGCCGCGGATATGGCCCGAGACCACCGAGACAGCGCCGAACTCGCCCATGGCACGGGCGTTGCAGAGAATAACGCCATAGAGCAGCGCCCACTTGATGTTGGGCAGAGTGACCTTCCTGAACATTTGCCAACCGGAGGCGCCGAGCACGAGCGCGGCTTCTTCCTCGTCTCGGCCCTGCGTCTGCATCAGCGGAATCAATTCGCGCGCCACGAACGGGAAGGTGACGAACATGGTCGCCAGCACGATCCCGGGTACCGCAAAGATGACCTTGATGTCGTGCGCGGCGAGCCAGGGGCCGAACCAGCCCTGGGCTCCGAACACCAGCACGTAGATGAGCCCGGCAATCACCGGCGAGACCGAGAACGGCAGGTCGATGAACGTGATCAGGAGTTGCTTGCCGCGGAAGTCGAACTTGGTGATGGCCCAGGCTGCGGCGATGCCGAAGACGAGATTGAGTGGTACCGCAATCGCCGCCGTCAGCAACGTGAGCTTGATGGCGGAGACGGCGTCGGGCTCGACCAGCGCCGCGATGTACACGCCCCAGCCCCGCCCCAGCGCCTCGACGAACACGGCGAAGAGAGGCAGCAGGAGAAAGATCAGGAAGAAGCCCAGCGACAGCACGAGCACGAGGCCCTTCACCCATGCAGGATCACGCGTGGCCGTGTTGGCCTCGAAGCGCGCCGCCCCGCTGCGCACGCCCAGCGATGTCGCCGCCGACGCCATCAAGCGAGCCTCTCCCTGCGCCTGTCGGTCCAACCCTGCAGGCCGTTGATGATGAGCAGCAACACGAAGGAGGCCACCAGCATGACCGAGGCGACGGCGGTGGCGCCGGCATAGTCGTATTGCTCGAGCTTGGTGATGATGATGAGGGGCGTGATCTCCGACACCATCGGCAGGTTGCCGGCGATGAAGATCACCGATCCATACTCGCCGACCGCACGCGCGAAGGCGAGCGCGAAGCCGGTCAGCAAAGCCGGCAGCAAGGTTGGCAGCACGACACGCCCGACCGTCTGCCAGCGCCGGGCACCCAGGCTCGCCGCCGCTTCCTCAATCTCGGTGTCGAGGTCCTCCAGCACCGGCTGCACCGTGCGCACCACGAACGGCAGGCCGATGAAGATGAGCGCCACCAGCACACCCGCCGGCGCGAAGGCGATCTTGATGCCGAGCGGCTCCAGGTACTGCCCGAGCCACCCGTTCTTCGCATAGAGCGCCGTCAGCGCGATGCCGGCAACCGCCGTGGGCAGGGCGAACGGCAGATCGACCAGCGCATCGACGACGCGTTTGCCGGGAAAGCTGTAGCGCACCAGCGACCACGCCAGCAGCAGTCCGAACACGCAATTGACCGCGGCCGCCAACAGCGACGCCCCGAACGTCAGCCGGTAGGAAGCCACCACACGCGGCGAGGACACCGCCTGCCAGAAGGCCTCGGGCGTGAGCGCAGACGTTCTCAGAAACACCGCTGCCAAGGGCACGAGCACGATCAGCGAGAGGTACGCCAGGGTAAATCCCAGCGACAGCCCGAATCCCGGCAGCACCTTGCGGGTTCTCGCAACGGCCATCAGTGCTTCACGATGATTCGATCGCAGACAGAGCGCCGTCGGCGAAATGCCTGGCCTGAACCACGGCCCAGCCGGCCGGCACCCGATCTACACTGAACATTTTTGTGACGGGAAAGCGACCACTGAACTTGTGCAAGACCTGCTTGCGCGATCCCGACGTGTGTGAGTGGCAAGGACTCTCGGACCTGTCTGCGAGTCCGCCGCGAAGGGCAGGAACGACGGGAAGCAGGCAGTGCGGTGCTGTCCGTCCGAACAGATGCGCCGGAAAAAGGGCAAAACGCACGCCATGCTCCATTGGCGCTGCGTCGGCCGCAAGCGGGGCCCGCGTTGCGCATTCCGCAGCCAATTTCTTCTGCATTGGATACTCGCGCACCTTCCCAGCATGGGAATTTGTCGTTCCCAGTCCGGGCAGACTCATTTTCCGTAGACCTGATCGAAGACACCGCCGTCGGTGAAATGCGTTTTCTGAGCCTTTTCCCAGCCGCCGAAGATCTCGTCGACGGTGAAGAGCCTCGCGTTGACGAACTGCTCGCCGTACTTGGCGGTCACCGCGGGATCGCGTGGCCGGTAATAGTTGCGGGCGGCGATTTCCTGAGCCTCGGGCGAGTACCAGTACTGCAGATATGCCGTCGCAGCCGCGCGTGTGCCCCGCTTGTCGACGACCTTGTCCACCACCGTGACCGGCGGCTCCGCCAGAATCGAGACGCTCGGCACCACGATCTCGAGCTTGTCCTTGCCGAGCTCCTTCTGCGCGAGAAACGCCTCGTTCTCCCAGGAAATGAAGACGTCGCCGATGCCGCGTTCCACGAATGTGGTCGTGGAGCCGCGCGCGCCCGAATCCAGGACTTTCACGTTCTTGTAGATGCGTGCAACCAGGCCTCTCGCGGATGCCTCGCTGCCCCCGGGCAAGCCGAGGGCATACCCCCAGGCGGCGAGGTAGTTCCAACGGGCCCCACCCGAAGTCTTGGGATTGGGCGTGATGACCTCGACGCCGGGCCTGGCCAGGTCGCCCCAATCCTTGATCTGTTTGGGGTTGCCCTTGCGCACGAGGAATACGATGGTGGACGTGTAAGGTGCGGAGTTGTAAGGCAGGCGCTTCTGCCAATCGGCCGGGATGAGGCCGCCCTTCTTGTTGAGGGCGTCGACATCGTAGGCGAGCGCAAGCGTCACCACATCAGCCTCGAGCCCGTCGAGGACGGCGCGCGCCTGCTTGCCCGAGCCGCCATGCGACTGCCTGATCACCAGCGTCTCGCCGGTCTTGGCTTTCCAATGCCTGATGAAGGCTGCATTGAAGGCCTCATACAGCTCGCGGGTCGGATCATAGGAAACGTTGAGTAGCGTGGTCTGGGCCTGGGCCTCCATGCGAGACCCGATCAGGAAGGCTGAACCCAGAGCCACAGCCTGGCGGCGCGTGAGGGGCTTGATCATGGTCGCTACCTCGTTTTTCTTCCGGCGACGGGAGGGTAGGTGGCGCCTCCCTTTGTCGGAACGAAGAAGAATTCATGAGCAAATAACCCCGAGTGGAATTCTCCCGGGCAATATTGGTTCCAGAGTTCAGGGCATAAGAACAAAATCGGCCAAGTCTTATCGAAGACTTGGCCAGATGCGGGACGTGCGCCGCGCGAAATCGCGTGTCCAACTGGCGCGGCGAACGCCTACGGCTCGTTCTTGCCGTTGGATGCCGACCGCCAATGGGCGACTGCATCCTGCGCGGTTGAAGTATAGCGCACGAGGGGTCTGCGGAGGCCGGCTATCAGCAGTGTCCGCCGCACGCTCTTGGTTGCGCCGGCGAAATACACGCGCGTGCCCGAGCGCTGGAGCTTGTGGACGAATTTCTCGAGCGCCTTGGCTGCCGTGCTGTCGACGAGCGGTACGTCCTCGAAGTCCAGGACGAACAGCTTGGGATGCTCGCCGATGCGATCGAGCACGCCGCTGACGGCAGCTGTGGCGCCGAAGAAGAAGGCGCCGGAGATGCGATAGACGAGGACATCGCTGCTGAGCGCGTGCGGATCGTAGGCCGTTCGCCCGGCACCGGCAGTATCGGCCACATCCTCGGGGACCACGCTGCGTCCGGTCTCGACCCCCACCGCCTCGGCCATGCGGTGCAGGAACAGGAACGCGCCAAGCGTGACCCCGACTCCGATGGCGATCGTGAGGTCGGCGAGGATGGTCAGCAGGAACGTGGCAAGGAGAACGGCGGCATCTCCCTTGGAAGCCCTCAGAAGTCCCGCGAACTCCGCCTTCTCCGCCATGTTCCAAGCGACGATGGCCAGGACGGCGCCGAGGCTTGCGAGCGGGATGTGGGCGGCCAGCGGCGCGGCCACCAGCACGAAGAGCAGGATGTAGAGCGCATGCAGCATTCCGGAGATCGGACCGTGGGCGCCCGCGCGCACGTTCGTAGCCGTGCGGGCGATAGTGCCTGTCACGCACATGCCGCCGAAGGCGACGGCGGCGATGTTGGCGGTGCCCTGCGCCACCAGCTCGCAATTCGACCGGTGGCGGCGGCCGCTCATGCCGTCGGCCACGACGGCGGAGAGCAGCGATTCGATTGCACCCAGGAGGGCGACGGCAATGGCATCGGGCAGGACTGCCCACATCTTGGCGGCATCGAACGCGGGCAGCGCCGGAAACGGCAGCGTGCGCGGCACGTCGCCGAACCGAGTGCCGATGGTGGCGACGTCGAGCTGCAGAAGAAACGTCAGCGCGGCCGTGACGCCGACGGCGATCAGCAGACCTGGCCATTTGGGCCGTAGGCGGCGCACACCGAGGATGATGACGATGGCGAGCAGCGACACCGCGATGGTCGCGGGGTTGAACGTGTTGAGGCTATCGGCGATGGCGCCGATCTTGGGCAGCAGCGCCGCGGGTTCCTTGGCGAGATCGAGTCCGAGCAACTCCTTCAGCTGGCTGGCGAAGATGATGACGGCGATCCCGGCCGTGAACCCGACTGTGACCGGAAAGGGAATGTACTTGATGTAGGTTCCGAGCCGTAGAAAGCCGACGATCAGCATCATGCCGCCGGCCATCGTCGTTGCCAGGACCAAGCCATCGTAGCCGTGACGCTCAACGATGGCGGCAATAAGCACGATGAACGCACCCGCCGGCCCGCCGATCTGAAACCGGCTGCCGCCCAGCGCAGAGACCAGGAAGCCGCCCACGATTGCGGCGTAAAGGCCCTTGTCCGGCGAAAGTCCCGAGCCGATGGCGATTGCCATCGACAGCGGCAGCGCGACGATGGCAACCGTCAACCCGGCGATGGCATCGGCGCGGAGCTGGGTCCAGCCATAACCTTCGCGCAGGATCGTAACGAGCTTCGGGGTGAACAGCTCAGCGAAGCTTGGCGTCGCGGGTCTTAGGCTTCTGGGCGCAGACGCGTCCATGTCTCTCCGTCTCCTTGCGACAAGGAGCGGCGGGATCGTCGGCTGGCTCGTCGGCGGTCACCGTCGCAATTGCATGTGTTGGCTGTGCAGGCGTTCAACCCCTCTTGCGCTGGGACGCCTGGCCCACGCGCCGAACCGCCGCGGCTGCGGCGATCTTCATACGCACGCCACGCCCCATGCCCTGGCTTGGCGTGTTCTCCCCGATGAGCTCGATGCCCGCGAGATCGAACGCCTGCACCACCTTCATCAGCGTGTCGACGATGCCCCGCACGTTGCCCTGGCTCGCCTCCATCCGCTGAATGGTGGGAAGCGAAACGTCGGCAAGATCGGCCAGCGTCTGCTGGTCGATGCCGAGCAGGGCCCGCGCTGCGCGCATCTGAGCGGCAGTGATCATTCCGGTCTCCAGGCTAAGGATCAGAATATGGGGCAGACCATGTATCATGATGTCTGAAACATCAATATGCCTGCATGACGCATGTGCAGATCCGCAGCAGAAATTCCCGCGCAGTCGTGCGAAAAGGCGGCTAGGTCTCAAGCGCGCGAGGATACGAGCTTCACGGCCGCGTCGGGCTTGCCATTGCCGATCGACGGAGCTTCCAGCGGCCGCAAAGCGCGGTACGCGGCGTCTTAAGTTGTCTTTAGCCGGTTGGCCGCGACGCGCTTCTCGATATTGCGCACGAGAGCGCTGCCCATCGGCGCTTCGGTCTCGATGCCGAGAGTCTCGGTCAGCCGCGCCAGCATGATGTAGAAGCCGGCCATCAGGATCAGCTCGACGAGCTCGCGGTCGGACAGGTGCTTGCGCGCCTCCGCGACCGTCGCCTCGGATGCCCGCACGTCGACAACGACCTCGCGCGTGAAACGCAGAGCCGCCTTCTCGCGGGCATCGAAGCACGCGGCCTCGTCGTCGTCGTTCTCCAGCGCGGCGATCTGCGCCGCGGTGGCCCCGAGGTCGCGGGCGATGGGGACATGCTGCACCCACTCATAGTCGCCGCCTTCGAGCCGGACCGCGCGGAGCAGGCACAGCTCCCTCACCTTGGGATCGAGCTCGAGCTTGCCCAGCAGGGTGCCGCCGAGCTTCATGACCGGCTTCAGGCAGGTCTGCGCGTGCGCCATCATGTTGAAGATATTGGCCGGCGCCGGCAACCGGCCCAACATCTCACGCACCTCTGGCGTCGCCTTGTCCAGATCGGGATAGGGAATGCGGGGCACGGGCTCGTCTCCTCCTGCTCACCGTTGTGGTGACCCCCTCTGCCGGCGCAGGCAAGCAATCATCACATTAGCTTACCGCGACACCCGTTTTCTCCGCGAGCTCTTCGCTGGTTACGCCCGGCGCCAGCTCGATCAGCTTGAGCCCGCTCTCGGTGATCTCCATCACGCCCAGATCGGTGATGATCAGGTTGACCACACCGACGCCGGTGAGCGGCAGGTTGCACTTCGGCAGAATCTTCTTGTCGATCGAGCCGTCCTTCTTCTTCGCCGTATGCTCCATGACGACAACGACGCGCTCGACGCCGGCGACGAGGTCCATAGCGCCGCCCATGCCCTTCACCATCTTGCCGGGGATCATCCAGTTGGCGAGGTCACCGGTCTCCGACACTTGCATGGCGCCGAGGATGGCGAGATCGATGTGCCCGCCGCGGATCATGGCAAAGCTGTCCGCGGAGGAAAAGAAGCTCGAGCCCGGCAGTGTCGTTACCGTCTGCTTGCCCGCGTTGATCAGGTCGGCGTCGACCTCGTTCTCGGTCGGGAAGGGGCCGATGCCGAGCAGCCCGTTCTCGGACTGCAGCATCACGGACATGCCCTCGGGGATGTAGTTGGCGACCAGCGTCGGCAGGCCGATGCCGAGGTTCACATAGAAGCCGTCGCGCAGCTCCTTTGCAGCGCGCTCGGCCATCTGCTCACGAGTCCAAGCCATAGGGCAGCTCCTTTTAGGACTTGCGCACGGTGCGCTGCTCGATCCGCTTCTCGGGGGTGGCGTTGAGAACGATGCGCTGAACGAAGATGCCGGGCGTGTGAATCTGATCGGGGTTGAGTTCGCCGGTCTCCACCAGGTGCTCGACCTCTGCGATCGTCACCTTGCCGGCGGTCGCCACATTGGGATTGAAGTTGCGCGCCGTCATCCGGTAGACGAGGTTGCCGGATTTGTCGCCCTTCCAGGCCTTGACCAGCGCCACGTCGGCCTTGAGCGACCGTTCCAGAATGTATTTCTGCCCCTCGAACTCCGCGACCGGCTTGCCCTCGGCGACGACCGTGCCGTATCCGGTCTTGGTGTAGAACGCGGGAATGCCGGCGCCTCCGGCCCGCAGCTTCTCGGCGAGCGTCCCCTGCGGTGTAAATTCGAGCTCGAGTTCACCGGCCAGATACTGCCGCTCGAACTCCTTGTTCTCACCGACATAGGACGAGATCATCTTCTTGACTTGGCGCGTTTCGAGCAGCACCCCGAGGCCGAAGCCGTCGACCCCCGCATTGTTGGAGATGACCGTGAGGTTCCTCGCGCCCGAGTCGCGCACCGCAGCGATCAAAGCTTCAGGAATGCCACACAGGCCGAAGCCGCCGACGGCCAGCACCTGTCCATCCTTGATTACGCCGTCCAGCGCCCCCTTGGCATTTGCAAAGACCTTGTTCACCGGGAAACCTCGCTCGTCCTGACGGCCTGGCGCCGCGCTTTCATGAGCCTGTGTACAAACTGAAGTCGATGGGGGTCCAAGTCAATGCGGCGGAGGCAGTTGGCCACTGCACCGCTGCGGGCGATGCGCCGCCGATCCTGCCGTCACCCCAGCCCCCGCATGGAATCGCAGCGCATCCGACTCATCGAAATGCGATGCAAGTCGGCGCAGATTGCGAGGGACTTGAGCGCCCGCGATGCCATGAAGACTGAGAATTCGCCGGGAGGAGCCTGAGCGGTGTACGCTTCCTCAAGTCTCCACAGCAAGTCACGCATGAACAGTGCCGAGAGGGTTTGACTGGTCCTTTCTGTCATAACAGGCTATTAATGCGCCAGGGGATATCGCGCGCGAGCCGCTTGCCCGGAAAGAGGCGATGTTCGGCTTGCACGCGGCGAGGGTGATGAGTAAAAGCACATCCAGCCTGCAGGCCTCGACTACGGCAACCAATACGCCCGCCTCAAATCGCGGGCGCAAGTTCCGGCACAACCCGGACGAGCTAGGCTGAAGTCCACGGCATGAGACGCAAGAACGTAATCTCCCGCTTCACTACGCTCGCTCTTGCCATGCTTGCCTGCCTGCTGCTCGCCGTCCTGGCTCCAGTGCTGCTTGTTCAGCGCACCACCGACGAACCCTTCTCGGGGTACTCCGTCATGGCCTCGCCGCGGGACATGCACGTGATCACCGAGACGGTGCGTCTCGGCTCGCGCCCGGACCTCACCCTAAGCCGAGGCACGCTTTATGCGGACGGCAATGCCGCCTCCGGCACGCCGATTTCCCGCTTCGTTCTCGACGGGCCCGTATTTCATCTCAATGTATCGGGGCCGCGGGCGGACGTGCCCGGTCTTGAGCACACGACAGCGAGCAGCATCCTCGATGTCACCGCGCCGCTGCTGGTGGATCAGCTGTCTGCAATGGGGTTCGATGCGCTGACGATGCGGCGGGGCACCCTGCACGTGACATCGGCCGATGGCGGCGCGGAAACGATCCACGATATCCAGGCGGAGCTGAGCGGCCGCCGCAAGGGCTACGTGACAGCCCGGGGAAGCTTTACGATCCGCGGTCAGCAGCTCGCCTTCGACGGCATGCTCGCCCTCCCGCCCGAGAAGCGATCGTCTCAGCGGTGGCCGATGAAGGTCAGCCTCAAGGGAGATCTGCTGGAGGCAGGTTTCGACGGATACCTCGATGCCGCCGCCGATCTACGCCTCGCGGGCTATGTCGAGATCACCAGTCCGAGCCTGCGGCGGCTCGCACGCTGGTTCGGCGTGCCGGTATCCAGCGCCTCCGGGCTCAACGCCACGACCGTGAAGGGGCAGCTCAACTGGGCGCGGGAGACGCTGGCCGTCGAGGATGCCAAGGTGGCGATAGACGGCAACGAGGCCACCGGCGCGCTCTCGCTTGATCTCAAGGGCGCGCGTCCGTTGATCGATGCCACCCTGGCATTCAGCGCACTGGACCTGACACCCTATACCGAAGCTGCGCGCTCGCATGCGTTCTTGTTCGACCGCCAGGCGGCCTCGTGGTCCGCGTTCGACCTGTCGTTTCCGATCCTCCTGCACGTTGACGCGGACGTCCGCCTCTCCGCGCCGAAGGTCACGATCAAGAGCCACGGGCTCGTGCTGGGTCGCGGTGCCGCGACCATCGCGGTTCGGTCCGGCAAGTTGCTGGCCGATATCGCCGAGCTCGAGGTTCACGCCGGTAAGGTGAATGCCCAGGTCACGGTCAACAGCAATGAAACGCTTCCGCGCTATACCGTTCGCGGGAAGATCGAGAGCTTCGACGCGGGAAGTGCCGCAACCGCCCTGCTGGGCTCTCCGGTGATAACCGGACGCTCGACGTTGTCCGTCGATCTGCAGGGTACTGGCCAGACGCCGGTCGAGTTGCTGCGCCGCCTATCCGGCAAGGCCACCCTCGCCATGGCAGATGGTGGGCGTGTAGGGCTCGACATGAAAGCCCTGAAGTCCGTGGCGAAATCCAGCGTGTCGCCGGGTTGGGGACCGCTGGCCAAGGCGCAAACCAGCATCGAGAACGTGGAGGCGCGTGCAGTCATCCGCAACGGCGTGCTGTTCACCGAGGTCTTGCGGGCGCGCTCGGGCGCGGCCGGCATTGCCGCGTCGGGACGCGTGGACCTGGCGGAGCGAACACTCGACTTGCGGCTGCTGACGAAGCCCGGGGTGCCGACCGATCGGCCGCTCAAGTCCGCGGACATGGCGGGAGCCGAAAGCGTGACGGTGCGAGGCTCGTGGCTGGAGCCGTTCGTGCGCGCCGGCGACGGCACCGAGGGCGAAGCCATCAGATAGCCGAAGCCTCGGCCGGGCCGGTGCGGACGGCGTCACTCGTAGGTTTCATCGTAGTTGTGGATGACGATCGGGTTCTCGATCAGCCGCACATCGATGGGCTTGACCGCGATAAGCTTGGGATTGGTCGGCTGCGGGTTGGCCTTGCCGCGCGGGGCATTCATCCAGTCATCCGCGCCTGGTATTCTGTCCACGGCCAGCGGATAGATGGTGAGCTTGTCCTTCTCGACCTTGATGCGCAGGAAGTTCTTGTAATTTTGAATCCGCAGCGCTGCGAAGGCTTCGGCCGCGTGCATACGCACCAGGCCCGTGAGCACCCAATAGAAGCCCCACAGCGAACCGCCGATGACCGCGCCGAACACGATCATCAGCGTGGGATACGACATGAAGCCCACGACCTCGCGAATGGGCTTGGGTCGCTTGTCGCCTTCGGCACTGCGCTGCTGCACCTCGGTCCGCCGCTGCAGCGGCCGCAGCGACTCCTCGATCACATCCTGGACGACCTGCGTGTGCTCCTTGCGCTTCTCGTAGATGCCGGTGACCGCCTTCTCGATCGACGGGGTCATCCAGTTGTTGAGCATGACCACGAACAGCGACAGCGTGAACATCGCTGTCAGATGGGCCACGAAGTGCGCCGAGCCGACGAAGAACTTCGTCAGGTAGCGCCGCGGCCCCGGCGTCTCGACCGTGTCCACGTACGACACGAGGAAGGCGTAGAGGCCGCCCAGCATCGCCACCAGGGCGATCGAGGCGATCATGGCCTGGACGAGATAGAGCGGCATGTAGGCCAGGATGCTGGCGAGCGAGGTGCCGATGCCGACCTCGTCGATTTTGCCGTCGGAGATGTTGTGGCGCGTGACGAGCGTCTGGAATTCCCAGGTGATCAGCCAGTAGATCAGGCCGATGCCGATGGCAAAGCCCGGATTATAGAACGGGAACAGGATGTTGCCGAGGCTCAGCAGATAGCTGCGCCCCTTCTCCGGATAGCACTTGGGAGCCTGCGGCTTGAGAGGCTGACGCTTGCGCTTGGCCGGACCCTGCAGGGGCGCCAGCACATCCTGCACATCCTGGACGGCCTGCTCCACCATCCCGCCCGCAGCCTTGGTATTGCGTTTAAGGTGGATGTCGTATTGCTTCGCCTTCCAGCCTTCGCCCTGGGACCGGCCCGGAGGTGTGGGCGCCGCCTTTTCGTTTTCCTGCTCCTCCGCTGGGCGCTCGGGCCAGCGCACAGCGATCGAGTTTTTGAGGATGTGGGTTGGATGCAGGAAGGCGCCTCCGCCGCCGGAGGTGATGAAGTGAGTGTCAAGCTCGTGAGCATAGTAACGAGCGTAATGGTGCCAGTCGCCGGCGATGACGGCGCAAATGCGTACACCGCGCTCGCGCGCGATCGTGGTGATCTTGAAGAAGTTCTCCTCCTCGTCCTCGCCGGTGAAATCGGCCAGCAGCCATGACGGTTCGGCCAGGCAGATGATGAGATTGTCCTGGGGACCCATCTGCGCAGCGACCATCTCGAAATAGCCGACCTGGCTGGTGTCGAGATACTTGGAGAACTGAATGTCGGCGCCCCAGACCCACCAGTTGTGAGGGAGACGGATCGCCCAGTAGCTGCGGTGCTGCTGGCACTCCCACCCGCCGATCACGTTGCCCCTGGCGCTGCGATCGCGCGAGGAGCAGAACAGGCTGTCGAAGGAGGTAAGGCCGTCGTACCAGTCGTGGTTGCCGGGTATGGCGAACAGCTTGCGGTCGGGGCGGGGAACGTTGAACGCCCAGTTGAACGGGGTGAGCAGGCGCTTCTTGTACTCCTCCCGCGTGGCCTGCGGATAGCACTGGTCGCCGCCGAGGATGAGAATCTCGCCGTGCCGAAGACGCCCGGCCTGGCGCACGTCGAGGCTATCCTGGGCCAGGAGATAGGCGAGGGTGTAGCTGGGCTCGAAGCCGTCGCCGACGTCGGCGACGTAGTCGATCCAGAACGCACCGGTCTCGTCGGGCGCGATGCACCGTTTCGGCTCGTTGGCATCGGGATTGCTGTAGTCGTAGCGGGTGCACAGGTCCTTGTCGTCACACGGATCGGTGACAGCCTGGATCAGACGCTGGTCCGCATACTGTCCGAACACCGCCGAGATAATGGTGCGCACGCCGATGCGGGCCAGAAGCCGCGGATCGTACCACGACACCATCTTGGGCAGCATTCCCATACGCAGCTGCCGAAGCGGACTGAGTTCGGTCATGAACCTCTCCCCCTGGCGAACGCCCTGCGGCTGCGCCGCTTGATCGCCTCACCCAACCTCATAGAGTGGCGCGCTATTCCGGCGGAAGAAAGAACCCCGTCGACGGCCGCGCTTCAGGCGTGGCCGAAATATCTCACGCGATATCGGCGGGGTTGCGACCGGGAAGCCAGAGAAATCAGGCAAGCGCCTTGGCTTGGTCGCGCAGAAGAAACTTCTGGATCTTCCCGGTCGACGTCTTCGGGAGCGGACCGAACACCACCGTGCGCGGGACCTTGTAGCGCGCCATGTTGGAGCGGCAGAAGGCGATGATCTCCTCGGCCGTCGCGGTGCCGGCCTCGGGCCTCAGGGTAACGAAGGCGCAGGGATGCTCGCCCCACGTGGGGTCAGGCCGGGCCACGACCGCAGCCTCCATGACCTTGGGGTGACGGTAGAGCACCTCCTCCACCTCGAGCGATGAGATGTTCTCGCCGCCCGAGATGATGATGTCCTTGGAGCGATCCTTGACCTCGATGCTGCCGTCGCCGTGCCAAACTGCGAGATCGCCGGAATGATAGGGGCCGCCGGCGAAAGCCTGCTCGGTGGCGGGCTCGTTTTTGAGGTAGCCCTTCATGAGCGTGTTGCCGGTCAGCATGATCTCGCCGACCGTGGCGGCATCCCGGGGAACGGGCGCGAGCGTGTCCGCGTCGGCCACCATCATGTGCTCGATGACGGGGTTGGGGATGCCTTGCCTCGCCATGTGCGCGTAGCGCTCCCCGGCCGGCAGCGCCGCCCATTCAGGCATCGGCGCGCAATAGGTGGAGGGGCCATAGCTCTCGGTGGTGCCATAGAGGTGAAGCACCTCGAAGCCCATGGCCTCCATGCGCTCGATGACGATGGCAGGCGGCGCGGCACCGCCGGTCGCCACCTTCGTGCGCACAGGCAGGGTACGTTTCGCCTCGGGGGGCGCGTGCACGAGCATATTGAGGACGATGGGCGCGCCGCACATGTGGCTGATGCGATGCTCGGCAACGCAATCGAAGATGCGTTTGGGCTCGACCTTGCGCAGGCATACGTGCGTGCCTCCCACGGCGGCGACAGCCCACGTGAAAGTCCAGCCCGAGCAGTGGAACATCGGCAGCGTCCACAGGTAGCGGCTGTCGTGGTCCAGTTTGAAGGTGAGGGCGTTGGCGAGGGCGCCCAGGTAGGCGCCGCGATGACTGTAGACGGCGCCCTTGGGATTGCCCGTCGTTCCGGAGGTATAGAGCAGGCAGATGCTGTCCCACTCGTCCTCCGGACCGGTGTAGGCGAAAGCCGGGTCGCCGGAAGCCAGGAACGCCTCGTACTCGACGCCACCGAAGTTAGGAGCACCGGTGGTTTCGGCATCGGCCAGATCGATGACGCGCGGGCGCTTGCTGCCGAGCTTTTCCAGCGCCGGCGCGATGGTGGCGTGGAACTCGCGATCGGCGATGAGGAGCTTCGCCTCGCCGTGCTCGAGGCAGAAGGCGATCATGTGGGCATCAAGGCGGATGTTGATTGGATTCAGCACCGCGCCGATCATGGGAGCGGCGAAGTGTGCTTCCAGCATCGCCGGGGTGTTGGCCGCGAGAATGGCTACCGTATCGCCCCGCCCGATGCCGGCCTTGGTGAGAGCGTCCGCCAGCCGGCGGGCACGGGCATAGAACTCATGATAGGTGAAGCGGCGCTTGCCGTGGATGACGGCCGTGCGGTCGCCGAAGAATGCCGCCGCCCTGCCCAAAAAGCTCACCGGGCTCAGGGGCACGAAGTTGGCCGGGCGCTTCTTCAGCTCCGGCCGCTCGCGGCCATCCTCGGACTTTCTCCAGGACATGCGTGCCGATCCTTCAGCCCATCGCCAGTAGATGGCCGCCGTCGACCGTGACGACGCTGCCGGTCATGAAGGCGCCGGCATCGGAGGCCAGCAGCAGCAGCGGCCCATCCAGCTCCTCGACGGCGCCGGCGCGCGCCATGGGCACGCGCGCCATCATCCGCCTGCCGGCCTCGCTGGCGAGATACTCCACGTTGAACTCGGTGGCGAAATACCCGGGGGCCAGGGCATTGACGCGGATGCGGTCGCGCGCCAGCTCCAGCGCCATCGATCTGGTCAGGCTGATCACGGCGGCCTTGGTGGTCGAATACGTCGACAAGCCTTTGATGACGCCGAACCCCAGCAGCGAGGCAATGTTGATGATCGAGCCGCCGGTGCGGTTGGCCACCATGCGCCGTGCCGCCTCCTGGCCGACGCGATACACGCCGTCGAGGTTGACGGACATGACCGAGCGCCATTCTTCCTCGGTCGTCTTGGTGAAGAAGGCGCCCGACGGGATGCCGGCGTTGTTGACGAGAACTGTGACCGGCCCCAGAGCCGCCTCGGCCTCCGCCACCGCGCCTGCCACCGATGCGCGATCAGTCACGTCCATGGCGAACGCTTGGGCCTGCCCGCCGTCGGCGCGAATCTCCGCCTCGAGCTGACGCAGAACGTCGATGCGGCGTGCGGCCAGCCCGACTTTGGCGCCGGCGCCGGCCAGCACCTGGGCGAAGCGGCGGCCGAAGCCCGAGGATGCCCCGGTAACCAGCGCCGTCCTGCCCGCAAGGGAGAAGAGATCGGGCCGGCGCGGCAATTTCGTCGATTCTGCCATTCAATCCTCAGATGGTCAGGCCGGGCACGTTTCCCATGAAGTCGCGCTTGCCCAACTCGACGCCGTTGTGGCGCAAGATGGCGTAGGCGGTCGTGGCGTGAAAGTAGAAATTCGGCATGACGAACTGCAGGAGATAGGGCTGGCCCTTGAACGTCAGCTCGCGTCCGGCCACCTTCACCGCGACATCGCGCGCCTCCGAGCCGTCGATGGCCTCCGGCTTGAAGGCCTGGATGTAGTCGAGGGTCCTCTTGATGCGCCCTTGGAGCTCCGCGAAGGTTTTCTCGGTGTCGGGCCAGCTTGCAATGTCGCTGCCGGACAGGCGCGCGGCGGCACCCTTGGCGAAATCGGACGCGAGTTGCACCTGGCGGCCGAGCGGCAGCATGTCCGGTGCGAGTCTGGCCGCAATGAGCACGGCCGGATCGAACTTCTTCGCGGCCGCGTGCGCCTCGGCCTTGCCCATCACGTTGCCGAGCGCGGCTAGGACCTGCGTGAAGATCGGCACCGAAGCCTGATACATCGACAGTGGCATTGACGAGCGTCCCCCTGCGGGCTGGCTTTGACGAGCGGTGCAGCCATGCCGTCGAAGCATCGTGCCCCAATCGCAACCTTTGTGGAAGCAGCACCCCCTCGAGCGATGGCGCAAATCCGAGCGCCACACGGTCGCAGGCTGCCAAGCTTCGCCTGGGATGATCGGGCCGGCGCCGATCTTGATCCGTAGCAAGGACAGCGGCGCGTCTGGTGCTAGATTATGTCGGAAGAACCATGACGCACGGCAATGACCCTGAAACCGAACCGGAGGCCGACCAGACGGCGGTGATCGCCTTCCTGGCCGACCCGGCGACGCACGCTGGCACCCATCTTTCCAACGAGACCGTTGACCGCTTCGACACGCACGGCAACCTGGTGTTTCTCGCCGGGTGCGACGCCTGGAAGATCAAGCGCGCCGTGCGCTTTCCCTACATGGATTTTTCCACGCTCGAGAAGCGCAGGGAAGCCTGCGCCCGCGAGGTTGCGATCAACCGGCGGCTGGCACCCGGCATCTACCTTGGATGCGTGCCCATTACCCGGTCGAGCGACGGCAAGCTGGCCATCGGCGGCGACGGGGAGGCCGTGGAGTGGGCGGTGCACATGCGCCGCTTCGACCAGGCCGACCTGCTCGTCAACATCGCGGCGGCGGGCGGCGTGCCTTCGGATCTTGCGCGCGCCGTTGCGGACACCGTCCTCGAGAGCCATCGCGGCGCCGAAATCGTCACCACGGCCGCTGGGGCCGAACAGATGCGGCAGCTCACCGCATCCCTGAGCAAGGCGTTCGCACGACTAGAGGTGTTCGAGACCCGCGACGTCGAGCGGTTCACGCGGGACTGCAAAGCCCAGCTCGGCCGCGCGTCTGCCACTCTCGACGAGCGGGCGCGCCGCGGCTGCGTGCGCCGCTGTCACGGCGACCTGCATCTCGGCAACATCGTGTTATGGCAGGGACGGCCTGCCCTCTTCGACGCCGTCGAGTTCGACGACGCGATCGCGACCGTGGACACGCTGTACGACCTCGCGTTTCTGCTCATGGACCTCGATCGGCACCGGCAGCGGCCGGCGGCAAATGCCGTGCTCAACCGCTACCTCTGGGGGGCCAATGACGAGCAGGAGCTCGCGGGCCTGCTGGCCATGCCGCTGTTTCTGGCGTGCAGGGCAGGGGTGCGTGCCATGGTGACGGCCGAGCGGGCGGCCCAGGAGCACCCCCAGCCAGAGCGCGCTGCCGCGGATCGTGAGCTTGCCCGCGCCTACCTGCGGGCTGCGCTGGGCTACCTGGCGCCTCCCCCGCCGCGGCTGCTTGCAGTCGCGGGCCTTTCGGGGACAGGGAAGACGACGCTCGCCGCACGGATTGCCCCGCAGCTCGGATCCGCACCAGGCGCCGTGCATCTGCGCAGCGACCTGGAGCGCAAGAGCCTGTTCGGAGTTGGCGAGACCGAACGCCTGCCGTCCAACACATACACCGTCGAAACGAGCGATCGGGTCTACGGCATTCTCCGGCGCAAGGCGGGGCTGGCGCTGGCGGCCGGCCATGCCGTGATCATCGACGCGGTCTCGGCCGGGCCGCACGAGCGATCGGACATCGAGACCATGGCACGCGATCTGAAGGTGCCATTCCGCGGCCTTTGGCTGACCGCTGCGCCGGAGGACCTGACCGCGCGTGTCGATGCGCGCCGCAACGACGCCTCGGATGCAACCTCCGAGGTGGTTCGGCGCCAGCTCGCTTGGCAGGTCGGGGAGCTGTCGGAAGCCTGGATCCCGATCAATGCCGGCGGCAGCCCTGACGACGTCCTCCGCCTGGCCGAGGCAGCACTGGCAGCCTGGTAGCTGGGAGCACTCGACATCCGCGCTGCGTCCATCGAGATTGGGGCGGCTCAGGATTTCCTGGTGAGGCCTGATCTGTCCGCGGAGAGGTGCTATGGCCGGCAATCTCGCATTCGACGAACTCGAGCAAGCGATACGGGCCGGCAGCATCGACACCGTGCTGGTTGCGATGGTCGATATGCAGGGCAGGCTGATCGGCAAGCGCTTTCAAGCCGAGTATTTCATCGACGGCGCGCACGAGGAAACCCACGCCTGCGACTACCTGCTCGCCAACGACATCGACATGGAGCCGGTGCCCGGCTATGCGGCGGCAAGCTGGGACAAGGGCTACGGCGACTTCGTGCTGAAGCCGGACCTCGTCACCTTGCGCAAGTTACCGTGGCTCGAGGGCACGGCGCTGGTGCTGGCCGACGTGCTCGACCACCATCACCATGAGGTGCCGCATTCGCCGCGCGCCATGCTCAAGCGTCAGGTTGCGCGGCTCGGCGCGCTGAAAATGCGCGCGTTCTGTGCCTCGGAGCTCGAGTTCTACCTGTTTGACGAGACCTACAAGTCGGCGGCCGCCAAGCGCTACCAAGGCCTGGAGACGGCCGGCAACTACATCGAGGACTACCACATCCTCCAGACCACCAAGGAGGAAGGGGTCATGCGCGCCATCCGGCGGGGACTGCAGGGCGCCGGCATCCCGGTCGAGAACTCCAAGGGCGAATGGGGCCCCGGCCAGGAGGAGATCAACGTACGCCATGCCGATGCGCTGGAGATGGCGGACCGGCACGTGATCCTCAAGAACGCCGTCAAGGAGATCGCCCACGCCCAGGGCAGGGCCGTCACGTTCATGGCCAAGTGGCGCTACGATCTGGCGGGGTCCTCCGCCCATATCCACCTCTCGCTGTGGGACGAGCAGGGGACGCGGCCGCTGTTCCTTGACGCTAAGGCTCAGCACGGCATGTCGCCGCTGATGCGTGCCTTCGTCGCCGGCCAGATCAAGTACGCGCGCGACCTCACCTATTTCCTGGCGCCTTACATCAACTCCTACAAGCGGTTCCAGGCGGGCACCTTCGCGCCCACCAAGGCGGTATGGAGCCGGGACAACCGCACGGCAGGGTTTCGGCTCTGCGGCGAGGCGAGCAAATCCATCCGCATCGAGTGCCGAATCGGCGGGGCTGACCTCAATCCGTATCTGGCCTATGCCGCGCTGATCGCAGCCGGTCTGAAGGGCGTGGAGGACAAGCTCGAATTGGAGCCGCCATTTGCCGGCGATGCGTACGCAGCCAAGGCGCTTCCGGAGGTATCCAAGACCCTGCGCGAGGCTGCGGGCTGGCTCGCCGACTCACATCTGTTGCGTGAAGCGTTCGGGGATGACGTGGTCGAGCACTACGTGCACACCGCGAAATGGGAACAATTCGAGTACGACCGCCGCATCACCGATTGGGAGCTGGCGCGCGGATTCGAGCGGTACTGAGGCCGCACGCCGCCTCTTCCCCGCGAGCGTTCTTTTCGATTGTGCAGCAGGTTGGTCCGGGTGCCGCCGCGTAACAAACCACGCCACCCACACCGTCGCAAATTCCGACCATCCCACGAAACTACGTGGGCATATCCCCTTTTGTCTTCGGTCTTGCTGTTAGTGCCGACTATCGCCTTGCAGCTTCAGCATCTCTTCTTTGATCTTGAGCTTTTCTTTCTTCAGTCTGTTGATCTGGAGGTCGTCGGAGCCAGGCCGGGAAATCTCTTCTTGTATCTTCAGCTCGAGCATGCGGTGCTTCTCGGAAAGCTCAGCGAGATGTCCAGCAAGCGTCATAAGGCCCTCCGTTGGGGTGTTGAAGGGACGCGAAGTGTGACACGATTGCGACGCCTTGTCCAACGCCTCGGTGTGCCTGTGCATGAAGGATCCGACAACGGTCAGGTTCGATTTGTTATTTTATTACAAAAGATTATGCCAACCATAGGCAACCCTTGCAGTGGCGCATGAGTGGGGATAGTAATACCTTCGTGCAAGTGCAGGCGGCTTTCCCGGCGGAGGGCCCACAGGGCCGATGCAGCGACCGGACGAGCGCGAGCTTCGCGAGCAATTGGCAGGGCTGAGGGCCGAACACCGCGATCTGGACGCACAGATCGCGGCGAGCGAAGCGTCGCCGCTGACCGACCAGCTGCTGATCAAGCGGCTCAAGAAACGGAAGCTGGCCCTCAAGGATCAGATCACCGCATTGGAAGACCGCCTCTTGCCGGACATCATCGCCTGACCTTCCGGCCAGCCTTTGGTAATGGCCCGTCGGCTACGGGGCCGACGCGGAGCGCGGCGAGGCATCGCAACACCAAGTTGTTCACGGGAAGCATCTGGCAGCGCTCTTGTCAGGAGCGACGGTCTGCCCCTTAAGTGCTCGCTTTCGCGCGAATGGACGAATGGCATGGCTCGGAAGGCGAAAGTCGGCATTATCATGGGCAGTCTTTCGGACTGGCCGACGATGAAGCGCGCCGCCGATGTGCTCGACGAACTAGGCGTTGCCTACGAGGCGAAGGTGGTGTCCGCCCACCGCACGCCGCAACGCCTCTATGAATATGCCGGGGCTGCCAAGTCGCGCGGCCTCAAGGTCATAATCGCCGGCGCCGGCGGGGCGGCGCATCTGCCGGGCATGACGGCCGCCATGACCCAGCTGCCGGTGCTCGGGGTTCCAGTCCCCGGCGAGGCGCTGTCCGGTCAGGACAGCCTGCTGTCGATCGTGCAGATGCCGGCCGGCGTTCCGGTCGGAACGCTGGCCATCGGCAAGCCCGGCGCAATCAACGCCGGGATACTCGCCGCGCAGATTCTGGCGCTGGAGGACGAGGCGCTCGCCGCGCGCCTGGAGGCCTATCGCGAGAAGCAGTCGGCGGCGGTTCCCGAGGCGCCGAAGGGCGATGCCTGAAGCTTCCGGCACGGCCCCGCTTTCCCCTGGCTCGACCATCGGCATCCTCGGCAGCGGCCAGCTCGGCCGCATGCTGGCGACGGCAGCGGCCCGCATCGGCCTCAAGACGCACATCTACTGTGAGGAAAGCGGGCCGGCCTTCGACGTGGCCACCCGCACCACCAGGGCCGCCTTCAATGACACGGCAGCCCTTGCGGCCTTCGCACGCGAGGTCGACGCCGTCACCCTCGAGTTCGAGAACGTGGCCGTGGAGACGGCGCGTCACCTGGCCCGGCACCTTCCGGTGCGCCCGGGCGCCAAGGCGCTCGAGGTGGCGCAGGACCGGCTCAAGGAGAAGGAGTTCATCGCCGCGCTCGGCATCACCGTGGCTCCGTTTCGTGCCATAGACACTGCCGCACAGCTGCCCTCCGCGCTTGGTTCATTTGCCGGACCGGCCATCCTTAAGTCGCGCAAGCTCGGCTATGACGGCAAGGGGCAAGCGCCGATCTCGCCGGGCGACGACGCGGATGCCGCATGGCGAAGGGTCGGCGCGGTGCCGGCGGTGCTGGAGAAGCACGTTGCCTTTGCGCTCGAGCTCTCGGTGTTGGTCGTGCGTGGTGCATCCGGCGAGCTGGCGTTCTACGACAGCCCCCGCAATACGCACGAGGGCGGGATCCTGCGCCGTTCCGTCGTACCGTCCGGCGTATCGCAGGACGACCTGTCGCGGGCCCGCGACATGGCCGGTGCGATCGCCCGCGCCCTCAACTACGTTGGCGTGCTGGCGGTGGAGATGTTCTACCTCGGCGCCGAGACGCCGGCAGCCGAGCGGCTGATGGTCAACGAGATCGCGCCGCGCGTGCACAATTCCGGGCATTGGACCATCGAGGCCTGCGCGATCAGCCAGTTCGAGAACCACATCCGTGCGGTCGCAGGCTGGCCGCTCGGCTCCACCGAGCGCCATAGCGATGCCGAGATGGTAAACCTGATCGGCAAGGATGCGCTCGATTGGCCGCGCCTCGCCGCCGAGCCAGGTACCGCGCTGCATCTCTACGGAAAGCGGGATGCACGGCCGGGACGCAAGATGGGGCACGTGACGCGCCTGCGCCCGAGGTCCTGAGCTGCGGGTTTGGGCGGCCCCTGCCATCGGGAGGGTGATGGTACTCTTGCAACCGCGCTGGCCCCGCTGTGAGATCGGTGGTGCCGGCCTGACCGCGGCGGCCAAACCGACTAGGGAGGAGATTCCATGGCCCGCTATCTGAAGGTGCTTCGCGCGGAAGCTTAAGGCTTTCAAAGGGTTCATCCCACCGGCTCAGTCAGTTTGCCCGCCGCTTTTTCCCCCGCTCCCTGCGTCGTCGCCCGCTCCACGGCGCCGATGTAGATGGTGAGCAAGTGTTCCGCCAAAAGCGGCGATCGTGTAGGTCTTCTTGGGGCCGCGCTCGATGTTGACGCCGGCATCATGCCGGCGGAGAATCCTCATGCCCCTGAAGGTCCACCACCTACCGGCCTTGGGGCTTGAGCCCGGCAACGCATAGCCTACCCCAGCGCGTTACGGGCTCTTCTCGAGCAGGGGCCGGGGCGCAACGAAAGAGGCCCCCCACGGCGCCGAACACAAGCGCGCTTGCGGTGGACCTCGGAAAGGCGTTCTGGTACGACTTAGGCGCGCCGCCTCCCAAACCCTCTCACGTCGCCGCGTCTTGACGCGGTCCTGATGGCGGCGAAAAATCCTCCTGCCCTCTGAAGACCTCCCCCTAAAGGCCTTCTCGTGAGGGGCTTGAGCCCCACCCCCACAAACGCGCGTCGGGGCTCTTCTCATCACGTCGCGGCTATTCGGCGGTCAAGATGGCCAAGCCGATGATGAGGATGGCGACGAGAGGGATGAGATGAACAAGCCAGCTATCTGCAGGTCGGTAAGGCATTGGACGCCTAGAGCAAGTTTAGTTCGAATGGAATCGCGGGGGATTCCCAGGCTGCGGCGAATATGATTCATGCTGCCTGCTGGAGTGGAGGCCAGCAGGCATGGCACGAGCTTATTCGCTTGATCTGCGCG
>JBFWRV010000055.1:0-43870 GCA_050248715.1 Hyphomicrobiaceae bacterium | reverse complement strand
GGCTGCTGGCCGAGGCAGCCTGAGCCGAGCCAACCGGACAGCCCCGGACCCCTACGACCCCACCGCCAACCGCCCCGATCCGGAAATCCCGATCCGCCACAGACCCAAGTTCAACAGCCTGCTAGGTGCGGTCCCGCCGAATGAGATCTTCGAGATGCCGGCGGCCCGTCCGCCGGCATCTTTTTTCTGGCTGAGGCGCAGCGTGCGACTAGAATGGCCCGCAATCATCTGATGGAGAGAAAACGCGATGCTCAAGGTCTACGGTCGCCCGAATTCCATCAACGTGCGCAAGGTGCTGTGGATGCTGGGCGAACTCGGGCTCCGGTACGAGCGCGAGGATTGGGGACGCGGCTTCAAGTCGACCGACGATCCGGTGTTCCGGCGGATCAACCCGGTCGGCGTGGTGCCCGTGATCGACGACGGTGCGTTCAGGCTGCGCGAGAGCAACAGCATCGTGCGCTACCTGGCGGAGAAGCACGGACGCGCGGATCTTTATCCCAAAGCCCTCGAAGCGCGAGCGACCGTCGAGTCTTTCATGGACTGGGCATCCACCGAGCTCGCCTCGGGCATGCGGCCGGTGTTTCATGGTCTCGTCGTGAAGAACCCGGCCTACGTCGGGATGGTGGACGCCGGGGCCAAGGAATGGGCGCAGCAGATGCGGATCCTCGAGGACCATCTGGCGGCCAAGGGTCCCTACGTGATGGGAGAGAGCTTCACGATCGGCGATATTCCGGTTGGGCTCGCCGTCAATCGCTGGTTCTCGATCGATTTCCCCAAGCCTGCGCTCAAGCTCGTATCCGCCTACTACGACCGGCTGAGCGAGCGCCCGGCCTACAAGGCGCACGGCCGCAACGGCACGCCGTGATCTCTCCCCATGCTTCGTCGATAGGGAAAAGGAAGCACCCAGGAATTGCCGCATTCCTGGCGCACTCCCGGCGGGGCACGGCAGCAGCAGAATTGGACCCGACATGGGGCGCGTAGGCAATCCCGTCGGCGCAGTGCTGATAGCCCTGGTGGTCTTGTCGGTTGGGCAGGCTCTGGCACAGGAGTATTGCGTCGCCTGTAGTGGGCCGGATGCCCTCTACCGCTGTGTGATCGACGGCGCCCAGCCGCGCGGCGGCCAGCCGCTGCAGATGCTGTGCGTGACGGCCATGGCCAAGCAGGGCGGGCATGCGACCTGCCGCGTCACCCGCGGCACGGTGTTCGATTGCGATGCTCCCGTGAAGCGCGTGCCCTGGGCACCGGTCGGCGCGGCGCCGCCATCGGAGCCGGCGTCGCCTCCGATGACCCAGCCTGCAGCCAAGCCTGAGCCCGCAACGGGGGCTGGCCCAGGCCCCGCGCCTGCACCCGCCCCAGATGCACCTCCGCAGACCGTGGTCGACCTTGCCAAGCAGGCCAACGAGAAGGCGGCCGAGCAGATGAAGAAGGCCGGAGACAGCGTCAAGGACGCCACCAAGAAGACCTGGGACTGCATGTTCTCGCTCTTCACCCGCTGCTGAAGCGGAAAGCCGCAAACAACTTACCCACAGGGCGCGCGCGGACAGCGCTGGCCTCGGGCGCAGGCGCTGCTATAAGCCGCTGCTGTCAGTTCTCTTGAGTCGTCGCCGGGCCCGACGCCAGGGCCATCACTGGGAGACGATGCGCATGGCCTTGAAAGCTCCGGGCATTCTGGTCTTTACGCTTTCCATCATCCTGTCGCTGGCAGTGCTGTTCACCCGCTTCTTCGGCACCAGCATCCCCTATCTCACCGCCGATACCACGCAGTTCTACGTGATGTGGGGCGCCTATCTCGTGCTCCTGCTCGGCTGCACGATGCGCGGATTGTAGAGCGGCGGCACCCCAGGAACTGCATCCCGCCGACATCTGCCGTGGCGATATATTGGGCGGAGCAGGACCAGAGGCGCCCATCCGGCCCGGGGGGTGTTTTGCCTTCTCCGCAGCATGGTGCTGCCCCGATCCAATTAATTTCTGTGCCGATCTGTCGCGCGGCTATTGGCGCTCTGGAAATGTTGCTGTGCGGCGCACTTTATTCAGCGATGGAGAAGCGTTCTATTGATCGCAGATATCCGCACCAGAATCGCGTGCGTCGCGGCGCGCGCGAGATCGTGCTGGCCGTCCTGCTGACAATCGCCGCCGTGACGTTCATTACGGCGGCTTGGCTCCACGGCACCACTTGGCCGCAGACGGCGCCCTACGAGACGGCGCGAAAGCCCGGCGGCAGCTGACCGGCGGTCTCGCGCGCGTACGGCACGGGCTACTGGGCAGTCCAGCCGCCGTCGATGGAACAGTTGGCGCCGGTGATGGAGGCCGCCGCCTCGCTCGCCAGGAAGGCGGCCAGCGCGGCCACCTGCTCCACCGTCACGAACTGCTTGGTCGGTTGCCGCGCGAGCGCCTGCTTCTTGGCCTGCTCCAGCGTAATGTTCTCGGATTTGGCGAGGTCGGGGATCTGCCTCTCGACCAGCGGCGTCCACACGAAGCCCGGCGAGATGGCGTTGCTGGTGACGCCGTACTCGGCAAGCTCGAGCGCCACCGTTTTGGTGAAGCCGGCAAGCCCGTGCTTGGCCGAGACATAGGCCGACTTGAACGGCGAGGCCCGGAGCGAATGCGCCGAGCAGATGTTGATGATGCGGCCCCACTTGCGCTTCTTCATGCCGGGCACCGCCGCGCGGGTGGTGTGAAAGGCCGACGACAGATTGATGGCGATGATCGAGTCCCACTGCTCGATCGGGAATTCCTCGACAGGGGCCACATGCTGGATTCCCGCATTGTTGACGAGCACGTCGACGGAACCGAAGTCTCTCTCGGTCTTCGCAATCATCTCGGCGATCTGGTTGTGACGTAGCATGTTGGCGGGATCGAAGCTCACGCGGGTGCCGATCTGCTTCACTTCGGCGATGACCTTCTCGTTGTCCTTCTCGGTGCCGAGGCCGTTGACGACGATGTTGCAGCCGTCCCTGGCAAGCGCCAGCGCGATGGCGTGGCCGATGCCCGAGGTCGATCCGGTCACCACGGCAGTCCTGCCTTTGAGGGTCATGAGGTGCTCCAGTAGGGGGATCGGTGCATCCTGCCGCAAAGCGCGGCGCTTGCCTACGTGCAGCGATTGGAGAGCACATCTGAGACAGGTCCGCGCCTGTCCGGTACAACGCGTTCTTGCGGCCTGCTCGTTGCCTCCTCCCCCATCATCACGGAGACGAAAAACATGACGCCGGAAGCAAAGCTTGCCTCGATGGGCCTCGTGCTACCCGAGATTCCGAAGCCCGTCGGCACTTACGTGCCCTTCAAGGTCAGTGGCGACACACTTTATCTTTCCGGCCAGGGGCCGCGGCGCGCGGATGGATCCTTCATCACCGGCAAGGTGGGGCGCGATGTGACCATCGAGCTGGCGCAGGAGGCGGCCAAGTTGGTGGGCCTCGGGCTGCTTGCCGCGGCCAAGATGGCGGCCGGCGAGCTGTCGCGGGTCGAGGTGCTCAAGGTGCTGGGCATGGTCAACGCCGTGCCGGAGTTCACCGACCAACCCAAGGTGATCAACGGCTGCTCGGACCTGTTCGTGGCCGTGCTCGGCGAGCGCGGCCGGCACGCGCGCTCGGCGGTCGGCATGGGCTCCCTGCCAATGGACATTTCGGTCGAGATCGAGGCCGTGCTGCGCATCCATGGCTGATACCGCCATGCCCACGTAGGTAGGCATCCACGCCACGCGCTTGCATGGGTCCCTGCCTTCGCGGGGATGATATCTCTACGGCAGATAGCCCTTCTCCAGGTCGAGTGCCTGGCGCTGCACCTCGCGGCCGGCGCCGTCCTGGACGGTGAGCGTCCAGGTGACGTTGGTGCCCTTCTCGAAGGATGTGGTGGAGCGCAGGCGGGCACCCAGAGTTTGGCCGGGCTTCAGCGCAATCGGGGCGAGCGCGGGCAGGTAGAGCTGCTCCCAGTGCGTGCGCGGATCGAGCGGGCCGGTGGAAAGCGCAACGCCGGGGGTCAGCTCGGCGCGCCACCATAGCGCCAGGCCGTAGACGGTGGCCGGTTGCCGCATGGGCCACGTTGCCTCGCCTGATCGCGTCGTCTTGTTGCGGCGGTCAAAAACGACCTTATCCCAGGGGCAAGCCGCCGCGCCCCGCTCGAGCAGGTCGGCCGCTTCCAGCCACCGCACGTAGATGTTGTTGAGAGTCATGGCCTTGGCGGGAGCGAAGTCGAGGCCGTAGCCGACCTTGTCCCAGGCCGCAAGCTCGCGATAGAGGCGCTCGCCGACGACCGGGCAAACAAATTGCTCGACGCTATGGGGGACGATGACGCCCCCGGGCCTGAGGAAACGGGCATGCGCGTCGTTGAGGGTGGCGATGATGTTCTCCTCGAAGGGATAGTTGCCGAGCGTCTCCGATACGATGACGTCGACGGGGTCCGGCGCCGAGACGTCGGTCGAGTGCATCTCGGCGATGCGGCAATTCGCGAGCCGGTTGTGGCGCAGGAGCTTGCGGGCCACCGCGGCGATCTCGGCGGTCTCGTAGAGATCGACTCGCTTCGCCCCGAGCTTGGCCGCCAGGAAGCCCAGGAAGCCGGTGCCGGCGCCGATGTCGGCCACCGTCGTCTGACCTTTGACGATGAGCCCGGAGAGGGCCGCGTGAAAGGCTGCGTTACGGACGCGGTCGGCGAGCAGGGTGCGGTGGTATTCGATACGCATGGGAGGGGGCGAGATGGTGAGATGGCGAGTGGTGAGTTAGACAGGTGGTACCCAGCAACCCCTGTGACGCCAAGATACGGCCATTCGCCCCAGCTACCTACCGACGACTCACCGTCCCACCACTCACGATCTCACCCACCCATGGCCGACCCTGCCACCAGCCAACCCATCCGCTCCGGCATCCTTGCGGTCGACCGCTACCTCCAGGCCGGCTACGAGACCGTTCCCGGCATGTCGTCACGCTTTGCCGCGGCCATTTGCTGCGGGCTTCTGCGCATCCAGAGCGAGATGGGGGTGTCGGGCCCGGTCGCGGAAGTCGGGCCGTTCGAGGGGCGGTTTTTCATCGCCCTGGCGCACGCGCTGAAGGACGGCGAAGTGGCGCTCGGCATCGACTTGTTCGACTGGCCGAACCCTGAGGTCATCGACCGCTTCGAGGCCAACTGCGCCAGGCACGGCATTGCCGCGGACCGGCGCATCACCTGGAAAGCCGACAGCCGCAGCATGGCGCCAGAGGTGCTGCTCGCCAAGCTCGGCGGCCGGCGGCCGCGCTTCGTCCACGTGGACGGCGAGCATTCGCGGGCGGCGCTGACCAGGGACCTGGAGCTTGCCACGGCGGTGCTCGCGCCCGAGGGCGTGATCGTGCTCGACGACATGTTGCACCCTGGCTACCCGACGCTGATGGTGGCCGTGCACGAGTACCTGCTGCGCCATCCTGAAATGTGCGTTCTCGCCGTCATCGATCGCGAGACGGTCGTGGCGGCAACCAAGTTCGTGCTGTGCCGTACGGACTGGTTCAAGCGCTACGAGGAAAAGCTGCTCGAGGCCTACAAGGACAACGTCTGGCCGCTCGGCGCCGACTTCGAGCCGCACTGGTGCCTGGTGCTCTCGCTCGATACCCGCCTCGCCGCCATCGTGTAACGCCGCAGGTTCCGACGGCGCCTAATGGGACGAAGGCGCCATGCTTGGTGCGCAGGCGCGGTTGGCGATATGCTCAGAAGCGCACAAATCTGCCGACAGCGTCGATGGCCGCTTAGTGAGGCCTTTCCGTGCGGTCCAATCCGGGCCGGCGCTCAATCATTATTTAACCGTAATGGACCCTAATAGTGAGGCACGAGATGAGCGCTCGTGCCGAGCCCTTTTCGCCCTGTGCCACGAAAGAGAAGAACCATGCGCATGCGGACTCCGCTTCGCGTCAACGTCACACGGCACGAAGAGAAAGAGCAGAAGCTCCAGGAGTTCCTGTCGCAGCACGTTGCCGCGCAGCATCACGGCGACGCTTCTCGCCGGTCGACGCACCTGCTGGTCGTTGCACGGTCGCTGGAGAGCCCGGTCGTGCGCGCCATCGCGAGCCTTGGGCACGAGATCGCGGCCGCCGGACTCGCCGTGCGCATCATCCTCGCCCATATCGACCGGGACGCGCTGCTCGACGAGTGGGGCCGCGGCGTCGCCTTCATGCACGAGATTCGCTGGGCTCGGCACCCGCGGCTGATCGAGGCGCACGAGCAGCTCGTTATCGACACCGAGACCTGCTGGATCGGCGACTGCATGCGGCGTGACCCGACCAAATGCGATGCCTACGAGAGCTTCGTGGAAGGCTGCGGCGAGGCAGCGGGCTGCGCCGCCGTGTCCTTCGAGCGCCTGTGGACGACCTGCCAGCCGCTCCTGAGCCGGGCCGTGGGCCGCGGCGTGGACGCGATGGGTTCCGGCCCGATGCCGCCCACCGACGGCACATCGCAGGCAACGGTCGGCACGCGCCACTGAAGCGCCCCGCGTTGGCTGTAGTACAAGCGACGAGATCACCCCTGACGCTAGGTCTCGGGTAGACCCGCGAGCCGCCACCCCTTCAGCATCGGGTCGAACACCCTCGGCAGACTGCGCGAGGGATGGCACACCTTCATCAGGGCGATGGTGGTGTTGGGGTGGGCGGCGAGGAGCTTCCTGATCGCGTCCCGCGCCGTCGGCAAATCGCCTGCCAACGCCAAGGTATAGGCAAGCTGCCGATAGGCCCACGTCACGTTGGGATGCTTGTTCAGTACGTCCCGGATCAGATTTGCCGACTGCGCATACTGGCCCTTGAGGCTGAGAGCCAGGGCCATGCCCATGCGTATGTTGAATTCGAGCGGATCGAGGGGGCTCAGCGCCAGCGAGCGCTCGAAGCGTTCCATGGCTTGATCTGGCTCGTCCTGATAGAGCGCAACCCATGCATGCCGCGCCCAGGCCCAGGCATTGTTCGGATCGAGAGCGAGCGCCCCCTCGATGTAGGAGGCGGCCCGCGGCAGATCCTCCAGGCACTGGCTGATCGCCGCTCCCAGCGCGGTCATGGCGGTGGGATCATCGCCGATCAAGCCGGCCGCCGCATCAACGGCCCGGCGTGCGTTCCGCCGATCGCCCTCGGGATCGGTCGACCATAGGTAGACCACGTTCTGGGAATGGCACCAGGCCAGCAGGGCGTGCGCGCGCCCATATGCAGGATCGATTGCGATTGCGCTCTGAAGGGTGGCGATGGCCTGGGCGTTGTCCTGGGGGTTCTGGCTCCAGATCCGCGGATAGGCCTGCAGCACGAGATCGTAGGCGCCGAGGCTGCCCGGCGGCTTGCGCCCGGCGAAGTCGATCTCGGCATTGCGGACGGCTGGGTAGATGGCACCGGCGACCTGCGCGGCAATCCTGTCCTGAAACTCGAAGATATCGGTGGCGCCACCCTCGTAGCGGTCGGACCACAGCTGGGCGCGGGTCTCGGCATCGACGAGCTGCACGGAGATGCGCAGCCGGTCGCCGCCACGCCGCACAGTCCCCTCGACCACGTAGTTGACGCCGAGCTCCCGCCTGATCTCGCGCACATCGACGAAGCGGCCCTTGTAGGTAAAGGCCGACTGGCGGGCGATGACGAAGAACTCGCGCACGCGGGAGAGAGCCGAGGTGATCTCCTCCACGACTCCATCGACGAAATATTCGTCCTCCGCGCCGCTCAGATTGTCGAACGGCATGACGATGATGGAGGGCTGGCCTCGGTCGCGGAGAGCTGTCGCGCCCGACGCCACAGGGGCGGGCGTACCGGGCGTGACGTTGGAGGCGCGCGCGCTGCCCGGCGGCCGATCTTCGCGGAGTGCGGCGGCCAAATTCTCGGTCAGGGCCTCGGGCTCGACTTGCAGCTCGCGCCGAACGGCCGCCCTGCACAGCTCGAATTGGCGAATGGCGGCATTGAGATGCCCTTGGCTTTGGTAGACCCTCATCAGCGCGCGGTGGGCTTCCTCGGCTGTGGGATCGGCGGCGAGCAACCTTTCGGCGAGCGCCTGGCAGCTGGCCTGGACTGTTGCCGGGCCCCGTCCCGCATCCAGGCTCAATTGCTCCACCAGTTGCAGAGCCTTGCGACGATAGGTGCGCTGGTAGGGTCCAAACCACTGGTCGAGTGGCTCGGGCAAGGCGACCCCGGCCAGAACATCGCCATGGTAGAGATCGGCGGCAGCAGCCAGATCCGCGGGGCTCGTGCCGAGCGCCAGCTGGTCGAAGCGCCAGGCGTCGATCGCGTCCGGGGTGGACACGAGGCGCAGCGTCTCGAGGTCACCCTCGACGTGAACGGCCCCATCACCAGGTGCGCCGTCGTCGTGCGGGAAAACGCGCCGGATTGCCGCCAGGGCCTGGCGCAGGCTGCTGCGGGCCTGGGCTTCGCCGCGGTCCGGCCAGAGTGCCTCGCACAGGGATTGCCGGCGGGCGCCCTTCTCGCCGGCCAGGACCAGCGCCGCCAGGAGCAGGGAGGTCTTGCGGGTCGGGAGCCGCAGCGGTTCGCGAGACGGTGATTCGAGCTCCAATCCGCCCAGAATACGGATGCGCACGACCCCGCCCCCAATATCACCCGGCACGGGCGCGAAAATAGCACGTCCCACGTTCGATTTAACGCCGATTTCACACGGTGGGAGGTGGCTCGGCTCGCGCTTTCACGCCGCTTCCCACGGCGTTCAAACGGCCCGGGAGCATGGTGTCCGCATCGAGATTCACGGAGAGCACGGGGAGACCGGCCATGTCGCAAGCGGCCCGCCAGACAACAACGATCGCCTCCGCGGCCAAGCTTGTGGGGTTACTGGGCGACGGCACCGCAAGCTTCCTGGCCAAGGTACAGGAGCGGCGCAGGCTCGCGCGCGACCGCAGGCTGATGGGAGAGCTGAGCGACGCCCAGCTTGCCGATGCCGGCCTCGAGCGGTGCCACGCCAACCGGCCGGTTCTTGTGGTGGAGCCCGGCTTGATGAGCAACCTGATGTCTATGCGCTAGGCCACCTACCGGGACGGCGCTTGATCCTGGGTCCGCAACGCGCCGGCGAAGCGCCGCAAGGCATCGATCCGATTCTCGATCGAGGGATGGGTCGAGAACAGCCCGAACATGCGGTTCGACACGGGGTTCTCGATGAAGAACGCCTCCATCCGCGACGGCACGTCGAAGGTTGCATTGGCCTTGATCTTGCGCAGCGCGCGCACGAGGGCGTCGGGGTTCTTGGTGAGCTCGGCGGAGCCGGCATCGGCCAGGTATTCGCGCGAGCGCGACAGGGCAAGCCGGATCAGGGTGGAGACGCCCCAGGTGATCAGGATGATGACCACGGCAATGACGAGGGCAAGGATGGCGCCGCCACCGATGCCGCCGCTGCGCCTGTCACCGGGACTTGACTGACCGCTGTCCCAGTCGGAGGAGGTTCCCCATGGGCCCTCGCGCTTGGTGCGCGGTGCCCATCCGTAGGGAAAATCCCAGCCGCGAATGATCAGATCGCCAAAGAAGGCGAAAATGCCGGCGAAGATGACGGCGATCACCATCAGCTGCGTGTCGCGGTTGCGGATGTGGGTGAGCTCGTGTGCCAGCACGGCCTCGAGCTCGTCAGGTGCGAGCGTGTCGAGGAGGCCACGGGTGACCGCGACGACGTACTTTCCCTCGCGCAGGCCACTGGCATAGGCGTTGAGCGCCGGCGTTTCGATGATCTGCAGGGCCGGCATCGGCAGCCCGCGCGAAATGCACAGGTTCTCGAGCGCGTTGTAGAGGGCAGGCGCCTGCGTCCGCGTGACCCCCTTGGCGCCCGTGGCGTAGCTGATCAGCGCCTGGTGGGCAAGGTAGGCGATCGCGAACCAGATCAACGCCGCGCCCATGGCGACCGGCCACGACTGGCCGAACTGCCGGACGGCATCGGCAACGATCTCCTCGAAGGTGCCGCCGAGCAGCGCGCTCCAGATCAGCAGCAGCGAAAACAGCAGCGCATGCAACAGCGCCACGAATGCCGCCAGCAGCAGCGCCGAGCGAATGCGGTTCGCCTGGATATGCCCGTAGAGGCCATAGGCGCGGAACATTGCTACTTTCCCCCGCTCCCCGCTGGCAGGGAGACGGTCATGGCGGAGCCATGCCTCCCGCATGAGGTGAGGCGCGGGCGAAAACTTCGACGTCGCATATCCTGCAGCCCCTCACACTAACCCTTTCCCAGCGAAGCGTGGGGAGTGGGGATTGTCAGAACTTCACCTGCGGAGCGGTGGCGACGGCCTTGCGCTCGGCCTCGTCGATGTTGAAGAACTCCTGCGCCGAGAAACCCATCGACTGCGCAAACAGCACGGCGGGGAAGCTCTCGCGCGTGGCGTTGTACTCGGCCGCCGTGTTGTTGAAGAAGCGGCGCGAGGCCGCGATCTTGTTCTCGAGGTCGGCCAGCTCGGTCTGCAGCTGCTGGAAGTTTTGATTGGCCTTCAGGTCGGGATAGGCTTCGGCGAGGGCGAACAGCTGGCGAAGCGCACCCTGCAGTACGCCCTCGGCGCTGGCCTGTGCGGCAGGCCCTTGGGCGGCGATGGCCGCATTGCGCGCCTTGACGACGTTCTCCAGCGTCTCCTTCTCATGCGTCGCGTAGCCCTTCACGGTCTCGACCAGATTAGGGACGAGGTCGTGCCGCTGCTTGAGTTGCACGTCGATGTCGGAGAAGGCCTGGCGGCTGCGCTGGCGCAAGCCGACGAGCCCGTTGTAGGTCATGATCAGCCACAACGCGGCCACCACGATTATCGCAAGGATGATCCAGCCGGCCGTGCCCATGGCGAACCTCCGCTGCTGCTGCCGCTGTAAGCTACCACGTTATTGGATTGTCAACCTTTACGATGCGTTAACCGTTAGCGGATGATGCTGCGGACGCAGTGCGCGTCCGGGGCAGGGTGAGCCGCCATGGCGACGCTGGAAGGCATTTTTCAAGCTGACGGATCCGTGTTGGCGGACGATACGCGCCGTACCGCCGAGGCTTGGCTCATCCATCTCGCGCACGAGCGTGGCGCGGCCGTCAACACGCTTTGCGCCTACGAGCGCGATTTGCGCCAGTTCCTGCAGTGGCTCGAGCGCGAGCTCGGATATTCGCCCACGCTGGCTGACCTCGCTTGGCTGGATGCGAAACGTTTCCGCGCCTTCATGGCCGCTCGTCGCCGTGCCGGTGCCGTCGGCCGCTCGCTGGCACGGACAATGTCCGCACTGCGCTCCTTCTTCCGCTGGCTCGAGGCGCGCGAGATCGCTTCCAACCGCGGTCTTCTGCAGGTGGCGATGCCCAAGGTGCCGCATGGCATTCCGAGGCCTCTGACGATCGAGAAGGCGGCGGCGGTCGTGGAAGGCGGCGGCGCGGCTGAGCTCGACTGGGTGACGGCTCGCGATGTTGCCGTGTTGCTGCTGCTCTACGGCTCAGGCCTGCGCATTTCGGAGGCGTTGTTGATGCAGCGCAGGGATGCGCCGCTCGCCGGGCGCGACGTGCTGCGCATCGTTGGCAAAGGCGGCAAGGAGCGGCTTGCCCCCGTGCTGCCAGTCGCTCAGGCGGCCATTGCCCGCTACCTAGGTCTATGCCCCTACCCGCTTGCCCCGGAAGGTCCGCTGTTTCTCGGTGCCAAGGGCGGCCGGCTGAGCCCGCGCATCGTGCAGCTGTTGATGGAGCGCATGCGCGAGAGGTTGGGGTTGCCCGAGACGGCGACGCCGCACGCGCTTAGGCATTCGTTCGCCACCCATCTGCTCGCGGCCGGCGCCGATCTGCGCCAGATCCAGGAGCTACTGGGCCACGCCAGCCTGTCGACCACTCAGGTCTATACCGAGGTCGACCGGGCGCGCTTGCTGGCTGTCTACGATCGGGCGCACCCCAGAGCTTGAGCGTTGTCGTCCTCGTCGCTTTGCCGGCAGGAAATTCCGGCATGACAGACTCAAATTGATTGGTAGCCCAAACTAATCTGCCATATAATTGTTATTGCTGGCGGTCCGCTAGAAGGCCACCTGCCCGTGCCCCAGGGAGGCCGCGGATGGCGCGAATTCTCGAGTTGACGCTGAATGGCCGCAAGCGGATCGACGCTGTGCCGGACAACCGCCTGTTGCTCGACTATCTGCGCGAGACGACCGGATTGACGGGCACCAAGACCGGGTGCGATGGCGGAGAATGCGGCGCCTGCACGGTGCTGGTCGACGACCGGCCGACCCTCTCATGCCTCACGCTTGCGGCGACCGTAGCCGGCAAGCGGATCGATACCGTGGAGGGGCTGGGTCAGGGCGGCACCCTCTCGGCCGTGCAGCGCGGTTTCCACGAGAAGCTGGGCTCCCAGTGCGGCTACTGCACGCCGGGTTTCATCGCCGCGTCGGCTGGACTGTTGCGGCGCAATCCGAGGCCGAGCGAGAGGGAAATCCGCGAGGCGCTTGGCAGCAACATCTGCCGCTGCACAGGCTACGTGAAGATCATCGAGGCCGTGCAGCATGCCTCCGCGCTGCTGGCGTCCGGGGAGGCGCGCAGCCCATGAGGCCCTATAGGGTTCACCGATGAACGAGATGGCGCGTGCTCTCAGCATCGGGGGCCATGTGCCCCTGGTCGATGGGCCGGAGAAGGTCTCCGGGCGGGCCAAATATACCGCTGACCTGATCCAACCGCGGACGCTGGCAGGCCGCATCTATCGCAGCCCCTGCGCGCACGCCGAGATCATCGAGGTCGATACATCCGAGGCCGAGAAGGTGCCGGGCGTGCTGGCAATCGTCACCGGCGCAGATTGCGCTACAACCTTCGGCGTGCTGCCGATTGCACGCAGCGAGCATCCGCTTGCCCGCGACAAGGTGCGCTATAAGGGCGAGCCGGTTGCGGCCGTCGCCGCCATTGACGAGGCGAGCGCAGAGAAGGCCGTGCGCCTCATCAGGATGAAGGTGCGCGAACTGCCGGCCTATTTCACGGCACCGGCGGCGCTGGCGCCCGATGCCGAGCTGCTGCACGAGAAGAAGCCCGGCAACCTCGAGCGCGAGGTGCACTTCGAGCTCGGCAGCGTCGCACAGGGCTTTGCCGAGGCGGTGTTGGTGCGCGAGGCCACGTACAATTGCGCCGAGGTGTGCCAGAACCAGATGGAGATGCACGCTGCGGTCGCCGACTACGATCCGCTGCGCGACCGCCTGACGGTGCACGCCTCAACGCAGGTGCCCTATTACGTGCACCTCATGCTCTCGCAGATCCTCGACATGGACATGTCGAGGATCCGGGTGGTGAAGCCGTTCGTCGGGGGCGGCTTCGGCTGCCGCACGGAGTGTCTCAACGTCGAGCTGATCGCGGCGCTGCTGGCCCGAAAGGCGGGCGGTGCCGTGCGCATCATGCTGACGCGCGAGGACACCTTCATCACCCACCGCGGCCGGCCCGAAACCGACATCCGCATGAAGATCGGTCTCGCCGGGGACGGGCGGATCACCGCGGTCGAGTGCGAATGCACGCAGCGGGGTGGCGCCCACTCGGGCTATGGCGTGGTCACGATCCTCTACTCGGGCTCGATGCTCTACGCTCTCTATGACCTGCACAACGTCAAGTACATCGGCAGGCGCGTGCTGACGAATACGCCGCCATGTGGTGCCTTCCGTGGCCACGGCACGGTCGACGTGCGCTTCGCCTTCGAAAGCCTGCTTGATCAGATGGCGGGCGAGATGGGGCTCGATCCGCTGGCGGTACGGCGTGCCAACTTCCTCAAGGCCCCCACCTTCACCGACAACGACCTGATGGTGAACAGCTACGGCCTGCCCGAGTGCATCGATTGGGTCGAGCGCAAAAGTGGCTGGAAGGATCGCAAGGGCAAACTCGCAGGCGAAGTCGGCAGGCGCAAGGGCCTGGGATTTGCCTGCTCGCACTATATCTCGGGCGCTTCCAAGCCCGTAAACTGGACGGGCGAGCCGCACGCCACCGTGAAACTCAAGCTCGACTTCGACGGCTCGATCGTGGTGCTGACGGGTGCGGCGGACATCGGCCAGGGCTCCTCCACCGTGCTGGTGCAGACCGTGGCGGAGGTGCTGGGCCTCGACATCTCCCGCGTGCGCATCGTCACCGGCGACAGCGACGTGGTGCCCAAGGACAACGGCTCCTATTCGTCCCGCGTCACCTTCATCGTCGGCAATGCCGCCATTGACGCTGCGAACAGGCTCAAGGGCCTGCTCACAGCGGCGGCAGCACGCAGGCTCGATGCGGAGCCCGGCGACATCGAATGCCTGGGCGAGGTCTACCGCGCGGGTGCCCAGGACAGGGGCCTGACGTTCGAGGAAGTGGTGGTCGAGGCGCTGAAGGACAGCGGCACCATCACGGTGACCGGCACCTACTCCACTATCCCTGAATCGCATGGCGGCAAGAAATACCGTGGCGCCGCCATCGGCGGCACCATGGGCTACAGCTATTCGGCTCAGGTGGTGGAGGTCACGGTCGACGAGGAGACCGGTCAGGTCACGGTCGACAAGGTCTGGGTGGCGCATGACTGCGGCAAGGCGCTGAACCGGCTCTCCGTCGAGGGGCAGGTGCAGGGCTCGGTGTGGATGGGCATGGGCCAGGCCATGAGCGAGGAGGCCGGATACCACGACGGCCTGCTCGTCACTGCCAACATGCTCGACTACCGCGTGCCCACCATCCAGGATTCGCCGCCGATCGAGGTTGGCATCGTCGAGAGCAACGATCCGCATGGGCCGTTCGGGGCCAAGGAGGCAGGCGAGGGGTCGCTCGCGGCCTTCCTGCCGGCGCTCACCAACGCCATCGCCGATGCCACGGGGCTGCGCTTCAACGATTTGCCGGTGACGCCGGATCGCGTGTTCGCCGCCATCGATAGGCGCGCGCGTCTCGGCCGCAGCAAGCGCGATGGGAGCAGCTGATGGAGGCGCTGGAGGAGTTCCAGCTGCTGCGTCCGACGACGCTCGCCGACGCCCTGGAATCGCGTGCGGCGCATCCTGAGAGCCTGCCGCTCGGGGGAGGCACCGACCTTATCGTCAACCTGCGGCGCGGCATCGTTGCCCCTCCCGTGCTGATCGACATGAACGGCGTCGCCGAGCTGCGCACCCTGCGCGCCGACCGCCAGAGCCTGGAGATCGGCGCCTCGGTAACGCTCGAGGTGCTGGCGCATCATCCTGGAGTGATCGAGCACTATCAGGTGGTGGCGCAGGCGGCCGCCTCTATCGCGGGGCCCACGCATCGCAACATGGGTACGGTCGGCGGCAACCTGTGTCTCGATACGCGCTGCATCTTCTACAATCAAAGCCAATGGTGGCGCTCGGCCAACAACCACTGCCTGAAGACCACCGGCGACATCTGCCACGTGGCGCCCAAGAGCCGCGGCGTGTGCTTCGCCACCTTCAGCGGCGATCTGGCGCCGGCTCTGTTGACGCTCGGCGCGGAGGTCGACCTCGCAGGCCCAGGTGGACGGCGCACGGTGCCTCTGGCGGACCTCTACATTGGCGACCCGCGGAATGACGGCTCCGGCGAGGGCGACGGAAAGAACTATCTCAGCCTGCGTCCCGGCGAGCTTGTGGTCGCCGCGCGCACGCCGTACTCCCATGGCCTGCGGTCCGCCTACGACAAGATTCGCATTCGCCGCTCCATCGAGTATCCGGTGGCGGGCGTGGCCGTTGCGTTGCGGCGCGAGGGCGACCGGCTCGCCGACCTGCGCGTTGCCGTCACCGGCACCAACCCGCGCCCGGTGCTGCTCGCCGGCACGCGCGAGCTGTGCGGTGGCACCCTCGATGAACGCACGTTCAAGGGGCTCGATGCCCTCGTGCGCGACCAGGTCATGTCAATGAAGACGACCTTCACGCCCGGCCACTATCGCCGCCGCGTGGCGGGGGTGCTGGCCCGCCGGCTGGTGGCGCGGTTGTTCGAGGCATCAGGCCGAGAATAATCGGGCGCGCGTGCACCCCTGCCCGGAGAGGGGAGACAGCGAGTGCGGGCCGGGCGATACGCAGCCCGGCCGCACTGCAAGCGCCGGTACGCGCAACAGGATCCGGCGGCTTCGCGTCAGTAAAGCGCGCAAGCCGTTACGAAACTGCGAATGCGGCGGCCGCTCAGGCGACAAGCTCTGCCCTGGCCCAGCGTCCGAGGAAGTGGTCGAGCCAAGCGTGCACCTTGGGCGCGTGATGGATGTGGCCGTCAATGTGCTCGTGGCGCTCGCGCGCGCCCTTCATCCCGAGGCGGCCGGAATTGCTCGTCCAGCGGTGCACTTGGGCGTAGGTGATCTCGGGATGGAACTGCACGCCTATGGCCGAGCCGTAGGCGAATGCCTGATTGGGATAGGCACCCGTCGATGTAGCGAGCAGCTGCGCATCCTTCGGCAGCTCGAAGCCCTCGCGGTGCCACTGATAGACGTGATCGGGAAACGGCCCGTGGCGCGCGCCCTCAGCCGTCGTGGCGAGCGGATAGTAGCCAATCTCGGCCAGCTCGTCGGCGTGGAAGCCGACCTTGCCACCCAAGTGGTTGGCGAGCATCTGCGCACCCAGGCAAATGCCGAGAAACGGCTTCCTCTCTTTCAGGGCGACGCTGATCCAATCGGTCTCGCGGCAGATGAACTCGTCCTTGTCGTTGGCGCTCATCGGTCCGCCGAAGATGACGGCGCCGCAGTGGCCATCGAGCGTCGCCGGCAAAGCGCAGCCGTAGCGAGGCTTGCGGATGTCGAGGGCGTGGCCGCTTCGGCGGAACCATTGGCCGACGTGGCCGGGGTTGGACTGTTCCTGGTGGAGGACGATCAGGACGGGCTTCTTGACGGCTTCCCGCTTGCATCCGGCCGGCGTGGCGTAGTTGCCGGCGGAACCGTCAAAGCTATCGGCTGATTTAGCCTCGAACATCGCGTCCTCGGGCTCCCCGTGGCTTCAGCAACCATCCGACGATCGGAATCACTATTCTATGCGGCAAGATGCGCATGGCCAACGCCAGGACCGGGTTGAGCACCCCCGGCACGATGACGCGCCAGCCGAAGGCGAACCCGTGGTAGCCGGCGGCCGCGACGGCATCGGCGGAGGTGGGCGGTAAGAGGTAACGATAGAAACTCGTGTCGCTGCGCATCTTGCGATGAAAGTCGGTGTTGACTGGACCGGGCGCCAGCGCGCTGATGCGCACGCCCTCCCCGGCCGTCTCCGCTGCCACCGCCTCGCTGAGCGAGATCACGTAGGCCTTGCTGGCATAGTAGGCGGCCTGATAGGGACCCGGCACATAGCCGCCAAGCGACGCGAGATTGAGGACGCCGCCGCGCCCGCGCGCGCGCATGCCCGGCAGAAAGTGGCGCATCAGCTCGGTCAAGGCGCGCACATTGAGGTCGACAAGTCGTTGCACTATCTCTGGGTCGCTCTCATGGAAGGCGCCGGCAAGCCCCATGCCGGCGCTGTTGACGAGCACGTCGGCATAGGCTCCCTGCTCTGTCAGCGCCGCCTCGATGGTGGGAATGCCGGTCGGGCTGGTGATGTCGACCGGCACCGCGACCGCGTTCACCTTGAATTCGGCACGGATGCGGTCTGCCGCCTGCTGCAAGAGATCAGCGCGGCGGGCGACCAGAACGACGTCATTACCTGCGGCGGCAAAGCGGCGAGCCAAGGCATAGCCGATGCCCTCGGAGGCACCCGTTACCACTGTCATTGGCTTCAGGCTGGCATAGACCGCTAGCGCCGCCGGGTCCGGTCGCCACCGCCGCCGGCGCCAGATTTGGAGCAGGTTCTGCATGCGCGGGTTATAGCCGCTTGCCACGCAAAGGTGATGCGCCGGGTCCGGTCACGCTTCGAAGAAGACGGTCTCGCTGCCGCCCTGTACGCGTATATCGAAGCGATATGTGCCGGTTTTGCCGGGTTGGGGCTTGGCGATCAGCGTGTCGCGGCGGGCAGGCGGCACCAGGGCAAGGATCGGGTCAGCCACGTTGGCAGGCTCGCCCGAAAAGTACAGGCGTGTGAACAGGCGTTTCAGCACGCCGCGGGCGAAGATGCCGACATTGATATGGGGAGCCTGCGGGGTGCCGCCGGGCCCGGGTACTGGGCCGGGCTTGATGGTGTCGAAGGCGAACGTACCGTCCTCGGACGTCGGGCAGCGGCCGAAGCCGCGGAAGGAGTTGGAGGCCAGCGGGCGGCCGTCGGCGGGATGGGCGTAGCGCCCTTCGCTGTCGGCTTGCCAGATTTCGATCACGGCATCGGGCATGGCGTTGCCGTCGCCGTCGACGATGCGGCCTTCGATGCGAATGTGCGTCCCCGCAAGCCCGGAATCCGCCACGGTCGAGCCGACGATCTCTGTGCGGCCGTAGCGGCCCTGCGTCAGGCCGATGTGCAGGTACGGTCCGACGGTCTGCGACGGCGTGCGCTCAGGCATGGTCCGGATCCATTGGCGTGGCGTTGCGGCCCCTGAGCACAATGTCGAAGGTGTACCCCAGCGCCCATTCAGGCTTGGTTGCCTCGAGGTCGAACCGGCAGATCATGCGCTCCCGCGCCTTGGGATCGGGCACCGAGTTGAAGATCGGGTCGAAGGGAAACAATGGATCGCCAGGGAAGTACATCTGCGTGACGAGGCGCGTGAGGAACGAGGGCCCGAACAGCGAGAGATGAATGTGCGCGGGGCGCCAGGCGTTCGCGTGATTGCGCCAGGGGTAGGCGCCGGGCTTGATGGTGACGAACTGGTAGTTACCGTCGGCGTCGGTGACGCAGCGTCCGGCGCCCGTGAAGTTGGGATCGATCGGCGCGGGGTGCTGGTCGACCGCATGGATGTAGCGGCCGGCGGCGTTGCATTGCCAGATTTCAACCAGCGAGTTGGGCACCGCCCGGCCGCGCTCGTCGAGCACCCGGCCCTTGACGATGATGCGCTCGCCGAGCGGCTCGCCCGCGTGGCCGATGGTGAGGTCGGCTTCGTCAGGCTTGACGTCGGAATGGCCATAGACGGGCCCGGTGATCTCCGACAGCGTTTGCGGGATGGCGATCAGCGGCTGACGCGGTGAGCGTATGCGCGTGGACTGGTAGTCCGGGCTCAGGTAGGGCGGATCGGCGGCGTCGCCGGTGCGGGAATAGCTGTCGCCTGTCGTCGTGGGGCCCATGCAGTCTGCCCTCCATGTCGTGCCAGGGCCGAAACATAGCAGACTTCCGAATTGGTTGGCATATCTACGAGCGTCGCGCCAAATGCCCGTGAACCTCACACCGATAGGTAGGCCTCGCGCAGAGCGGCATCGTTGGCGATGTCGGCCATGCGGCCTTCGTGGCGGATGCTGCCCTTCTCGATGATGTAAGCGCGGTCGGCCACCGACCCGGCAAAGTACAGGTTCTGCTCGGAGAGGAGCACAGCGATGCCTTCCGCCTTCATGCGCGAGACGGCGGCCGCCATTTCCTCGACGATGATGGGGGCTAGCCCCTCGGAGGGCTCGTCCAGCAGCACGGCATCCGGGTTGCCCATCAGCGTGCGGGCGATCGTCAACATCTGCTGCTCGCCGCCCGACATCTGGCTGGCGCGTCGGCCACGCATTTCCGCGAGGTTGGGAAAGATCGAGAACAGCCGGTCCGGCGTCCAGGGCGCGCGGGTGCTGCCCGGCACCTGCTTGGCGCCGACCTCCAGGTTCTCGAACACCGTGAGGTCCGTGAAGATGCGCCGATCCTCCGGCACATAGCCGAGACCAAGCCGGGCGATACGGTAGCTCGGTAGCCCGCGGATGTCCCGATCGGCAAAACGCAAGGTGCGGGCCGAGGCCGGGATCAAGCCCATGACGGCCTTCAGCGTGGTCGACTTGCCCGCGCCATTTCGTCCCATCAGGGCGACGATCTCGCCCTTCGCCAGCACGAGCGACACGTCGAACAAAATCTGCGCCTGGCCGTAGGCGGCGCTCAGGCTTTCGACCGCGAGGATCGGGGGCAGGACCGCCATGTGAATCTCACTTGCTCGCCGCGGCGCGCGCGGCGCCGTGCATGGAGCCACCGCCGAGGTAGACCTCGCGCACGCGGGCATTGGCGCGGACCTCTTCTGGTCGGCCCCGCGCAATGATCTCGCCGCGCACGAGCACGATGATGTCGTCGGCGTGCGCGAACACGGCATCCATGTCGTGCTCCGTGAACAGCACGCCGAGGCCGCGCTCGCGCGCCACGTCATGCGTGAGTTGCATCAGCTGGGAGCGCTCCTTGGGCGCCATGCCGGCGGTTGGCTCGTCCATCAGCAGCAGGCGAGGCGCGCCGGCCAGCGCGATCGCGAGCTCGACGCGCTTGACGTCGCCATAGGCCAGCTCGCTGCAGGGACGGTCGGCGTTGGCGGCCATGCCGACCCGGTCGAGCAGGGTTATGGCCTCGTCGCGGTAGAGGCCGCTCGCCTCGGGCCACCATGCCCGCGTTCGGTTGTGCCGGGAGATCAGAGCCATTTGCACGTTTTCGGCGACGGTCATGGAAACGAACGTCTGGGCCACCTGGAACGTGCGGCCGAGCCCCAGCCGCCAGATGCGGCGCGGGGCGAGACCCGTGATGTCCTGCTCGCCCAGCATGACGCGGCCGCGGTCGGGCTTGAGCTGGCCGCCGACCATGTTGAAGATCGTCGACTTCCCGGCGCCGTTGGGCCCGATGACCGCGAGCAGCCTGCCGGTCTCGACGGCGAAGGTGACGTCGCGTGCGGCCACCACGCCGCCAAACGATTTCTCCAGTCCTTCGACGCTGAGCAGGCTCATGCCGCAGCCCTCGCGCGCGCCGATCTGGCGGCTCCCTTCGTGCCGCCAAGGCGCGAGCGCAGGTGCAGCAGCGCGCCGACGATGCCGCGTGGGAAGGCCAGCACGATACCGATGATGGCGAGCCCGAGCAGCAGCCGCCAGTGGTCGGTGAGCGGCATGACGAAATCGCGTATGGCGTGGAATGCCGCTGCACCGACGAGCGGGCCGGCGACGGTCTGCACCCCACCGAGCAGGGTCATGACCAGGAAGTCGACGGACATGCCGATCGAGATGAGCGTCGGGTCGATCGAGCCCTTGGAGAATGCGAAAAGGCCACCCGCGAGGCCAGCCGCGGCGCCGGCGATGGTGAAGGCGAGCCATCGATGCGTGCGCACGTCGACGCCGATGGCATCGGCACGGGCGGCGGAGTCGCGGGCGGAACGCAGGGTGTAGCCGAACGGGGCGTAGATGCCGCGCCGCAGGAGCACGACCGCCGCTGCGCTCACGGCAAGCACCAGGTAGTAGTAGACCTCGCGCGACGCGGCCCAGCGCGATGGCCATACGCCGACGACGCCGTTATCGCCGCCGGTCAGCTCGACCCATTGAAACGCAACCGCGTAGACGATCTGGGCGAAGGCGAGCGTCAGCATGGCGAGGTAGATGCCGGTCAGCCGCACGATGAAAAAGCCGAACAGGGCAGCACCGAGCCCAGCGGCCAAGGGCGTCGCGAGCAGGGCCGGCTCCATCGGCACCCCAAGCCTCGTCACCAGCAGCCCCGCGGCATAGGCGCCAAGCCCGAAATAGGCGGCGTGGCCGAAGCTGACGACACCGCCGACGCCGATCAGGAAGCCGAGGCTGAAGGCAGCGAGCGCAAAGCTCATCACCTCGATGGCGACCTTGATGGTGTAGGCATCGCCGACGAGCGGCAGGATGAGCAGGATGATGCCGATGACGGTGACGGCAACGTGCTCGGTCCGGCCGAAGCGCTCGAGCCTCACGATCCCCTCGGGCAGCACGACGCGGGTCTGGTGCGCCTCGGGACGGCCCATCAGGCCGTGCGGCCGCAGCACGAGCACCAGCGCCATCAGCAGGAACACCAGCACCAGCGTGATCTTCGGGAAGATCAGGATGCCGAAAGCCTGCAGCAGGCCGATCAGCAGCGCGGCAAGGAAGGCGCCGGGCACGGAGCCCATGCCGCCCACCACTGTCACGACGAACGCCTCGGCGATGATGGAGATGTCCATGTGCGGGTTGGCGGCGAGCTTCGGCGTCTGCAGCGCCCCGCCGAGTCCGGCCAGCGCCGCCCCGAGGAACAGCGTGCCGGTGAACAGCAGCGCCTGGTTGACGCCGAGCGCTGCGACCATCTCGCGGTCTTGCGTTGCGGCCCGCACCAGCACGCCAAAGCGGGTCTTGTGCATGAGCAGCCACAGCAGGCCCAGCACGATCGGCCCCATGACGATGAGGAACAGCTCGTAGGCGGGGAAGCGGTGGCCGAGGATGACGACGGCGTGGCGCAGCCCCGGCGCGCGCGGCCCCAACAGGTCGAGGGGCCCCCAGATCGCCAGCACCAGGTCCTGCACGGCAAGGACGACACCGAAGGTGGCGAGCAGCTGGAAGAGCTCCGGCACCTGATAGATGCGCCGCAGCAGCAGGAGTTCCATGGCGACGCCGATCAGCCCGACGCCGATTGCGGCGGCGAGCACCCCGGCGAGGAACATGGGAAAGCTGTTGGAGACGTCGAGCAGACGGGGGATCAGCGTCACGCCGAAGTAGGCGCCCAGCATGTAGAAGGAGCCGTGCGCGAAATTGACGATGCGCGTGACGCCGAAGACGATCGTCAGCCCGGCCGAGATGATGAACAGCGATGACGCGCTGGCTAGGCCGTTCAGCGCCTGCACGAGAAGGAACGATAGGTCAGGCACGCGAAGGCCTCGCTGGCTCGGCGCGGCCGATGCGGCCGTCCTTCGACAAGCTCAGGACGGGGGCGTGCAAGCGGCAACCCTCATGGAGAGCCTGTCGAGCCGCGAGGGTTGCAGTCTCGCCGTCTGCGACTACTTGCGCGCGGCCTTCACCTCGGCTTCAGGGAAGAGGTACTTGGCGCCGTCCTCGTACGTCCAGTTCTTCATGGTGCCGACCTTGCCCTTCTTGGTCGTCTCCCCGACCCAGGCGCCCATGGTCGACTGCTGGTCGATGGAGCGGATGGCCATCGGTCCGGCGATGGTGTTGAACTTGAAGTCGGCCTTGAGGGTGGCGATGAGCTTCTCGGTATCGGTGGAGCCGGCCTTGTCGATCATGTTCTTCATCATGTGGCCCACGACATAGCCCAGGAACGAGCCCAGCCGCGGCGCATCGTTGAACTTGGCCCGATAGGCCTCGATGAAGGCCTTGTGGGCAGGCTCGGCAATCTGGTCCCAGGGATAGCCGGTCACGATCCACCCTTCCGGCGTCTCGTCGCCGAGCGGCAGCAGATATTCGGGCTCTCCGGTCAGCATGCTGGCAACCGTGCGCTTTTCGAACAGGCCGCGCGTATTGCCTTCGCGCACGAACACGGTCAGGTCGGCACCGAACAGTACGTTGAAGATTCCGTCGGGCTTGGCGTTCTCGAGTGCTGCGACGGTGGCGCCGGCATCGATCTTGCCGAGGGCCGGAAACTGCTCGGCGACGAACTCGGCGTCGGGCGTGGCGGCTTTGATCAACTTCTTGAAGTTGGCAACCGCTGACTGCCCATACTCGTAGTTCGGGGCGACGACCGCCCATTTCTTGACGCCTTTGCCCTTGACGGCATCGACCAGCATCCGGGTCTGCATGTAGGTCGAGGGGCGGATGCGGAAGGTGTACTTGTTGCCCTGCGCCATGGTGATGGCATCGGTCAGCGGCTCCGTGGCGAGGAACAAGGTTTTCTTCTGATTGGCGAAGTCGGCGACGGCGAGGCCCACGTTGGAGAGGAAGGCGCCGGCGAGGAACGAGACGTTCTCGCGCGTTAGCAGCTCCTCGGCCACACGAACGGCATCGCCGGGTGTCGCGCCGTCGTCGCGGAAAATGATCTCCATCTTGCGGTTGCCGAGCACGCCACCCTTGGCGTTCACCTCCTCCTGGGCCAGCTGCATGCCGTTGCGGTAGGGCACGGCGAACGCGGCCATGCGGCTGTACGAATTGAGCTCACCGATCTTGACCGGTTGGCCCTGGGCGAGCGCCCCGGTGCCGCCCAGACCCGTCGTAGCGACCGCCAGGGCCGCCGCTGCAGCCAGTGCCTGCCGGCGCGACACTGTTCCAAGGTACATGCTCAACTCCTTCCAATCGGTCCGTCCGAACGTCAGATTAGCGGTCCGGCTCCCTCGCACCAAGGCTTTTGGCGACCGGCAAAGGGTGGCTTACGGAGCATCAGCTGCTCAACATGCAGTCTGTGCCGGCTGCGCTTGCTCATGCGCGCCTTGCATGCCGTGGTGTCGCAGGTCTCCAGCCGTAGAGCGGCGTTTACGCCGGCCGAGATTGCGTGGAGGATGCTGCCATCGCGGCCGCCGGTCCAGGCAACGAAGAGCGGCCGGGCGCCGCGACAGGGAGGAACGTCCATATGGATGAACGCATGTTTCGCCTCGACAACCGGCCAGCAATCGTTGTGGGAGCAGGCCATGGCATCGGACGGGCCATTGCGCTCGCCTTTGGCTCCGTCGGCGCGGTGGTGGGCTGCATCGACAAAGCCGAGGAGCCAGCGAAAGCTGCGCAGCGCGAGATCGTTGCCGCCGGCGGCAAGGCCGAAGCGTTCGCCTGCGACGTGACCAGCGAGGCGGAGGTCGATGCGGCAGTGGCGCGCTTCGTGGCCGCGTGCGGGGCCCCGCGCGTGCTCGTCAACGGTGCGGCCAACGATGATCCGACCGGCACCATTCTGCAGCTCACGCCCGCCGACTGGACGAAGACGCTCGCCGTCAACCTGACGGGTCCCTATCTCATGAGCCGCGCCGTACTGCCGCACATGATTGCGGCGGGCGGCGGCAGCATCATCCATATCGCCTCCCAGATGGGTCGCGTCGGCGCCGCGGGGCGTCCGGCCTACTGCGCCACCAAGGGTGCGCTGATCCAGCTCGCCAAGGTGATGGCTGCCGACCACGCGGCCCAGGGCGTGCGCGTCAACACGCTCTCCCCCGGTGCCGTGGAGACCCGGCGCATGATCCTGCGCTTCGGGAATATGGAGACCGCCCGGCAGGTATCGGGGCCCCTGCATCTGCTCAAGCGGCTCGGCCAGCCCGACGAGATCGCGGCTGCCGCCATCTTCCTGGCGAGCGACGCATCGAGCTTCATGACCGGTGCAGACCTGCTCATCGATGGCGGCTACACGGCGATTTGACGGGCCGCATCCACGGGCTCAACCTCCTGCTGCTACTGTCCGCCCTCCGGCTTGATCTTGGCATCGCGGATCACCTTGCCCCACTTTTCCATCTCGGTCCTGATCCGGGCCGAGAACTCCTCGGGTGAGCTTGAGACGATCTCGAAGCCGAGCTCGCCGAGGCGCTTCTGCACGTCCGGTGCGGCGACGGCCTTGACGACCTCTCGGTGCAGCAGGGCGATGATCTCCTTGGGCGTGGCGGCCGGTGCAAGCAGACCCGTGAGCGTATAGGCCTCCTGGCCCGGGAAGCCGGCTTCGGCGATCGTGGGGACATCCGGTAGCGACTTCACGCGCTTGTCTGCCGTTACCGCAAGTGCCCGCAGCAGCCCCTCCTTGATCTGCGGCGAGGCCGGCGGCAGCGCCGAGAATGCCACCGGCGTGTGGCCGCCGACGGCGGACTGGATCGAGGGGCCGGCACCCGTGAACTGTACGGTCGGCAGATCGAGGCCGTTGGTGATGCGGAAGATTTCGCCCGAGAGATGCGGTGTGCTGCCGACACCGGGGGCGGCGAAGCTGTACTTGCCCGGATTGGCCTTGATGACGTCGATCAGCTCCTTGACGCTCCTGGCCGGCACGGATGGATGGACAGTGATGACGTTGGGCGAGACGGCAACGATCGTGATGGGGGCGAAGTCCTTCACCGGATCGTAGGGTACTTTGGCGAACAGGGTCGGGTTGATGATGAAACCGGTGCTGACGGCAACAAGGGTGTATCCGTCGGCAGCCGACTGCGCGACCATTCCGGAGGCCGTGTTGCTGCCGGCGCCCGGCTGGTTCACCACTTAGAACTGCCTGCCGAGACTGGCGGACAGCTTGTCGGCGACGATGCGGGCGATGACGTCGGTAGGGCCTCCCGCCGCGAACCCGACAATGATCCGCACGGGTTTGTCCGGGTAGTACTGGGCGAGCGCCGGGCCGGCGCAAACGAGCGCGGCCCAGGCGAAAGCGATGCGGATCATCGAGCGCAAGGGTTTCCTCCATGGCAACCTTGTTTTCGGCAATGCTAGCACCAGTGTCAGCTCCATGGCGAAACGCCGTCGGTCGAGATGCTGCAGGCTCGCGTCGGCCGCAACCATGCTATGAATCCTCGAGACACTACTCCAGCCAGCACATGGAGCGTGCCCATGGACACCAAGCAGTATCCAGTCACCCGCACGGAAGCGGAGTGGCGCAAGCTGCTCACGCCTGAGCAATACGAGATCATGCGCCGGCACGGCACCGAGGCTCCCGGCAGCTGCGCGCTCAACTACGAGAAGCGGGCCGGAACCTTTGTGTGCGCGGGTTGCGACCAGCCGCTGTTCGTGTCGAAGAAGAGATTCGAGAGCGGCACGGGCTGGCCGAGCTTCAACGACCCTGAGGCGGGGGCCGTGGAGACAACGTCGGACCACAGCTACGGCATGGTCCGCACGGAGGTGCATTGCAGCCGCTGCGGCAGCCACCTTGGCCATGTATTCGACGATGGTCCGCCGCCCACAGGCCTGCGCTATTGCATCAACGGGGTGGCGATGAAGTTCCAGCCCGAGTAAGGCGCCCCGCCCTCGGTGTGCCCAGCGGCGAAGGCCACGTCATGCCCGTGGCCTTCTGGCCTTGGCGCCCTTGCCGGTCAGGCGGCCGCTTTCCTGGGCGGGTGCGTGACGAGCGACTTGAGGTCGGCCGTGGCGCCCGTCAACCGACCCAGATCCGGTCGTGGCCTGGCAAGGCCGGGAATGCGTGCGAAGGCTTGTTCCATTGCCTCTGCGGCATCGATGAGCTCGAGGTCGCCGTGGAAGCAACCTGTCACCTGCAGGCCGAACGGCATGCCCGCGTGGTCCACGCCGCAGGGCAGGGAGATGGCTGGGTTGGTTGTCAGCGTGATGAAGTAGGTCAGCGCCAGCCAGTGATAGTAGTTGCGCAGCGGCTTGTCATCGACCTCGGGGAGGTAAAGCTCCGTCCAGGGGCGCGGCGAGACTGGCGTCGTTGGGGACAGGACGAGATCATAGTCGCGAAACGTCTGCTGGAAGCGGCGGAAGATGCGCGTCTGCTCGGCATGTCCCCAGGCGGCATCGGCAAGCGACATCGCCGCGCCCATCTCGTAGTTTGCACGCACGTTGGGCCCGAGCGACGAGGGGTCCTTGCTGTAGGCCGCATGGTAGCGCGTCACGAAGGTCATAGCGCGCACCACGTCGAAACAGCGGTCGGCCTCGCCGAAGTCGAAAGCCACCTCGTCGCACGCGCGAAACAGGTGGCGCATGGCCGCGACGCGGTCGCGCAGGACGCCGCGGATTTCGCGCGTGACCGGACATTGGCCGAAATCCTCGGTCCAGGCCACGCGCAGGCTGGCGAGGTCCACGGGCCGTCCGGCAGCAGCATGTTCCCCGTCGACGGGGAAGGCCAACGGCTCGCCGTCCTCCATGCCGATCTGCGCCGCGAACAGCTGGCGCATGTCGCCGACGCAACGGCCCATCGGCCCCAGTACCGAGACCGGCGTCCAGCCGAGCGGCCGGAACTCCATCGGCACGACGCCGGGAGAGGGGCGCATGCCGACGACGCCGCAGTAGGCGGCGGGGATGCGCAGGGAGCCGCCCGTATCGGAGCCGGTGCAGACGGGGAGCAGGTCGCAGGCGAGCGCCACGGCCGAGCCGCCCGAGGATCCTCCGGCGTTGAGCCTGGGGTCGAACGGATTGCCGGTGGCGCCCCACACGGGATTGCGCGTGTTGGCGCCGGCGCCGAACTCCGGGACGTTGGTCTTGACGACGATGATGGCACCCGCCTTGCGCATATTAGCCACCATTGCGCAATCGCGTGGCGCGAGGTGGTCGCGATAGAGGGGGGAGCCGTGCGTGGTGAGCAGCCCTTCCGCGTCGTGCAGGTCCTTGATGCCGGTGGGAAGCCCGTGCAGGGGGCCGAGCCGGTCGCCGGCGAGTGCCGCCTTCTCGGCCGCCTTCGCCTCGCTCCGGGCGCGGTCGTAGATCGTATCGCAGATGGCATTGACGGAGGGGTTGAGCGCGGCGATGCGTGCAATCGCTGCTTCCAGCAGCTCAACCGGCGAGATCTCCTTGGTGCCGATGCGCCGCCGCAGCTCCACGCTCGACAGGGCCAGCAGTTGCTCGTTCGTGGACATGCGCATTCCCCCATATTCCGGTGAGATTTAGGAACCGTGCCTCGACAGGTTCAGCATGGATTGGAATCTGTAACCGCACTTTCGCGCTCGTCCTGAGCTTGTCGAAGGACGGGCCGCGCACACCAAGCCGTGCTCCGACAAGCCCAGCGCGGGGCTCGAGCCCGTGGCCGCGCACTCCTCGCCGCCCTCAGCCTGCCGAAGGGCGAGCCACATACGTGGGGTGTGATACGACAAGCTCACCTCGCAGGCTCCCGGCTAGTAGATGAGCCCCGGCCGCGTCTCCGCGTCGAGCGGCCAGATGGGGCGCTGCACCTTCATGTAGCTGAGCTTGCGGTAGTCGGAGACGAGCGGACCATCGGCATCGACGTAGATTACGCGCTTGGCGATCGGCCCGAAGGACGCCATGAAGTGGTTGGTCGATTTGACGACGACGAGACGGCGCGTGCGCGGGTCGATGCCCAGGTTGGTGAAAAGCTCCAGCCCGAGCGCCTGCGAGCGGTTGGTGATCAGCGCCACGTCGACGCCGCCGATGCGGACCGCGGCACAGTCGCCGAGGGGGACCTGGGTGGGACCGAAGCTCTGCCAGCAGTCCCGCGCCAAGCCAACGACTGTCACCATTGCGTCAACCGGCGCGCCGGAGGCCGGCCCGGTCTTGCCGCCGAAGCGCAGGGGAAAGCTCGCGCCCTCGCCGGCATCGAAGCAGAGGCGCACGGCGATCGGGTCCCAGATGGGGCCGAGCGCGGCGCCCTCGATGTTGCGCTCGATCAAGTGGCGCAGGATGGAGGTATTGTCGGAAGGTGCGCCGCCGCCGGCGTTGTCGGAGGGGTCGGCGATAACCACGGGTGCAACGTTGCTGGCGACGGCCGCAGCCACCGCCTGAGGCACATCCAGCAGTTGCGGCATCGTCCTTCCGCGCATCGACACCAGCTCCTCGCCGATGCGCGTGGCCAGCTTGTCCGACTTGGACTTGTCGCCGTCGGCGATCACCAGCACCCGGCTCGCATTCTCCGGTACGTCGGCGTAGGGGAAACAGTGCACGATGGAGACCGAGAGGATGCCGTCCTTGCTCTCGAGGCCTTTGATCCGGTCGACGAAGGCCCGCATCAGCGGCTCCGTCGTCGGGTACATCTGAATCTGTCGGCAATCGTAGAGCGACATCACCGGCTTGATCTCGCCTCGGAGTGTACGCAGAACGAGGTCCAACACGTCTTCTGCCCGCTCCACCACGTCGGTGTGCGGGTACTCCTTGTAGCAGACGATCATGTCGGAGGCCTGCATGCGCTTGAGCGTCATGTGGCAGTGCGGATCGAGCTCCACGCCGATCACGCAGTCCTTGCCCGCAATGGCGCGGGCCCGCGCGATGATGTCGCCTTCCACGTCCTCGTAGCCGTGCGCGACCATGGCGCCGTGCAGGCCGAAGAGGATGCCGTCGACCGGTGTGGCCGCCTTGAGCTGATCCAGGATCTCGTCGCGCATTCCCTCGTAGTCGTGCCGGTTGGTGGTGCCGGCCGGGCTTGCGGCAAAGCAGCTGCCCTCAATCAGGGTGAAGCCTTCTTCGGCCGCGCGCCTGCGCGCAACGAAAAGCGGTGCGGTGCACATGCGCGGTGAATCCTGCGGGTGGTCGCCCGGCCGGAAGAAGACGCTTTCCTTGTAGGCCGCCAGGCTTGTCGGCAGGGGGGAGAATGTGTTGGTCTCGGTAGCAAGCGTGGCGGCGAACAGGCGCATGGGTGGTGGGGCTCCGGTGGCTCGAAGGCTACTGAAGCACTGAACCCGATCGGGTGAAAGGGGGCCGCGTGAGGGAGGGAGTTGTCATGCATGGACGGCGGCCGACCATTGCATCCGTCGACAGTGTGGTCGCGGCGGCGCACCCGCTGGCAGCGCAGGCCGGCGCGCGGCTGCTGGCCGAAGGCGGCAATGCCTTCGATGCGGCAGTCGCGACCGCGGCCGCTCTCAACGTGGTCGAGCCCTACATGTCCGGTCTCGCCGGCCAGGGGCTCGCGACCTGCTGGGTTGCTGCGGAGCGCCGCATCAAGGTGCTGGACTTCGTGCCGCGGGTGCCGAGCCGGTTTCCGGTCGATCGCTTCAAGAGCCGGGACGATCTGGCGCGAGGGCCGCTGTCCGTGGGGACGCCGGGCAATCTTGCGGGCTGGGCCGAGCTGTCACGCGCGCACGGGCGCAGGCCCTTCGCGGACGCGCTTGTCCCGGCCATCGGCCTTGCCCGGGACGGCTTCCCACTCGTCGAGTTCAACGTCGACGAGATCAACGAGCACGCGCCACAGCTGGAGCGCTACACGGCGTTCAATGCCGAGTTCGCGCGCACCTACATGGGCGGCGCGGACAGGGCCGCGCTCGGCCGCGTCCTCAGGCAGCCCGATCTTGCCCGCACGCTGGAGCGGATCGCCGCCGAGGGGCCGCAGGTCGTCTACGGCGGGGCGCTTGGCAGGGCCATCGTGGCGCATCTGGAAACGCTCGGCGGCTGCATCACGCCCGGCGATCTCGAAGCCTTCGCGCCGCGCTGGCGCGAGCCGATCGCGGCAGTCTACCGGGGTCGCGCGGTGCACGTGCCGCCGCCGCCGTGCGAAGGCTTCCAGTTCCTGCTGACCCTGCGGGTGCTCGAGCGCTTCGACCTCGCCCGGCTCGAGCGCAATGGCGTCGATCATCTCGATACCGTCTATCGCGCCATCCGGCTAGCCGCCGGCGTCCGCATCGCCAGCAACAACCCCGATGCGAAAACGCTCGCCCGGCTGCTGGCGGACGACCATGTCGATGCCTTGGTTGAGCGCGTTCGCGACGGCCAACCGGTGACGGGCCCTACGGAGCAGTGGATGGCGCCGCCGTCGGGCGGCGAGGACCCCGGGCACACCACCTCGTTCTCGATCGCCGATCGCGAGGGCAACCTGATCTGCGTGACCCAGAGCCTCGGCAGCCCGTTCGGCAGCGGCGTCGTGGTGCCCGGCACAGGCATCTGTCTCAACAACTTCCTCTACTGGAGCGAGGTCGCCCCCGGGAGCCCGAACCGCACGAGCCCCGGTGCCGAGCTGCCGATGTGCATGTCGCCGAGCATCTCGACGCTCGCGGGCAGGCCCGTGCTCGCGCTCGGCACGCCCGGCAGCTACGGCATCCTGCAAACGCAAGCCCAGGCGTTCGTGCAGTACGTCGATTTCGGCCTTGATCTGCAGGCGGCCATCGAGGCGCCGCGGGCGCGGCTGTGGGACGGCCGCTCGGTCCATGCCGAGGGGCGTCTGGCGGCATCCACGATCGAGGCTTTGCGTGTTCGCGGGCACGCCGTGGAGGCGGTTGCCCCCTGGACCATGCGCGTCGGCGGCATGCAGGCGATAGCCATCGATCCGGAGACGGGGGTCAAGACCGGAGCGGCCGACCCGCGCCGCGATGGCTACGCGCTGGCACTGTGAGGCGTGAAGGCTCCCTCTCCCCGCTTGCTGGGAGAGAGAGCAAGCATCACCGAAATGCTGCGACCCGGTCGGCCTGCTCGCGGATCACGCGAGCATTGTCGAGGTCTGGTGTGCCGGCCACCTCACCGCGCACTTTCACCAGTGGGCTCGACCAGATCGGCAGCCGCGGACAGCCGTTGCAGCTCTCCTTGTAGCTCATGATGTCGCGCCACTTCGTGCCATTGACGAAGCCGTGGCCGTACGGGAACGGCGTCAAGTTCTTGTCGAGGTTGAGGTCATGCCGGGCGCCGATCAGATGCCCGACCTCGTGGGCGAGCGTGTAGCTCGTTGCGGCGCACTCGTGATGCACGACCGCGAAGCCTTCGTCCGCGTCGGCATAGACCCGCGTCGCCAGCCCGCAGCCCTTCGGGTCGTCGACGATCAGGATGCCGACGTCGCCCTTGTGCTTGTCGCGCAGGCCGTGGATTTCCTCCATCTTGCCGTCACCCTTGTCGACGAAGGCCCAGACGTGGTCGAAGTGAGAGGAGTCTGGCTCCTCCGCATAGTCCGTCTGATAGGTGTGCACCAGGCGCAGCTTGACGTGACCGACGCCGCTCTGGCGGAACGACTCGTTGGCTTCCTCCATGGCGAGCTCCACGAGCTCGCGCTTCACGTCGCTGTAGTTGGCCGCCGCCTTCCTGGTGTAGGCAACGATGACGTCGATGACGACATCCTTCCGCGCCGGCGCACCCTTAACCGCCGCTCCCTTCCTGCCGACAGCGCCGGGATCGCTCACCGCCGCCACCTTCTGATCGGCCGTGGCCTTGGCCTTGGCCTGCTGCAGTTTCGCCTGCTTCCTGCCCCTCTGCTCGGAGCGCTTGCCGTCCTTTCTCGGGCGCATCTGGCTGCCATCGCCCTCGTTGACGAGCGGATCGTCGCGCAGGTTGGGATCGTTGGCACGTATGCGCTCCGGCATCGGGGCGTGCTCCTGCGGCATGCGGTCCTCGGCCATCTCGACCACCGCGTGCATGTCACCGCCCATGTGGCGGAAGGAGTAGATGCGCCCCTCGTGCTGCAGCGTGCCGGTCATCTTGCCGCCCGGCCACCACATGATCGTGACGGGCGCGCCCGTGCCGTCCACCGTACCGCGCCAGATGCACATGTTGGGCTTCACGTCGACGTTGGAGCGCGTGACGGTGAGCGTGGTCTTGTCGTTGACGGCGACGGAGATGCGCGCGGGATTCCTGGAGGCTGTCGGATCGTTGTGATCCTTGGTCAGGGCGTATTCCACCATCGGCGCCATCGGCGTCTCCATCATGCCGACGCTCACGGTGGAGCGGGACGCCTTGGCCCGCTCCATCATCGTCTTCTGCTTGTCGTCCATAGTCATGCCAGAGGGCGCCTTGTGGAACAGGTGGTTCCACTTCTCGCCGAGCTGATTGACCCCGACGCCATGCGCGGCCGCTGCCTTCTTCACCGCCTCGACATTCTCCTTCGGCACTGCCCACATCTCGGTCTTCGTCAGCGTCAGCACCTGACCCTTGGCCTTGCCGGCGTGCTTGATGATGCGCTTGTAGAGCGGCGAGTTCTGCGGGGGCAGCTTGGTCATTATAAGCGGAACGCGCTCAGGCTCGCCGCTTTGCGCCAGGGCGGGACCAGCGGCCAGGAGCGCGAGGCACCCAACGAGGGACGTCGCGTGGATCGTGCGTGATTTGATCATGACCACATGCTCCCGATAATGGTCACCGCCGGATCGCTCACCTCGCGCGATGCGAGTATTCTTTGTACCAGTCTTCCCGCGCCTTGCCAGTGGCGCCTTCCTATCCCACGCCCGTTTCGCCCTCAACAGCATACGTCGGCAAATTGGCACAGCCGTGGACTATGAGCCCACCCTGTCCGACGGTCATGCCGATCCTTCCGCCTGCGGCCGCTCGCGACAGGTGAGGAATGGACAGTTCCATTCCTTGTCCGTCCCGTGACATTTGTACCCCGCCACGACTGCAAATCCTTGATCGATGTCAGTACCACGAGGTTCAAGCCCTTTGACGGGCCCGCTTGCGGCCTCACGCGGTTAATTTGAACGCCGATCAGTGCGCGGCGAATTGTGAGGCTGCCACTATGCATACGCTAGTCGCAGGGCGCTGGATCAGCGCTCAAAGACCGCAGGTTCGGATCAGGGCTCCAAGCCGACGGGCTGTCCGGCGATGGCGATCGACAGATCGTCGGCAGCCAGCAACGATTTGGCGACGCGGGCGACGTCGGCGCGCGTGACCTTGGCGAGCTGCGCCTTGCGCTGCTCGACGAAGTCCGTGCCCTGGCCCTGCAGCTGGGCGCGCAGCATCTGCTCGGCAATCTTGCTGTTGGAGTCGAGGCTCAGCACGAACGAGCCGATCAGATAGCTCTTGGCCGCGTCGACCTCCTCCTCGGAGGGGCCCTTGTCGGCCAGTTGGCGGAATTCGGCTTTCACCAGCTCGAGGCTGGTCTTGACGTCCTTGTTGGGGCTGGCGAAGCCGCCGATCAGCATGGTCGAATGCCTGAAGTTGTAGAGGAGCGTGTAGATCCAGTAGGTGAGGCCGCGCTTCTCGCGCACCTCGCGCACGAGGCGGGCATCCGAGCTGCCGCCCCCCACGAGTTGCGAGAGCACCAAGCCCGGGAAGTAGTCCGGGCTGTTTCGGTCGATGCCGCGGCGGCCGAAGATCGTCACGGACTGCGGTCCCTCGAAGCTCACCACTGTCGGCTTGGGCGAGGTCTTGGGCAGCACCTGGGCGACGGACGTCAGCCGCGGTTCAGCCGGCAATCCCCCGAACACCTCGTCCAGCACCTTGCCGAGCGTCGGCGCATCAATGTCGCCGACCGCGGCGACCCGCAGCGTACGTCTGGCGAAGATGCGCTTGCGGTAGTCGTCGAGGTCCTCGCGCGTGATGCCCTTCAAGGTGTCCGGCGTGCCCGCAATGGCGCGCGCGTAGGTATGGCCGGCGTAGGACTGCGCCATCCACTGCGCGTTGGCGATCTTGTTGGCGTCGGTCGCCTCGAAGTCGGCGCGAGCGGCGAGCTGGAAGCGCGTACGTTCCACGGCCGCGGCCTCGAGCAGGGGCGAGGTGACGGCAAGACGGAACAGCTCCGCACCCTTGGCCAGGTTCTTCGTCAGCGTCTCGAAGTTGCCGAAGAACGTGTCGCGGTCGGAGTCGAAGGAAATCCGCACCGCCAGTTTTTCCGCCTGCGCCTGGTAGGCCGGACCCGACAGGTTGCCGGCGCCCTGGTCAAGCATGGCGGCGAGCAGTCCCGCCGTGCCTTCCTTGCCCACGACCTCCTGGGTGCTGCCGCCCTCGAAGGCGAAGCGGATGGCAATGATCGGCAGGCTGCGCTCCTGCACCAGCCAGGCCGTTATGCCGCCGGGGGAGCGCACCTGCTGGATCTCGGCGGCGCGCACGCCGCCCTGCCCGATGAGGAGACAGACGAGCGCGGTGAGCAGCGTGCCCGCCCAGGCGCGCGGGGCGCGCCTGCTCAGGGGATCGCTTGCGCCCATGTGTGCAGACGGGGTCATTGCCGCACCTCGCCGCGCATCTTGTCGGTTCCCTCGTCGGCGGCGGATTGTGGGATGAGAAATCCGGTAACCGAGGTTTCCAGCACCAGATACTTGGCGGCGACCTTCTTGACGTCGGCTGCCGTCACCTTGGCCACCCGATCAGGCCATTCCTCGATGTCCGCGATGGTGCGGCCGATGACGAGGTTGGAGCCGTACCGCTGCGCCAGGCCGGCCTGGTTGTCGGCGCTGTAGACGTAGCTGGCGATCATCGCGTTCTTCGCAAGCTCCAGCTCTTCCTCGGTCGGACCTTCTTTGATGAACTGGGTGATCGCCACGTCGATGGCCTGCTCGAGTCCCTCCGGCTTCACCCCGCGTCCGGCGATCGCGTACACCGTCAGCGTGCCGCTATCCAGCGCGACGGCCGAGAAGCTCGCGCCGGCATTGGCGGCGACGTTCTTCGTCTCGACCAGCTGGCGGTAAAGGCGCGAGGTGGGCCCGTCGCCCAGGATGATCGACAAGGTGTCGAGCGCCTCGGCCTCGCCGGGCTCGGCGGACTTGTAGCTGGGGGTGAGGTAATAGCGCTGCATCGAGATGTTGCGCGCGCGCTGATCCCTGAGCTCGATGCGGCGGATGCCCGGCTGCCTCGGTTCCGAGGGGCGGGCGACGCGCCTGACGCCCGGCTCCGGCGCAACGCGGCCATAGGTTTCCTCGGCGAGCTTTCTCACCTCGTCCTGGGTCACGTCGCCCGCGACGACGAGGATCGCGTTGTTGGGAGCATAGAAGCGGCGGTAGAAGCCGATCGCGGCCTCCCGGTCGAGCTTCTTGATCTCGTGCTCCCAACCGATTACCGGCGTGCGATAGGGGTGATTGAGATAGAGGTTGGCACTGATCAGCTCGTCGAGGATCGCCAGCGGCTTGCTGTCCACCACCGAGCGCCGCTCCTGCAGCACGACGTCGCGCTCCGTCGCCACCTCGTCGTCGACCAGGTTCAGGTTGCGCATGCGGTCGGCTTCCATGACCATCGCCGTCTTCAGGTGCTCCTTGGGCAGGCGCTGGAAATAGTAGGTGGCGTCATGCGAAGTCACCGCGTTGTCACGGCCGCCCAGGCGTGACACCACGCGGGCGAGCTCGCCCGACTTGAGCGTCTTGGTGGAGCGGAACATCAGGTGCTCGAGGAAGTGGGCAAGGCCTGAATGTCCGGGCGCGTTGTCAGCGCCGCCGACGCGATACCACACCACGTGCGTGACGACGGGCGCCCGGTGATCGGGAACGACCACCACCTGCATGCCGTTGGCGAGCTCAAATTCCTTGGCGCGGCGCTGGGCTTGCGCATCGGCAGCGGCCGGCACAAGCCCGACGAGCGCGACAGCGGCCACGGCTACTCGCAAAGCCGCTCGAAGTCCGGGAAAGGTGTTGACGTCCGCCGCTGCAAACCGTGGCATTGTCACCATCTCCGGAGAGCTTGTCGGCTGTCGGCGCCAGCGGCGTTCTTCATCAGATGCTGCCTGGCGCGGCCCCGCTGAAGAGCTGCGAGAGAGCGGAGCCGGGTGCGGCGCCGCTCTCTGGGTGTTTGCCTTTGCCACGATCCGTCGGCGCGAGACACGTGCCGCGATTGATCAGCGGCTTTAGAACGTCATCTTGCTCAGCCTGTCGAAGAGCGCCTTGGCGTCCTGCTCGTCGCCCGCCTGGCAGGCGTCGTAGGCACGCAGCGCCATGCGGCTCACGCCGGCCAGCTGCTCGGCCGAGATCTTGGCATACTTCTGCTGGTCGAACTTCTCCCAGAAGTCCTTGTACAGGCGGCTGCAATCCATCTTCGTCTGGGCAGTCGCGGCGCCGGCCATCACGCCGAGCGCGACAAGGCCGATGAGAGTGGACCTAAGCATTCATACCTCCATTTGGCTTACGCGGGGTAGCTTTGGATGACCCGGCAAACCCTAGGATGCGGCGCGCCCCGGGAAGTTACAAGTACCACCTTCGAGAATGACAAACGTCAGGCACACGACGAAGCCACGTGCCATGCCGGTGATATAAATCGCTGTCAGAACACGGCGAAGTCCCCGATCAGGTCCTGCCGTGCGAGCCAGGGCGTCTGCTGGCCTTGTGTTTCGCGTGCAACTATCGATCTCAGGGCGCGGTAGAGCTCGCTCACCTCGATCACGCCGTTGGCATCGAGGTCGGCCCCTTGCCGGTTGCGCTGCAGTGCCTCGACCAGCGCATACGTGAACGCGCCGCCACCCCACTTCTTGTGCTCGTAGCTGGATTGGCGCCCCTTGGAGGCCGCGAGAACCAGCATCGGCGCGCGTGCTCCCGACAGCAGCGATGCGACGGCGTCGTCGTTGGTGCCGATCCCCTCTGCACCGGACAGACCGGAATGGCAGGCATCCAGGATGACGACTACGCGTGACCTGGCGCGGCCGAGGATAGCCGCAACCTGGGTCCAGGACAGGGCCGTGCCCTTCGGGTCGTCTGCCTTGTAGCCGGAGGGGGTAAGATAGTAGTGGCCGTCATCGCCCTTCATGCCATGGCCGGCGAAGGAGAAGACGATCGTGTCCTGCGGCTCGGCGGCGGCAGCGACCTGCTCCAGCGATGCGGCAATCGCCGCGGGCACGGCTTCGCCGTCGAGAAGGAGTCGCAGCGACTCCGCCGCATAGTACGGCCCAACGCTGCTCCTCAGGGCGCCGGCGAGACGTCGGGCATCCAACTTGGCGTACGTTAATTTGAGGCGCGGATCAGAATAGGTGTCGACACCAACCAGCACGCCATGCAGGCGGGCGGTCGAGCCCGAGCCCGGCGCGAGCCTCACGGCCTGAGGCGAGGAGACCAGCCCGCCCTTGTCGATCGCGAGGGCGGTGACCCAGCGGGCGTTGGTGGCCGCCGGCAGGGCGACCTCGCCCTGGAACTGCAGGCCGGACAGCGGGCGGTCGGCGATCAGAAGGCCGTCCTCGTACACCCTGAGGTGGGCGAGCTCCGTGCTCGATCGCGCCTGGACCCGCAGGCGCCTGCCGTCGCCGGCTGTTCCTTCCACCAGCCGTGCCTCGAGAACGGGCGGGGGCACGAGCTGAGGCGGTGCTGCGCCGCTCGCTCCCGCAAGCCGCGCCTGGATCAGGTCGGGCCGATTGAGTACGGCGGCGAACTGCTGGAACGGATAAAGCCCCGGCAGCCCCGGAAAGCGCAGCTGCACGAAGTGCGCGCCTTCGTAGGAGGCCCAGTAGTAGCCCTCGGGCGCGTAGATGACGATCTCGCCGTCGACGTAGCGCCCCGACAGAGGCACTCGGCCGGTTGCAATCTCGTGCAGGAAGAACTGCCCGTCGCTGTTGAGCTGGACGACATGGCGAGCGTCGGCGGAGAGCAGGACATCTTCGAGCAGGTCGGCCTGCGGGATGCCATGCAGCAGCGCCACCTTTCTCGCCTCCTTCACATCGTAGACGCCGATCGTGCGGCTGGCGACGTGGGCCATGACCAGCATGCGCTCGTAGAACAGCTGTGCCTTGATGCGTGTCTGCTGCGCGCTCCCGCCGTACTGGCCCTCCCAGAAGCCCTCGAGCGTCTTGCTCAGGCTTATGATACGGCCGGGCGTCCCGCGCTTGCCTTCGAAGAGGAACAGGGCACCCTGTCCAAACGCGCCGCTGCCCTCGATGGTGAAGAGCTGCAGGAGCCAGAGCGGGTTGCCCTCGGGCTGCCAGCGCCAGAGGCCTTCCATGTGGTGCGTCAGCAGCAGCTTTCCCGCGGTGAGATCGCCGTCGTAGGGAAACGCCTGTAGCTCGCCCTGCTTGTACTTGGTGAGGTGCGGCTTCACGGCCGGCACGTCCGCCACCAGCCGCTGTTCCACGGCGCGCGTGCGCCGTTCGATCGTCTGCTCGAGCTGCCGGTTCTCCTTGTCGTAGCGACCCTTCGTGTCCTCGCTGCCCTGGGAGTTGGAGAACGGAATGGTCTCCCGCGTCGCCGGCGGCGCCGTGAGGACGCCGAAGCGGACTAGTTCCTCGAGCAGGCTCTTGCGGGCGCTGGCCGCGTCGGTGGAGCGCGCCCGTGGATTGTGCTGGCGCCAGTCGCCGCGCAGCACGACACCTTCGGTCAGGCCCGCGATGCGCGCCGGCTGGACCTGGTTGTCGAGTGCGCGATGCTGGACCAGCTGGCCCCGCATGGGGATCGCGGCCTGATACCAGTTCTGATCGGCCATGCGCGGGTCGGGCTTAGCCAGGGGATCGAAGAGATGGCTGAAGGCGAGCCCGCCGCGCACGTTCCAGCCCGCCTTCCACTCGATCGGGCGCGCGCCGTAGGCGGAGGACACGAACTGCCTGAGCTTGGCCTCCGCGCCCTCGGCCGGCTTGCCGATCGCATCGTTGCCGGCGGGTTTGCAGCAGGCCTTGAACCCTGACGCCAACTCGTAGACGTCACCGGTGCCGCCGCTGAAGGTGTCAGGGAAGACGACGATGCCGTTGTCGAGATCGAGCGTCATGGGTGAGTCGGTCCAGGACGAGCAGGCATTGCAGGAGCCCGGCGCGCTGAGACCGAGCCTGTCGCCGACCTGCTCCAGCGGGTTGTCGGCACGGGGCACGGGCCGCGTAATCAGGGAGGGTCGCACGGTGAGGCTGCCGGCGCGGAATGCACCGTCAATGAGGAAGGTGTCACCGTTGGCCCAGCCCACGAACGGTCCAGCCACCGTGTGGATCACCTGCTGCGAGACGAGGTCGATCACCTCGAAGTCGCGGCCGTCGGGATCGCCGACATCGGCCACGACGAAGCGCGAGGTGGGCGAGAAATTTGGATTGTGGCCGGCGCGGTCGACGAGCTTGGCACCGGTCGCGAGCTCGAAAACGCGGTAGCTGCCCTTGAACTCGTGCAGCCGGTAGCGGCCGGAGTTGGAGATGAGGATGCGCTGCGGAACGTCGATGTCGAAGGGATCCTGTACCACGATCTCGGGCGTTCCGGGCGCGACGGTGAGGTTGCGCGCGAACGGGCGGCCCAGGCTGCGTTCGCCGCAGGCCGTTCGGGCGATCACATCGGCCTCCAGGGCCAGCGGGCCGGCCTCGAACACGCGCACGTCGACCGCGCCAGCCGGCTTGTTGCCGTGTTGGTGGAGCGGGATCAGCAAGCGTGTTTTCCCCGCACCGAAGGCGATGCCGAGCGGCCCCTGCGCGCCCGGCGGAAGCGCCAGCACGCCCGGCAGATCGGGAGGCGGATCACTGGTGTCCCCCTGTACGGGGAGAGCCGGCGTCTCTACGCGAACCTCGCCGGGAATGGCGACGATCGCGAATGCAGGCATCTTGGCGGGGAAGCGGGTCCCCGCCCGCCAGGTCACGCGCATCGTGCCGCCGGAGCGCAAATCCGTCGGCGCCGTGACGTCGAGGTGGATACCCTGCGCCAGGGCCTTCAGGTCGGCCGTTTCCGTAGTGCAGGCGCTCTGTGCCTCAGCGTTTCCGGCGCAGAGCATGACCATCGCGGCCAAAGACAACAGAGCTGCGACTCTCCCACACCGCTGCATGTTGTCCCCCAACGCGTGCTCGCCGGCCGGCGACCGCGGGTCGCCGCCGGTACACTCACCCCATCACTGCTTCCGGCACTCCGCGAACAGATCGACCCCGTCATCCTCGAACATCACGCGCGTGCAGGGCCGGCCGAACTTGGAGCCTTGCAGCAGCCGGCTCATGGCGACCTCGTCGCGATGCGTGAGGCGCCATTCGAGCACGTGATCCATGAGGCTGCGCGTTGGGTTGCGCGGATGAAAGTTGCCGAGCAGCACGCGGCCCCCGGGGCGCAGCCTATCGTAGATCCAGTTGATCAGCGTGGTGGCCACCTCGTCGCTCAGGTAGTCGATGAGGTTCGCGCTGTAGATGAAATCTTGCGGGGCAAGCTCGAGCTCCTGCTGGCCCGTCGCGAGATAGATCAGGTTGCCGTGGTGAGTGCGCACGCGCTCGCCGACCTTGTGCTGCGCGCAGAGCGCGTCGACACGGCCGAGCGCCTCGCGGTCGATGTCGATGCAGCTGACGCTGACGCGCGAGCTGTCGGAGACCTTGGCCAGGGCATCGAAGATTTCGCGCGCCGGCCCGCAGGCGAGGGAAGCGATGTGGACGGGGCCGGACGTGGCGGCGCAGGACGACAGGATTTCTGCAGCAAGCAGGCGCTGCCGGTTGCGGACGGCTTTCAGTGCGGCGAGATCGAGCACGCAGCTGTCGATGAGGGCAGCAATGGAACCCGCTTCGGCGCGGCCGCCATCGTAGATCAGCTCGATAGTCTGAAAGTCCCCGCCGTATCCGCGCGGCTTGGCGTAGAGCCGGTCTGCGATCGGCGACAAGCGGAAGGGCGGCAGCAGCTCGGCTTGCAGGATGTCGGCCAGGCCCGCTGCGCGCTTGGCGCCATGCAGGGCGACGCCGCCTTCGAGCTCGGCGAAGGCCTTGCGCACCCTGGCGGCGAGGTCTTGGGGAATTGAAGCGGCCGTGCTGGCAGCGGATTGCTCGGCCTCGGCGATGAGCCCCTTGAGTTGAGCGATCCTGTCGAGCACGCCGTTGCCCTCGGCGCTGCCGCCGGCCGGCTTGCGCTCCCCGGCAGCCCACTCGGCCCGCCGCACCTGCGCGGTCGTCTTGCGCAGGCGCTCGGCCGTCAGCGTGGCGATGCCGCGCAGGAAGCGGGCCGCAAAGCCTGCATCGTCAGCCAGCTTGCGATCGAGCATGGCTGTGCTCAGCGCGATCACCGAGCTCGTCTCGGCCGCGCGGACGCTGGCGGAGACGGGCTTGCGGTCGAGCCACGAGATCTCGCCGATCACCTCCCCGGCGCCCAGTTGCCCGACCTTGATCTGACCCATCAGTCCGCCGAACACGTAGACCTCAAACAGGCCGTCGGCGATGAAAAAGATGCTGTCGGAGGGATCGTCCTCCCGCACCAGCAGGCTGTTGGCCGAGATCGTCTTCAGCTCGGCACTGGCAAGAATCCACTGCGTGTCCTCGGGGCGCAAATGCTCGAAGATGTCCAGGGCGACGTAGCTCATCGACGACCTCCTCCCGCATCCGGCCTCGTCCGGCCAAGGACCCTAACAGCTCGAAGTTGCAGTCGCCAGGACGCGCACCCGAGGCTCCCCAGCCATCCCGGCCGGTGCCCGCCTGCGCATTCGCATTCTGTCATTGCCCCGATAAGCTGGTTCTGCCAAGAGTGGCCGCGATCTGCCCTTCCTTCGGCCACATACCCGTGCCTCGCCGTTTAGATCAGGTGCTGCAAGAGCCCACGGCGATGGTCGGGTTGCTGGTTGCCGGGCAACTCGTGGCCTGGACGCTGGCCCCCGCACTTTCCCACAGTGCGCCGCCGCTCGATGTCGTGGAAAGCTACATGTGGGGCCGCGAGTGGGTGCTCGCGACCTACAAGCATCCGGCAATGCCGAGCTGGGCGCTCGAGGCGAGCCGAGTCGTCACCGGCGTGATCGGCTGACCAGCCTATCTGGTATCGCAGCTGTTCGTCGTGGCGACGTACATCTTCGTCTTCCTGCTCGGACGCCTTCTGATTGGTGCCAAGCGCGCCGCGGCCGGCACCTTGCTGCTGACCGGGGTTGCCTTTTTCGCGTGGCCGACGCCCGAGTTCAATCACAACATCGCGGAGATGCCGTTCTGGGCGGCCGTGCCATGGGCGCTCTGGCTTGCCGTCGAGCGGCGCAGTGCCGTGTGGTGGCTTCTGGTCGGCGTGTTCGCCGCCGCGGGCCTCTACGCAAAGCTTTCGACCGCCCTGCTGCTCGTGACGGTGGCCGGTTGGAGTCTGTGGGATGGTCGGGCGCGGCAATGTCTCGCGACGCCCGGTCCCTGGCTCGGGCTCGGGGCTTTCCTTCTGCTCGTCGCCCCGCTTGCACACGGGCTGATGATCCAGGACATCGGGCCGCTGCAGTATGCGGCGGCACGCTCGATCCAGGTAAAAGAGCGCGGGCTGCAGGCGTTTTTCGTCAGCCTGCCGGCGAATCTCGTCGGCATCCTGGCGATGCTGTGGGTGGCGGGTCTGCTCGGCCGGGGTTGGCCCTTGAGTGCGCGCGCAGAGCAGTCGGTGTCCTTGGCGCCGCCCATCGATGGGCGCGTCGTGCACTATCTGATGGTCGTCACCCTTGGACCTCTGGTGCTTGCTATCGCGGGCGCTTTTGTCGGCAGCACGAGCCTCAAGTCGGCATGGGGCAGCTCAATGTTCAATCTCGCCGGCCTGCTGGCGATCGCGCTTGCGGCGCGCCGGTTCGATGCGCGCGCGCTCCGCCGCATCGGCATCTGCGCGGCAGTCGCAATCATCCTGGTGCCCATTGGTTATGCTGCAGTCGTTGCCTACGGCCCGACGCGTGCCGGAGTGCCGTTACGCGTCGGCTGGCCTCAGGTCGCCATTTCCGAGAGGCTCGTCAATGCCTGGACGCGGGAGACAGGTCGACCCTTGCGCATCGTTGCCGGAGAGCCCTGGATCGCAGGGCTGGTCGGGGCGAGCGCCTCAAGTCTGCCGTCGATTTTCACCCACGGCGATCCGAGGCTCGCGCCCTGGATCACGCCGGAACGAATAGCCCGCGAGGGCATGCTGATCGTCTGGAATGGGCGCACCAAGCACATCCCCAAGCACCCGCTCGCACTCGTTGAGGCACATCACGCGAAGGTGGAGCGGTTCCACTGGAGGTGGTCGAAGAAGCTGGGCGAGCTGGAGATCGGCTACGCCATCGTGCCACCGAAGTGAACTGCGAATCCTCCACCCGTGCTGAACTCGTCGAAGCACGGTTGGGGTGCGTGGCGCGACCTTCGACAAGCTTGGCGCCCATGCGGTTTAAGTGGAACGATAACCCGCATTGTGGAGGTAGTTGGAGCATTCTTCGGGCGAGAACATTTCGAGCAGCGCGCCGATCCTTCGCCACACCGCCTCGAGGGTGCGCTTCTCGGCCTTGCGCAGGAGCGTCTTGAGCTTGGCGAACACCTGCTCGATGGGATTG
>JBFWRV010000054.1:0-44614 GCA_050248715.1 Hyphomicrobiaceae bacterium | reverse complement strand
CCTCGCGAGCTGGGTACTCGTCGCCGACGCCAAGGGCATCGGCATTCACGAGGCGGCCTATGAGGCGGTGGGGCGCCTGCGCGATGTCGACGCGCGCGGCGCCATAACCATCGTCGCGCTCGCAACCGGATTCACCAGCGCGGTGTGCTGGACCCTCAGCGCCCTGATGCTCGAGCATTTCGGCTGGCGCGGCGTCTGCGTCGCCTACGCCGCGCTCCATCTCGGAGTTGGCCTGCCCCTCAACTTCCTCGCATTGTCGGCCGATGCCACCGAGGAACCGTCACGCAGTGGACCGGTCGCCGGCACCTTGCGCGCTCCTCCCGGTGCGTGGCTGACGGCACTGCTGGCGCTTGGCGCCGGCCTTGGAGCCGGCATCTCCGCGTTCGTATCGGTGCACATGCTCACCGTGCTGCAGCAGCAGTACATGCTATCCTTGCCTGCGGCTGTCGCACTCGGGGCATTCATCAGCCCGGCGCAGGTCGGTGCCCGCGTGATCGAGATGCTCGTAGGGAGGCACTGGCACCCGATCTGGACCATGCTCGGCTCCACGCTGCTCTATCTCGCCAGCTGCGTATTGCTGCTCTTCAAGTTTCCGTCGGCCATTTTGCCGCTGATCCTCTATGGCGGCGGGCTGGGCCTGCGATCCGTGGCACGCGGCACGCTCGCGCACGCCATCACCGGAGGTGTCGGTTACGCCCAGCTCCTCGGCCGGATAGCCACCGTAAGTCTGTGCGTGCAGGCGGCCACGCCCTGGGTCGGGGCCAGGCTCATCGAGACGGTCGGCGTTGCCGGGGCCCTTCTGTGTCTGTCCGCGGTGGCGTTTGCCAACGTCATCTGCGACGGGCTGATCTTCCTGCTGCGCGGCGAGAAGCAGGCGATACAGACATGACTGCGGTGTGGAAAGGGCCTGCTCGCGCCGGGCCAGCCATCGCTCTCGCGTGAGACGACCCGACGAGACTTGATCATTTCAAGGAGAGAAGGATGTTCGTTAGTAATCCAGGGCTCGGCAAGAAGGAAGCCTATGTGCCGGGGCTGACGCAGGAGTACGTGGCAAAAACGTTCGGTGTACCGATCGCCGACGTCGCCAAGCTCGGCTCGGCCGAGAACCCGTTCGGCCCTTCTCCGAAGGCCGCGGCCGCCGTCAAGGAGGCGCTGAAGCTCGACAACTACCCCGACTGGACGGCAGGGGCGCTGCGGGCGAGCGTGGCGAAGAAGTACGGCTACACCCCCGAGCAGGTGATCTGCGGCGCGGGCGAGACCGAAATTCTCTCCTGGATCGTCCGCATCTTCTCGGCGCCCGGCGACAAGGTGCTGATGTTCGTTCCGGCCTTTCCGATCTACCACATGACGGCCGAAAACGAGGGCCGGGTTCCGAAGTACGTCGGCATGGGGCCCGATCTCGATTTCCAGTGGGACGACTTTCTGGCGGCCATCACCGACGACGTGCGCATCGTCTTCCTCACCAACCCTCACAGCCCGACCGGGCGGTTGATTCCGGAAGCCCGCATCCGCGAGGTGTGCAAGAAGGCCGCCAAGCAGCTCGTGGTGCTCGACGAGGCCTACATTCATTTCTCTGCAACGGAAGGGGGAATTCACCTCGTCAAGGAGTTCCCAAACCTGATCGCCTTGCGAACGTTCTCGAAGGTGTACGGCCTTGCAGGTCTGCGCGTCGGCTTCGGGATCGCGGCCTCCGAGATCATCCAACCCATGATGCACCTGAAGCCGACGTGGAATATGGGCAATCTGCAGGTGAGCGGCGCGATCGCGGCTCTCGCAGACGACGAGCACGTCAGCAGGACGGTCACGGCGATCCGAGAGATGCGCGCCTACGTCCTGGGAGAGATCAGAAAGCTCAACCGGTTCTCCGTTGTCGGCGAGCCATCGTCGAATTTCTTCCTGCTGCGCATCGAGGACAGCGGGCTCACGTCCACGACCGTCTTCCAGGAGCTGCTGAAGCGGGGCGTGATCGTCAAGGACGGATCGGTGTCGTTCATCGGCCTGGGCAACAATCACCTTCGCATCGACGTCAGCCTCAAGAAGCAGATGGACCGTCTCATCTGGGCGCTCACGGACATCAGCAAGTCGGTATGACAGCGGCTGCGAACGCACGGGGCGGATTGCACGGATGATCAAACGAACCGGTCGCGTTGCCCAAGACCGCAATGGAAGCTACCGATGCCCACGATAGCGGAACATCTGGCTGATTTTGCCGCGAACGTCGCGTCGGGCCGTGCGGACGAGCAGGCACGGCGCATGGAGCTGTATGCGCTGGATACCCTGGCGGTCATGCTTGCCGGTACGGTGTCGCCATCGAGCGGGCCGATGCTTACCACGATCCTGTCGGCTTGCGGGAAAGCGGAAGCAACGGTAATGGCGGAGGGCCGCGTGACCTCGGCGTGGGATGCGGCGCTCGCCAATGGCGCGTTCGCGCACGCGCTGGAGCTCGACGACGACCACCGCATCGCCGTCCTGCATCCCGGCGCCGTCGTGGTGCCCGCGGCGCTCGCCTCGGCCGAGGCTGCGGACGCCTCAGGACTCACGTTTCTGCGGGCCCTCCTGGTCGGCTACGAAGTCGCGTGCCGGCTGGGCGAGGTCTATCGCGGCAGCCTGTTCGACCATGCTCTGCATCCGACGGCGCTGTGCGGCATCTTCGGCGCCGCTGCTGCCGCCTCCGTTGCCATGGGTCTCGATCGCGATGCTTTCGTGCGCGCCCTGGGCATCGCCGGCACGCAGGCAGCCGGCCTCACCGAATGGCGCGCCGACGGCTCCTGGATCAAACGCCTGCACCCGGGCCGCTCCGCGCATGGCGGCGTGCTTGCAGCCCGGCTGGCGCAGAACGGCTTTACCGGACCAGCTACCATTTTCGAGGGCGACGGCGGATTCTTCCGGGCCTTCGCGCATGCTGGGCCGATGGACCCTTCATCCATGACGCGCCGCCTCGGCGACGACTACCGGGCGCTCGGCACGGCTATCAAGCCATATCCCTGCTGCCGCTTCGAGCACGGCGCCATCGATCTGGCACTGGAGGCGGCGGAGAGCGGGCTGCAACCGGACCAAATCGAGGCCGTCCACGTACGCATCTATCGCACCAACGTGCTCACCTACCACAAGGTGCCGAAGAATGCCGTGGATGCGCAGTTCAATGTCCCCTATGCCGTCGCGCTCGCGCTTGTGAGGAAGGGAGTGCGTCTAGCCGACTTCACCGCAGACGGCATCAAGGACCCCGACGTGCTCGCGATGGCCGAGCGCATCGATGTGACGGAGGATGCCGGCTTCACGGCAAAATATCCGCAGGAGTATTTCGTCGAGCTGAAGATCAGGCTGCGCGACGGACGTGAGCGTACCCTGCTCAGCGACTGCCCGAGCGGGGATCCAGAAGCGAGCCGGTACAGGAACAATCCGGACTTGCTCCCGGCGGAGGTGCGCCGCAAGGTGGGCGCGCTGCTCGCCGAGTGCGGGTTCGCGGAGCGAACCCTGGCGTTGGAGACGTGCGTGGCCGGCCTTGCCCGCGCGTCAAATCTTTTGGAGCTGTCGCATATCTTGGGCGCTCGCTGTCTCACGAAAGACAAGCGACGCTTGTCGTCCGGGCCCGCGGGATCTGGGAGGAGAGGATCATGAAGAAAGTCGGACTGTACCTCGGCACGCAGTTCCCGCCCGGCGTAGACGTTGCCGGTGCGCTGAAGGAGATGAGCGAGCAGGTGCGCCTGGCGAAGCAGAGCGGATTTTCGTCTCTGTGGGTGCCGCATCACTACCTGACGCAGCCCATGCAGATGCTCGCTCCCGTTCCGATGCTTTCCTATCTGCTGCGCGATGCCGAGGGCATGATAATCGGCCCCAACATCCTGATCATGCCGCTGCTCAACCCGGTGCACGTCGCCGAGGATGCGGTCACGCTCGACCTTCTCTCGGGTGGGCGCTACGTGCTGGGCATCGGCGTCGGCTATCGCGATGCCGAGTTCCACTCCTTCAATGTGCCGCTCAAGGAGCGCGCGCAGCGCATGAACGAGAGCATCGAGCTCATGCGGCGGCTGTGGACCGAGGACAAGGTCACCTACAAAGGCAAGATCTTCCAGGTCGAGGACCTGGGCATCGGCCTGAAGCCGCTGCGCAAGGGTGGCCCGCCGATCTGGGTCGCCGCCGTGGTCGATGCCGCGGTGAAGCGGGCGGCGCTGCTCGGAGATGCGTGGCTGATCACGAACTTCGCGCACCTGAGCGCACTCGTGCCGCAGATGGGCATGTATCGCAAGCTGCTGGCGGAGGCGAAGAAGGAGTTTCCGGCCGAGGCGCCGATCACGCGCGAATGCTATATCGGGCCGACGCGGGCGCAAGCACTGCAAGAGTGCAAGGCGGCGCTGCAATACAAGTACGGCGCCTATTCGTCCTGGGGCCTCGACAAGCAGTCGGCGGGATCTGAGTCGTTCCAGCAACCCTTCGAGGATTTCGTCAAGGATCGCTTCATCATCGGCGACAAGGCCTTCGTGAAAGACGAGATTGCGCGCTACCAGGACCTCCTTGGGGTCAACCACTTCATCATGCGCGTGCAGTGGCCGGGTCTCGAGCAGGCCAAGGCCCTGCGGACGATCTCCACGCTCGGCGAAATCTTCGCGTAGTGCCTCGTCCCGGCGCATGTTACCGGGACCCAACTCTGGCGAAGTGTCGAAACTAATCGACGGTGGGTCCCCGGCACGAGGCGCGGGGCTCATGGAAACGGTCCGGTGTGTCAGGCCTTCCAGCCGAGCGCCTTCGAAACGGCTTTTCCGACGTCCCTGACGACCGGAATGAGCTGACGCTTCGCCTTGGCAACGGACCAACGCGGGAAGGGCACGGCGACATTGACTGCGGCCGTGACGTTGCCCTGATCGTCGAAGATCGGGGCGGCCACCGAGATGTCGCCGACAAATGCTTCCTGATTGCTCAGCGCATAGCCCTGGCGCCGCACCTGGGCCAGGATTTCGTGGAGGCGGCGCGGGTCGGTTTCGGTCAGCTCCGTATGCTTGATGAGGTCGGATTTCGCAAACACGAGATCGACCTTGGCGCGCTCCAGAGGAGCCAGGAGAACGCGGCCCGGCGCCGTGCAGTATGCGGGGAGCCTGGTACCCACTGCGAGATTGACGCTGACGACGTGCTTGCTCGGAAACCGCAGGATGTAGACGACATCGGTCCCATCCAGGATCGTCAGGTTGATGGTCTCCTCGCAGCGCCGATTGGCTTCCTCGAGAATCGGGTGAGCTTTCGCCTTGAGGATATCGGCGCCGACATACGATCCCGACAAGGCCAGAAGCTTCGATGACAGGCGGTATCCCTTCGAGGTGTTGTCCTGATTGAGATAGCCGAGGGCGTGGAGCGTATAGAGGAACCGCTGCGCCGCGCTCTTGCCGATGCCGGTGCGAGCCGCGATCTCCGAAAGGCCGAGCTCGGTTTTCGCGTCGGATATGGCATCCAGAACCCGAAAGGCCTTCTCGACGGAAGCAACAAACAAACCGCTTTCTTTGTCAGGGCTCTTTGGACGTGCGTCACGAACATCGAGTTGCATTGTGCTTTATCCTCAAGCTTATCCGCACGCCTCATAATGCATCGTACATTAAGCCGAATGTCGTGGTCAGCGCCACCAGACAACCTTGCGGTCGATCGCGACCAGCACGCCGTAAAGCAGAAGGCTTCCGGCCGAGGCTGCAAAGACCGCAGCCCACACGCGCAGGAAGTCCGTCTGCTGCGTCGACTCGTAGATGGTCCACCCCAGTCCGCGATAGGCTCCGAGCATCTCGCTGACGATCACGACCAATACGCTGCGGACAATGCCGACGCGCAAGCCGTTCACAATGGCCGGCATGGCCATCGGGAGCCTCAACTTCGTCAATATGCGCAGCGACCCTGCCCCGAAGCTCCGGAGCAGGCCGATGGCAGCCGGGTCGGTGGCCTTCAAGCCCTGCAGCGAATTGAGCAGTATGACGAAGCCGACGGCAATGCTCGCCATCGCGATCTTGGATGCCGGTCCGATGCCGAACCAGATCAGCATGAGCGGCGCATAGGCAACGACCGGCACGGAGTTGATGCCGACGATCAACGGCATGATCGGCCGCTCCATGCGCGGCAGCATCGTGATGGCGATGGCAAGGCCTAGCCCCCAGGCCACACCAATTGCGAAGCCGGCGAGCGCCTCCGCGCCGGTCATGGCCAGCCCCTGCAGAAGAATGGTCCGCTCGACGACCATGCGCTCGAGGATCGAGCCGAGGCCGGGCAGCACGTAGGGAGGAAGCTTGAAAAGCACGACGCTGCCCTGCCAGAGGGCAATGATCAGGAGAGCGCCGACCACGGGCGGCCAGCTGTCCCCGATGCGGGTCAGACCTCCGCGCGCCAAAAGACGTACCTCCGCTCGATGGCCGTGACCGCGCTGTAGAGCGCGCCGCCCAGAAGCCCGCAAATCAGGATGACACCCCAGAGCCGCGCGATGTGCTCGTTGAACATCGCGTGCACGAGCATGACGCCAAGGCCGGTCACGTCGCCAAACCACTCGCCGACGATGGCCCCCACCAGGCTCAGGCTGATCCCGAGGCGCAGAGCGACCATGATAGACGGCAGGGCGTGCGGGAAGCGCAGCTTCACGAACATCTTGAGCGAGCCTGCCCCGAAGCTACGCAGGAGAGCGATACGCTGCTCGTCGACCCCTGAGAGCCCACGCTGCGTGTTCACGGTCACCGGAAAGAACGTCAGGTAGAACGCGATGATGGCTTTCGACAACAGGCCGTTGCCGAACCACATGATGATCAAGGCCCCGAACGCAATGACGGGGATCGTCTGCGAAACCACGAAATAGGGAAACAGCATGCGCTCCATGAAGCGCGCATGGGCGAAGAGGGTGCCGCAGGCCAGACCGAAGAGCACCCCTGCGACGAAACCCATCAGGGTTTCGGTCAGAGTGCGCACGACCGCGTGGAAATAGAGGGAAGGCGCCGACCACAGGTCGGCGAGCACAACCGAAGCCGCCGGCAGATAGAACGGACGGATGGCCAGCCCGCGTACCGCCGCCTCCCAGACGACGAGCAGCGCGACAAAGGTCAGAACGGGTCGCAGTATATCACTCATCGTGGCCGGAGAACGCCTTCAGACTCTCCTCTTCGATCGCGTCGAGCAGCTTGCGCTTCAGCGCCATGAACTCAGCGGACGTCAGAAGCTCGGGCGCCCGTGGCCGTGGCAGGGTTACCTCGAACTGCAACTTGATGCGCCCGGGTCGCGCGGTCATGACTACCACGCGATCGCCCAGATAGAGCGCCTCGTCGATGTCGTGCGTGATGAAGAGGACGGTGCGGCGGTGATGCTCCCAGATGCCGAGCAGCCAGCGCTGCATCAGGGAACGGGTGAGCGAATCCAGCGCGCCGAACGGCTCGTCGAGCAGCATCAGGTCGCGCTCGAACATGAAGGTGCGCATGAGCGCCACCCGCTGCCGCATGCCGCCGGAAAGCTGCTGGGGATACTTGTCCTCGAAGCCTTTCAGCCCGAACTCGGCGCACATCGCCCGAGCCTTTGCCAGCGACTCCGCGCGCGGCTTGCCCTCGATCTCGTTCGGCAGCACCGCGTTGTCCAGCACTGTCCGCCACGGGAACAACAGGTCTCGCTGCGGCATGAACGAGACTTTTCCCAACAGCCCGCCTGCCCCGACAGGCTTGCCGTGCAGGCGAATTTCTCCGCCCGCATCCGGCTCGAGCAGGCCGGCCACGATGTTGAAGAGCGTGCTCTTGCCGCAACCCGACGGCCCCACCAGGGTCACGAACTCGCCGCGACCGATGTCGAGGTCCACACCGTCGATCGCCGTGACCTCGCCGAACCGCTTGACGATCCCCTTGAGCCCGAGCAAGGGGGGCGCTTGCGGCTGCCCTTCGCTGCCGGGTGTGGAGGAAGTCGCGCTCAGCTCGCCGTTTCCTCTTCGGACGGGAGACCTCACCAGCACGCGACCTCACATCTTCTTGTCGGCGTCGGGCGCCGCTTTCCAGAAGCGGTCGTCGAACGCCTTGGAAAGATCGATGGGGCTGTCGATTGCCTTGTTGTCCAGCAGGACCTTGTGGGCCTTCTCGACCGCGGGCATGTCGATGTAGCCGATGCCTTGTGACTTTCCCGCACCCGCGAGGGTGACTTCCTCCGCCGAGACCAGCATCGCCTCCTGATGCGCCCGGTCCAGGGTCGGAGCGATCCGCAACAGGACGTCGACCGTCTCCTTCTTGTTCTGGAAGGCGTATTTCCAACCGCGCAATGTCGCGTTGACGAAGCCTTGGACGAGCTTGGGGCGCTCCTGGATGACCTTCTCGCTGGTCATCAGGGGGTCCCTCGGCATGGTAATGCCGGAGTCCTCGGCGGCGATTATGTTGACGCTGACCTTGCGCGCCTTGATCGTATTCATCTCGTTGTAAAGCGTGGCCGCCACCACGTCGACCTGGCGGTCGAGGAAAGGAGTGAGGGCAACCTGCTGGGGCTGGATCGTCACATCCGACTGCGCAAGCCCATTCTGGGCAAGCATCGAATAGAGAACGAACTGCGCCCCGGTGAACCACACCGACACCTTCTTGCCCTTGAAGTCCTTGACGGCCTTGATGCCGGAGTCGGCATGCGAAATGAACACGAAGGGGGTCTTCTGGTGCATGATGCCGATCGTGACCAGCGGGAGGTTCTTTGCTCTGCTGGTAACTTGGCTGTCGACACCGCCGCCCTGCGCAAACTGATCCGTTCCGGCTGCGACCAGCGCCTCCGCGCTGATATTCGGACCACCAGGATTGATGGTCATGTCGATACCCTCGGCGAGGTAGAAGCCCTTCTCCTTCGCCATGTAAATCCCGGCAAACTGGGCTTGCGGCAGCCACTTCAGCCGAACCGATGCTTTCTCCTGGGCGGCAGCCGGCAATCCGCCGAGGAGAAGACCCAACCCCATCGAGAATGCCAGAACCCGACGGATGGTCTTCCCAAGTGGATCATGCATAGTGCGTCGTCTCCCTATTGAACTCAGTCTGCATCCGCCCTGCTTGCAAGGGTGCACCGGCAGCCGATAGCCATTAATCGCAGTACAATGCGACATGTCAACTCTATGCCGTCGGGAGCTCGCCATCCTCGCCTCTGCCGCACGCGAGCTGTGGCGTCACCCTCGTATGGGAACGATATCTGAGGATAGCATGGTGGCTGGTCTCGCGGACCGTCGCAGCTTTGGCAAAGCTGGGCGGGCGAAGCGCCGGGCGAGGTCGCCTAAACTTTGAGCGGCTTGGCCGCTGGCCTTGCGCCGTTCATTTCACTAGATTCTGCCGCAGCAACGGTTGCACCGCAGCCGCTTTGGACAAGGCATGCTGAGATGAGCCGAATACCTGACTTCGCGACGGTGAGCTATGGAGCCGGACCCCAACACGAGTCGCGTTCCGCGGAAACGGCTCCGACCCCGTCCAGCGACGCCTGGCTCACGCCGGAGGGCATAGCGGTCAAGAAGGCCTATGCGGGCGCCGACACCGCAAGGCTCGACTTCCTCGATGGCTTTCCGGGGATCGCGCCCTATCTGCGCGGTCCCTACCCGACGATGTACGTCACCCAGCCCTGGACCATTCGCCAGTACGCGGGCTTCTCCACGGCGGAAGATTCCAATGCGTTCTACCGGCGCAACATCGCCGCGGGCCAGAAGGGCCTCTCCATTGCCTTCGATCTGGCGACGCACCGCGGCTACGACAGCGACCACCCGCGCGTGAAGGGCGATGTCGGCATGGCCGGCGTGGCGATCGATTCGATCTACGACATGCGCACTCTGTTCGACGGCATCAACCTCGCCGACATGACGGTATCGATGACTATGAACGGCGCCGTGCTCCCCATCCTGGCGCTGTTCATCGTGGCGGGCGAGGAGCAGGGCGTGCCTCCGTCGAAGCTGGCAGGCACCATCCAGAACGACATCCTCAAAGAGTTCATGGTGCGCAATACCTACATATATCCGCCCGCGCCCTCCATGCGCATCATCTCCGACATCTTCGCCTACACGTCGGCGAGCATGCCGAAGTTCAATTCCATCTCCATCTCCGGCTACCATATGCAGGAGGCGGGGGCGACGGCAGACCTGGAACTCGCCTACACGCTGGCCGACGGAGTCGAGTACGCACGCGCCGGCGTCGCTGCCGGACTCAGCATCGACGCGTTTGCGCCGCGGCTGTCGTTCTTCTGGGCGATCGGCATGAACTATTTCATGGAGATCGCCAAGATGCGAGCCGCCCGGCTGCTGTGGGCCAAGCTCATCAAGGACGAGTTCGCACCCAAGGACGCCAAGTCGCTGGCATTGCGCACGCACTGCCAGACGAGCGGCTGGAGCCTGACCGCTCAGGACGTGTTCAACAACGTCGCGCGCACGGCCATCGAGGCGCTGGCGGCCACGCACGGCGGCACCCAGTCGCTGCACACCAACGCGCTCGACGAGGCAATCGCCCTCCCGACCGACTTCTCGGCCCGCATCGCCCGCAACACCCAGCTCTTCATCCAGCAGGAAAGCGGCACGTGCCGCACCATCGACCCATGGGGTGGAAGCCACTACGTGGAACGGCTCACCTACGAGCTGGTGCGTAAGGCCCAGGCCCACATCGCCGAGGTGGAGGACCTTGGCGGCATGGCCAAGGCGATCGCCGCCGGCATTCCCAAGATGCGCATCGAGGAGGCCGCCGCGCGGACGCAGGCGAGAATCGACTCCGGCACCCAGACCATCGTCGGCGTCAACAAGTACAAGGTGACCGACCAGGCGCAGATCGAGGTGCTGAAGGTCGACAACAGGGCCGTGCGCGAGAGCCAGATCGGCAAGCTGCAACGTTTGAAGGGCGAGCGCGATCCGGCGGCGGTGGCCGCCGCGCTCGCGGCGCTTTCCGAGGCCGCTGCCAGCGGCGCGGGCAACCTTCTGGAGCGCGCGGTCGCGGCGGCGCGGGCCAAGGCCACGGTCGGCGAGATATCGGACGCGATGGAGAGGGTCTGGGGCCGCCACCGCGCCGAGACCCGGGCGGTGTCGGGGGTTTACACGGCGGAGGCCGGAGCCATGAGCACGGATGTGGAGCGCGTGCGGCGCATGTGTGAGGCGTTCGCTGCCAACGACGGCCGCCGCCCGCGCATTCTGGTCGCCAAGATGGGCCAGGACGGCCACGACCGCGGCCAGAAGGTGATCGCCTCTGCGTTTGCCGATCTGGGCTTCGACGTCGACATCGGGCCGCTGTTCGCCACGCCTGACGAGGCAGCGCGCCAGGCCGTGGAGAACGACGTGCATATCATCGGCGTGTCGTCGCTGGCGGCCGGCCACCTCACGCTGGTGCCGGAGCTGACGGCAGCGCTCGAGAAGGAGGGACGTGGGGACATCATGATCGTGGTCGGCGGCGTCATTCCGCCGTCGGACTACGACGCGCTCTACAAGGCGGGGGCCAAGGCCGTGTTCGGCCCCGGCACCAATATCCCCAGGGCCGCCGCGGATTTGCTGGACAAGCTGAACGCCGAGTTGGGCTACGGCCCGAAGCAGGCGGCGGAGTAGCGGTGATCAACCACGATCGCTAGTCCAGTGTCATAGCGGCCCGCCGCCCACGGCCCGCATCACAAGTTCATCCGGTCGAACGAATCCCGGCGGATCGGAAATTGCTCTAGCGGCGGCGGAAGCGGATGCGCAGGGCGGACCTGCTCTTGGCATGCGCGGCCGGCTTGTCGGTGACCGCGACCGGCTTGTTGTTGAGCGCAAAGGGCTTGTCATTGAGGAGCGAGCGGGCGTGGCTGCGCCGGGCTCCGGTCCAGCGGGGAGCAGGCCCCGCCTCGACCGTCCGCGACCGCACCCAGGCGATGTAGGCAGGGCGTTGCTGCAGGTCGCGCAAGGCCATGGCGCGCCGCACGGTGTAGCGATGCACGACGGGGGCGCCTTTGGAGCCATCGAGCGCGGCCTCGTCCTCGGCATCGTTGCGGACCTGCCGGCGCGCAAGGTCGTTGACGAACCACGCCTTCACGCAGGGATGATCCCGCATGGCCTCGCGGTTGCTATTGTCGATGGTGACGCTGCTGCCGTCCTCGCAGAAAAAGGTCTCGTCGGCGCTGAGCGGCGCAGCGGTAGCTGCCAGCACACCCGCCGCCAACAGAGCACAAGACCAGCTTCGAGCCCGCACGATGCACCCCCGTGGACCGGCCCGCCCCCGGGGGCCGAAACGGCCAGCAGCATGCCCCATAAGCAGTTAAGGCCTTGTTTAGGGATGGTTGGGTGATCCAAGCGGCACCCGCGAGACGCGCCGGTGGGCCCATCCCAGACCTTGGCAGCCACGTTCGCCCGCTTGACATGCCTTGGCTCGTTGGATATGTGAGGCGCGGCTGCTAGCACTCGCCCTGATGTAGTGCTAACGACGGCCGCCCCATCACACTACGGGCCCCATCCGGCACGTAAACCCTTGATCCAGGAGAGACTTTTCCCATGAAATTCCGTCCCTTGCACGACCGCGTGGTCGTGCGCCGCGTCGACAGCGAGACCAAGACGGCCGGGGGCATCATCATCCCGGACACGGCCGCGGAGAAGCCTCAGCAGGGCGAAATCGTCGCCGCCGGCCCCGGCGCCCGCGACGAGACCGGCAAGATCGTCGCCCTCGACGTCAAGAAGGGCGACAAGGTGCTGTTCGGCAAGTGGTCCGGCACCGAGGTCAAGATCGACGGGCAGGAACTCCTCATCATGAAGGAGAGCGACATCATGGGGGTGCTCGAGCGCTGAAATCACAACCGTGAGGTCGCAATCGCAGGTTCGTGAGATCGCCACTCCCGGTTCGATCCCGACCGCGCGATCGGCTTCAGCAGTTCACGAATTCACCATTTCACGAGTCAGGAGCTAACGGAAAATGGCTGCCAAGGATGTCAAATTCTCAGGTGAGGCCCGCGAGCGGATGCTGCGGGGCGTGGATATTCTCGCCAATGCGGTGAAGGTCACGCTCGGTCCCAAGGGCCGCAACGTGGTGATCGAGAAGAGCTTCGGCGCCCCCCGCACCACCAAGGACGGCGTCACCGTCGCCAAGGAGATCGAGCTCGAGGACAAGTTCGAGAACATGGGCGCGCTGATGGTGCGCGAGGCCGCCCAGAAGACCAACGACGTGGCCGGCGACGGCACAACCACGGCCTGCGTGCTCGCCCAGGCGATCGTGCGCGAGGGCATGAAGGCGGTTGCCGCTGGCATGAACCCGATGGACCTCAAGCGGGGCATCGACAAGGCCGTCTCCCAGGTCGTCGAGGACATCAAGAAGAAGGCCAAAAAGGTCAAGAACAGCCAGGAAGTCGCCCAGGTCGGCACCATCTCCGCCAACGGCGAGAAGGCCATCGGCGACATGATCGCCGAGGCGATGCAGAAGGTCGGCAACGAGGGCGTCATCACGGTCGAGGAGGCCAAGAGCCTCGAGAGCGAGCTCGACGTCGTCGAGGGCATGCAGTTCGACCGCGGCTACCTCTCGCCCTACTTCATCACCAACGCCGACAAGATGATCGCCGAGCTGGAGGATCCCTTCCTCCTGATCCACGAGAAGAAGCTCGCCAGCCTGCAGCCGCTGTTGCCGGTGCTGGAAGCGGTCGTGCAGACGGGCAAGCCGCTGCTCATCATCGCCGAAGAGGTCGAGGGTGAGGCGCTGGCGACGCTGGTCGTCAACAAGCTGCGCGGCGGCCTCAAGGTCGCGGCCGTCAAGGCCCCGGGCTTCGGCGATCGCCGCAAGGCCATGCTCGAGGACATCGCCGTCCTCACCAACGGCCAGGTGATCAGCGAGGACCTCGGCATCAAGCTCGAAAACGTCTCGCTCGACATGCTGGGCAAGGCCAAGCGCGTTCGCGTCGAGAAGGAGAACACCACCATCATCGACGGCGCCGGCAAGAAGAAGGAGATCGAGGGCCGCGTCGCCCAGATCAAGGTGCAGATCGAGGAGACGACCTCCGACTACGACAAGGAGAAGCTGCAGGAGCGGCTTGCCAAGCTCGCAGGCGGCGTTGCCGTGATCAAGGTCGGCGGGGCCACCGAGGTCGAGGTGAAGGAGCGCAAGGACCGCGTCGATGACGCGCTCAATGCGACCCGCGCCGCGGTCGAGGAAGGCATCGTCGTCGGCGGCGGCGTGGCGCTGCTGAAGGCGGCCCAGGCCATCACCGTCAAGGGCGAGAACGAGGACCAGGACGCAGGCGTCAACATCGTCCGCAAGGCCCTGCAGTCGCCGATCCGCCAGATCGCCGAGAACGCCGGCGTTGAAGGCTCGATCGTGGTCGGCAAGGTCACGGACGGCCGTGGCGCGGCATTCGGCTACGACGCGCAGAACGACGAGTATGGCGACATGTTCGAGAAGGGCATCATCGACCCGGCCAAGGTCGTGCGCACCGCCCTGCAGGACGCCGCCTCCATCGCCGGCCTGCTGATCACCACCGAGGCCGGCGTGGCCGAGGCGCCGAAGAAGAAGGATGCGCACGCCGGCCATTCCCATGGCGGAATGGGCGGAATGGGCGGCATGGACATGTAAGCGCCGCTCGCGCTTCAGGACTGCGGCAATGCGCGCCGCCCGTGGTCTCTACGGGCGGCGTTTTCGCTTTGACACGTGCTGCTAGCTGGGTGTGGCTCCAGCTGTACGGGGCGATACCCCTTGCCGAGGCGATGACTAAATTACTTCGTCTCCACCACCACGTAGTCGTCTTCCACGGCGACGGGGAAAGTCTCGGCGACGTAGGGGCCTTCGACCAGCTTGGCGCCGGGCTCGACGCTCACAGCGTAGTTCAACAGCCGCATGCGAGCGGGATCGCACCACGAGCGGCCTGTGCGCACGTCGAACTCCCAGCCGTGCCACGGGCAGCGCAGAATCTCGCCGCGCCGCGCGTACTGATAATCGCCGGGTCCTGATGACGTCACTGCACCCGTCAGCTTGCCGCGAGAGAGGCTGCCGCCCTTGTGCGGGCACTTGTCGGAAAGCGCGAACCACTCGCCGTTGACATTGAGCACGACGATTGCTCGCTCGCCGATCTGCACGAGCTTGCGGGAGCCGGGTGGAATTTCGGAAGCCTTGGCGACGACGTGGCGGGGCATGGCTCGCGTGATGCTTCGATTTCTCCCCCCACCCTTGCAGGGAGGGGTCGAGGGTAGGCTGCCTGGAAGGCGGCATCATGCGTGATGCCACCCCACCCCTATCCCCTCCCCGTCAAGGGGAAGGGGACCGCGGCGACCTCGCGTCGCCCCGACCGACCTCACCCCAGCCGATACACGGCCCGGCCGTTGCCGGAGAGGATCTGGCGGGTGCGCTCGCGCGGGATGTTGGCGGGGAAGGCGCGGAACGGATCGTCAAAATCCCAGTGCGGGTAATCGGACGCGAACAGCAGCCGGTCCCACCCGATCCACTCCATGATGTCGAGGAGCTGCCTGCGGTCGTCGGGCTCCTCCATCGGCTGGGTCGTGCACCAGAGGTTGCGGCGGATGTACTCCGACGGCCGCTTCTTCAGGTGCGGCACCTCCGAGCGCATGCGCTCGTAGAGCTTGTCGAGGCGCCAGCTGAGCGCCGGCAGCCAGGCGAAGCCGCCTTCCACGATCACGACCTTGAGCTTCGGGAAGCGCTCGAATACGCCCTCGATGACGAGGCTCGTGACCACGGTCTGGCAGGACGTGGAATGCCCCGCGCCTTCCTCGACGTAGAAGGAGGGCCAGCCGGTGCCCGTGTAGGGATGGCCGCCCGAGCCGAACACGTGCATGCCGACGGGAAACCCGTGCCGCTCGGCGGCGGCATAGATCGGCCAGTAGCGGCGATTGCCCAGTGGCTCGGCGCTGCGCGTCAGCATGAACACCTGCGCGAAGGCGGGGTCGTTGGCGCAGCGCTCGATCTCGGCGACCGCGGCCTCGGCGTGCTCGGATGCCACAACGATGCCAGCCCTCAGGCGCGGCTCGGGCTTGGCGAAGAACTCGCGCTGCCAATCGTTGACTGCCGAAGTGAGCGCCGCGGAGAACTCCTGGTTCAACTCGCTCTGGCCCGAAAGCCCGAGGGGTCCCAGGATGCCGTGCTCGATGCCGTAGGCGTCCAGATATTGGGAGCGGATCAGGTCCAGGTTCGAACCAGGGTAGCCGCCATCTTCGGGCCAGGCGTCGCGGCGACAGGCGCGGGGGGCTGATTTCGGGTAGGGTTCATAGCTCATGCCGAGCTTGCGACGGGAGCCATAGATTTCCAGGTGCTCCCGCCAGCGCGGTGCCAGGAACTGCTTGAGATCGGCCAGCGAATGCAACGCCGGATGCACGTCGCCGTCGATGATCTTGAGGCGCGACTGGACCGGCGCGTTGCCCTGGCGATCGGAGTCGGCTTCGAGTTCCGGTGCGAGCGGAGCGTCGAGGGTCATGGGGGTCCTCCCGAGGCGGGACCGAGGCGGGGATAGGTCGCCAGCGGATTGTCGATCAGTATCTTGCGGGTCAATGCCGGCGAAAGGCCCGGCGGCAGCATATCGGCGCCGTCGAACTGCCAGTGCGGGAAGTCGGTCGAGAACAGCAACATATCGTCCGACTGGAGCTGATCCATGAAGCGGCCAATGTGCGCCGCAGACGACGGCGCGTCAAAGGGCTGCAAGGTCAGACGCACGTGATCGCGCACGAATTCCTCCGGCGACCGGTCGATCCAGGGTACCTCGTTGCGCACCCCGCGCCAGAACTTGCAGAGGCGCCACAGATACGGCGGCAGCCAGGTTATGCCCGATTCGATGAGCACAACCTTGAGTTTGGGATACTTAACGAACACACCCTCGCAGATCAGGCTGCCAAGCTGGGTATGGAAGCCCAGCGCCTGCGCCGCGTAATCCTCGAGGTAGTAACTGGGCCAGCCCGAGCCGGTCACGGCGTGGTGGTAGCTGCTGCCGGCGTGGATGCCTATGGTAAATCCGTGGCGCTCGGCGGCGGCATAGATCGGCCAGTACATGGGCTTGCCGAGCGGGTGCTCGCCCATGGCCAGCAGCATCACCTGCACGAAGCGGCGGTCGCCGGCGAGCCGCTCGATCTCCTCCTCCGAGCGTTCCGGTGACTGGATGGGCAGCACGGCCGAGCCCCTGAGGCGGCCGTCCTTTGCGAGCCATTCAGCGGCCAGCCAGTCGTTGAGAGCGCTGGCGAACACGGCCCCCAGCTTCTCGTCGCGGAACGCCTGCACGGGAAAGAGCGAGTTGCATATGGCGTGGGCGAAGCCGAAGCGGTCGAGCGTGTCAGCGGCAAGACTGGCGGGCGTACTATCCGCCTCGGCCTTGCGCCAGTCAGGCCGTCGCGTCAAAGGCGCGTTGGGGGGATAGGCGATGGAGTCCCAGGTCTCGATGCCGCGCAGCTCCACCGTGTCACGCCAGTGCTCGTTCATGAAGCGGCTGAGCTCGCGCGGAGTCGGCGGTCGAGGGTGCAAGTCGCAATCGATGGCTCCCTTGTAAATGTCGCTCAAAGCCAGATCTCCGCTTCCAACGCAACGCGGCCGGTCGCTCCGGGCATATTAGGCCAGCGCATCCAGCGGCGCCATGGTGAATGCCGAATCCGCGATAGCCCCTGAGTGAGTCGATGCGGCCCGCGGCTGCTTAGGCGGTGCGCGGATGGTATGCCAGGGAACGAGCGCGTTTGAGCACACCGGACCCGTTTTAGGGTTGGTCGGATGCCCAAGGCGAAGCCCTGTTTCATGCGGGCCCGTTCCATGTAGACTTGCTGCAAAGACAAATAAGGGAGGGCATTTCCGCATGCGCATCAGGAGCGGGCAGGATATTGCCACGGGCCTGTTGTTTCTCGCCTTCGGGCTGGCGGCCTATTGGATCGGCGCCGACTATCCAATGGGCTCTCCGCAGCGCCCGGGAACGGGGGTGCTGCCGCGCATCCTCGCCTGGTGCCTGATGGGCACCGGCGCCATTTTGTGCGCCAAGGCGTTCCTCGCCGACGGTGCCGCCCTCACCCGCTGGGCGTGGCGTCCCGTCATCATGGCGACGCTCGCCACGATTGCCTTCGCGCTCACCGTCGACGGCCTTGGCCTCGTCGTCTCCATGCTGCTTTCGATGACACTGTGCGCGCTCGGCACGCCTGAGACGCGCTGGCGCGAGTATGCGATCTTCTGCCTTCTCATGGTCGCCCTCGGCGTCGGCATGTTCATTTGGGGCTTGCGCATGCCGATCCCCGTCTGGCCCGTGCGCCTGCCGGGGGCGCTGTCATGGAACTAGGCTCGCTCTTCTCCAACCTGTCGCTCGGCTTCTCGGTCGCCGTGTCGCTGCAGAACCTGTTCTGGTGCCTGATGGGCGCCGTGATCGGGACGGCGGTCGGCGTGCTCCCGGGCGTCGGACCGACGGCGACAATGGCTCTCCTGCTGCCGGCGACGTACTTCCTCCCGCCCGAGGGCGCGCTGATCATGCTGGCGGGCATCTACTACGGGGCGCAGTACGGTGGCTCGACCACGGCCATTCTCGTCAACCTGCCGGGCGAGGCGAGCTCGGTCGTCACCACGCTCGATGGCTACCAGATGGCGCGCCAGGGACGCGCCGGGCCGGCCCTCGCCATCGCCGCGCTCGGCTCCTTCTTCGCCGGCTGCGTCGCCACGATCGCCATCGTCCTGGCCGCACCGCCGCTGACAAGGCTCGCTCAGCAATTTGCACCGGCCGACTATTTCTCCTTGATGTTGCTGGGCCTCGTGTTCGCCGTAGTGCTCGCGCGAGGTTCCGTGATCAAGGCGTTCGGCATGATCTTCCTCGGCATGCTGCTGGGCCTCGTCGGCACCGACGTCAACACCGGCAATACCCGCTTCACGTTCGGGATCAGCGACCTGTTCGACGGTATCGGCTTCGTGCCGCTTGTGATGGGCGTGTTCGGCATCGCCGAGATCATGGCAAACCTGACCAACCCGCAGCGCCGCGATCTCGTCGACGCCAAGGTGTCCGGCCTCCTGCCGACGAAAGACGACATCATGCGCTCCATCGCGCCGGTGCTGCGCGGGACGTTCCTCGGCGGACTGCTCGGAATCCTGCCGGGCGGCGGCGCCGTACTTGCGTCGTTCTCGGCCTACACCGTCGAGAAGCGCCTGTCGAAGACGCCCGAGAAGTTCGGCACCGGCGTGATTGAGGGCGTCGCCGCACCGGAAAGCGCCAACAACGCCGCTGCACAGACCTCTTTCATGCCCATGCTGACGCTCGGCATCCCGTCGAATGCCGTAATGGCGATGATGATCGGCGGTATGATGATCCACGGCATCATCCCGGGACCCCAGGTGATGGAGCAGAAACCCGGCCTGTTCTGGGGCATGATCGTCAGCATGTGGATCGGCAACCTGATGCTGGTGGTGCTCAACCTGCCGCTCATCGGCATTTGGGTGCGTATGCTGCTTGTACCCTACCGGCTGCTCGCGGTGGCGATCCTGTTCTTCTGCTGCATCGGCGTGTACAGCCTCAACAATTCGGCCAACGAGGTGCTGATCATCGCGCTGTTCGGGGTGATCGGCTATCTGCTCATGAAGCTCGAGTGCGAGCCGGCCCCGCTGCTGCTGGGTTTCCTGCTGGGTCCGATGATGGAGGTCTACATGCGCCGCGCGATGCTGCTTTCGCGCGGCGATCCCTGGGTATTCCTGCAGCGGCCGCTGTCGCTCACTTTCCTGGCAATCGCGGTCATGTTGCTGCTTTTCGTCATCCTGCCGAATGTGCGCCGTGCGCGAGAAACGGCGTTCCAGGAATAATTGACGACGGAGGATCGACGGCGCATCCTGGCGACAAAGAAGACGTCACCAGGGAAGAATATTCATGCAGCGTCGCGATTTTCTGACGCTGGCCGGTGCGACGCTGGCCGCGGGATTGGGCAGCAAGGCTTCAGTGCAAGCGCAGAGCTGGCCGGAGCGGACCGTCAAGGTCATCCTGCCGTATGCTCCATGCCCCGGGCGGTGCGACCGACGCGATCGGCCGCCCGTGGGCGGACAAGCTTTCTCAGGCCTTCGGGCAGCAGTTCGTGATCGAAAACCGCGGCGGCGCCAGCGGCATGATCGGCGTCGAGGCTGCATCCAAGTCAGCTCCCCACGGCTACACGCTCCTGTTGACACCCAATGCGCCGCTGGCGGTGCTGCCGAGCCTGCGCAAGACGCCCTACGATCCGATCAAGAGTTTCGATCCCGTCGGGCGCGTTGGCGACGTCATCAACGGCTTCGTCATCCATCCCTCGGTCGGCGTGAAGACGTTCCAGGAGATGGTGGAGTATGCCAAGAAGAATCCCGGCAAGCTTACCTTCGGGTCGTCGGGCAACGGCACCTCCACGCACCTGCGGCTCGAGATGCTCAAGTACAAGACGGGCATCGACATCCTGCACATCCCCTATCGCGGCGGCGCCGACACGCTCAACGACGTCCTGCCCGGCACGGTGCACATGATGAACGAGCCTGTGTCCCTGCCGCACGCCAAAGCCGGCAAGCTGATCCTGCTCAATGTCAACTCCCAGGTGCGTCATCCCGACTTCCCCGACATACCGACGCCCACGGAGCTCGGCATCACGGGCGCCGACGTGCCGATCTGGTTCTCGACCTATGCGCCGGCCGGGACGCCGAAGGACATCATTGCGAAGCTCAACGCCAAGATGCAGGAGATCGCCAGGACCGACGACATGAAGGCCAAGCTGATCGCGGTGAACGCCGTGGCGCCGCTGCAATCGCCGGAAGACATGGCCAAGCATCTCCTCGAGGATATCAACGCCAACGCCGAGCTGATCAACGCCGCCAGCATCAAGATCGAATAGCCGCCTTGCGCAGCAATGAATTGACCGGCGCGGCATTGCCTACCATCCTCCCTGGATCAACTTCAGGGAGAGGAAATTCATGCGTCGTCGGGAATTCTTGAGATTGGCCGGTGCATCGGTCGCCGCGGGCTTCTCCACGCGCGTCAGCGCGCAGGCGCAAAACTGGCCGGATAAGCCGGTCAAGCTCGTCCTCCCCTACGCTCCCGGGGGCGCCACCGACCTTATCGGCCGGCCCTGGGCGGAGAAACTGACGCAGGCCTTCGGCCAGCAGTTCGTGATCGAGAACCGCGGCGGCGCGGGCGGCATGATCGGCACCGAGACGGCCTCCAAGGCGGCGGCCGACGGCTACACGTTCCTGCTCACGCCCAACGCGACGCTGTCGGTTCTGCCGAACATGCGCAAGACACCCTACGATCCCGTCAAGAGCTTCGATCCGGTGGCGCGCGTCGGCGATCTCGTGTGCGGCTTCGTGATCCATCCCGCCGTCGGGCCGAAGAACTTTGCCGAGATGATCGCCTACGCCAAGGCCAATCCGGGGAAGCTGTCTTACGGCTCGGCCGGGCTCGGCACCTCGACGCAGCTGCGGCTCGAGATGCTCAAGTATCGCGCCGGCATCGACATCCTGCACGTGCCCTATCGCGGCAGCGCCGACGCGCTTAACGACCTGTTGCCCAACACCGTGCAGATGATGAACGAGATCAACGTCCTGCCGCACGTCAAGGCCGGCAAGCTGATCCTGCTCGACATCAACTACGGCGAGCGCCACCCGGACTTCCCGGACATACCCACGCTCACGGAGTGCGGCTATCCCAACTCCGACGTCCCCATCTGGTACTCGATCTTCGCGCCGGCCGGCACACCCCAGGACATCATCGCCAAACTCAACGCCAAGGTCGCGGAGATCACCGCTACCGACGAGATGAAGGCCAGGATGCGTTCGATCAACGTGATCGTCCCGACGCAAACGCCGGAGCAGATGGCGAAGCACCTCGTCGAGGACCTCGGGCGCAACGGCGAGATCATCAAGGCGGCCAACATCAAGCTCGAGTAGCGCACTCCCGGGGGGCTGACCCCAGGTGCGGCGGGCCGACACGCGTTGCAAGTTCCGGGCGGCTTCGCCATGCTGGCGGCACCCCGCCACCTCGGAACAGCCCGCCATGATCCCACTCGCCGGCTACGCCGATCGTCTCTCCGTCCGCCCCGGTGAGACCATCCGCTTTCACGTGTCGAATGCAACCGGTGCGGAGGTGGGTCCGTCGGTGGTACGCGTGATCTCCGCCGATCCCAATCCGGCCGGGCCCGGCATCCGCACCGTCGCGGTCGATGCCACGGTGCGAGCGATCGGGCCCTGCGTGGCGCAGGGCGTGTCACCTGGCTCCTACGGTGTGGCCAACCTGGGGGATGCGCTCGCGCCCATCGGCTCGTTCACGATCATCGCCACGATCTGCCCAACGCGCATTGCCGGGAAGGAGCGTCCGGTCCTGACGGCGTTCGCCAGGGACGGCACCGGCGGGTTCGGGCTGTCGGTGGACAAGGACGGCGGCGCGTGCGGGGTGATTTCCGGCAGGGACGGCGCGGAGACCAGGATGTCGACGGGCATGGCACTGCTCGACGGCAGCTGGGCTCGCGTCTGGATGACGTGGGATGCGGCGGCCTCGACGCTTGCTGTAGGGCAGCAGCAGCTGGTGCGCGGACGCCCGAGCGGCAGGCCCAGCGTGGCGCAGTCTCAGGCGTGCGCCACGATGTCGTTGGCAAGCCGGCAAGTCCTGATCGGGGCATCGGAGGCGGACGGGCGGGCGAACACCTTCAACGGCCGCATCGAGCGCCCGATGCTGTTCGATGGCGTTCTGGATGCCAGCGAGATCGAGAGGGCCGCGCGAGGGGAGATTCTGCCGGGACTGGTCGCGGGCTGGGACTTCGGCAGGGAGATCGGCGGCACCCGGATCGTCGACATCGGCCCGCGCGGCTGCCATGGCAGGCTCCACAACATGCCGACGCGCGCCGTCACGGGCTCGACCTGGTCCGGCCGCGAGATGTGCTGGCGGCATGCACCGGAGGAATATGCGGCGATCCATTTCCACGACGACGACATCGTCGACTGCGGTTGGCCGGCGACGCACGAATGGACGGTGCCGGCCGATTTCAGGTCCGGCTCCTACGCGCTGCTGCTGACCGCAGGCGGAGCCAGGGAGAACATCCCTTTCTTCGTCGTGCCTCCGCTCGGCAAGGCGAGCGCGAAGATCGCCGTTCTGATGTCGACGTTCACCTACGTCATCTATCAGAACAACGCGCGTTTCGAATGGCTCACCGATCCGCAATGGCGTGAGGCCTGGCAAGCGCGCACCCGCGCGTGGGGCGGCTATCTGCACTACCCCGGCGACCATCCGGAGTTCGGCTGGTCGACCTACAATTACCATACCGATCGCACGGGCATCTGCTTTGCGTCGTGGCAGCGGCCGATGCTGAACGTGCGCGTCGGCTACATCACCTATCCTCACGAGGACCTGCGTGCCTCTGGACTGCGGCACTACCCCGCCGACCATCACCTGCTGTCCTGGCTCGAAGCGAAGGGCTACGCCTTCGACGTCATCACGGACTGGGAGTTGCACAGCGACGGTCTCGCCGCGCTGAAAGACTATGCCGTCGTGCTGACGGGGTCGCATCCCGAGTACCACACGCGCGAGATGCTGGACGCGCTGCAGGCCTATCGCGACGGCGGCGGACGCTTCTGCTATCTGGGCGGCAACGGCTTCTATTGGAAGGTCGCGGTATCGGAGGCGTTTCCGGGGCTGATCGAGATCCGGCGGGCCGAGGGGGGCATCCGCGCCTGGGCGGCGGAGGTCGGCGAGTACTACAACCAGCTCGACGGCACCTACGGCGGCATGTGGCGCCGCAACGGCCGGCCGCCGCAGGAGTTGTGCGGCGTGGGCTTCACCGCGCAGGGGGCGTTTGCCGGCTCCTACTACCGCGTGAAGCCGCAAGCGCGGCAGGACCCGCGCGTCGCCTGGATGTTTGCGGGCATTGCGGAGGACGTCATCGGCGATTTCGGCCTGTCGGCACATGGCGCCGCCGGCTTCGAGCTCGACCGCACCGACAAGCGCCTCGGCACGCCGCTCAATGCCATTGTGGTGGCCGCCAGTGAGAACCACCCGCCCGAGACGCCCTGGGCGCTGGTGCCGGAGGAATATTTGACGCACGTCCAGACGACGACCGGCCAGCCTGCACCGCAACTCATCCGCGCCGACATGACGTTCTTTGAGACCGCCAACGGCCAGGGCGCCGTTTTCTCAACCGGGTCGATCACGTTTTGCGGATCGCTGCCGAGCAACGGCTACGACAACAACATTTCGCGCCTGCTGGGCAACGTGCTCGACCGCTTCCTCGACCCCGCGCCTTTTGCTCCGAACGGCTGATACGATTGCCGAACAACAGGCGGGAAGGCCATCCTGGCTCTGGTCTCGTCGCTTGCGGAGAGCACGGTTTGACATTGCGTCGCCGTGACAGCACAAGGCGCGTCTGCCAGAATGGGCCAGCATCGGGAGCAGCTGCATGGCTTGGCGCGTTCCGCCGTCGCAGCCTCCGCCACTTCAGAGAGACGAGATGAGCCTCAGCAAAGACCAGGTGTTGGAACGCCTGCGGCGGATCAAGGGCCCTGACCTCGAAGGCAACATCGTCGATCTCGACCTGGTGTCGGAAATCCTTCTGAAGGACGGACACGTCTCATTCTCCATCACGGTGCCGCCGCAGCGCGCAGCCGAGTTGGAGCCGTTGCGGCAGGCGGCCGAGAAGGTGGTGCGCGACGCGGCGGGCGTGAAAGGCGTAACCGCGGTGCTTACGGCGGAGAAGCCGCGCGGTTCCCGGCCGGCGCCTGCAGAATCGAATGCAACCGGCGCCCAGGTGCCCGAAAGCGCGCGGGTGCGGGAAGCGCGCGCCAGGGTTGCGGGCGGGCCACCTCCGCCACCGGCTGCCGCGCCTGGAGCGACCCGGCCCACGATCCAGGTCCCCGGCATCAAGCACATGATCGCCGTCGCCTCCGGCAAGGGCGGCGTCGGCAAGTCGACGACGGCCGTCAACCTCGCGCTCGGGCTGCAGGCGATCGGGCTCACGGCCGGCATCCTCGACGCCGATATCTACGGCCCATCGCAGCCGCGCTTGCTTGGGCTCTCCGGCCGCCCGCGGGAAGCTCCAGGCAAGAAGCTCCACCCCATGCAAGGCTTCGGGCTCAAGGCCATGTCCATGGGCTTCATGGTGGACGAGGGTACGCCCATCATCTGGCGCGGGCCGATGGTGGTCTCCGCGCTGACGCAGATGCTGCGGGATGTCGCCTGGGGCGAGCTCGACGTCCTCGTTATCGACATGCCGCCCGGCACCGGCGACGTGCAGCTCACCATGGCGCAACAGGTGCCGCTCTCGGGCGCCATCATCGTCTCCACACCCCAAGACCTGGCGCTGATCGACGCGCGCAAGGGTCTCAACATGTTCCGCAAGGTCGATGTGCCGGTGCTCGGCATCATCGAGAACATGAGCTTCTTCGTGTGCCCGAAGTGCGGGGAGCGGTCCGATATCTTCGGCCACGGCGGGGCTAGGGACGAGGCCGAGAAGCTCGGAATCCCCTTCCTCGGCGGCGTGCCATTGCACATGGATATCCGGGAGACCTCCGACGACGGTCGGCCGATCGTGGCCTCGAGCCCCGACAGCCCGCACGCCCAGATCTATCGCGACATCGCCACCAAGGCCTGGACCGAGCTCAAGGGCGGCGCTGGCGCACGTCTGGAGCCGCCGCAGCTCGCGATCATCCCCGACCGAGGCGGACTCGAGGTTGCGTTCGCGGGCCTGAGGCCCTTCACGCTCTCCGCCGAGATGCTGCGCGTGATGAGCCCGTCCGCGGAGGTGCAAGGCCATTCGCCCGAGCAGCGGGTGACCGTCGGTCGGAAGCGCAACGTCAAGATCAAGGAGCTGAAGCCCGTCGGCAACTACGCCGTACGCATCGTCTTCGATGACGGCCACGACACGGGGCTCTATGCCTGGTCCTACCTGCAGACGCTCGACAAGGAGCGCGACAAGCGTTGGGCCGAGTATCTCTCCTCGCTGGCGCAGATGGGTCTGAGCCGGGGCTGACGACAGCTACCCGCCCATCGCGGCCGTGCGGATGGCAGCGATGTTCTCGGCGTACTTGCCATCCTTGAACGCGGCCGATCCCGCGACCAGAACGTCGGCCCCGGCGCCCGCGCATTCGCGTGCGTTCGCCGGCGTGACACCGCCGTCGACCTCCAGGTAAATCGGCCGCGCGCCGATCATCGCGCGCACGCGGCGGATCTTCTCGGTCATGGCCTTGATGTACTGCTGGCCGCCAAAGCCCGGATTTACGCTCATCACCAGGATCAGGTCGAGACGGTCGAGCACGTACTCGATGGCCGTTTCGGGGGTCTGGGGCGTGAGCGATACGCCGGCCTTCTTGCCGAGCGAGCGGATCAGCTGCAGGGAGCGGTCGAGGTGCGGGCCGGCTTCCGCATGCACGGTGATAACGTCGGAGCCGGCTTTGGCGAACGCCTCGATGAACGGATCGACGGGGGCGATCATGAGGTGAACATCGAAGGGCTTCTTGCTGTATGGGCGGATGGCCTGCACCACCATCGGCCCGAACGAGAGATTGGGGACGAAGTGGCCGTCCATCACGTCAAGATGTACCCAGTCGCACCCGGCCGCATCGATCGCGCGCACCTCCTCGCCGAGCCTGGCGAAGTCAGCCGAGAGAATGGAGGGTGCGATGAGGATCGGTTTGGCCATGCTCTGTCGCCCAAGATTGCTCGCGTCTCTCTCCCCGTGAAGACGGGGAGAGAGAATGCCTTATCCGACGCCGCGCGTACGTGTCTTGCCCCGCTCGGCGTGTTGCTCGAGGAACTCGATCATGGCGGCGGCGACGTCGACACCGCTCGCCGACTCCATCCCCTCGATGCCCGGCGAAGCATTGACCTCGACCACCACCGGGCCGCGGTTGGAGCGCAGCAGGTCGACGCCGGCAACGTTGAGCCCCAGCACCTCGGCCGAGCGCACGGCGGTATGCCGCTCCTCCTCCGACACGACCACCGGCAGCGCCTTGCCGCCGCGATGCAGGTTGGCGCGGAACTCCCCGGACGTGCACGAGCGCATCATGCACGCCACGACCTTGCCGCCGATCACCAGCGCGCGGATGTCGCTGCCGCCGGCCTCCTTGATGTACTCCTGCACCAGGATGTTCATGTTGGCGGCGCTGAACGCCTCGATGATGGATTTTGCCGAGGCCGCCGTCTCCGCCAGGATCACGCCGCGACCCTGCGTGCCTTCCAGCAGCTTGATGACGCACGGCGTGCCGCCCACCCCGTTGATCACGTCCTCGGCGCGTCGCGGCCCGTGTGCAAAGGCCGTGACCGGCAGGCCGATGCCTTCGCGGGCCAGCAGCTGCAGGGCGCGCAGCTTGTCGCGCGAGCGACCGATCGCGACGCTCTCGTTCAGGGGAAACACGCCCTGCATCTCGAACTGACGCAGCACTGCCAGCCCATAGTGCGTGATAGAGGCGCCGATGCGCGGGATCACCGCGTCGTAGCGCGGCAGCATGCGTCCCCCGTGCCAAAGCGTCGGCTGGCTCGATGAGACGTTCATGTGCAGGTGCAGCGTGTTGATGACGTCGATCTCGTGGCCGCGGGCGCGCGCGGCCTCCACGATGCGCCGGTGCGAATAGAGGCTCGGGTTTCGCGCCAGCATGACGAGCTTCATAACCGGGTACTCCCTAACGCCGCCCCCGGCCCACCAGGCGGCAGCCGAGCCATGGGTCCCCCATAGTCTATCTCAAGAAGTCTGACCAATAGCGGAATGGAGCAGGATTCGGGCCGGCGCACGCCGTTCTCGTGCGCTCGACCCGAATATCTGCGTTTTTTTGATCGCGGCTCAGCGCGAGGGCAAGGGCGACTCAGCGGTGGTCGGCGATCCGGCTACGGCTTCATCGGGATCGATGCTGGCATAGAACAGCCACATGCCGAGCCCGACCATGACCGTCATCATCAGCAGCCAAAGGGCAGTTCGGCGCAGGGCCCAGCCGAGCGAGATCGGGTTTGCGGGTGCTGTGCGGTTTGGGGGCGACGCATCGGTAACGCTGGGCTGAGAAGACAATTCAAGACCTCCCTGGTGCCGCAGGCTTCGCGCAAATCGCCCCGCCTTATGCGTGATGAAATGCGGTCAACGCTCCCGCTCCGTCAAGGCTGCGCGCTGCTCCGGAGGCCTGGGCTGAACGCTTCTCAACGACCGCTGTGGCTACAAGGTGACAAGGTGCTCACGAAGGCGTTATCGCACGCGTCGTCCCAGCAGAAGGATGGCGGTGATCGGAAGCACGAATGCCAGCACATACGCGGTGACGACGAGCGACGGCAGGTGGCCGTAACTGCCGCGATCGACGTGAAATACGAGGTTGAGGTACTTGGTTCCGAGCGAGCCCGCCGTCAGCGCCAGGTTCATCAGCGAGGCCATCAGCGCGAACCAAGTGGCCCGGTGACTGGCCGGCGCGTAGAGGGCGATCAAGGTGAGCAGCGGAATCATGCCCAACTGGTCGAGCGGAGACGTTGCCGCCGCGTCAAACAGGGCGATGCCGCGGGCGCCGATGCCGAACAGTTGCTGCGTGACGAGGTCCAGGCGGAACACGAGCATAAGGGTCGGCAGCGCCAGCACCGTGCCAATGATCGTCAGCCACAGCAGGACCTGCGGCACGGGCTTGCGTGTGATGAGGTCGGAAAGCAGCCAGGCGCCGACGATGCCGATCACCGCGCCGATCTGCTGCAGGGTGCCGTAGAACGCCTCGTCGAAGCCCAGCGCATCGATGGTGAACCAGCGATAGCCCTCGCCCACCCCCGGGGTCGCCCGGAAGGCGAAAATAATAATGGCAGCAAAGGCGATGCGCATGCGGGTCGCATGCTCGACCTCGCGCGTGACGCGCTCCAGCATCCAGATGATCACCGCCATGGAGACGACAAAGATGATCTCCTGGCTGAAGCCAATCCCGCTCAGTGCCAATGCGATGACGAACCCGCCGAACGCCAGGCCGCCGCCGAGGATGCGCCAGTCGGTCGGCCGGCGCTCGCTCGTCTCCAGCCGCACCAGCAGGGCACCCGAGATCGACACCAGAGGCACGATCAGGCCGCACAGGAATACCGTGGAATAGGACACCCAGGACGCCAGCCAGCCCGAGGCTCCGGCCACGGCGAAGATGCCGAAGCCCAGCGCCAGCCGCCCCAGCACCTGGACCATGCCGAGATCGTGATCGATCTCGGCCTTGGTGCGCGGGCTGCCGTCCGGATTCGTGCGTGGCACGACTTCGGTGCTCATGGCGTCGGCGACAACATCCTGGATGACGATGCCCATGGTCGCCAAAAGCATGGCCACCACGTAAAGCTTGTCCGCCGGCAGCGCGGTGATCCACTTGCCGGCCGCTCCCGCCAACAGCACGAAACTGATTGCGACCAGGATTGCGCCGAGGAACACGTAGGTACGGCGCTGCGAGCCGAGAAGCGGCACGGTGTCGACGAGTTCGCCGAACACCATCTTCACTGTCCACGGCAGGCTGAACCAGACCGCCAGCGAGGCCAACTCGGCCGGGGTCCACACCAGCGCCTCCTTGACCCAGAAGGCCTGAGCCACTGCAGTCAGCCCCGTGGCACCGTAGGCGAAATAGACCATCAGCAACGGCAGGTAAGCGAGACGCATGGCGCGCACCGGCGCCAGCAGCGCATTCTCGATCTGCTGCTTCCAGTAGTCGTAGGCGGGCTTCGGGCTTGCCGCGTCCATCGGCTGCATCCAGAAGTTGACGACAGGACGCAACATGACCACGGCAGGTGGCTACGGCAAGGTCCGCGGTCGCCGGGAGCCACTGAGCCGGTTGCCGGCGTGTACGTGGAGGCCCTTAGTTCCCCGGTAGCACCAGGACCTTGGGCTCGCCCGGCAGCGTCGCCTGCGACACTACGATCGTTGGATCGTTCGCCATCTCGACGGTGAAGTCGTTGCGAATGCGATCGAGGAAGCGGTTGAGCGTGTATGGGTTGAAGTAGTGCATCGGCAGAATCAGCCGTGCGCGCAGCGCCTTGAGCACCTCGATCATGCCTGCCACATCCATGGTGTAGCTGCCGTCCACCGGCACCATCACCACGTCGAGTTGGCCGATCTGGGCGATCTGCTGGTCGGTCAGCGTATGGTGCAGATGGCCGAGATGGCCGAGGCACATCCCGGCAATCTCGAAGATGAAGATGGAGTTGCCGTAGGGGATAGCACCTCCGCCCCAGTCTCGGATGTTGGTCGCCACGTTGCGCACGCGGGTATCGGAAAGTGTCATGTCGTGCTTGGCGGGTCCCCCGTCCGGGTTCCAACCGCGCAGCACGTGCTGGATGGCGGGGTCGGGAAAGTTCGAGTAGTGCGTGGTGTGGGCCCGGTTCATCGTCGCGATCTCCGGCACCACGGGCGGGCGAATGTAGTCGTTGTAGTCGGTGGCGATCTTCACCGCGCCCGGGCTCTCGATCAGCCACGTCGAGTGGCCGATGAAAGTCATGCGTACCTCGCTGGGTTTCAGCGCCGCGGGGCGGTAGTCGGCCGGCTGGATCAGCCGGGGCGCCTCGGCGACTGCCAGGCACCGGTCGGCGACCTGCGCGGCTGCCGGCTGCACCGCCAACGATCCTGCCGACACCATCACCCACAAGAGAGCCAGCAGACGAAGGCCAGGCATCAGCACGCTCCGGGTCACGATCCCGGGTCGGATGATAGGGGTAACCCGAGGCAGGCGCCACCTCACCATGAGGTGATCACGGCAAGTGCAGCAGGATGGGAATCCAGCCGAGTTCCCATAGCCATGATCGCAGGGCAACCAGCGGCGCCGTGAGCAGGAACGCGCACGCCTCGAAGAACGTCCGGTTGACGAGATCTGGCCTGACGATCAGCTGCTCCGCATCCTGCCACACGGAAGGGCGTGGCCAAAAACGAGGCACCCGCGCCATGTAGACCGGAAACTCTTTGGGAAATGCTGCGAGCAGAAACCGCTCCTCGTGGCGGACAACGGACGCGAATACCAAGCCCGCGAATCCTGCCCACAGCAGGCCGATCGACAGGCTGCCGGACATGGCACCCGCTCCAGCAGCCCCTAGAAGCGTGAAAACGTAGAGCGGGTTGCGAACCATGGAATATGGTCCGGTCATGACCAGCTCTCGCTTCTTCTGACCGCCGATATAGAGAGTGCACCACGTGCGCCCAAGGATGCAGACGAGGATAAGTAGGAGCCCCAGACCCTGTATGGCCCGATGTGCGCCCGGCCAGCTGGTGGGCCAAATGGTGTCCGTCACGGCGAAAAGGGCGACGCCGACGGCAATCCCCCCCAGCAACACGCGCTTGCGCGTTCGCTGCATTTGTTGCAGGTCCATCCCCAACGGCGGAGGCGGGATTGATGGCGACATCATGGAGCCCATGTTTCACGCTCTTCCAAGCCGTTCAAGCACCAGGCTAATCCGGGTCGGGCGCACAGCCTTCGCAACCGGGGAGCCCCTTTTCGACGCCTCTGTGACATAATCTGAGAGAAAGGTCCCGCTCCTTAAACCGACCTCGCCGGCAAGAACGCGACCATGACGAAGCAAAAGTCACCAGGAACCGTGCACCATCGCCCACGCGGGCCCATCCCACCGGCCAGGAGGAAAGGCAACGTCTGGCTTGCGGTGATCGGCTACGCCAGCCTTGGCCTTGCGTGTCTGCTTTTGGGCGTCGTGGCATTTCTGCTTGTCGCAGCACCCGTAGACCTCGTGCGGGACCGTCTCGTGCAGGAGGTCAAGGCACGCACCGGCCGAGACCTCGTGGTGTCGGGACCGACCTCGCTTTCGCTGTTTCCGCAACCTTCCATTTCGTTCGCCAAGGTGGCGTTCTCCGCACCACCCGAGATGGGCGGCGGCCCGACCCTGCAGGTACAGACGCTGAGAGCCGATGTCGGACTGGCGTCGCTGCTGACCGGGCAAGCCGACCTCAAGCGCGTCACGTTGATGGGGCCATCGATCGAATTGCGCGTGAACGCGCAGGGCCAGCGGAGCTGGGACATCGCGCCCCTTGGGCGGGCAAGCGCGTCGGCCTCGAGCAGCGGCGGGCCCGCCCCACACACAGCGGTGCGGGAAGCGGCACGCTCGCGCGATGGCGCCGGGCGGCGCGAGTCGCTCGCAAGCCTTTCGGCTCTCACCGTCACCATCACCGACGGCACGGTGCGCTACGTCGATGAACGCTCCGACACGCGCCATCAGATCGATGCGCTCGCACTCGAGCTTGCGATCCGCGAGGGTGCAGGTCCCGTCGCCATCAAGGGCAGCCTCACCTGGCGCGGCGAGCGGCTGGCGCTCGAGGGTACGTTGTCGCAATTGCGTGCGCTGCTGGAGGATGAGGCGGCGCGACTCTCGTTGAAGGTCGCCGGGCGACCGATCGAGGCCACCTATGACGGTGCGTTCGGCGGCCGTGCCGACACGCCCGTGCTCGACGGCAACGTCTCGCTCAAGGCGTCCTCGTTGCAAGCGCTCGGCGTCTTGGCGGGCAAGCCCCTGGCGGCTGGGCGCGACGTCGGCCCGATCGGCCTGTCCGGTGCCGTCACGAGCCACGGCGGTCGCACGTCCATCGAACGTTTGTCGGCGACCTTCGGCAATGCGTCAGCATCCGGCACGCTCGTCATCGAGGGCAAGGCTTCAAGGCCGCATATCACGGGCTCGCTGCGGCTCTCTGAGCTCGACCTTGGCGAGATTCTGGTCCGGCCGGCAGGCGCGCCGGGCCGGTCCGGCGCCACACCGGCACCGCGCGCGGCCGACCCGATTGAGGACGTGCTCAGGCGCGACGGTGCGCCGGCCCGAGGCACGCAGGTGCGCGGCTTCACCAAGCGCGAGGGCGGCAATGCGGACTGGAGCGACGACATCATCGACCTCGCACCGCTCGCGCTTGCCGATGCGGATCTCGAGCTGTCGTCGGAGAGTCTCATCTACAAGGACATGAAGACCGGCCCGACCCGGCTGACGCTGCAGCTCAAGGGCAGCGTCGCCACCCTGACCATCGATGACATGCAGCTCTACGGCGGGCGCGGACGGGGGCACGTGATACTCGATGGCAGCGGTCAGGTGCCGGCGACCCGGACCGAAATTCGCCTCGAGGGCGTCTCCGCCCAACCCCTCTTGAAGGGCGCCATCGGGCTCGACTGGCTGGAGGGCCAGGGTCGGATCGCACTTTCGCTGACGGGGCAGGGCGCCTCGGAGCGGCAGATCGTGGAGTCGCTGAACGGGCGCGTCGACATGTCGACGACCAACGGCGCCATCGATGCCATCGACGTCGGCAAGATCCTGCGCAGCCTCGAGCAGGGCCGCTTTTCCGGCCTGCGATCGGATGCGGGGGACAAGACGCCCTTCAGCGAGCTCGCCGGCACCTTCACGATCGCCAACGGCGTCGCCCAGAACCAGGATCTGAGGCTCGTGAGCCCCGACATGCGCGTCACCGGCTCGGGAAGCTTCAACCTGGGAGCGCGAAGCCTCGACTACACGGTGCGTCCCAAGGTCGCCAACGTGAACGCCACCAGCGAGCGCGCGGTGATCAACCTGTCGAACGTCGAGATTCCCGTGCGCATTCACGGCTCCTGGGAGAAGCCCGATTTCACCGTCGCAGGGCAGGAGCAGCTCATCGAGACGGTGCGCGAAATCGGCAAGAAGCTCAAAGGTCAGGACGTCGAGGACGTACTGAAGGGGCTGCTGGGCGGGAAGGGCGAAGGCGAGCGCACGAAGCCGCGCGACATCCTGGACAAGCTCTTCAAGAAGCAATAGCGCGAGACGGTGAAGGCGGACGCTCGCCGCCTCAGGCGTCCCGCCATAACCACCGCCGAGAAATTTTTCGCCGCGGTCCCTGTTTCCCCTTGCACCAGAAGACGTTTGGCCTCATATCACGCGTCTCCGTTTGCCCTGCGGTTCATACCGATCCGCGGGGCAGCGGGTTATCTGTCTGCTGGTTGGGGAGGGGTCCTATGGCCTACACCGATTCCCTCTTCCAATTGGGGATGGACTTGACCCGTTCAAGCACCGCCCAAAAGGAAGATCATGGTCAAAGCGCGCATGTAGCGCACGACGACAGAAAGGACTACTTCATCGAGCGTGATGGAGTTCGATTTGCCGGTACCCATCTGCTCATAGATCTGTTCGGCGCACAGCGGCTTGACGATCTCAAGCACATCAAAGAGACGCTGAAGAAGTGCGTGGAAGTCTCGGGAGCCACCCTCCTGCACATCCACCTGCACCACTTCACCCCCAATGGGGGAGTCTCAGGCGTGGCGGTGTTGGCGGAAAGCCACATCAGCATCCATAGCTGGCCCGAGGCCGGCTATGCAGCGCTCGACGTGTTCATGTGCGGCGGTGCCAACCCGCACAAGACCGTCGACGTCCTCAACGTGGCGTTCAAGCCGAAGAGGACGGTGGTCAAGGAGCACCTGCGGGCGAACGCCGTGAGCGACCGCACGCGAGAGGTCGAGGCCTCCCAGAAGGCCCCGATACGTTTGACCAAGGCGCGCAGGGCGGCCTGACGCCACTTTGAGATGAGTGGGGCGCGCGCAGTTCGCTACGAGCTGTGCGCGCTCTTTCTATTTTTGGTGTCGAGCGCCCCTCTGGAGGCTTGGCCATGACACGCTGGGTCGAAGAGACGTTCCATCCGCACTGGCGCGTGCGCCTCGAGGCGAGCAGGGTGCTGCACGAGGTCAAGACCGAGCACCAGCACCTCGTCATCTTCGAGAACGAGACCTGGGGCACCGTGCTGATGCTGGACGGTGTGTGTCAGCTCACCACCTCGGACGAGTTCGTCTACCACGAGATGATGGCGCACGTGCCGTTGATGGCGCTCTCGGCGCCCAAGCGCGTCCTGGTGATCGGCGGCGGCGACGGCGGCGTCCTGCGCGAGGTGCTGAAGCACCCCTCGGTTGCCAAGGCCACGCTGTGCGAGATCGACCGGGTCGTCATCGACCTGTCGCTCCGGTACTATCCCGAGATCGCCGGCGGTGCGTTCGATGACCCCCGCGCCGACATCGCCATCGCCGACGGCCTGAAGTACGTGGCCGAGACGCGCGAGGCCTTCGACGCCATTATCGTCGACAGCTCGGAGCCGATCGGGCCCAGCGCCGTACTGCATACCCGCGCGTTCTTCACCGACTGCAAGCGGGCGCTCAAGACGGGCGGCATCCTCGTAACCCAGAACGGGCTGCCGTTCCTGTTTCCCGAGCATCTGCGTGCAACCACCGAGGTCTTCGCCTCGCTGTTCAAGTCGGCCTCGCCCTTCATGTGCACGCAGCCCTGCTACTTCGGCGGGCCGTTCGCACTCAACGCGGCGAGCGATGGTCGCGCGCTCCAGGCCGTGTCGGCCAGCACCCTCGCGAGCCGCATGGCCAAGCGGGGCATCAAGACACGCTACTACACGCCGAAAGGACATCTCGCGGCGTTTGCCCTGCCCGGCTACGTCGAGAAGATCGTCGCCGAGGCCAAATCCGGCCTCCCGCGAGGCAAGGCGAAAGCGCCTGCCAGGTCAAAGGCCTCAGCCGGCAAGGGGCGATAAGGCCCATGGCCACTCGCGGGAGGCAGCTCCCGCAGAAGGCCAGGGCTACGCGGCCGCTTCGTCGTCCTCGGGACCGTTGCCGGCCGTACCGATGATCCGGTCGATCTCGAACACGAGGTCGCTGCGCGCCTTCTGCACCGCGTTGATCAGCTTCTTGCGCTGGTCCCACAGGCGGCGGTGCGCTTCCTGCTCCTTGGTGTCGAGCTCGAGCATGCGCCCGGCCTGCGCCTCCACCTGGTCGAGCAGCTGCTTGCAGTGCTCCGAGGTGATGAAGGCGTAGATTTCCATCGACTTCTGCTCCCGGCCTTCCTTGCTGACGCGCAGCTCGTGCATGCGAACGACCTGGTCGCGCAACAGCTGCACGATCGCCGTAACGCGCGCCGGGTTGGCAACGATCACGCCGTCCTGGTAGTGCACATGCGCCTTGTCCTTGGGGAACTTGTTGCTGGAGAGAATGGCGTGGTCGGCAGCCTGCGCGATCTTGTCGGCACGCAGCTTGACCACGAACTCGTTCTGCCAGGCGTTGCGGTTCTTGGCGTCGTAGATGATCCTGCCGCACACCTTGCCGTTGTGCATGACCTCGTGGATCACATCGGCGCCGTTGACACCCTTGCCCACGCGCGAGATGCGGTCGCCTTCGAACGTCGCCTTGAGTTGCTCGAAAAGGTCGATCTCAGAGCCCTCGCCCAGCTCGTTGGCCGTCTTGCCCTCGAGCTTGCGCTGCATGTCGGCCAGCTCCGATTGTAGCTTGAGCACCTTGGACTTCTCGGCCAGGACCTGCGCTTCCTTCTCACGCTGCAGATCCTCCTTCTGCCGCAGCATGCCCTCCTGGAGCTCCGCGACGCGCTTTTCGATGGCGGCGTCCTTCCCCTCTTGCAGCGCATTCATTTGCTGCTGCATGGCGGCTTTGGTGGTCTCGGCATCCGCCAGCCGCGCCTGGAACCCGGCTAGCCGCGCGCTCATCGCCGCTTCGGCGGCGAGGGTTGCTTCCTGGCGGGCCGCGACCACCCTCTGCTCGGCCGCGGCTTTCGCCGTCTCTGCGTCGGCCAGCCGTGCCTGGAACTCCGCGAGCCGTATCGCCAATGCCGCCTCGGCAGCCTGCTTCGCCTCGGCACGCGCAGCCTGCACCTTCTGCTCAGCGGCAGCCGTGGCCTCGGCGCGCGCCTTCTCCAGGGCGGCCACATACTGCTCCTGCTTCCTCGACTCGATCTTCCTGGCGATGTCCTGGGCGATTGGCTGCTCGCACAACGGACACACCTCGCCGGCGGCGTGGGCGTGCGCCTTGAAGGCTTGGCGGCTGGGCTGGAACAGGCTCATGCGTTCACCTCCCTCTCGAATACGCTCCGCCACCTGTAGCGTGAGTCGCGCGGAACATTTGTCCCTATTATGTTCTTTTTATGTTCTGATAATGCGCCTGTCAATCCTTCCGATGCGGCGACTTCAGCTTCGGTTTGCCGGCCGCGACGACGCGTGTAGAAGGCGGCAGTTGCAGGAGCCTAAGCATGTCGGCAGACGTTGAGACCATCGTTGTAGGCGCCGGAGCCGTCGGACTCGCGGTTGCGCGTGCGCTGGGGCTTGCGGGGCATGAGGTGATGGTTCTGGAGCAGCACGCGCTGATCGGCTCGGAGACGAGTTCGCGCAACAGCGAGGTGATCCACGCCGGCATCTACTATCCGCCCGGCAGCCTCCGGGCGACGATGTGCGTGCGCGGCAAGGAGATGCTTTACAGCTTCTGCGCCGAGAACAGCGTGCCCCACGCGCGCTGCGGCAAGCTGCTGGTGGCGACCAGCGAGAGCCAGCTGGGAAAGCTCGCCGCCATCAGGGATACGGCGGCCAAGAACGGTGTGGCGGATCTGGAGCCGCTTGGCGGCAATGCGGCGCGAGAGCTCGAGCCCGAGGTCGCTTGCGTCGCCGCGCTGCTTTCGCCCTCGACCGGCATCATCGACAGCCACGGCTTCATGCTGGCGCTCGAAGGCCATATCGAGTCGAGCGGGGGCTCGGTGGTGTTGCGCTGCCCCGTGGAGCGCATCGAGCGCGACGACGCCGGCCTCTTCCGTCTGACGACGGGCGGCGATAACCCCGGCGCCATCACTTGCGCCAAACTCGTGATCTCGGCCGGGCTGCACGCCTCCAAGCTGGCGCGCACGTTGGGCTATGGCGACGGGTACCACCTGCCGGAGACCTACTACGCCAAAGGGCAGTACTATGCGCTTTCGGGGCGCTCACCCTTCAAGCGCCACATCTATCCGATGCCGGACGGCGCCTGGCTCGGCCTGCACGCCACCGTCGATATCGGCGGGCGCTGCAAGTTCGGACCGGATATCGCCTGGATCCCTGACATCGACTACGGCTTCGAGCCGGAGAAGCTCGGACAGTTTCTCGATTTCATCCGCAGCTACTATCCGGGCCTCGAGGCGGAGCGCCTGCATCCCGACTACACAGGCATCCGGCCGAAGCTCTACCGCGAGGGCGAGGCGGTGCCGGACTTCGCCATCCATGGCCCCCGCGAGCATGGGCATCGGGGCCTGGTGGCGCTCTACGGCATCGAGAGCCCCGGGTTGACGGCGTCGCTCGCAATCGGCGAGCACGTCGTGTCGTTGCTGTAGTCGGGACGCCGCCAGGGAGATAGGCGGCCGCCATGCCTGCCGGCAACTGCGGCCGCGCCGCAATGACCACATGCGGTCAGTCGTCGCCTTAGAACTGGTATTTCACCTCGACCGAGGGGAACCACCGCAGGTTCTGGTACTCGGCCACCGCCAACGACGAGAGCACCTTGGTGTAGCTCAGGTTGAGTGAGAGCACGAGGTTGGGCAACGCAACCCAAGTCGCCTTGGCACCGGTGACGGAAATCAGGTCCTCCCTCCCGCCCGCAAAATTGTCGTAGTGACGGCCCTGCAGCTGTGCGGACGCCTGGAGTACCCATTCGCCCGGCACGACATTCCATCCCATCGTCGCATTCGCGACCAGCGCGGTGTTGTCCGCCCTTGTATTTCCGGAGTCGAACCAGGTCTTGTTGAGGGCGATCGAGGCATTGAGAAAATGACACGGCATCGCAGTGGCGGGCTTTCCCGGTGCCGCGCAGAGCCCCCCAAGCGCCACGTTGTCGACCCCCAAGGTGGCGCTGGGCTGCGAGTACCTGACGACTCCCTTGGCCGTGTGAATCTCGTTTCCCGCGGCGCCAATTTGCAGGTACGTCACCTGCGCGCTGCGAGTCAGAGACGCGTCGCCCGTCGGATAGAAGATGTCCAGGACACGTTTGTAGATCACCGATGAGTTCAAAGTGTCGGTGTCGAGCTGTTGCTGGGTGCGGTAGCGAAGGCTTGATGCGGAAAACGAGAATGCAAGGACATCGCTTTCCGGCCCGACGGGGACCACGACCGTGGCGGATGGACTGATGTTTGAATTCCAATCCGATATCTTCGACACCGGTGAGGATAGCGCATTGGTGTTGAAGATATACGATCCCGGCACCGACACGTTCGTGACGATCTTGCGCGGCGCTTTCTCCTTTACGCGCCGATACGTGGGCGTGACTTTGGTTTCCGTCTTTCCACCGAGTGCCACATAGAGTGTCCTGATTTTGCTTTCGGGCTGATTGCTGAGCTTTTCCTTGGTATCAAATTGCTGCAGTTGCTGTTGTGCGAACGGCGCGAGGTTCTGCAACTGGACCCGCTTCTGCTCGATCTCCTCCACCATCATTGCCTTGGGTGGGAAGACGGTTTCGATTTTGGGTTTTCCCGGTACCTCTTTGACGATCGTCGCTCGCGGCGCGACCGGGATGGTCGGCGATGGAAGTGCCGACTCGACACGGGTCTGCAGGTTGAGATCTTGCGCCTGTGCGGCGCCACACCACATCAAGACCAATGCTATGGTCTGCAGGGAAAGCCATGATCTGCAATGGCGGATAGGCAACATGACGCACACCAACGCAATACTAGGAAAACTCCGCATCAGAATTGAATCGAGGGCGCGGAGTGTCAATCGCGCGTTTGCGGTATGTCCGCGAAGCTTCAGAAATGTTGCGCTTTTGCTACTTTTATTGTGCCTGCCTTCGCAGACTGCGCGTGCCGCAGGCATCGACCCCAACCTGCAGACCCGGGTCGAGCAGAATCTTCCGCAGCCGGACCTCTCCACTCCGTACAGCGGCACCCGAAGGACGTATCGCTCGCAATCCCGACGCACCTCAGGCAAGTCGGTGCGCACAAAGAAGCCGCGGCCTCGCGGCCGCAAGGAGTGAGGTCCACCGCTTCGCGCGTCTGCGCTTGGGCCACCCACGACAACGGAAACCGCTGGGACAAGGTACTCACTGGTGCCGAGCCCACGCGTTTCGCGAGACAGGGGTAGCGCCCGCCGGGGCATGGACGTAAATCTGCAAGGAGATTTTGCGACGGGGCGCGAACCGCCTCGCTTATCTCCGGAGGTTTCCAGCATGGGCAAGACCGAGACGCTTCCTGCACTGGCCAATGCCGATCCCTGGCTCGTGCACCGGGGCCGCCACCTCGACACGACGATGCTGCTGGGCGTCGGCGAGGCGTCCTATCTCCTGCGCATCCACCGTGGCCGGGTGGAGGCGATGGTACGCGGGCCCTTTGTCATGCCGCGCTGCACCTTCTCGCTCCGGGGCTCGCGGGAAGTCTGGGAGACCTTCTGGCAGCCCGTGCCTCCCCCGGGCTCTCACGACATCATGGCCCTGATCAAATCCAAAAGCCTCACGCTCGAGGGGGACCAGTACCCCTTCTTCTCTAACCTGCGCTACTTCAAGGACCTGCTGTCCTTGCCGCGCCCGCGGGCTGCACGGCCTTCCGACGCGAGGGCGGGCGTCGCCGTCGGGCCGAGCTTCGAGCCCGCCGTCGGTCGCTACCTGCACCTCGACATCGGGGGCAGGCCGCATCGCCTCTACGTGGAGCAGGCGGGCGAGGGTATCCCTCTCGTCTGCCTGCACACGGCGGGCGCCGATGGCCGACAGTATCGCGGGCTCATGAACGATCCCGGCACCCTCTCCCGATTCCGCGTCATCGCTTTCGACATGCCCTGGCACGGCAAGTCGTCGCCGCCGGTCGGATGGCAGACGGGCGAGTACAAGCTCACCTCGCGTCTCTACGTCGATACCATCATGGCCGTGATCGATGCGCTCGAGCTGGAGAAGCCGGTGGTGATGGGCTGCTCCATCGGCGGCCGCATCGTGCTGCATCTGGCGCTGGAGCATGCGCGGCGATTTCGCGCGCTGATCGGCCTCGAGTCGGCAGCTCACGCCGATCCCTACTACGATCTCGACTGGCTGCATCGATCCGACGTTCACGGTGGCGAGGTCAGTGCCGCTATCATCTCAGGCCTCGTCGCACCGACCGCTCCCGAGCCCGACCGCTGGGAAACCATCTGGCACTACATGCAGGGCGGGCCCGGCGTCTTCAAGGGCGACCTGCACTTCTATACTGCCGACGGCGACGTACGCGGCCGCGTCGCCGAGATTGATGCCCGCGCTTGCCCGCTCTACATGCTGACCGGCGTTTATGACTACTCTGCCTCGCCCAAGGATACCGAGGAACTCGTGGCCCGCATCCCGGGTGCCGAAGCCACGGCGATGGAAGGGCTCGGGCACTTCCCCATGAGCGAGGACCCGCCGCGCTTCCTCTCCTACCTGAGACCGGTTCTGGAGCGGATCGCCGATGCCTGAGGCCCGGACGCGAGTCTGGCGACGCGCGCGACAATTGGCGTCGTGTCGCGCATCGTATCGATCGACGCGGACGCCGATGAAGCGCGGCCCAGTGCCTACAGGGTCAGGAGCTTATTCCTGATCGCGATCACTACGGCAGCGGTGCGATTGGATGCGTCGAGCTTCTTCAGGATATTGCCGATGTGATACTCGATAGTCTTGGTCGAGACGGATATCAGCTCCGAGATCTCGGTGTTGTTCTTGCCGTGCTTGACCCACTTGAGGATCTCCAGTTCGCGGCTGGTGAGGCAATCGATCTCCGGATCGTTCCGCAGGCTGCTGCCGGTCAGATCCGAATAGCGCCACCATGCCTGCGCGCAGGCTGCCAACAGCACGGGAATACGCGCGGGATCTGGCGGGTCGGGATGGCGCCGGCTCAAGCCTACGACATCGCAGCTTCCGCTCGGATTCTGGAAGGGCGAGACAATGATGGAGTGTACGCCGATCCGCTTGCACTCGTCGAGAAACGCAGTCTGGGGCACAGTGAACTGCAGGTTGGGCGCTATGGCGTCCCAGCAGAAGGGGCGCGTGGCCCTGATGGCAACCGCCAGAACGGGGTCCACCTTGTCCCATCGTTCCGCAAGATAGGTCTCGAGGTGGCCGTCGGGGAGCGAGGCCCATCCGATGCTAGTTACCGCGCCGTCGATGATCGTGCCGACGACATAGTTGTCGAAGCCGTCGTCGGCCATGGCGCGCGCGAAGACGGCCCTCAGATCATCGACGGTCGTCTGGCGCCGGCTCTCCTCGACAAACGACTCAAACGTCCACACGAGCGGTTCCGTTGCTATCGGCGAAGAAAAGAAAGCGTGCGGGCCGCAAATTCCATGCGCAGGCGGCGCGACGCGGAGAAGCTTGCACCACTGCCGTCTGGAGGTCCAGTAAACGCGGGGTGATCCGGCCGCCAGGGAGGACAACGCCTTCGCTTGCTCCTCGGCTCTGTTTCGTGGTTCCTTGCCTGGGCTTCCGCCATACCGGCAGGCCTCGGAGATCGCTATGACCCCGCTCGGTCTTTTCCGCGGCGAGCGTGCGCTCGTCACCGGCTCGGCCTCCAACATCGGCCGCGCGATCACGCAGGCGCTGGCGCGAGAGGGGGCCGCGGTACGGTGCGTGGACGTGGATGCCGAACGCAACGCGGCGGTCGTCGCGGAGATCGCGGCGGCGGGCGGCACGGCCGAGGCGGTGACGGCCGATCTCTCCGCGAGGGACGGCTGGCGTGCCGCCCTTCCAGACGGGGACCAGCATGTCACCATGTTCGTGCACTCGGCCTCGCCGCCGCGGCGCGAGGTCGACACGGCGCTGGCCGTCTCGGAAGCGACCTTCGACGGGATGGTCAACACCAACCTGCGCTCGGGCTTCTTTCTCGCGCAGGAACTCGGCCGGCGCATGCGGGCTTCGGCGCTGGCCGGCGGCGTCAAGGGCCGCATGCTCTTCATCACCTCTCTGCATGCCGGGACGCCGCGCAACCTGCCGCACTACTCGGCCTCCAAGGCTGGGCAGACGATGCTGGTCAAGGAGCTGGCCCGTGCACTCGGGCCGGCGGGAATCCGGGTCAACGCCCTGGCCCCGGGAGCCGTGCCCGGCGGTGGTTTCAACGCGGCCGCCTTCGATTTCTCAGGAATGGTCCCCCTGGGCCGCCTCGGCACGGCCGAGGACATGGCCAACATGGCGCTGGCCCTGCTGTGCGACCGCTTCGCCGGCTATGTCACCGGCACCACCGTCGTGGTTGATGGGGGTATCGCCCTGCACAACTGGATCACCCCGCGCATCTGAGCCCGCGCGCGGAGCACGCAGCCATTGCATGGGGGGGAGCCGGCCGTTATAAAGCCGCCCAAACCTGGGCCGCCCCGTTGCGGGGGGCGGCCTGTTTGCATTTTCATGAGAGGATACAAATCCATGGCTGAGGTCCGCGAGATCAAGGCGTCCGCGCGCCCGCGTTCGGGCAAGGGCGGAGCGCGGGCTGTGCGCCGCGAGGCACTGGTGCCGGGCGTGATTTACGGCGACGGGCGCCCGCCCGAGAACATCGCGCTGCTAACTAACGAGCTGGTCAACTTGATGAATCGCGGCCGGTTCCTGTCGAGCGTGGTCGATCTGACGCTGGATAGCGGCAAGGTGCGCGTCATCCCCCGCGAGGTCCAGGTCGACCCCGTCAGCGACAAGCTGGTGCACGTCGACTTCCAGCGCGTCGGGCCAGGTGCGCGCATCCGCGTCAACGTGCCCGTTAGATTCATCAACGAGCTGCTCTCGCCTGGCCTCAAGCGTGGCGGTGTGCTGAACATCGTGCGCCACGAGATCGAGGTCACCTGTCCCGCGGACGCCATTCCCGAGCATTTCGTGGTGAACCTCGAGGGCCTGGAGATCGGCCGGTCGGTGCACATCTCGGCCGTGAAGCTGCCCGAGGGCGTGAAGCCCACCATCCTCAATCGCGACTTCACGATCTGCACGGTCGCCGGCCACAAGATCGAGGAGGAGGCAGCACCAGGTACCGCCGCCGCTGTCGAAGGCGCCGCCCCGGCGGAAGGCGCCGACGCGGCTGCAGCCGGCGAAGCGGGCGATGCCAAGGCCGCTGCACCCGGCAAGGAAGGCGCGGCAGCCAAGGCCCCTCCGGCCGGCAAGGAGGCTGCCAAGCCTGCCGCCGCCAAGGGTGCGCCGGCCAAGAAGTAAGCGCCGGCGTGGCCCGGCGCGGCGCGCAGCGGACTGGAGCCCATGAAGGTTTTCGTCGGCCTCGGCAATCCGGGCAGCGAGCATGCGCGCCAGCGCCACAACGTCGGCTTCATGGCGCTCGAGCGCATTGCCGAGCGTCATGGCCTCGGGCCCTGGAAGAGGCGCTTTCACGGACTTGCCTGTGACGGAGCCATCGGCGGCCACCGCGTGACCCTGCTGCTGCCGCAGACCTACATGAACGACAGCGGCCGCTCGGTTGGCGAGGCCCAGCGCTATCTCAAGGTAGCGGAGGGTGACATCTACGTCTTCCACGACGAGCTCGACCTGGCGCCCGGCAAGGTCAAGGTGAAGGCCGGAGGCGGCAATGCCGGGCACAACGGCCTGCGCTCTATCACCGGGCATATTGGCAACGACTATGCGCGGGTGCGCATCGGCATCGGTCATCCCGGTTCCAAGGAGCTGGTGCTGCGCCATGTCCTGCACGACTTCGCCAAGGCCGACGGCAAATGGCTCGAGCCGCTGCTCGATGCCATCGCCGATGCCGCCCCACGGCTCGCTGGCGGTGACGAGGCGCGTTTCCTGACCGACGTCGCGAAGGCGCTCAAGCCGGGCGAGCCGGCCTCCGATCGCGCGCCTGCGCTCTCCAAGCCTGAAGTTGCGGCCCCCCCCGCGCCGCGCCGCCATCCCGCGGGCGAGCGAGTATCGAAGCGAGCGAGCGCCCTCGCGGAAAACCTCAAGAAATGGCTGAAGGGGCGCGGCCAGGAAAGCTGACCATGGGCTTCAAATGCGGCATCGTGGGCTTGCCCAACGTCGGCAAGTCCACGCTCTTCAATGCGCTGACGCAGACGGCGGCCGCCGAGGCGGCCAACTATCCCTTCTGCACGATCGAGCCAAACGTCGGCGACGTCGGCGTGCCGGATCCGCGGCTCGAC
>JBFWRV010000053.1:0-45536 GCA_050248715.1 Hyphomicrobiaceae bacterium | reverse complement strand
TCGAGTGGATGACGCACGAGAGCTGCAAGGCCTACAACCAGGGCGTTCCCGGCGATCCTTTCACCACTCCCATCGAGTATGTGGGCATGCTCAACCACGTGGGAACTCATGTCGATGCCTACTACCATATGCGGCCGGACGGTCAGACGATCGATGAGATGCCGCTCGAGCTGTTCATGGGCAAAGCCGTCTGCTTCGACCTGACGCACATTCCCGACCTCGGCGATATCGACGTCAAGGACATGGAGTTGGCCGAGCGCAAGTCGGGCGTGCGCGTGGACGGCCATATCGTGCTGTTGAATACAGGGCTGCACAAGCGCCACTATCCCAATGACTCCGTGATGTTCTCCAACCCGGGCCTGACCGCTGCGGCGACGCATTGGCTGGCCGACCGTGGCTCGAAGCTGCATGGTGTCGAGGGACCCTCGACTGATCGGCCGAATTTTGCCGAGTTTCCGAGCCACCGTGTGTCACGCGACCGGGGCATCACGCACGTGGAGTGGCTGTGCAATCTCGAGCAGGTGGTGGGCCTGGGGGTCTTCCAGTTCCAGGCCATTCCGCTTAAGTTCAGACGTGGGTCTGGGTCCCCAGTGCGTGCGCTGGCGATCCTCGAATAGAGGTCGAGTCGTGCCTCTGTCCCAACTCATCCAGATGCCCGCCGTGCACCTCGCCCGCGCGACACTGCAAAGTTTTCCGGCGGCGGCACCGCGAGACCCGTCGCCGGTTCGTCCAGCGCGAGAGCATTCTGTTGATGCCAACTACTCCGTATGCGGTCTGGGGCATCAGGCGCGGCCCGCCGCCCGGGCACACGGCCGTTTGGCCCAACTTTACCTATCCGTGCAATCTCACGGGACAGCCGGCGGGATACCTGCCATGTGGCATCAGTTCGGAGGGACCGCCATCGTATCTGCAGACCGTGGAACCGCTTGGCGGCGAGGCCGGGTGTACCAGCGCCATACGCGCTGTCGAGATGGCGCTGCGCGGCCCCTGGACAGGGCCGATCGAACCACGAGCGAACCAAGCCCTCGGACGTTGTGACCGCCATTGCAATGTCTGCGAAATCAAGGAGATCACGCCCCATGGCAGAATGGGAATACAGAAAGCTCATGTTGAGCGAGACCCCTCGCCGGGGAGACGACATCGACCTGCTCAACGAAGCGGGCAAGGACGGTTGGGAACTGGTCAGCATCTCCAACAACAACGTTGCCTATATGAAGCGCCAGCATCCCGAGCCGGCCCCCGTGCCCACCACGCGGCGCAGAGCGCCCGCGGCGCGCACGCAAGAGGCTTGAGCGGGCCGGCCCGATGGGCCCCAAGCAGCGCGCCTCCGGCGCGCTCAGCGGCTTCCACGTACCGAGTAGTGGCCACCGCCAAGCACGTGCCGTTTGCCTGGGCCGCCGATGATGGCGTTGGCGATGACGGCGCCGACAACGGTCACGATGATCCCGATCACGATCTGCGACATCCAATTGCGCATGCGCTGCCTCGCCTGCCCCACCGGCGCTGATCCAGCACTGAGCTAGTTCAATTCGAGGGCGGAATTGGGACGAGGCGGCCTTCCGCAGGGACAGCTACTGCAGAGCCGGCACCTTCATCACCGAAACGTTCTCCGTCTCGTCGCGCATCTCGCGCCACAAGGTCTCGGCCACCTCCAGATCGAAGCCGTAGGGCGGGTCGTCGTCGAACTTGAGCAGCAACAGGCGCTCATGCTGCGCGGTGCCGACCGCCCATTGCTTTGGTATCTTTGTGAATGTTGCGCCCTTGCCGCCGGCGAGCCTGTCCGCCAGCGTGGCGAGCACGGGCACCAGGTCGGCAGCGACGCCGACCGGCAGACTGACCGTCTGCTTCTTTCCCCTCGCGTCGACGAATGTAAGCTCGAACCGGCGCTGGTCTGCACTCGTGCGAGTTTCGGCCAGCGATTGCGCGATGAATTTTCCAGACATGCAAGCCCCCCAAGGCACACACGATGGGGGATGATGCAACGCGAATCGAGGCGTCGACAAGGGGTAGGCGGCAACAAGGCAAACCGAACCGGAGCGTGTGCTCCGGTCCGGTTCGGATTATGCGGCGGCAGGCGGCCTACATCCGGCCCAGCCAGTCGTCGACGTCCTTCTTCACCTGGTCCTTGGCATAGCCGTAATGCGCCTGGATCTTGCCCTCGAGCTGCTCGCGATTGCCGTTGATCTGGGTGAGGTCGTCGTCGGTGAGCTTGCCCCACTTCTCCTTTACTTTGCCGGTCAGCTGCTTCCAATTGCCTTCAATCCGATCCCAGTTCATGGAATGCTCCCTTTCAAATGGAGTTGCGTGAATGCCGGGTTTCCGTCCGGCCCATGGGAGCTAAACGTCGAAGCGCCGCGGACGTTCCCGCTCAAGCTCTCAGCACGGCGCGGCGGTGTCGCTGCACAAGCGCGAGGCCCGCGAGCAGGACGAGCGCGGGGATGGCGAACAGGAAGGGGCTTGGCCGGTCGTTGGGAACGATCAGGGTCTCGATCGTGTCGCCGGGACGGATTTTCATGCGCGCGGCCTCCGAACCCGGACGCACGGACGTGATCGTCGGTTTCTCGCCCGGGGAGACCAGAATGCCGGCGTGACCCAGGCGGGCTCGCGCGTCGCCCGTCGCGCCGAGATTGAGACGTAGCGTCTTCACCGTATCGTCGCCACTCATGTCTTGAGTGGCAACGCGCAGGCGGAGCGTGCCGGCGCCCTTGATCTCGTCGACCACGCTCGTCATCTGCGACGCCGGCACGTCACGGAAGGGCGGCGCCACGCGGTCCATCCAGAAGTTGGGACGGAACAGCGTGAAGCAGATGAGCAGCAGCAGCGCCGTCTCCCACCACCGGTTCCGGTCGAACATGAAGCCCTGCAGCGCCGCTACGAAGGCTCCCATGGCCAGCGTCGCGCATCCGATCACGATGATGAAGTGCCACACGCCGCGGATATCGATCAGCAGGATCTCCGGGTTGAAGATGAAGATGAACGGCAGCAGGAGGGTGCGCAGCTCGTACCAGGTGCCCTGCCAGCCGACGCGCATCGGATCGGCACCGGCTATGGCGGCAGCTGCATAGGCGGCAAGGCCGACAGGCGGCGACACGTCGGCCATCAGGCCGAAGTAGAAAACGAACATGTGCACGGCGATGAGCGGAACGGCGAGATCGTTCTCCGCTGCCAGCTCGACCACGACAGGCGCCATGAGGGTAGCGACCACTACGTAGCTCGCAGTGGTGGGAAGGCCGGTGCCCAGGATGATGCAGATGACGCCGACCAGCAGAAGCATGATGACGATGTTGCCCTGCGACAGGAATTCGACGATCTCGGCCATGACGAGGCCGATGCCGGTGAGCGTGACGGTGCCAACCATGATGCCGGCCGTAGCGGTGGCAATTCCCACGGCCGCCATGTTGCGGCCGCCGAGCGCCAGGCCCTCCACGAAATCGCGGCCGCCCTCGCGCCAGCGTTGCAGGATGTCGCCTTGACGGCGGAAGAAAGCGGTCAGCGGCTTTTGCGTCAGCACCACGCCGCACATGGCGACCACACCCCAGAAGGCGGCGAGCCCCGGCGACATCTCCTCCACCATCAGGCACCAGATGAGGACCGATACCGGCAGCAGATAGTGAATCCCCGTGCGCGCGGTCTCGTAGAAGTCGGGCACCTCGGTGACGGGCTTGCTGTGGTCGTCGAGCGCAAGGTCGGGATAGCGTGCCTTGTTGGCGATGAGCGCGACGTAGGCGGCGATGACGGACGCCACGGCAACCCAGCTCGCCGTCTCGCCGAACACCGTGCGCGTCCAGCCGAGCCCATAGTAGATGACCGCGCTCAGGAGGATGAACGAGGAGATGGTGATGGCGGCCTTGATGAGTCCCTGCTGCAGCGTGCGGCGGCGCGTGCGCGGGATGCCGGTCATATCGGCCTTCACGGCCTCCAGGTCCACGACATAGAACAGCGCGCCATAGGTGAGCAGGGCGGGGATGATGGCGTGCTTCACGACGTCGGCGTAAGTGATCCCGACGTACTCGGCCATGATGAAGGCGGCAGCTCCCATCACGGGCGGCATCAACTGACCGTTGACGCCGGCGGCGCATTCGATCGCGCCGGACTGCGCGGGCGTGTAGCCCACGCGCTTCATGAGCGGAATGGTGAAGACGCCCGTCGTCACCACGTTGGCCACGGACGAGCCCGAGATCATTCCCGTCATGCCCGACGACACGACGGCTGCCTTGGCGGGACCGCCGCGGAACTGGCCAAGAAGCGAGAAAGCGACCTGGATGAAGAAGTTGCCGGCCCCCGCCTTGTCGAGCAAGGCCCCGAACAGAACGAACAGAAAGATGAAGCTCGTCGACACGCCGAGCGCCACGCCGAACACCCCTTCCGACGTGAGCCAGAAGTGGGATGCTGCACGACCGAGCGAGGAGCCCTTGTGCGCAAGCAGGCCCGGCAGGTAGGGGCCCAGAAATACGTAGGCCAGCATGGCAAGGGATATGACGGGCATCCAGGGGCCCTCGGCACGCCGCGATGCCTCGATCAGCAGGGCCACGCCGACAACGGAGACGAGAATGTCAGCAAACGTCGGCAGGCCCGGCCGCTGCACCAGCTCCCGGTAGAAGACGACGAGATAGAGCACGCAGGCGATGGCCGCGGCCGCTAGCGCCCAGTCGACGATGGGAACGCGGTTGCGCGGGGATCTCGCGAACGCGGGATAGCTGGCGAAGGCCAGGAACAGCGCGAAGCTCAGGTGGAAGGCGCGCGCTTCCGTGTCGCTGAAGACGCCGAACCCGACCATGAAGGGGAGGGGGGATGCGTACCAGAGCTGGAACAGCGACCAGGCAACCGCCACGGCCATGACAAGCCGTGCGACCATGCCCTGCGGCTTGCGCCCGCCGACATCGGCCTCGGCAACGAGTTGGTCGAGATCGCTTCGGGTCGGCCCCGGGGCCTGCGCCGTCTCAGCCATTTCTGTTCCCCCGGGACCGTCTTGCCGTGAAACGCAAGAGGGCGCCGATCCGGTCGGCGCCCTGCGCGAGAAGCTAGCAGGCCGGCGAGATCACTTCAGCCAGCCCTTCTCCTTGTAATACTTCTCGGCGCCCGCATGCAGCGGCGCGGAGAGACCGTTCTTGACCATCTCCTCCGGCTTCAGGTTGGCAAAGGCCGGATGCAGCTTCTTGAACTCCTCGAAATTGTCGAAGGTCGCTTTCACCAGCTGGTAGACGACCGCCTCCGGCACCTTGGCCGAGGTGACCATTGTCGCCAGCACACCATAGGTTTCCGTCGGCTGCGGGTTGTTGGCATACATGCCGCCCGGAATGGTCGCTTTCGCATAGTAGGGCTTGCCCGACAGCAGTTTCCCGACGGCGGAGCCGGTGATGGAGACGAGCTTGGCGCCGCAGCTCGTCGTCGGATCCTGGATGTTGGCCGAGGGGTGGCCGACGCCGTAGTAGAACGCGTCGATCTTGTTGTCGCACAAGGCAGGGCCGTGCTCGTCGGCTTTCAGCTCGGATGCCAGCGAGAAGTCGGAGATCTTCCAGCCCAGTGCCTCGAGCAATTCATCCATCGAGGCACGCGTGCCGGAGCCGGGGTTGCCGACGTTGACCCGTTTGCCCTTCAGGTCTTCGAACTTCGTGATGTTGAGCTCCTTGCGGGAGAGAACCGTAAAGGGCTCTGGGTGCACGGAGTACACGGAACGCAGGTCGGCGAAGGCGCCGCCGTCCTTGAACTGAGCGAGGCCTTTGGTGGCGTTGTAGCCGACGTCGGACTGTGCCAGTCCGAAGTCGAGCTCGCCGGCCTTGATGGTGTTGATGTTGAAGGCCGAGCCGCCCGTTGACTCCACCGAGCAGCGGATGCCGTGCGACTTGCGCTCCTTGTTGAGCAGCCGGCAGACGGCGCCGCCGACGGCATAGTAGACACCCGTGACCCCGCCGGTGCCGATGGTCACGAACTTCTGCTCCTGGGCTTGCGACTGCGCACCCATTGCGGTGAGGGCTGCCAGACCCGCGAGGGCGGCCGCAGTGCACCTGAATTTGCTCATTACCCAAACTCCTTTTCCAGTCTGGGCCCCTTGCTACGATGGGCCGGTCCATCATGCAACTGTCACATCCTGGCACAGCCTTCTCCGGCACAGGCGTGCAACAGGCGGCAGCCGTATTGCAGCGTCATCACTGCCCGGGTTTCGGTGCAAGACGGCTTCGCCTATCGCAGCCTTCAGCTCACGCACGCGGCAGGGAGGCGATGGCCGCATCGACGGAATCGCCAAGGCGCTCGACGATCACGTCGATGTCGCTGGCCGTAGCAATGAACGGTGGGGCGAGCAGCACGTGGTCGCCGTGCACGCCGTCGATCGTGCCTCCCATCGGATAGACCATCAGCCCGCGCGCCATCGCCTCCTGCTTGATGCGGGCGTGCAGCTTGTGCCTGGGATCGAAGGTAGCCTTGCCGGCGCGGTCGGCGACGAGCTCGATGGCTTGAAACAGGCCGCGTCCGCGCACGTCGCCGACATGATGATGATTGCCAAAGCGCTCGTTGAGGCGCCGCATCAGATGCTCGCCCTGTCCCCGTACATTGGCCAGGAGATCGTCGCGGCGGATCACGCGCTGCACGGCCAGAGCGCCGGCGCAGGCGAGCGGATGGCCGAGATAGGTGTGGCCGTGCTGAAAGAGGCCTGACCCCTTCTGGAAGGCTTCGAACACCTTGCCCTGCACGAGGACGGCGCCGATGGGCGCAAAGCCGCCGCCGAGCCCCTTAGCAACTGCCATCAAGTCCGGCGCGATGCCCTCCTGCTCGCAGGCATGCAGGGTGCCGGTACGGCCCATGCCGCACATCACTTCGTCGAGGATCAGCAAGATGCCGTGGCGGTCGCAGACCTCGCGCACGCGCTTGAAGTAACCCTCAACCGGCGGGATGACGCCCGCCGTCGCGCCGCCGACAGTCTCGGCGATGAACGCGATCACCGTTCGAGGACCGAGCTCCTGGACCTTGGCCTCGAGCTCCTGCGCGAGGCGCTCGCCGTATTGCCTGGGCGTCTCGTCGGCGCGGCGGTCGCGATAGGCATAGCAGGGCGAGACGTGATGCGTCTCGATCAGCAGAGGCGCGAATTGCTTGCGCCGCCATTGGTTGCCCCCGACTGCAAGGGCGCCCAGCGTGTTGCCATGATAGCTCTGGCGGCGAGCGATGAGGTGGCAGCGCTCGGGCTCACCCTTCTCGACAAAATACTGTCGCGCCATCTTGAGCGCGGCCTCGATCGCCTCCGAGCCGCCGCTGACGAAGTAGACATGGCTGGTGCCCGGCGGGCCGTGGCGGACCAGGTCCTCGCCCAATTCCTCCGCGACCTGGGTGGTGAAGAAGCTTGTGTGCGCGTAGGCCAGTCTGTCGAGCTGGGCGTGCATGGCGGCCAGCACATCCGGATGGCTGTGGCCAAGACAGGAGACCGCCGCGCCACCGGAGGCATCGATGTACTGCTTGCCCGTCGCATCCCAGATGTGGATGCCCTGCCCACGGGCTGCCACAGGATAGCTGTGTGCGATCGTGCGATGGAGGACGCGGGTCATGTCGGCCTTCCTTGGTGTCGGACCCGGAGGGTCTGACACCATATTGCGACCTATTGCTACTGATCTCCAGGAGTCGTGCAACGGTGGTGCGGATCGCAGAGCGTGGCACCTACCTCAGGAACTCCGGCGAGATGAGGCTTGGCAGGAACAGCGAGACCTTGGGCCAGATGATGACGAGGGCCAGCACCAGAAACATCGGGATCAGCATGATGGCCGTGTCCTTGATGGCGTCACGGATGCGGATGCCCGCGACCGAGCAGGCGATCATCAGGCACAGACCGTAAGGTGGTGTGACAAGGCCGAACGCCAGCGACACGATGCCGATCATGGCGAAGTGCACGGGGTCCATCGCCACCGCCTTGGCCAGCGGCTCCAGGATCGGCGCGCAGATGATGATGGCGGGGATGGCGTCGAGGAAGCAGCCGACCACCAGGAAGACGGCAGCGACGAAGAAGCCAGTGGCTGCAAAGCCCATGCCCCAGGCCGACACGCCCGTCAGGATCGCCTCGGGGATCTTGTAGTAGGCGAGCAACCAGCCGAAAGTCGAGGCGGTACCGACACAGAAGAGGGCGATGCCGGCGAGCTTTCCGGTATCGAGCAGCGCGCCGTAAAGGCCCTTCATGTCCATCTCGCGATACACGAGCAGGGAAAGCACGGCGGCGTAGAGCACGGCGATGCAGGCGGATTCGGTGGCCGTGAACCAGCCAAAGATTTTGCCGCCGATGATGATGCCGGGGGTCATCAGCGCCGGAATGGCAATCCAGGACGCGCAGAGGAGTTCGCGCCAGGTCGAGCGCGGGTAGGTCGGGTAGCCCCGCGCCTTGGCGTAGACGTGCACGGTCGCCATTTGCGCCAGGCCGATGAGGAGCCCCGGCAGCATGCCGGCCAGGAACAACGCCCCGATCGAGACCGTGAGCAGGCCACCCCACACGATCATCAGGATCGAGGGGGGGATGATCACGGCCAGCACCGCCGACACGGCCGTGATGGCAACAGAGAAGGAGAGATCGTAGCCCTCCTTGGTCTGCGCCTCGATGAAGATTTTCGACTGGCTGGCCGCGTCCGCGGTCGAGGAGCCCGAGATGCCCGCAAAGAAGATCGACAGCACGACGTTGATCTGGGCGAGGCTGCCCGGGAAGTGGCCGACCATCGTGCGCGAGAGCTGCATGAGACGGTCTGTGGTGCCGCCCACGTTCATGAGGTTCGCGGTGAGCAGGAAGAAGGGCACCGCCAGCAGGATGAAGGAGTTGTAGGCGTTGAAGGTCTCCTGCATCAGCGTCATCGTATCGAGCCTGGGCTCGATGACGAGGATCGGCAGGCATGCGAGACCCAGCGCGAAGGCGACCGGCACGCGCAGGAACATCAGCAGGAAGAAAAGGCCGAACAGGATCAACGCCGCTTGCCCAGCCGACAGCACGGCGCCGGTCATGCGGCTCTCCCGAGGATGATGCGCACATCATCCACCAGCTGCTCGCCGAGAAAAACGATCCAGGTGAGGCCCGTTATTGGCCAGGCGACATGGATCAGCCACAGCGGCAGCTCGGCCAGCTCGGAGATGCGATTCCACGCGAACTGCGTGAAATGAATGCCGGCCGTCACGAACACGATCGCTGCGGCGAGCACGCCGAGGCGGCCCAGCAGGCGCGCGCAGGCCTCGCCGCGAGGCGACAACCGGGGCCAGACATCGACCTCGAAATGGGTCGATTCACGCACGCCGATCATGGCCCCGATCATGATGGTCCAGATGAACAGGAAGCGCGCCATCTCCTCGGTCCAGATGTAGGAGGGAATGAGGGAGGTGTAGCGCGAGAAGATCTGCAACGAGACGGGGATCACCAGAATGGCGACCGACAGCACGAGCAGCCATGAGAGCAGCACAGCGTATGCTCTGGTGAACTGACGCCAAAGGTTCATCGTCCCCCTCTCTCCGCCATGCCGGAGGCATGTCTTCGACATGACGATGAGAGGGTGGGGGCGAGGGTCGGCAAGACGCTCCGACACCACTTGTAGCTGCCCCTCACCCTAGCCCTCCCCCCACTGAAGAGCGAGGAGAGGGGGCACGCACGTCGTACTCGCAGCATCACTTGATGGCTGCGATCTTGTTGTAGATATCCTCGGCGCCGATCTCCTTGGCGTAGGCGGCCATGACCGGGGCCACCATCTTCTCCATCTCGGCGCGGTCCTTGAAGGGCACGCGCTTGAGCTTGCCGGCCTTCTCCAGGGCCTCGAGCTTCTTCTCGTCCTCGGAGGATTCGATCTGGCGGCCGTAGGCGCCCGCCTCCTTGCCGGCCTTGATCACGGCGGCCTGCAGATCCGCCGGCAGGGTCTTGAATATCTTGCCGGAGAAGCAGATGGGCCGGATGGTGATGGCGTGCTGCGTCATGGCGAGGTTCGGCGCCACCTCGTAGAACTTCATGGATTCGACGCCTGCCGCCTCGTTCTCGCCGGCGCTGATGACGTTGTTCTGGATGGCGTTGTAGACCTCGTTGTAGGCGATGACGGTGGGCGCCATGCCAGCAGCCTGGAACGTGCGACTCCAGATGGGCGCGCCCTGCACGCGCACCTTGAGGCCCTTGATGTCCGCGAGGCTGCCCATCGGCTTGTTGATGAAGATGTTGCGCACGCCGCCGCCGGCGTAGCCGATCAGCATGACGTCAGCTTTCTGCGCGATCTCATCGGCCACCGGCTTCAAGAGATCGGCGTCGAGCACCTTGTTCCAGTGGTCGAGGTCGCGAAAGAGGAAGGGCGCATCGATGAAGGGCGCAGCCTTTGAGAACGTCGACATGTGGGCCGGCGAGACGATGCCGTAGTCCACGGCCTTTCCCTGCGCCATGTACTCGAAATACTGCTTCTCGAGCCCCAGCGAGGAGTTCTTGTGCAAGACGAAGTTGACCGGCTTGCCGTAGTACTGCTTGATCAATTCCTCGAACTTGACGAGCGCCTTGGTGAAGGCATGGTCGTCGTTGAATTGCACGGCGCCGTTGAGCGTGATCGGCGCCTGGGCCCTCAGGATATTCGGGAAGCCGGCGCCCGCGGCGAGCGTCGTTACGCCGAGACCGGCAAGAACTGTTCTGCGATCCATGGGTTTACGTTTCCTCCTTGATTTCACCGCGTATTTCCGATGATTGCGAGAACGATAGCCCAGGTCGCAGGGCGAAGCCAGCTCGACAGTCCTCACCTACTTTCCAAGGAGCAGCGCCGGCAGCCACAGTGTCAGGGCCGGTATGTAGGTGACGAGCCCCAGGACGATCAGCATGGGGATGTAGAAGACGAGGATGCTGCGCGAGACGGCCTCCATGGAGACCTTGCCGATGGCGCATCCCACAGCCAGCGTCGGGCCGACCGGCGGGGTCAGGAGCCCGATGCCGAGGTTCAGGATCATGATGATGCCGAAATGCACGGGGTCGATGCCGAAGGTCTTGATGACGGGCAGGAAGATCGGCGTGCAGATGAGCAGCATCGGCGCTAGATCCATGAAGGTGCCCAGGAACAGCAGCAGCAGGTTCACGTAGAGCAGGAACATGTACTTGTCGCTGGAGATCTGGACGAAGAACTCGGTCGCCAGGGCCGGCACGCGCATGATCGCCATCATGTAACCGAAGGCGATGGAGAAGCCGATCATGATCATCACCATGCCGACCGTGCGCACGACGCGGCCGATCATCAGCGGCAGCTCGTTCCATTTGTAGTCGCGGTAGACGAACATGGTGACGAGGAAAGCCCACACGCAGGCGACGGCCGCGGACTCGGTCGGCGTGAAAATGCCGGAGAGTATGCCGCCGAGAATGATGACGACCGTCACGAGCCCCCAAACCGCACCGGACGCGATCTTCAAGGCCTGCCGCAGCGGGATCACCTCGCCCTTGGGGAAGTTGTTGCGGTGAGCGATGATGAGACAGAGGGCCATCAGCGCCAGGCCCATCAGCAGGCCCGGTATGACGCCGGCCATGAACAGGTGCGCGACCGACACCGTGCCTCCGGCCGCCAGCGAGTAGATCACCGCATTGTGCGAGGGGGGAATAAGCAGCGGCTGCAGCGAGCCCGAGATCGTGACGTTGACGGCGAACAGGCGCGGATAGCCGTTCCTGATCATCTGCGGGATCATCACCGAACCGATCGAGGCCGTGTCGGCCACCGATGAACCCGAGATGCAGCCGAACATGGTCGAGGCCAGGATATTGACGAGGGCCAGGCCGCCGCGGATGAAGCCGACGAAGACCTTGGCAAGGTTTACGATGCGCTCGGCCATGCCGCCTTCGGCCATGATGGCGCCGGCCAGGATGAAGAACGGGATGGCGAGGAGAGGGAAGTCGTCCATGCCGTCGGACGTCTTCAGCATGATCGCCTCGAGCGGGATGCCGACCCAGAGTGCGGTCAGGATCGCGGCAAGGCCGAGCGCATAGGCCACCGGCATGCCCAGGAGGCACAGCACGGTGAAGCCGCCGACGAGGATGAGGACGTCCATGGGCGTTGCTGACCCGGCGGCTATTCGGTCGACACGGTGCTGACGGCCTCGGCCGCCGGCTCGCTGAAGAAGTCTTGCGTCCAGATGCGCTCGATGACGAGCAGGGCCGTAATGGCGCCGCCGATCGGCACCGGGAGATAGGACACGCCCACGGAGACGAGCGGGAACTCGGCGATCGACTGGAACCACATGGCGTGCACGAGCTTGATGCCGAACCACAGCATGAAGAGGTTGGTTAAGAGCATGCCGAGCTCGATGAGGCAGCCGAGCAGCAGCCGCGGCGTGCCCTGTAGCGCGGAAGGCAACAGTCCAACGGCGATGTGCAGATGCTCGCGGTAGCACACGACGGCCGAGGCGAACGACAGCACGATCATGAGCAGGATCGCCATCGGCTCGGGCCACGACGCCGCGCTGTTGAGCACGTAGCGCGTGAACACGCCGTAGGGAATGATGAGGGTGATGATGACGAGGCTGGCGCCGGCCACGACGAGGCAGGCGCGGTGCAGGGCATCCATGGCCCGGATGTAGTGAGCTTTCATCCCTGGTCCTGAAGCGGAGGCCGGCCAGATCCCCAAGGGGAAGCCAGCCGGCCAGCAAGTCACGACAACCGGCTCTACTTCACGTCCTGGATGCGCTGGATGAGAGCCTGGTGCTGGCCACCGAACTTGTCCCAGACCGGCTTCACTGCCGCCTGGAAGGGCTTGCGGTCGGCGACGTCATTAACCTGGGCGCCGGCTTCCTTGATCTTTTTCAGGGACTCCTCCTCGCGCTCGTACCAGAGCTTCCTCTGCTCCTGCTGAGCCTCCTTGGAGACCTTGGCTATCAGCGCCTGATCATCCTTGGACAGGCCCTCCCACGATTTCTTGGAGAACACCAGGATCTCCGGGATCATGAGGTGTCCGGTCGTGGAGTAGTACTTGGCGTAGCGGTAGTGCTGGCCGCTCTCGTAGGTCGGGTAATTGTTCTCCGCGCCGTCCACGACGCCGGTCTGCATGGCGTTGATCAGCTGGTCGAAGCCCATCGCCACCCCGTTGCCGCCGAGCGCGTTCATGGTCTCGACGAAGACGGGGTTGCCCATCATGCGGATCTTCAAGCCCTTGAGGTCCTCGACCGTCTGAATGGGCTTCTTGCTGTTGTAGACGTTGCGGGTGCCGGCGTTCATCCAGCACAGGCCGATGAGGTTGGCCGTGGGATGATCGGAGAGCTTCTTCAGCATCTCGTCGCCGATCGCGCCGTCAATCACCTTCTCCATGTGCGCGTTGTCGCGGAACATGAAGGGCAGGTTGAAGACGTTGAGCTCGGGCACGATCGGGCCCATGGGGCCAACGCTGATGCGGGCGATCTGCAGGGCGCCGACCTGGGCCTGCTCGATCATCTCCTTCTCGCCGCCGAGCTGCATCGACGGATACATCTGGATGCTGATGCGGCCGTTGGTGGCAGCCTCCAGCTTTTTGCCCATGCGCACCACGGCTTCCACGGTGGGATAGCCGAGGGGATGCACGTCCGTCGCCTTGAGGACCATTTTGGCCTGGGCAAGAGCCGAGGGCACGCCGACGGCTCCCGCCGCCAGTCCGGCCAGTCCCAGCTTCATCACCGATCGTCTGTCCATGCGCTCCTCCTCTCGATTCTTCGACGTCTGTGCGCGGCTGATCGTGCGTTGCAGCCGCTGCGCCTTCCACGAGGCGATTGAACCCCGGCCCATTCAGAACTAGAACTTGTACGATGACCCGACAACAATCGAACCTAGCGGCACCGCCCGATGCTGACAAGCGCACTCTGCTGAGACCGCTGCGGGCGGCGCGCAACCTGACGGAGGAGGCGGTTGCCCGCATCGCCGGGGAGATTCGCGACGGTCGCCTGGCGCCGGGCGAGCGCCTGCCTACCGAGCAGGAACTGATGGCCGCCATGGGGGTCAGCCGCACGGTCGTACGCGAGGCCGTGGCGGCCCTGCGGGCGGAAGGGTTGGTGACCACCCGCCAGGGCTCCGGCGCCTTCGTGGCCGCGGATGCCAGCCGCGTTCCCTTTCGCATCGATCCCGATGGCCTGAGCTCGATCGGCGACGTGCTGGAGGTGATGGAGCTGCGCCTGGCCCTGGAGATCGAGGCCGCCGCCCTGGCAGCCGAGCGCATCACGCCCGAGCGCCTGGCTCCCATCGGGCGGGCCCTGCGCGCCATCGAGACGGCAATCGGTCGCGGCGAAAGCGCCATCTACCAGGATTTTGCCTTCCATCTGGCGATTGCCAAGGCAACGGGCAACCCGCGCTTTGCCCAGTTGCTGGAGTTCCTGGGGCGGCATGTCATTCCGCGTCAGAGCGTGCGCGCGGCGGCCAGCACGCCCGAGGCGCAGCGACAGTATTTGGTGGACATCCAGAAGGAGCATGGCCGAATCTATGCTGCCATTCGCGATGGCCAGGCCTCCGAGGCTCGCAAGGCGATGCGCACGCACCTGACGCGCAGCCTGCAACGCTACCGTCGCCTGGCCGAGAAGCAGTTCCAGCGGACGGACGGCCGTCGCGCACAATCGAAGTAAACCCACGGAAGGAGACGAGAGGATGGTGCGCATCCTGTTAACGGGCGCAGCCGGCGGCATCGGCACTCGCCTGCGCACGCTGTTGAAGCCGATCTATCCGGGGCTCCGCTCGAGCGACATGAAGCGGCCGGCGGATTTGAGGAACGACGAGGAGTTCGTGCTGGCCGACCTCTCGCAGATGGACGAGGTGGAGCGGATCGTGGAGGGGATCGACGGCATCATCCACCTGGGGGGGCACTCGACGGAGGGGCCGTGGGAGACGATCCTGCAGTCCAACATCATCGGCTGCTACAATCTGTTCGAGGCCGCCCGGCGCAAGGGCGTGAAGCGCGTCGTATTCGCCTCCTCCAATCACGCCGTCGGCTTCTATCCGCGCCATCACCGCATCGGCACCGACGTCACCGTGCGGCCGGACTCGCGCTACGGCGTGAGCAAGGCCTTCGGCGAAGCGCTTGGCGCGCTCTATGCCGAGAAGCACGGCATGCGCGTGCTTTGCTTGAGAATCGGCAACTTCGGCGACAAGCCGATCGACCAGCGGCGGCTTGCGATCTGGGTGAGCCCCGACGATCTCGTGCAGCTGGTACGTATCGGGCTCGACCACCCGGACCTTCGTTTCGAGATCTTCTACGGCGGCTCCGACAACGAACGCAGCTGGTGGGACAATCACACCGCCCACGACTACGGCTACCGCCCGACCGGCAAGGCGGAAGCCTTCCGCGACGAGGCGCTGGCAGCGCAGGCCAAGCTCCCGCCCGACTCGATCGGCGACTACTTCCAGGGCGGCACGTTCTGCAGCGCAGAGTTCGATGATGACGCGAGCCGGATATGGAAGACGTGAGCGACCGACCGCGCATTCTGCTGACCCACACGCCCGAGATGCGCCGCAACTACTATGGCGAGCGGGCCCTGGCGGGTCTCGCCGCGCTGGGCGAGGTCGTGTTGCATGAGGGCACAGCACCGCTCGACACGCCCGCGCTCATCGCAGCCGCCCAAGGCTGCCGGGTCATCGTCGTCGATCGAGCGACGCCGTGCGGGGTGGGCCTGTTTGCGGCGCTGCCCGACCTTGTTTCGGTGTCGCGCGTCGCCGTCGACATCCGCAACGTCGACGTAGAGGCCGCCAGCACCCAGGGCGTGCTCGTCACGCAGGCAAGCCGCAGCTGGGTGGCGGCGGTTAGCGAGCTGGCGATCGGGCTGATGATCGACGCGGCGCGCGGCATCTCGCGCGCCAACGTCGCCTACAAGACCGGCCGCGCGCCCGACGTCGGCATGGGTCGGCAGCTCGCCGGCGCGACCGCAGGCGTCATCGGCTACGGTCCGTTGGGCATGCGCGTCGCCGAGCTCGCGCTGGCGCTCGGCATGCGCGTGCTGGTGAATGATCCCTACGTGCTCGTCGAGCATGACCGGATCGAGCAGGTCGAGCTCGACGACCTCTTCAGGCGCGCCGATTTTGTGCTGCCGCTGGCGGTGGCCGCCGTGGAGACGGAGAACCTTGTCGGCGCGGCACAGCTCGGGCTGATGCGCAGGGATGCCTATCTTGTCAATCTCTCGCGCGGCAATCTTATCGACGAAGGAGCGCTGACCGCCGCCCTGAAGGAGGGGCGCATCGCCGGCGCCGCAATGGATGTGGGCCGCGCACCCGATCAGATGCCCTCGCCGCAACTTGCCGCGCGCACCGATGTGGTTGCGACGCCGCATATGGGCGGGCTTACGATCGAGGCCATCGAGGGTCAGGCGCTCGAGACCGTGGCGCAGGTGAGGGAGATACTGCAGGGACGCGTGCCCAAGGGCGCAGTCAACGCCGAGCACGCTACCCGGCTCACGCGTCCAGTTGGGCGCGCGTGACCGGCTCGCGAGTGCACTCGGACAGGCGCATGAGCCCCTGTGTGTTTGTGATCTGTCAGGATGGAGGCGGGCGGGAGACCGTTGGGTCCCTGGTCCTTGAGACCCCAGGCCGGCAGCCATGGTATTCCTGGTCGTGACAATGTTGTTGCAGGGGCGGAGATCTTTATGCGCATCGCCGAGGTCAGGACGCACGTGCTCGAGGCTGCCCTGAGCGAGCCGTTCGCCTGGTCATTCAACAGCACCGCTATCCGATCCGCCTGCCTCGTGGAGATCATCTGCGAGGATGGGACGATCGGGTGGGGCGAGTGCTTTGGGCCGGCGGGGCTCAACGCCGCCGTGGTCGCAGCCTTCCGCCCGCACCTCATCGGCGCCGATCCGCTCGCCAGCGACCGCCTCTGGCTACATCTCTACAATCACTTTCGCGACCAGGGGCAGCGCGGACTTGCCGTCACGGCGCTGTCGGGCGTCGACGTGGCGCTATGGGACATCAAGGGCAAGCACTTCGGGGCGCCGATCCACGTGCTCATGGGCGGGCCGGTGCGCACCGAGGTCGCCGCCTATGCGACCGGCACGTACCGGCGCGGGAATGCCGACCCGCTCGGCTACATCGTCGAGGAGGTAGAGGGTTACGTGCGCCAAGGCTTCCCCGCCGTGAAGCTCAAGATCGGCTTCGGCGTGGCAGAGGATGCGGCCCTCATTCGGGCCTGCCGCGAGGCCGTCGGACCCAGGGTCGGGCTGATGCTCGACGCCAATCACGGCTACGACGTGGTCGAGGCGATTGCGCTCGGGCGCAAGGTTGCCGATTGCGGCATCGGCTGGTTCGAGGAGCCGGTGGTGCCGGAGGACCTGGAAAGCTACGTGGAGGTGCGGCGCGGCCAGCCGATCCCTGTCGCCGGCGGCGAGACCTGGTTCGCCCGCTGGAATTTCCGGGAAGCCTTCAACGTCCGCGCGATCGACATTGTGCAGCCCGATATCTGCGCGGCAGGCGGGCTGTCGGAGACCAAGAAAATCGCCGACATGGCCTCGGCGTTCGGTGTGCGCTGTGTGCCTCACGTGTGGGGGACGGGTGTGGGGCTGGCGACGGCGCTGCAACTCCTCGCGGTGCTGCCGCACAACCCCCCGCGGCATACGCCGCTCGAGCCCGTGCTCGAATTCGACCGGTCCGAGCATCCCTTCCGCCAGGCGGTATTGAGCGCTCCCATCGAGCACGACCGCGGCATCGTGCGCGTGCCCAATGGCCCGGGCCTCGGCATTGCCGTCGACCGGACAGTGCTGGAGCGATTCGCAAAGCCCACATAGCCGCTCCTCGGCAGGCTATTACACGCCTGAGGCGGCGCGAGCGGCGGTGAGGACGAATGTCCTCATGCCCCGATCGAGCCTCGCCACGGGATCACGCAGGTTCTCAGGATCGCCCAGCCGCGGCAGGCTGTAGTTGGGGGCGTGCCAGTCGGTGTCGGGAAGCCGCTTGGCGGTGCCCCGCAGGACGTTCCACACGGCCCAGCTGAGCTGATTGGCGAACATGGCGTCCTCCTCGTTGACTGGAGGGATCATGCGCGAGGAGGTGCCTGGCGGCGTTGGTGAATCTCAACCTAAAAGAAATAAATGGCGGCGCGTCCTAGGAGCGCGCCGCCATTCTTAGCAAGTCCCGGCAACCTGGCGACTACCTGAAGGCGGCAACGCGAGCAGCCTGCTCCCGGATCACGCGGGCATTGTCGAGGTCCGGTGTACCCGCCGGCTCGCCGCGCACCTTGACCAACGGGCTCGACCAAACGGGCACACGCGGGCAGCCGCCGCAGCTTTCCTTGTAGCTCATGATATCGCGCCACTTGGTGCCATTGACGTAGCCATGACCGAAGGCGAACGGCGTCATGATCTTGTCCAGGTTCAGGTCGTGTCGGGCGCCAATGATGTGCCCCACCTCGTGCGCGACCGAATAGGTGGCCGCCGCACATTCGTGATGCACGACGGCGAAAGCCTCGTCGGCGTCGGCATAGACGCGCGTTGCCAAGCCGCACCCCTTGGCGTCGTCAACGACCAGCAGGGCCATGTCGGCGCGATGCTTGTTGCGCAGGCCGTGGATTTCCTCCATGTAGCCGTCGCCCTTGTCGGCGAAGCGCCACACGTGATCGAAGTGGGACCCTTCTTCGACGTAGCTGGTCTCGTAGGCGTGCACCAGGCGCAGCCTCACGTGCGCGAGGTCGCTCATGCGGAAGGATTCGTTGGCCTCCTCGATGGCGAGATCGATCAGCTCGTGCTTGACGTCGGCATAGTTGCTGGCGGCCTTGCGGCTGTAGGCCACGATCACGTCGATCACGACGTCCTTGGAGGCCGCGGCCGGGCCCGCGGCACTCTCGGCCGACGCGGCGGCTTCCCGCCTGGGGCTCGGTGCGGGGCCCCCGCCCGGGCGAGCGCTGCTGGCATCACCCTGCTGCACGAGCGGGTCGTCGCGCAGGGTCGGATCGTCGGCGCGCGGCCGCGGGGTCATGGGTGCGTGCTCGAGCGGCATCCGGTTCTCGGCCATCTCGACAACGGCATGCAGCTCGCCGCCGAGGTGCCGGATGGAATAGATGCGCCCCGCGTGCTGGACCGTGCCCGCCATGCGTCCGCCCGGCCACCACATCAGGGTCGCCGGCTCGCCGGTGCCATCGACCACACCGCGCCAGATGCACATATCGGCGCGCACCTCGACATTCGTGCGGCGAATGGTCAGCACCGTCTGGTCGCTCAGCGCCACCGTGATGCTGGCGGCATCCTTTGCGGAGCCCTGGGCATTTGCGTCCTTGGTCAGGGCATACTCGACGATCGGTGCGCGTGGCGCGGCCATCATGCCGACCCCCAGCGCGGCCAGGGAGCCTCTGGCGCGATCCATCAGCGATTTCTGCCGGTCGTTGATCCTGGCCTCGGCTGGAGCCTTGCGGAATACCTGGTTCCACGTCTCGCTCAGCCGGCTCATGACGACGCCGTGCCGCGCCGCCGCCTTGCGCACGCCCTCCACGTTGGCCTTGGGGACCATCCAAACCTCGGTCTTCGTCAGCGGCAGCACCTGGCCTTTGGCCTTGTCGGAGCGCTTGCGGATTGCCGCGTAGAGCTTCTCGAGGCGCAGGCTGCTGAGTGCGCCCGCGCCCTGCGGCTTCAGCATGATGAGGGGCACGTCGTCGGACTGCGCCGCTGCCGGGCCCACCGGCAGTGCGAGACACCCGAGCAGCGCTGCGACGCCAGTCCTAGCGGCAAACGTCATGACAACAGCCTCCTGCCTGCACGTCGCCCGCGCAAAGGCGTGCAACTCTAGCAGAACTCGATTCTTTCTGTCGGCATCCAATCCGTTCGATGTCAGCGCTTGTTCCGCAGCTGGCCGAGCGTGGGCCCCACCCTTTCCAGGAGGCCCACGCCTCAGCAACCAGCGGGATCAGAACGTCATCTTGCTCAGCCTGTCGAAGAGCGCCTTGGCGTCCTGCTCGTCGCCCGCCTGGCAGGCATCGTACGCACGCAGCGCCAAGCGGCTCACGCCGGCCAGCTGCTCGGCCGAGATCTTGGCATACTTCTCGCGGTCGAACTTCTCCCAGAAGTCCTTGTACAAGCGGCTGCAGTCCATCTTGGTCTGGGCCAGTGCCGGCCCCGCGACCGGGGCGGCGAGGGTGGCGATGGCAAGGGTGGCGATCGCTAGGCGCTTCATGACGTATCTCCCTGTCTCGAGTTGCGACGGCACTCCCGCCGCTCGCGTCTGCAGATACGGGGAAGGCTGGCCCGAGGTTTCAAGTTGAAGAGATGAGCGGCCGTGCTGTCGATCGGTGACGGCAAAGGCCTCGAAGCTCCCTTCGCGCTCGCCCAGGCAGTCGTTCCTCGCAGCCCAGCACTACACAGGCCCAGGGCGGCACGCATTGGTATTTGCCAACGCTCCCATGCCCTGCCGGTGTGATCCTCCATACCTCCGGTTCGGTGCTGGCAGAACATTGATGTTGCAGGCACAGCCTTCACTTCGGGAGACGGCGAGAGGGTGCAAACCTTCGCCACCGATCGACGTTGCGGCCAGAGTCGGAAGCTTTATTCTCGGCGGCAAAGAGTGGCTTTTACAGTAGGTTGGCCAGGAGTGCGCGGACTTGCTCTTCATTCCTCTCTCGGATGACAACCCGCTCCGGTTCGTTCACCGCCAGTGGGTGACGATCGGCATCATTGCCGTGAACGTGATCGTCTACGTCCTGCAGTTTTCCGGGCTTCTTCTGGCTGCGGGTAGCGCTCTCTCGGTGGTGCCGGCCGAGCTCCTTCAAGTGCGCAGCCTCACGGGCTCGGCGCGCGGATCGTTCGATGCCATTGCCGTGCCCGAGGTCCTCACTCTTCTCACCTACATGTTTCTTCACGTCGACGTGCTGCACCTGGCATCGAACATGATGTTCCTGTGGGTGTTCGGCGACAACGTCGAGGATGCCATGGGGCACCTGCGCTACCTGGCGTTCTATCTGCTCTGCGGCATCGCCGCCGCTCTGACGCAGGCCCTGATGATGCCTAGCTCGCAGCTGCCGCTCATCGGGGCCAGCGGCGCGGTTGCCGGCACGATCGCCGCCTACCTCATCCTGCATCCGCGGGTGCTGGTGTGGGTGCTGGCGTTTCGCGTGCTGCCGTTGCGAATAACGGCCGCCTGGATTCTCGGGGTATGGGTGGCGACCCAGCTTTTCATGGTGCTGATCAATCGCGGCGACCAAGTAGCCTGGTGGGCGCACATCGGAGGCCTGGCGGCAGGCGCGGCGCTCATTCCGCTCATGCGGCGCGCAAGCGTGCCCCTCTTCGACCGCGGCGCCACGCCGATCGATACCGGCCGCGATGCCTGGTGGCGCGAGCACCAGGCTGCGATCTTCCACCGCGGACTGATGCGGCTGCGCAATCCGCTGCGTTGGCTGGCGTCGCTCGGCAGATACTTCCGCGCCGCCGTCGGGCGCTATCTCCGCGCGGCCAGATCGTTGATGCAGCGAGCTTCCGCCACCAACCTATCGGGCGGCGCACCGGCCTCGGCAACGCGCGCCGCCCCGACGCGCCGCACCACGGATCTGCTCCGCTTCGAGCCACGCGGGGAGAACTTCGCCCTTGTCCGCACGCAAGCGGACGGGACCCGGTCGGAAATCGTCCTGACGGATGCAAATGTAGTGCACCTGGGTTTGCTGGCGCCCGGGTTCGCGCGCGAGGTCCTGGTCGACAAGATCGGACAGCAGCCGCAAACCATGTCTACGCTCGTGCGGCACCGGGTCATGAATGCGAACCTGCGCCTGATCGAGCTGCTCATCACCATCCTGGACAAGGGCGGAGGGCGTTTCGACTTTCCGGCCACGGAGCGCAGAGCCAGGGCGCTTGCCTCCAAGCTGGTGGAGCGCGCCGACCGGATCGCCAAGGCTCCCAGACCAGCGGGGGAGCCGCGCTAGCGCGCGCAGGATGCCGAGGCAACCCGGCAAGGCGCGAGAAAGGAGCATGCCCATGTCACTAACCATGTGCCAAGAGATGTACGCTCCAGCAAGCTCCTCCCGCGCGCGGCATCATCCCGCAATGGGTCCGGTGTGCCATGATGCCGGCTAGTCTGTCCGACTCTCGAGCGCGAAACTGGGCACGAAGGCATGGATTCGAAGGCTGGTGGGACGCCTGCAGCGCAGGCGGTGCCGATGGACGACGCGGCGCAGCCGGCGGGAGGCCCGGACGCTCCAAGCAAGGAGGAACGCCTCGATTTCCTGAAGCAGGCGATCGCCTTCACCGAATGGACGATCCGCTCCTTCGACACGAAGGCGCAAATCTCGATTGCCGCGTTCGTCCTCGCGATGAACCCGCTGTGGTCGATCCTTACGTCAGCGTGCCCGCGCGCGGCATCGAGCCCGGTTGCCGCCATTCTGCTCGCGCTGTTCGTGGCGACCATATTGATGTTCGGCTACGTCATCTGGCCCGTTACGTTAACGCAGGCGAGACTTACGGGAGGTTGGCAGACGAGGGGCCTGTTCTATGTGGGCGATCCCAACCAGGTAACGGCCAGCCTCTACACCGAGCGGCTGAAAGACGTCACCATCGAGGAGGAGCTGGCGGCAGAAACGCTCAAGCTCGCCTACATTCGCGAGATCAAAAGCCGCCGCTTCAAGAATGCCCTGAAGTCCGTGGTCGTATTCTATGCGTGGGTGGTTGTAGCCTTCCTGCTCCTGAGAAACTGCGCTGTTGTTTGAGCCGCAAGGCCCTTTGGCGACGCTTCATGATTGCGTCCGAGCCGTCCGCGCCCGGGTGAGGCAAATGACCGAGCTGCAGACCTCCAAGAATGCAGGGCCTGCAGCAGGGGGCGGCCCATCGCGCCCGCCCTCGATGCAGGGCGGCGGGCTCTTCCGCAAGTACGCCTCACTCCTGGTAGCATTGATCGGCGGCGCACTCATCGTCAACGCCGCGCTCGAGATGTACTATTCCTACGGTGAAAGTCGCGACGCGCTTATCGCCGTGCAGCGCGAGAAGGCGCACGGTGCTGCCGCCGTCATCCAGCAATTCGTCACGGAGATCGAGGGGCAGGTCGGCTGGGCCACGGGCTTCCTTCCGACCGGCGGCAACCTGGACCAGCGGCGCCTCGACTTCCTTCGGTTGCTGCGGCAGGCCCCCGCCATCACCGAGGTCAGCTACGTCGACGCGGCTGGGCGGGAGCAGATCACGGTGTCGCGGCTCGCCGTGGACACGCTGGCCAGCGGCGCCGACCTCAGCCAGGAGCCCAAATTCGCACATGCGCGGGCCAACAGGCGCTACCTTAGCCCGGTCTACTTCCGCAAGGACTCGGAGCCCTACATGACGCTGGCGCTCGCCGGCGCCGGTCGCAGCTCGGGTGTGACGATTGCAGAAATCAACCTGAAATTCATCGGCGACGTGATCTCGCGCATCCAGGTGGGAAAGGCCGGCGTGGCCTATCTGGTCGACGATCGCGGCCTGCTGATCGCCCACACCGACATCGGAATTGTCCTGCGCAAGACGGACCTCAGCCGGCTGCCGCACGTTGCCCTCGCGCTTTCCAAGCTGCGCGACAGGAGCGTGGAGGTTCCGGCCATCTCGCAGGACAGGCTGGGCCGCGAGGTGCTCACGGCTTCCGCGCCGATTGCCGCGCTCGGCTGGCTGGTGTTCGTGGACCTGCCGTTGTCGGAGGCCCTGCAGCCTGTCTATGCCGTGCTCTACCGCACCCTGATCCTCCTCGCCGCCGGCCTCCTCCTCGCGGCGCTCGCCGGGACCTGGCTGGCGCGGCGCATGGTGGTGCCCATCCGCGCCCTGGCCACCGGCGCCGCGCGCATCGGTGGCGGTGACCTCGACCACCGCATCGACGTTCGCTCTGGCGACGAGGTGCAATCCCTGGCCGACAGCTTCAACGACATGGGAAGCCGGCTGAAGGAATCCTATGCCACCCTGGAGCACAAGGTCGAGCTGCGTACGCGCGAGTTGAGCGAGGCGCTGGAACAGCAGACTGCGACGGGTGATGTTCTCAAGGTCATCAGCCGCTCGGCATTCGACCTGCAGCCCGTGCTCGACACGATCGCCGAGACCGCCATGCGCCTGTGCGATGCAGGTCGTGCCGTCATCTGGACCCTCAACGAGCGTGGTTTTCAACTGGCGGCGCACAGCGCCACGACCGAACCGGAACATGCCAGGTTTCTGGCGCAGAATCCTGTTCGGCTCGGCAACGAATCGCTTGCCGGACGGGTTGCGGCCGAGCGGCACACGATCCACCTGCACGACGTATTGGCGGAGCCTCTGCTGGGTGGCCAAGGCCAGGTTCACGCCGGCGGTGCGCGCACCATGTTGGGTGTTCCGCTCTTGCGGGACGGGGTGCCGATCGGCGTCATCGTGTTGACGCGCACCGTGGTGCAGCCCTTCACCGGCAAGCAGGTCGAGCTGGTCACGACCTTCGCCGACCAAGCCGTCATCGCCATCGAGAATGTGCGCCTGTTCGAGGCTGAGCAGGCCCGCACCAAGGAGCTCACCGAGTCGCTCTTGCAGCAGACCGCGACCGCCGACGTGCTCCAGGTCATAAGCCGCTCTGCGTTCGATCTGGCGGCCGTGCTCGATACCCTGGTGGAATCGGCGCAGCGCGTGTGCGAGGCGGACAGCGCCTTCATTTTCCGCCGGCAGGATGCAGGCTATCGGCTATCGGCCAGCCATGGCTTCACCCCCGGCTACCGCGACTACATGCAGCAACAGCTGATCGGGCCAGGGCGCAGCACTCTGGTCGGGCGCACGGCAATTGAAGGCAGAACGGTCCACATCCCCGACGTCGTGGCGGATGCCGAGTACACCTGGGCAGAGTCGATCGAGCGCGGCGGTTTCCGGACCATGCTGGGCGTTCCGCTGTTGCGCGAAGGCCAGCCGATCGGCGTGATCGCCCTGACGCGATCCACGGTCAAACCATTCACCGACAAGCAGATCGAACTGGTGACGACGTTCGCCGACCAAGCCGTCATCGCCATCGAGAACGTGCGCCTATTCGAGGCCGAGCAGGCCCGGAGGCGCGAGTTGCAGGAATCGCTCGAATTTCAGACCTCGACCAGCGAGGTCCTGCGCGTCATCAGCACCTCGACCAGCGACCTGCGGCCAGTCTACCAGTCGATCTTGCAGAGCGTCACGCGCCTCTGCGAGTCGAACATTGCATCCTTGTTCCTCTACGACGGACAGCTGCTGCACGCGGCGGCCCACATCGGGGCCACGCCCGAGTTCGCGACACAGTTGGACACCCTGCGCTTCCCGCCGAGCAGGCGCACGCCAACCCGGAGGGCAGCTCTGGAATGCCGCGTGGTGCATATTCCCGACGCATTCGCGGACCCCGAGTGGGACCCTACGCCGGCGCATCGAATAGAGAATCCGCGTACTTGCCTGTCGGTGCCGATGCTCCGCGAGGGAACCCTTATCGGCGTCATCACGATATGGCGGCGCGAAATGCGGCCATTCAGCCAAAGGCAGATCGCGCTGGTGGAAACGTTTGCCGACCAGGCCGTGATCGCCATCGAGAATACCCGCCTTTTCGAAGCCGAGCAGGCGCGCACGAAGGAGCTGAGCGAGTCGCTTGAGCAGCAGACGGCCACCGCCGATGTTCTCAAGGTCATCAGCCGCTCCACGTTTCATTTGCAGGCCGTGCTGGACGCCCTCGTCGAATCGGCGGCTCGCCTGTGCAAGGCGGACGTCGCCTTGGTTCGACGTCGCGAGGGTGATGCCTATCCGCTTGCCGCAACCTACGGCTTGTCGCCGCAGCAGCGCGAGCACTTCGAGCGCTACTCGGCGCAGCCGGATCGCGGAACCGTTTTCGGGCGAGCGATCATCGAGGGCCGCACCGTACATATTCCGGATGTGCTGAAGGATCCGGAATTCAGCCGCCATGATGCGCCGGGTGTCATCGGGATTCGTGCGGGAATCGGGCTGCCCCTCATGCGAGAGGGAACCGTCGTCGGCGTTCTCTCGCTGATCAACAGGGAGCCGCGTTCGTTCAGCCCCAAGCAAATCGAGCTGCTGGAGACTTTCGCTGACCAGGCAGTGATCGCAATCGAGAACGTGCGCCTGTTCGAAGCGGAGCAGGCGCGCACCAGGGAGCTGGCCGAGTCGCTGGAGCAGCAGACGGCGACCTCGGGTGTGCTCCAGGTCATCTCCAGCTCGCCAACCGACATCGAACCTGTGCTCAAGGCGGTGGTCGAAAGTGCCGCGCGGATATGCGATGCGCAGGACGCAGTGATCCTCCTGAAGGATGGCGATGCGCTGCGAACGAGTGGCCATTTTGGCGGAATTCCGATTGATTTTGAGACCTTGCCCCTCGGGCGGGATTGGGTGGCCGGGCGCGCCGTTGTCGAAAGCAAACTGATGCACGTGCCTGACCTCACCCTGACTGGCAATGAGTTTCCGCTCAGCCAGGAGAACGCCGCACGCGAAGGCTTCCGTACGATTCTGGCGGCTCCGTTGCTGCGGCGAGGCATCGCCATCGGCGCGGTCGTCATCCGACGACTCGAGGCACGAGCGTTCACGAGCAAGCAGATTGCGCTGCTCCAGACCTTCGCCGACCAGGCCGTCATCGCCATCGACAATACCCGGTTGTTCGAGGACGTGCAGACGCGCACGCGCGAGCTGACCGAGGCTCTGGAGCAGCAGACGGCGACGAGCGAGGTGCTCAATGTCATCAGCCGCTCGCCCACGCAGCTGCGGCCCGTGCTTGAGGCCATCATCACCACAGCGAGCCGCCTATGCGGGTCGGACAATGCCTACCTCTTCACGCTCCAGAATGGAAAATTCTACCCGGTAGCCCACAATGCCCCCTCGGAGCCGGAGTTCCTAGAATACCTCCTGGAGAACCCGATCGATCCTGAGCAGCGCGGCGCGGTCACGGCCCGAGCGGCGCGCGAACGGCGCACCATCCATCTCCCCGACACATCGGCCGATCCTGAATACGGCAGCGGACCCATTACGGTGACGACCCACCGCACGGTGCTGTCGGTGCCGCTCTTGCGCGAGGGCACGACGGTCGGCGTCATCACCATGGACCGGCTGGTCGTCAATCCCTTCACCGACAAGCAGATAGAGCTCGTCGAGACCTTCGCCGACCAGGCCGTGATCGCCATCGAGAACACGCGGCTGTTCGAGGAAGTGCAAGCCCGCACGACCGAACTGACGGAGGCGCTCGAGCAGCAGACCGCCACGGGCGAGGTGCTGAACGTCATCAGCCGCTCGCCCAGCCAGGTGCAGCCGGTGCTCGATGCGATCGTGGCAACCGCCGCAAAGCTGTGCCAGGCCGAATTCTCCATGATCCATCTGCTGGAGGACCATAGGTTCCGTCTGGTGGCGGCCAACAACGTGGAGGCGGACTACTACAAGTGGCTGGCGCAGAATCCGCCGCCCACCGACGGGGGTTCGATCTCGGGCCGCGCCATAGCCGAGCGTGCAACGATTCATGTTCGCGATTGTCTCGCCGATCCCGAGTACCGGGACCGGCGAGCGGAGTCGCTGCGGCGGGGCGGCCAGCGCACCGCGCTGGGCGTGCCCTTGCTGCGCGAGGGCGTTCCGATCGGCGTGATCGCGTTGCACCGGACGCAGGTACAGCCGTTCACCGACAAGCAGATCGAGCTGGTGAATACCTTCGCCGACCAGGCCGTGATCGCCATCGAGAACACGCGGCTGTTCGAGCAGGTGCAAGCCCGCACGGCGGAGCTCACGGAAGCGCTCGAGTACCAGGTGGCCACCGGCGAGGTTCTGGGTGTCATCAGCCGCTCCAAGTTCGACCTGCAGCCCGTGCTCGACAGCATCTTGCAGACGGCAGCGCGGCTTTGCGATTGCGACATGGCGACGATCCGGCGGCGCGAGGGAGACGTCTACGTTCAGCTCGCCGGCTATGGCTTGCCGCCCGACTACGCCGAATTCAGCCGGAGCGCCAGTTGGCATCACGCTGGGAGGGGAAGCCTTGTCGGACGCGTCTTGGGGGAGGGCAAGGCCGTCCAGATCGCCGATGCGCTGGCGGATCCCGAGTACACGCTCAACGATGCGCAGCGCCGCGGTGGCTTCCGCACCATGCTCGGCGTTCCGCTACTCCGGCACGGGGACCAGATCGGCATCATCGTGCTGATGCGACGGAGAGTGCAGCCTTTCACCAGCCGGCAGGTCGAGCTGATCACTACGTTTGCGGACCAGGCAGTGATCGCCATCGAGAATACACGGCTGTTCGAGGAGGTGCAGGCGCGCACGGCCGAGCTGACCGAATCGCTCGAGCAGCAGACTGCGACGTCCGAGGTGCTGGGCGTGATCTCGAGCTCGCCCGGAAAGCTGGACCCAGTGTTCCAGGCCATGCTGGCAAATGCCGTTCGCCTTTGCGCTGCCAAGTTCGGCACGTTGTGGCTGGCCGAAGGTGGCGGTTATTTCCGGTCGGCGGCAATCTACGACCTGCCGCCCGAGCTCGCCGAAGCTCGGCTCCGCGAGCCGGTTGTAAAGTTCGCCCCCGAGACTGGTCTTGGCCGAGTCGTCACGACCAAACAGGTCGTGCATGTCCACGACATGTCGCAAGACCCCGCCTATCTTCGAGGAAATCCCCGCGCTGCGCTGCTCGTGGACGCGGGCCGGGCGCGAACGGTCATGTTTGCGCCGATGATCAAGGACAACGAGGTGATCGGCGCGCTCACGATCTACCGCCAGGAGGTGCGCCCATTCACCGACAAGCAGGTTGCGCTCGTCTCGAGTTTCGCCGCTCAGGCTGTCATCGCAATCGAGAACGTCCGTCTGCTCAACGAGCTGCGCGAGTCCCTGCAGCAACAAACGGCCACCGCCGATGTGCTCAAGGTGATCAGCCGCTCGGCATTCGATCTGCAGACTGTGCTCGACACGTTGGTGGAATCGGCTGTGCGGCTATGCGACGCCGATCTTGGCTGGCTGTTCCGGCGGGACGACGAACTCTTCTCCTGGGCTGCGGGCTTCGCTCATTCGACCAACGAGCACGCTCAGATCATGGAATATTTCAAGACAAGGGAAATCCGCGCAGACCGGGGCAGCCTCACCGGGCGATGCGCTCTCGAGGGTCGGGTAATTCATGTTACGGATGTTCTCGCGGACCCGGATTACCGGTGGCAGGGTGCGCAACAAATTGGCGGTTACCGGGCAGCCCTCGCGGCGCCGCTGTTGCGCGACGGTAATGTCGTCGGCGTCATCTTCCTGTCGAAGAAGCTGGCCCAGCCGTTTGCCGACAAGCAGATCGAGTTGGTGGCAACCTTCGCCGACCAGGCCGTCATCGCCATCGAGAACGCGCGGCTGTTCGAGGAAGTGCAGGCCCGCACGCGCGAGCTGCAGGAGTCGCTCGAATACCAGACGGCGACGAGCGACGTCCTGAACGTCATTAGCCGGTCGCCGAACGAGGTCCAACCCGTTCTCGATACCATCGTGGCAACCGCCCGCGCCCTGTGTCAGGCGGAGCGGGCAATCGTTTGGAGGCCGGGCGGAGAATTCTTCCGCGCCGTCGCCCACAGTGGTCTTGACAACGCGCGGGCCGAACAGGTCAGAGGCCAGCGTCTGGTGCCGGGCCGGGGGTCCATGGTCGGGCGCGCGGTCGAGGCTCGTCGCGCCGTCCACGTCCACGACGCAATGGCCGATCCGCTCCTCGACGGAGAGGCCCGCGCGTACCTCCAGAAAGGCGGCATCCGGACGGTCGCGGCGGTACCGCTCCTGCTCAAGGGCAAGGCCGTCGGAGCGATCACCGTATCACGGACAGCCGTATCGCCCTTCGGCGACAAGCAGATCGCCCTGCTTCAGACGTTCGCCGACCAGGCCGTGATCGCCATCGAGAACACGCGCCTGTTCGAGGACGTGCAAGCGCGCACGCGCGAGCTGCAGGAGTCGCTCGACTACCAGACTGCGACCAGCAAGGTGCTGGAGGTCATCTCGAGTTCGCCCGGCAAGCTGGAGCCAGTGTTCGATGAAATCCTGAACAATGCCCGGCGGCTCTGTGGGGCGAAGTTCGGGCACCTCTTCCTGTATTGCGACGGCTGCTTCCACGCCGTCGCCTTGCACGATGCCCCTCCCGCCTATGCCGCATTCCTCACCCGCAGGCCTATCGAGGCCGGACCTGATACGGGGCTCGGCCGCATGGCCAGGGACAGACAGGTCGTCCACATCGCGGATATCACGGCCGAAGCGGCCTATCGCGACGGTGATCCGCTGCGTCGGGCGACTGCCGATCTCGGCGGCGTGCGTACGTTCCTCGGAATTCCCATGGTCAAGAGCGGCGAGCTGATCGGCGCTCTGGTGATCTACCGCGAGGAGGTGCGCCCCTTCACCGAGGCGCAGATCGAGCTCGTATCGGGCTTTGCCGATCAGGCCGTCATCGGCATCGAGAATACCCGGCTGTTCGAGGCGGAGCAGGAGCGTACGCGCGAGCTCGCCCGTTCGGTGCAGGAGCTCAAGGCGTTGGGGCAGGTCAGCCAGGCCGTGAACTCCTCGCTCGACCTGGAGACCGTGCTGAACGCCATCCTCGGACACGCCTGCGAAATGTCGGACACCGGCGGCGGCGCCATCTATGTGCTCGACGAGGCGAGGGACGTCCTGGTGCTCGAGGCCGGCCACAATATGACCGCGGAGCACTTGGCCGCCGTGCGCGAGCACCCGATCCGGCGTGGCGACCCGGTGGTGGGGGAGTGCGTCGAGCATGGCGAGGCCGTGCAACTTGCGGATGTCACGACCGAGGCCCGCACCTACCCCCTCTTCGGCATTCTCGAGCGTGCCGGCTTCATGGCGCTGCTGGCGGTGCCGCTGTTGCACCAGGGTCGAGCTATCGGCGCGCTGATCGTGCGGCGCCGTCTGCCGGGAGCGTTCCCGCCGGACGTCGTCAACCTGCTACAGGCCTTTGCCTCGCAATCCTCGCTTGCCATCTACAACGCCCGCCTCTTCCACGAGATCGAGCAAAAGAGCCAGCAACTGGCGATCGCCAGCCAGCACAAGTCGCAGTTCCTGGCCAACATGAGCCACGAGCTGAGGACACCGCTCAACGCGATCCTGGGCTACACCGAGCTGATGCAGGACGGCCTCTACGGCGAGCTGTCGACGAAGACCAAGGAGGTGCTCGACCGGGTGCAGAAGAACGGCAAGCACTTGCTTGGTCTCATCAACGACGTTCTGGACCTCTCCAAGATCGAAGCCGGCCAGCTGCTGCTCAGCCTCGACGAATACTCGATGAAGGACATTGTCCAGACCGTCGTTTCGGCCACGGAATCGCTGGCGTCGGCGAAGGGCTTGCCGTTGAAAGTGGCCGTTGCGGAGGGCATGCCGCTTGGTCGCGGCGACGACCGGCGCATTGCCCAGGTTCTGCTCAATCTCGTCGGCAACGCCATCAAGTTTACGGACGACGGCGAGGTGCGCATTGCCGCAAGCGCGGCCGATGGTATGTTCCGAGTGGCCGTTGCCGACACCGGCCCCGGTATTCCGGAAGCGGAGCAAGCACGGATATTCCATGAGTTCCATCAGGTCGACAGCTCCAACACGAAGAAGAAGGGCGGCACGGGGCTCGGGCTTGCCATCGCCAAGCGCATTGTTGAGCTGCACGGCGGACAAATCTCGGTGAAATCGGAGCCGGGCAAGGGGGCGACGTTCCAATTCGAGCTGCCCGTCAGGGCAGCGCAACGCATAGGTGCCACATGAGCAACAGAATTCTCGTGGTGGAGGATCAGGAGGACAACCGCACCATACTGCGCGACCTGCTGGGCATGGCCGGCTACGAGCTGATCGAGGCCACGGACGGCGAGGAGGGCGTCAAGCTGGCACAGCAGGAGAAGCCCGACCTCATTCTGATGGATATCCAGCTACCCGTCATCGACGGCTACGAGGCGACGCGGCGCATCAAGGGCAATGCCGACCTCAAGTCGACGCCCATCATCGCCGTGACCTCCTATGCGCTGAGCGGCGATGAAGCCAAGGCGCGCGCCGCCGGCTGCGACGGCTATGTCACCAAGCCGTTCAGCCCGCGCGATCTTCTCGCCAAGGTGCGACAGTACCTGCCGGAGAAGAAGAGCTAGTGCGTCAGCCTCCGCTGATCCTGATTGTCGACGACAACGAGGCGAACCGCGATATCCTTGCGCGCCGCCTGGAGGTGAACGGCTACCAGTTTGCCATGGCTGCCGATGGCGAGGAGGCGCTGGAGCAGGCGCGCGCCCTGTTGCCCGACCTGATCCTGCTCGATGTCATGATGCCCAAGCTCGACGGGCTCGAGGTGTGCCGGCGCCTGAAGGCCGACAAGAGCCTGCCGTTCATGCCGATCATTCTGGTCACGGCGCGCAGCGACAGCAAGGATGTCGTGGCCGGTCTCGACGTGGGCGGCGATGAGTACCTGACCAAGCCGGTCGACCAGGCTGCACTCGTAGCGCGCGTGCGCTCGATCCTGCGAACCAAGGCGCTGCACGACCAGGTGCTCGAGCAGTCGCAGCGCCTCGCCGCGCAATCCGAAGAGCTCGTCCAGTGGAACCGCACGCTGGAGCAGCGCGTGGCGGACCAGCTTACCGAAATCGACCGCATGGGCCGCCTGCGCCGCTTCCTGTCGCCGCAGATCGCCGAGCTTATCGTCTCTTCGGGCAGCGAGAGCGTGCTGGCGAGCCATCGTCGCGAGATTACCGTGGTCTTCTGCGACCTGCGCGGCTTCACCGCCTTCGCCGAGACGGCCGAGCCGGAGGAGGTCGTCAAAGTCCTGCGCGAGTATCACGAAGTGCTCGGGACGCTGATCTACAAATACCAGGCGACGCTCGAGCGCTTTTCCGGCGACGGACTGATGGTGTGGTTCAACGACCCGCTCCCGTGCGAGCAGCCGTCCCTGCAGGCCGTGCGGATGGCCGTGGAGATGCGCACGCAGGTGGCGGTGCTGCTCGGCACGTGGCGCAAGCAGGGCCACGAGCTCGGCTTCGGCGTCGGCGTCGCCCAAGGCTACGCCACCCTCGGCCGCATCGGCTTCGAGGGCCGCTTCGACTACGCTGCCATCGGCACCGTCGTGAACCTGGCGGCGCGGCTGTGCAGCGAGGCCGACGACGGCCAGATCCTCATCGACCGCAAGGTGCAGGCAGCGGTGGAGGGCCACGCCGTCACGGATCCGGCGGGGCAGCTCACCTTGAAGGGGCTGCACCGACCCGTCGCGACCTTCAACGTCACCAGCGTCGATTCACAGGGCTGACGCTCAGTCGCCCTTCGCCTCGTGCACCAGCTCGGCCAGTTTCGGCCGATTGGTGATCCTGAGATTGCTGCCCTCGCGTCTCAGCAGGCCGATGGTGGCGAGCCGGCTCAGCTCGCGCGACACGGCCTCCCGATGCGTGCTGATACGGTTCGCGATGTCGGAAAGTGAGGGTGCCGGGGCCAATACGACCTCGCGGCCCTTCTGCTGTGTCTCGCCGGCGAGCCGCAGCAGCTCCGCGTGGATGCGGTTCTGCACCGCCAGCGTGCTGAACTCGAAGACGCGTTCGGACAGGCGGCGCACATCCGCCGCGACATGCCGCAGCGTCGCGAGGGCCACGCTCGGCTCGGCGAGCATCAAGGCCTCGAACTGCTCGGCAGACAGCGACGCGATGGTGCAGGGTTCCAGCGCCTCGATGCTCGCCGAGCGCGCCTTGCGGTCGATGGCAGCGATCTCGCCGAACATGGTTCCTGGCCTGAGATCGGAAAACACCACGGCCTTGCCTTCGAGCGAGTAGATGATCGCCCTGGCCTTGCCCGCGAGCAGGAAGGAGACGTCGGTGGAGGTGTCCTGGTAGCCCAGAATCTGCTCGCCCGGCGCGTATTGCCGCCAAGCGCAACTCTGCGCTATGCGCTCGAGCGTGCGTTCCGGCAATCTGGCCAGGATCGGCAGACGCCCGAGGCCGGAGATGCGTTCCGTGTGCTGCGAAGTCATTCATCCTCCGCCATCGGGACAATGTGGCCGTGCCCGGTTGCCTGTCAACGGCAGTCGCGGCCATTTGTGGATGTGGGAGGGCGTCGATTTGGCTATAGCTGGTGCGCCGCCGGCCGCCGGCCTCGGCCTGCCACGGCAAGCCCCAGCAGAGAGCTCCAGAATGCCCAGCATGCGCACCATGACCTGCATCGAGGACCTGCGAGCCATCGCCCGCCGCAAGGTGCCCCGCGCCTTCTTCGACTACGCAGAGGCCGGCTCCTACGCGCAGGAGACCCTGCGCGCCAATCGCGAGGACATGCAGCGGGTCAAGCTGCGGCAGCGCGTCCTTGTCGACATGTCGCAGCGAACGCTCGACACCACCATCCTCGGCGAGCCGTCGCCGCTGCCGTTCGGCCTGGCGCCGGTGGCGATGACCGGCCTAATGCACGGCGACGGCGAGATTCTCGCCTGCCGTGCCGCGCAGGCCGCGGGAATTCCCAGCACGCTGTCGACGATGTCGATCTGCTCGATCGAGGACGTGGCGGCAGCCGTCAGCAATCCGTTCTGGTTCCAGCTCTATGTCATGCGCGACCGCGGTTTCGTGCGCTCGCTGATCGAGCGCGCGGCCGCCGCCGGCTGCAGTGCGCTGGTGGTGACGGTCGACCTGCAGGTGCTCGGGCAGCGCCATTGCGACATCAAGAACGGACTGGCAGTTCCCCCCGAGATCAAGTTGCACAATGTCATCGACATGGCCACCAAGCCCGCCTGGATGCTCGGCGTGCTGAGGGCAAAGCGCAGGACCTTCGGCAATCTCGCCGGCCACGTGCGCGGCATGGACGACGTCAAGTCGCTGGCCGAATGGACGGCGACCCAGTTCGACCAGGCGCTGAGCTGGAAGGACATCGAGTGGATCAAGAGTCTCTGGCCGCGCAAGCTCATCCTGAAGGGCATCCTCGACGTCGAGGATGCGAAACTCGCGACCAAGACCGGGGCAGACGCCATCGTCGTCTCCAATCACGGCGGACGCCAGCTCGATGGAGCGCCCTCCTCCATTTCTGTTCTGCCCGGTATTGCCGACGCTGTCGGCTCCGAGATCGAGGTGATGTTTGACGGCGGCATCCGGTCAGGCCAGGACCTGATGCGGGCTCTCGCGCTTGGCGCGCGGTCGTGCCTCATCGGCCGGGCCTATGCCTACGGTCTCGGCGCGGGGGGACAGGCCGGCGTGGCCAAGGCGATCGACATCCTCCGCAAGGAGCTCGATGTGACCATGGCGCTTGCGGGCATCAGCAGCATCTCCGCAATCGACCGGCGCGCGCTGGCGACATAGTCTCGCATGCGAGCCGCGCGCAATCCTGACGGCGGCGTTGCTTGACACGCCCCGGCCGTTGGAAGACGCTCACTGCATTGAAAAAGAGGCCGCCGAGAAGGCCAGGGCTGCGCACCAGTGTCTCGCCGCCAGGATCGAGATCGAGCGGGCCGGCAGAAGGGAGAACGCCCATGCGTGCCTACACGCCAGAGACAATCACCGACGCCGTGCTCGGACAGATGGCGACCACGCCCGATCCGCGGATGAAGGAGATCATGGAAGCAGCCGTCCGGCATCTGCACGCGTTCGCACGCGAGGTGAACCTGACGCCGGCGGAGTGGATCAAGGGCATTGAGTTCATGACCAAGGTGGGCCAGGCCTGCAACCCGGCGCGCCAGGAGTTCATCCTGCTGTCCGACACGGTGGGTCTCTCCGCCCTCGTGAACATCATGCACGACAAGACCAAGATGGAGGAGGCGACCAGCGCCAGCCTGCTCGGTCCCTTCTTCCGCGAGAACACGCCCCAGTTCGAGAGTGGCGCGCAGATCGCCAAGGCCGCCGACGGGAGCGAGGTCGCCCTTTACGGCCGTGTCACCAATGCGCAAGGCGAGCCCCTGCCGAACGCCCAGGTGACGGTGTGGCAGACGGCGGCGGACGGCCGCTACGACATCCAGAAAAGCATCGAGGAGATCGACTGCCGGGGGATATTCCGCACGGACGACAAGGGCAACTATCTCCTGCGCACCGTGCGTCCGCTCGGTTACTTCATTCCGCTCGATGGGCCGGTGGGGCAGATGGTGATGACGCAGAAGCGTCACGGCATGCGGCCTGCGCACATCCACTTCCTGATCAGCGCGCCCGGCTACCGCGAGCTCGTTACCGCCCTCTATATCGCCGGCGACGAGCATCTGGAGGACGACGTCGTCTTCGGCGCCTCGGGCGATCTGGTCGCCGAGATCAGGGACGCCGATCCCGGTTGTCCGATGAAGGGCCTCCCCAGCGTTCATTTCGACTTCAGTCTGTCGCGTGAGACCGAGGCCGACAGGCTCGGCGGTCGCGTCGGCAGCGATCCCGCCGCTGTGTCGGGGCCGAACGGCCAAGAGTCCAAGCCCTACGGTGCTCCGCCCCCCGAGGTGGTGGCCGCCGCCAAGGAGCCGAAGAAGTCGGGCATTTTGGGCGGCTTGTTCCGCGGCAGGTAAAGTCCGCGGCGGCATACTTCGAGCGCTGTTGGATTCCGAGCCGTCCGAAGGCCGTGTCCTCGGAACCGACTTAGCGTGTTCTCACGGGTGTGGAGGACAGGGTCCCGGCAGCGCGTGCAGGGGCGTCGTGCTGGGCGTGCCTTCAAGCCTCGCGCGCGCCACGCAAGGGCGAAGCCCACCGCTCAGCAGCGAGGTCGTCACTGTCGCGAGCTTCCACCCAACGCTCCCTGCCGACCGCATCGCGCTCCTTCTTCCAGAAGGGAGCGCGCGTCTTGAGGTAGTCCATCAGGAACTCGGCGGCCGCGAAGGCAGCCTCGCGGTGTGCCGAAGCGGTGACAACAAGCACAATGTTGTCGCCGGGGGCGAGCGCCCCGACACGATGCACGACAAGGCTCGCCTGCAACGGCCAGCGCCGGGCGGCCTCGGCCTCCACCCGTTCGAGCTCGGCTTCCGTCATTCCGGGATAATGCTCCAGCACCATGCCGCCGGCGGCGGTGCCGTCGTCGCTGCGCACGATGCCTGAGAAGGTGACGACGGCGCCGATATCGGTGCGGCCGCCGACGAGACGGCGCATCTCGGCGCCAACGTCGAAGTCCTCGCGCTGCACCCGGACGCCCACGGCCTCAGCCCCCCGTCACGGGGGGAAAGAACGCGATCTCGCGTGCACCCGCGACCTTCGCGGTGGGCTTGACGTGCACCTTGTCGACGGCAGCACGGATCACGTCGCCCCGCGCGAAGGCCTCTGCATACTCGGGGCCGCGTCCCTTGAGCCAGGCAACGAGCTCCTGCACGGTTCCGACGCCCGGCGGCAAATCCACGATCTCCTCGGGCTTGCCGGTCTTCTCGCGCACCCAGGCGAAATAGAGAATCCGCACGGCCATAAGCTACCGCTCCATCGCCGTGCGCACCGCCGCCTTCAGGTAGTCGAAGCCTGTCCAGAGCGTCAGCAGCGCTGCCATCCACAGCATCACGAGACCGGTCCACGTCACGCCCGGGAGGATCCTGTCTCCGGCCGGGCCGGCGAGCAGGATGCCCAGCGCGATCATCTGCATCGTGGTCTTCCACTTGGCGAGTTGCGTCACGTGCACCCGGACATTGAGCTCGGCCAGGAACTCCCTGAGGCCCGATACCAGGATTTCGCGGCACAGGATGATCACGGCAGCCGCGACATGCCCCTGCTCGATGGTGTGGTCGTAGGCAAGCATCAGGAGCGTAGTGCCGACCAGCAGCTTGTCGGCTATCGGATCCAGCATGCGCCCGAGCAGGGTCTGCTGGCGCCAAACGCGCGCCAGGTAGCCATCCAGCCAATCGGTGATGCAGGCGCCAACGTAAACCGCGAGCGCCCACCAGCGGCCCGCGTCGCCGGGGATCAGAAACAGGCACAGAACGACGGCCGGCACCGCCAGGATGCGCAGGTACGTGAGCACATTGGGCAGCGTCGCGGCGTGCAGGGCCGGCGAGGCCGGAGCGACGGTTTTCATGGTCCGGAAAAGAGCACCTGAGGGTTGGAGCGTCAATGGGGAGGGCTGAGACAAAACGATCACGACTTGGGCAACGCTGCAAGCCGCGCAGCGCATGCCTTGGCCGGGCTTGCGCCGCGGGAAACTTGCGCCCGGCTGCAAGCCGGCCGACAAAAAAGTGCCATATCGGGCGGACCCGCATATAAGCTGCGCTCCTGGCCGTCTCCGATGATGCTCCTGTCCGCGCAACGCGTTCGCGCGTTCCGTGCAAATGGAGGCAAGCATGGCGAAGCGCGCAGATCGGCCCGGAGAGCCATAGCTATCGATGCGAATGATGTGGACGGTGCTGGTCGTCGGCCTTTTGGTGCTCACCGCGTTCGCCGGCATCGCGGCCTGGTACGCCCTGGCGGTTCCCGGAACCCCGCATGCAGGGCCGTTGCCGCCCTTGACGGGCGAGGAGCGTGATCTCGCCGTGCGCCTCCGTCGCCATGTGGAGGCCATCGCCAGCGTACCCCACAACGTAAACCACTATGCGGCGCTGGAGTGGGCAGCCCGGCATATCGAGCGCACGCTGCAAGGACTTGGATATGCCGTCGGCCCCCAGGTTTTCTCGGTGCGGGGAAAGGACGTGCGCAACATCGAGGTCGAGCTTGCGCCCCGCTCTGCAGCCGCAGGCAGCCTGGTGCTCGGCGCGCACTACGACTCCTACGGAGATGCTCCGGGCGCCAACGACAACGGCACCGGGGTGGCCGCCGTACTGGAGCTGGCCCGTCTGCTAAAGGAGTGGCGTCCGCGGGACACGCGGCTGCGGCTCGTGCTGTTCGTCAACGAGGAGCCGCCCTTTTATCGTACGGCCGACATGGGCAGCTGGCGCTATGCCAAGCTGCTGGCGGAACGGGGTGAGAAGGTCCGGGGGATGATCTCGCTGGAGACGCTGGGCGCTTTCTCCGACGCGCCGAACTCTCAGCGGTATCCCCAGCCGTTCGCGCTCATCATGCCATCGACGGCAAACTTCGTCGCCTTCATCGGCTTGCCGGGCTCGCGCGAATTTCTCCACGCCGTCATGGCGTCCTTCCGCGGGCACACGCCATTCCCCTCGATCGGCGGGCTTGCACCTGACGCGCTGGTTCCGGGTGCCGGATGGTCAGATCACTGGTCGTTCCGGCAGTTCGACGTTCCTGCGATCATGGCAACGGACACCGCACTGTTCCGTTATCCGCACTATCACCGGCCCAGCGACACGCCCGACAAGGTCGACTACGAACGGCTCGCCCGCATCACCAAGGGCTTCGAGCGCGTGGTGCGCGATATCGCACCTTGACGGGCGCATCGACTTTCCGGCCCAGAGTGCCCTCAGTCGCGGCGTTCGTGAAAGAAATCGTAGATTGTCTGGGCCATGGCGGCGCTGATGCCATCCACCGCTCGCAGATCTTCAGCGCTGGCACGCGACACGGCCTTGGCTGATCCGAAGTGCTCGAGCAGGGCTCGCTTGCGGGCGGGACCGATGCCGGCGATTTCGTCGAGCGGATTGATGCCGATGGCCTTCCCGCGCCTGGCTCTGTGTGTGCCGATGGCAAAGCGGTGCGCTTCATCGCGCAGCCGCTGCACGAAGTAGAGTACGGGATCGCGCGGCTCGAGCATCATCGGCTTGTCGCGACCGGGGAAGTGGAAGTGCTCGCGGCCCGCATCGCGATCGGGGCCCTTGGCGACGCCGACGACGGCGATGTCGGCAATGCCGAGCTCCGTCAGCACCTGCAGAGCGACTGCAAGCTGGCCGCGTCCTCCGTCGATCAGGACGAGATCCGGCCGCGCCGGAAAATCCTCCCCGGAGACGTCCGCGCGCTGCGGATCAGCATCTGCGTCGGCATCGAGGGCCGCGAGCTCGCTCTCCGAAAGGCTCGCCCCGGGCTGCGAGTCCGCCCGAAGCACGCCGAAGGCCAGTGCGCTGCCGCCGCGCCGATCAATCGCGGGCGGCTGCGGCGCCTCGATGCGCGACGCGAGGGCACCAGCCTCTGCGGGTCCGACCCCCGGGCTCGCCTCCTCTGTCGGCGCGGTTCCGGAAAGGGTTGGTGGTGCAGCGTCCGACACTCCGGCCGGCGCCTCGGCTGCATCGAGGATCAGCCGTTTGAAGCGGCGGCTCAGAACCTCGCGCATCATGGCGTAGTCGTCGCCGGGCGCCAGGTCGGCGGATTTCATGTTGAACTTGCGATACTGGTTTTTCACGAAGCCTTCGGCGCCGGCCACGATCATGCCGCCGACGGCGTTAGCGCCCTGGATGTGACTGTTGTCGAACACTTCTACGCGGCGCGGCGTTTGCGCCAGTCCGAAGCGCTCCCTCAGGCCCTCCAGCAGGATGCGCTGCGAGGAGGTCTCGGCCAGCCTGCGCCCCAGCGCCTCGCGGGCATTCTGTGCCGCGTGCTCGACGATCGTGGTCTTGGTGCCGCGCTGCGGCACGCGGATCTCGCAACGCCGCTCGGCCTTGCTGGAGAGCGCCTCCTCCAGCAGCTGCCGGCTCGGCACGTCGTGCGAAAGCAGGACGAGCCGAGGCACGGGCTTGTCGTCGTAGAACTGGGCGATGAAGCTTTCCAGCACCTCCTCGACGCCGAGCGAGCGGTCGGCCCGCGGAAAATACGCGCGGTTGCCCCAGTTCTGCCCGGAGCGGAAGAAGAACACCTGGATGCAGGTCTGCCCGCCCTCCTGGTAGGCAGCGAATACGTCGGCCTCCTCGATGTTTTCGGGATTGATGGCCTGGTCCGCGGTGACGTGCGCGAGGGCCCACAGGCGGTTGCGATATTTGGCAGCCTGCTCGTAGTCGAGGTTCTCGGCCGCCTCGTGCATGAGCCGCTGGTACATCTGGCGGGCGTTCTGGCTTTCGCCCTTGAGAAAGCGCGTCGCCTCCTCGACCAGCGCACCATACTCATCGAGGCCGATCTCGCCGGTGCAGGGGGCCGAGCAGCGCTTGATCTGGTAGAGCAGGCACGGCCTGGTGCGGCTCTCGAACACGGGATCGGAGCACGAGCGAAGCAGGAATGCCCGCTCCAGCATGTTGATGGTGCGGTTGACGGCGCCGGCCGAGGCGAACGGCCCGAAATAGTCGCCCTTGCGGTTGCGCGCACCCCGATGCTTGAGGATCTGCGGCGCCTTGTGGTCGCGGGCGATCAGGATGTAGGGGAACGACTTGTCGTCCCTCAGCAGCACGTTGTAGCGCGGGCGGAACCGCTTGATCAGGTTGGCCTCGAGCAGCAGGGCTTCGGCCTCGGTGCGCACGGACACGAATTCCATCGACGCGGTGGCGGCGATCATCCGCGCGATGCGGTTGGTGTGGTTGCCGGCCCGCGCGTAGTTGGTGACGCGCGCCTTCAGGTTGCGCGCCTTGCCGACGTAGATCACATCGCCTGCCGCATCGATCATGCGGTAGACGCCGGGGGAGGTCTGCAGCGTCTTGAGGTATTGCGCGATGGCGGCGGGCCCCACCTTGGCGGCCTCGCCGTCCTGGCGGGCCCGCGCGTCGGGGCCGAGCGGCACCTCACGGGTGTTCTTGAGTGGCATGACTGGTTCTTGTTCTCAGTCCGCGGGCCTTGACGTCCCGCATTGATCGGACCGGCAGGCCGGCCCCATAGATGTGGGGTTGCCGTGCTACAGTCAATCGGACCCGGGAGACGGCTTGGAGGACGATACCATGCTGAAACTTTACTACGCGGCCAACACCTGCGCGCTAGCCTCGCATATTGCGCTCGAGGAAACGGGCGCGGACTACCAGGCCGTGCGCATCGATTTCCGGGCCGACGAGCAGCGCAAGCCGGCGTACCTGGCTGTCAACCCCAAGGGCCGTGTCCCGGCCCTCGCAACCGACGAGGGCATCCTGACGGAAACGCCGGCCATCCTAGCCTATGTCGCCCAGACCTTCCCGAAGGCGCGGCTCGCCCCCCTTGATGACGCGTTCGCCTTCGCCCGCGTGCAGGCCTTCAACAGCTACCTGTGCTCGACCGTGCATGTCGCTCACGCCCATCGCGTGCGCGGCTACCGCTGGGCCGACGACCCGGCCGCCATCAAGGAGATGCAGCGCAAGGTTCCGCAGTCGGTGGGCGAGTGCTTTTCTTTGATCGAGCGCGAGATGCTGGCGGGTCCGTGGGTGATGGGCGAGGCGTACACGGTCTGCGATCCCTACCTCTACACCATTTCCCAGTGGCTGGACGGAGACGGCGTCGATATCGCCCGGTTTCCGAAGGTCCAGGACCACAGTCGGCGCATGAACGCGCGGCCGGCGGTGAAGAAGGCTCTCGCGGCCGAGCTGGCCTGAATGCCCGTCCTCAATCGAACCACACGCGGGCAATCCTCTCGGCCGCCAGCCTCAGGCGGGCGACGTGCCGCTCGCAGGCCTTGAGGGTGAGGCGCGGCAGTGGGCCGTGTGTGCCCAAGGAGGCCAGGATGTTGCCGTCGGCCCCGAGCACGGGAACGGCCACGCCGACGATGCCGTCGAGGCGCTCCTGGTTGTTGAGTGCGAAGCCGTTGCTGCGCGCCTTGGTTAGCTCGACCTCGAGGTCGGCCACCCGTGTGATCGTATTGGAGGTGCAAGCCTTCAGCTTGCGGCTTTTGAGGAGGCGGCGGCTGAGCTCAGGGTCCAAGTGCGCAAGGAGCACCTTGCCACCCGACACGCAGTGCGCGGGCACCCGGACGCCCAAATCGTGCTGCAGGCGCAGCGGCCATCGGCATTCGATGCGATGCAGATAGACGTAGTCGAGGTCCTCGAGGACCCCGACGCCGCAATTCTCGCCGATGTCGTCGACGAGGTCCTGCAGGATCACCCTGATGGGAGCCGACTGATTGAGGGAGCGCAGTGTCGCCAGCGCCAGCGCCGACAAATGCGGCCCGACCGAATAGCGCTCGCGCGAGGGGTCGCGAATGACGAGCTTCAGGCTCTCGAGCTGGCCCAGCACCCGGTGCACGGTCTGCCGGGGCAAGCCCAGCTGCGCTGCCAAGTCCGGAAGGCCGACGGCGTACGACTTTTCGCTGATGGCTTGCAGGACGGCGAGCGCTTTCTTGAGGGCGGACGAGCGGTTATGGGTCGACATTCGTAGCAAACAACTCACGTTGCGGGCCTATCGAGGCGTGCGCCCTCACCGGGCTTTCCCCGGCGAGGAGAGGCAAACCCAGGTGCCGGCCCCAAGAAAACGACGGCGGAGGCACCTCGACGGCGCCATTGCGGAATTGTCGGCGATTCGCTTGCCAAGCTCTCAACCCGGCGACTATGCGGCGGCCGGACACGATCTGGCAACGTCGCATCGCTATAGCATGCAGAATTCCGGCTGGGCTGCGGCGGCGCGGCCCGTAGCGGCGGCCCGCTGCCCGTGCGACTGTCTATCGCCATGGCAATACGCGCAGCAACACGCGAAGCGATCGAAGTGGCGGGCCTAGCCCTCCGCGAGGGTGCGCTCGTGGCGTTTCCGACCGAGACGGTCTACGGCCTCGGCGCGGATGCCACGAATGGGCGGGCGGTGGCGGCCATCTTTGCGGCCAAGGGGCGGCCGCGGTTCAATCCCCTGATCGTCCACGCCGCTGATACCGAGGTGGCAGCTCGGCACGGCCGCCTAGGCAAGGCCGGCCGTCGGCTGGCGGAGGCGTTCTGGCCGGGCGCCCTGACCCTGGTCGTCGCAAGGGAGCCCGACTGCCCGGTTGCCGATCTGACGACCGCGGGTCTGCAAACGATCGCCTTGCGGGTACCTGCGCATCCTGTGGCTCAAGCTCTGCTGCGGGCGGCGGGGCGGCCCGTCGCGGCACCGAGCGCCAACCGGTCGGGCCATGTCAGCTCGACCTGTGCCGCGCATGTGGACGCCGATCTTGGCTCCAGCGTCGCCGTCGTCCTCGACGGGGGCTCGACGCCCATCGGCCTGGAGTCCACCGTGGTCGACGTCAGCGGCAGCGAGCCGATCGTTCTGCGGCTTGGCGGCATTCCGCGCGAGGCCATCGGCCGCGCTCTCGGCCAGCCCGTGGCCGTGGCCAAGGGCGAGCCTGGAAAACCGGCATCGCCCGGCATGCTGGCACGACACTATGCGCCGGCCGCGAGGCTGCGCCTTGAGGTGCACGATGTGCATGACGGCGAGGCATTGCTGGCCTTCGGCCGCATCGTGCCGGAACATTCCGGTGCCACGTTCAATCTGAGCGCGAGCGGCGATCTTGCGGAGGCTGCCGCCAATCTGTTCGCCGCGCTGCGCACCCTCGACCGCCCCGGGGCTGCCACCATCGCCGTCATGCCGATCCCGCAGGAGGGCCTGGGCGAAGCCATCAACGACCGGCTGAGACGGGCCGCGAAACTGCCATGAGCGGGAGACGCCGCCCTATCGAGCTCAGTTCCGAGCTGATCGCTCGCCTGCGCGACATCGTCGGGCCGCAGCACGCACTGACGGATCGCGACCTGCAGCTCCCCTACCTGCGCGAATGGCGCGATATGTACGAAGGGCGAGCATCGGTCGTGGTGCGCCCCGGAACAACCGACGAGGTTGCGAACGTGCTGAAGCTCGCCCACGCGCACGCGATCCCCGTCGTGCCGCAGGCGGGCAACACCGGGCTCGTCGGCGGTCAAATGCCGGTCGACGGTGAGATTCTGCTGTCCGTCGGGCGGCTAAAGGCCGTGCGGGCTGTCGATCCCGAGGGCTACACCATGACCGTGGAGTCGGGCGTGACGCTCGCCGAGGCTCGGGCGGCTGCCGCCGAGGCCGGCCGCCTGTTCCCGCTGAGCCTGCCCTCGGAGGGTACGTGTCAGATTGGCGGCAACATCGCCATCAACGCCGGCGGGGTGAGCGTGCTCGCCTATGGCAACGCGCGCCAACTTGTACTGGGGCTGGAGGTGGTTCTGGCCGACGGCCGCGTCTGGAACGGCCTCAAAGGCCTGAAAAAGGACAACAGCGGTTACGATCTGAAGGACCTCTTCATCGGCTCTGAAGGTACGCTCGGCGTCATAACGGCGGCTGTGCTGAAGCTCTTTCCCAAGCCCGCGGAGGCGGCGACGGCTTTCGTGGCATTGCCCGACCTTGCCTCGGCACTGCCGCTCTACAGCCTAGCGCAGGAAACAGCCGGCCAGGGGCTCACCGCCTACGAGGTCATGGCCGGCATCGTGCTCGATCTCGTGCTCAAGCATACGCCCGGCACACGCGATCCGTTCGCCTCCCGATACCCCTGGTACGTGCTGATCGAGACTTCCGGGCTCGCCGCCGACGGCGCGGCCAACCGCGTTCTCACTGATGTGCTCACGGTCGCGAGCGAGCGTGGCCTCGTGCTCGATGCAGCAATTGCCGGCTCGCTCGCGCAAGCGCGCGACTTCTGGCGCCTGCGCGAATCCTATTCGCCCGCACAGAAGCCCGAGGGCGGCAACATCAAGAACGACGTGTCGGTGCCGGTCGCCAAGATTCCTTCACTCATCGCCCGCGCCGATGCTGCTGTCGCACGGCTGTGCCCCGGCGCGCGTCCCGTGCCGCTCGCGCACTTCGGCGACGGCAGCGTGCACTACAACATCGCGCAGCCTCCCGCTATGCGGAAGGCGGACTTCATGGCGCTGTGGGACGACATCACCCGCAGCGTGCAGGATATCGTCATCGATCTCGGCGGATCGATCTCCGCCGAGCACGGCATCGGCCAGATGAAGCGGGCGGCTCTGGCGCGCGTGAAGAGCGACGTCGAGATGGACCTGATGCGGCGCATCAAGGCAGCCCTCGATCCCAAGGGCATCCTCAACCCCGGCAAGGTGCTCTAGCAGGCTGTTGAATTTCTCGCATGCTGACAGGCTGTGGCGAATATGATTCCGTTCTCCCTTGGGGTCGAAGGGGGCTGGGATGCGCGGATCGGATGCCAGATCGGGATCACTATTCTCC
>JBFWRV010000052.1:0-46658 GCA_050248715.1 Hyphomicrobiaceae bacterium | reverse complement strand
AGCAGGGTCGAGGACAGGAAGCTGTGCGCCTGCGCGTGCGAGAAGCGGATGAACTGTTTCGGATACATCGCGCGCGACAGCGGCCACAGGCGCGTGCCCGATCCGCCCGAGAGCACGATTGGGTACATCGCGTCGAGGGAGTTGCTCTCTTTTTGCACGGGTATCGCTTTCGAGACGGCGGCCAATATTGTGGCGACGACGCGTGATCCACGTGGAGGTCAGGATTGCACAGGATTCGCTTCCGGCATACCCGCCGCGCCGGCGCTACTGCAGGACGGAGCGGATGAGGCGCTTGGCATCCTCGCTGTCCCACTCCGCGGGCCCTAGCAGGCGGCCGACCTCGCGTCCCTCCCGATTGATGAGGATGGTGACTGGCAGGCCGGCCGCGCGCAGCGCCGATCCCATGCGCGCCGTTCCGTCGGCATAGAGGGCGAGCCTCTCGACCTTCGTCTCGTCGAGGAACTTCCGGGCGCCCTGCAGGCTTGTCCGGTCGACGCTCACGGCCACCACCTCGAAGCGGTCCGAGCCCAGGTCGCGCTGCAGCCGGTCGAGCGCCGGCATCTCCTTGCGGCAGGGTAGGCACCAGGTCGCCCACAGGTTCAACAGAACAACCTTGCCGCGCCAACTCTCCAGAGTGCGCTCGACGCCCGTTGCGTCCTGGAACTTCGCCTCCGGCAGTGCCTCCGGCGTCTGGCGAAAGACGAAGGCCGCCATCTCCCCCCGGCTCAGTGGATTGGCGCCGGGTCCTGCGGGCGCGGCGGGCCCGGGCTCGGCCTGCGGTGGCGCGGGGGCTGCCGCCGTCGGGCGAACGGCATTGTCAGGACGCCCCACGGTCACGTATACGCTGGCAAAGCCCGCAATCGCGGCAATGCCGGCCGCGCCAAGCGTGGTGGCGAGCGCCGTTCTGTTCAGACGCGGCGTCGGATCGTTGTCGGCCATCTCACTCGCTCGCGATTTCAACTCCTGCACCCCGAAAAGCACCGGAAGGCAGCCTCGTGACGGACAAAAGCGCCAACAAGATGTGGGGTGGCCGGTTCACCATGTCACCCGCCGAGGTCATGGAGGAGATAAACGCCTCCATCGGTTTCGACAAGGCTCTGGCCCCGCAGGATATCCGCGCCTCCAAGGCGCACGCGGCGATGCTGGCGGCGCAGGGCATCATCTCCAAGGACGACGCCAGGAAGATCGCCGGCGGGCTCGACCGCGTGGCGGAGGAGATCGCGACGGGCCGCTTCCAGTTCTCGCGCGCACTGGAAGACGTGCACATGAACGTGGAGAGCCGCCTCAAGGAGCTGATCGGCGAGCCGGCCGGGCGGCTGCATACCGCGCGCTCGCGCAACGACCAGGTGGCGACCGACTTCAAGCTGTTCGTACGCGACTGGATCGACGCCGCCGACGCCGCACTCGCGATCCTGCAGCTGGCGCTGGCGCGCAAGGCGGAGGCGCACAGCGACCTCGTCATGCCGGGCTTCACCCATCTGCAGCCGGCGCAGCCCGTCACGTTCGGGCATCACCTGCTGGCCTATGTCGAGATGCTGGCGCGCGACCGCGGCCGTCTCGCCGATGCGCGCGCGCGCCTCAACGAGTCGCCGCTCGGTGCCGCCGCGCTCGCCGGAACCTCGTTTCCGATCGACCGGCACATGACGGCGGAGGCGCTGGGCTTCGACCGGCCCGCGGCCAACTCCCTCGACAGCGTCGCCGACCGCGACTTTGCGCTGGAGACGCTTGCCGCGGCGGCGATCACGGCCATGCACCTGTCGCGGCTCGCCGAGGAGATCGTGATCTGGATGACGCCGCAGTTTGCGTTCGTGCGGCTCTCCGACAAGTTCACCACCGGCTCCTCGATCATGCCGCAGAAGCGCAACCCCGACGCGGCCGAGCTGGTGCGCGCCAAGGTGGGGCGTATCGCCGGCGCGTTCCAGGCGTTGCTGATCGTCATGAAGGGGCTGCCGCTCACCTACGCCAAGGACATGCAGGAGGACAAGGAGACGACCTTCGACGCTCTCGCCAGCTTGCGCCTGTGCATCGCGGCCATGTCCGGCATTGTGGAGGACCTGGCGCCCAACGCCGGCTCCATGCGGGAGGCGGCCGCCGCCGGCTACTCCACCGCCACGGATCTCGCCGACTGGCTCGTGCGCGCCCAGGGGCTGCCGTTCCGTGATGCGCACCATGTCACGGGCCGCGTCGTCGCCGCCGCCGAGGCCAAGGGCGTGCGGCTCGACCAGCTCGACATCGCCGACATGCAGGCCGTGGACCGCCGCATCACAAAGGATGTCTTCTCGGTTCTCACCGTGGAGAGCTCCGTGAGGAGCCGGACCAGCTTTGGGGGAACGGCGCCACAGAATGTGCGCAAAATGGCGCGAGGCTGGATAAAGCGATTGGAAAAGGCCTCGGGAAGGGTCTAGAAGTCGAGGCATGATCCTGAAACAGCATGCCGTTTCATGGATCGCCTGATGTTGCGAGCAGTGAACAGGGTTCAACCGATCCGAATGTTCGGGCGTCTACAGTTTGGCATCCTGGCTGTGCTTCTTCTCGGGGCGCTGGGCCTTGCCGGCTGCGGTGTGCGCGGTCCCCTGGAGACGCCGCCCGCGGTGGCTTCCGAGACGGGCAGTGCCACGCCCGGGACGCCCGGCACCCCGGTGCCCCACAGACCTTCCATTCTCGATCCGCTGATCCGCTGACGACTTAGAAATGCATCATTTCAGCTATGTCGGCGGCGTCCTCCACGCGGAGGGCGTGAGCCTCGGCCGCATAGCCGAAGCAGTGGGCACCCCTTTCTACTGCTATTCAACCGCGACCCTGGAGCGCCACTACCGGGTGCTTCAGGATGCGTTCGCGGGCCTCGATACCCACATCTGCTACGCCATCAAGGCCAACTCGAACCAGGCCGTCATCGCCACGCTGGCGCGCCTGGGCGCTGGCATGGACGTGGTGTCGGAAGGCGAGCTGCGGCGTGCGCGGGCCGCCGGAGTGCCGGCGTCCAAGATCATCTTCGCCGGGGTCGGGAAGACCCGGGCAGAGATGGCTTATGCTCTGAGTGAGGGCATCTTCGCCTTCAACGTGGAATCCGAGCCCGAGCTCGAAGCGCTGAGCGAGGTGGCGGCGAGCCTAGGCCGCACGGCTGCCATCGCGCTGCGCGTTAACCCCGACGTCGATGCCAAGACGCACGCCAAGATCTCCACCGGCAAGGCGGAAAACAAGTTCGGCGTGCCCTTCGAGGATGCGCCGCGGCTCTACGCCCGGGCGGCCGGGCTGCCCGGCCTCGAGGTCGTCGGCATTCACATGCACATCGGCAGCCAGATCACCGACCTTGGCCCCTTCCGCAATGCCTTCGCCCTCATGCGCGAGCTGGCGCAGCTCCTGCGGGCGGCAGGGCACGATATCCGCCATCTCGACCTGGGCGGAGGCCTGGGCGTGCCCTACAGCGGAGGGAACGACTTGCCGCCCTCGCCGATGGCCTATGCCGAGGTCGTGCGCGAGGCGGTGGGGGATCTCGGCCTGAAGCTCCATCTCGAGCCCGGCCGCATGATCGTCGCCAATGCCGGGGTGCTCGCTGCCAGCGTCATCTATGCCAAGCGCGGACGCGGCAAGACGTTCCTCATCGTCGATGCCGCCATGAACGACCTGATCCGGCCGACGCTCTACGAGGCCCATCACGAGATCTGGCCCGTCGCCGAGGCGGCGTGCAGGAGGGCGGCGATCGTGCAGGACGTCGTCGGGCCCATCTGTGAGTCGGGCGACTACCTGGCCGTCGATCGCGAGCTGCCGCCGCTGGATGCAGGCGAGCTTGTTGCCTTCATGACGGCGGGAGCCTACGGGGCAGCGATGTCCTCGACCTACAATTCCCGTCTGCTGGTGCCGGAAGTGCTGGTCAACGGTGCGGAGTACGCGATCGTGCGCCCGCGCCAGACCTATGAGGAGCTGCTCGCGCTGGACCGCCTGCCGGACTGGCTCGCGTGATCCTGCCTGTGACGGCCGTGCCGGGAGCGGCCGCGTAGGGTGCAAAAGCAGAGCGCATTGCACCGATAACGCCGGTCCTATCGGCGCAATGCGGCTTCGCCTTGTGCGCCCTACGCCTCGTCATGGCGCTTTCCACGTCGAGGCGGCGGGGCAATCTCGCCGAAGGCGCGCGCACAGGCCGTGCTTCGACAGGCTCAGCACGGAGGTGGAGCATGACGCTCAGCGCGGGGCTGCTGCTCGTAGGGTGCAAAAGCGGAGCGCATTGCACCGATAACGCCGGTCCTATCGGCGCAATGCGGCTTCGCCTTTTGCGCCCTACGCCCTTCCCACCAGACGCGGCCTACACGCGCTCGAGGATCACGGCGATGCCCTGGCCGACGCCGATGCACATGGAGACGAGCGCGTAGCGGCCGCCGGTGCGCTGCAGCTGCCGCGTGGCCGTGAGCGCCAGCCGCGTGCCCGATGCGCCCAGCGGGTGGCCGATGGCGATGGCGCCGCCGTTGGGGTTGACGCGGGAGTCGTCGAAGGCGAGGCCGAAGCCTTTGAGGCAGGCGAGCACCTGCGCCGCGAACGCCTCATTGACCTCGATGACGTCCATGTCCTTCAGGCCGAGGCCCGCACGCTCCAGCGCCTTCTTGCCGGCCGGCACGGGGCCGAAGCCCATGGTGCGGGGCGGGACGCCCGCCACCGCCGTCGCGATGACGCGCGCGATCGGCTTCACGCCCGCGCGCTCGCCGGCATTGCGACTGCCGACGATAAGGGCTGCGGCGCCGTCGTTGATGCCGGAGGCGTTGCCGGCCGTCGTCACCCCGTCCGCGAAGAGAGGTTTCAGCTTCTGCAAGGTCTCGAGCGTGGTCTCGGGCCGGGGGTGCTCGTCCTCGCTGACAATCACGTCGGGCTTGCCGCGGCCCTGCGGGACGGACACGGGCCTGATCTCGCTCTTGTAGAAGCCTTCCTTGCAGGCGGTTGCGTATCTCTGCTGCGAGGCGAGCGCGAAGGCATCGCAGTCCTCGCGCTTCAACTGGTAGTCGCGCGCCAGGTTGTCGGCCGTCTGCGGCATCGTATCGGCGCCGAACACGCTCTCGATCCTGGGGTTGGGGAAGCGCGCCCCGAGGGAGGAGTCGAATACCTTGAAGTCCTTGGCGAAGGCCTGCTCCGCCTTGCCCACCACGAAGGGCGCCCGCGTCATGCTCTCGACGCCACCCGCGACGCACACGGTGGCTTCGCCGCAGGTGATGGCGTGGGCCGCTCCTGCCAGCGCGTTGAGCCCCGAGCCGCACAGGCGGTTGTGTACCGCGCCGGGGGTCTCGACTGGCAGTCCCGCCAGAAGCAGCGCGTGGCGGGCGACGTTGCGGCTGTCCTCGCCGGCCTGCGAGACGCAGCCGACCGAGACGTCGTCGATGGTCTCGGGGGCGAAGCCTGAGCGCGCCACGACCTCCTTGACCACGCCAGCCAGAAGGTCGTCGGGGCGCACCTTCGACAGGGCGCCGGAATGGCGGCCGAAGGGCGTGCGCAGTCCGTCATAGATGTAGGCTTCGAGCATTGTCCTCGCCTCCCCTTCGAGCAACGGTCCGGAGCGAACAAGCGCGGCGGGCCTGTCAGGCTGCCTTTGGCGCGTCGGCCGCCTTGTACACCTTGGGCCCGCGCAAGGCGAGTACCAGCTCGGCCATGATGGAGATGGCAATCTCCTGCGGGCTCTGCGCCCCGATGTTGAACCCGATCGGCGAGTGGATGCGCTTGATCTCGTCCTCGCTGAAGCCCGCATCCTTCAGGCGCTGCGTGCGCTTGGCATGATTGCGCCTCGAGCCCAACGCGCCGATGTAGAAGCAGTCGGATCGCATGGCGAGCTTCAGCGCCTCATCGTCGATATGTCCAACGTGAGCCAGCGCTACGACGGCCGCGTAGGGATCGAGACCGATCCTGGGAATGGCGTCCTGCGGCCACTCGGTGTCGAGACGGATGCCGGGGAAGCGCGCTTCGGCCGCGAAGGCCGTGCGCGGATCGATCACCACGACCTCGTAGCCGGCGATCTTCACGAGCTGAGCCAGGATCTGGCCGATGTGCGTGGCGCCGATGATGATGACGCGGGCCGGGGGCACCAGGGCATGCAGGAACACCTGGCCCTCCGGCGTTTCCGCAAGCTCGCTCTCGCCGGTGTTGAAGCGCTCCAGGATCGAGGCGTCCGCACGTCCGTCGTCGCGGCCGAACACCTCGCGGTGGCCGTCGGCGAGGCGCGTGCGCACGACCATGCCGCGCCGGCTGGTGCGGGCATCGAGCGCGCGGGCGATGAGCGGCAGCCCGCTGCCTTTCTCCAGCCGCTCCACGAAAACCTTGATCTTTCCGCCGCACGGCAGGCCCACCTGCCAGGCGGTCTCGTCGGCAACGCCGAACTCCAGTGTCTTAGGCTTGCCGTCGGCCAGGATGTCCTCCGCCTCGGCGATCACCTCGCCCTCGACGCAGCCGCCGGAAACCGAACCCTCGAAGCGACCATCGGCGGCGACCACCATCTGCCCGCCGACGCCAACCGGGGCCGAGCCCCACGTGCCGACGACGGTGGCAAGAGCGATCCGGCCGTCCTTGTCGAGCCAGCTGTGGGCGGCTTCAAGCACGTCATGGGACTGGGCGCGATGCAGATTGGTGGGGGGCTCGGACATGATCCGCCTCGGTTTCGAGTTGTCGCATCTGGCTGCCATAGGGTGCCACCCGTAAAAATAAGCGGCGCCGGCCGAGTTCGCCAGCGCCACCTTGCTTGGCCGCTATGTCCATATGGGTGGAGCGGTTGCTTTCCTCGCCTTGCGCTCAGGCGCGCGCCAGGCTGGCCTCGAACAACTCCAGGACGGCGCGGCGCGACGACACGGACGGCCCGTCGTTGATCGTATAGATGGCTTCGTAGGCTTCCTCCGACGAATCGCGGCCGGTGATCCACATGGCGGTCTGGGCAGCCAGACGCCGGGCCTGATCGGCGTCGCCGGTGATCTCGAAGCTGGCGCGTATAAGGGCGCCGAAAGCGCAGAAGCGCGCCGCCCGTGCGTCAGTGGGGTCGCAGTCGCGGTTGTTACGGGTCAGCGCCAGGGCATATCGGGTCCAGTGCGAGCGGATCGCCACATGCGCGCGGGCCCGTTCGACGACGTGCGTGAAGAGCGGCTTTGCCATGGTCCTGCACCTCCAGGTTTTGCTTGGCTGGTATGCGCAACCAGTAGCGGGGCATCAGAGCAGTTTCCCCGCGGACGTCAAGCCGGCGAGCAGGCGCCCTCCGAACGGGCGGCGCTCAAGCCGCAATTTCAGCGAGTTAGGTGACCGGCCCAGGCTCCGCGAAGTTGCTGCTGCGGCGCCACCGATTTGCCTAGCATTCGCCATGCAATTCCCGCACATTCAACCTATGCGTGAGTCCAAGTATCTATGTACAACTCAAAGGTTAGTGGCGTGCGCGCTAGCTGTGAGTTTCCTGAGCGGCCCTTCGCTGCATGTTGCGGCTCGCTCCAACGGTTCGGACGGCCTGGCCGAAGGCATCGCCCAGGTCATCGACGGCGACACCATCGTCATCGGCGGGACGCGCATTCGGCTCGAGGGCATTGACGCTCCGGAGGTGGGGCAGACGTGCCCGCGCCGATGGATCGGCTGGTGGTCCTGCGGGTCGGCGGCGACGGCCCACCTTGCCAGGCTGATCGGCAGCCGGCCCGTCAATTGCGCTCCACGCGGCCACGACAAGTATGGGCGGATGTTGGCGGTGTGCTTCGTCGGCGGCGAGGATATCAACGCGAAGATGGTGCGCGAGGGCTACGCGTGGGCCTTCGTCAAGTATTCGACGAGCTACGTCAGAGAGGAAGCGCTGGCGCGCGCCGAGGGGCTCGGCGTGTGGCAGGCCGATGCGACGCCGCCCTGGGAGTTCCGTGCGGGGCGCTGGACGGCCGCCGAAGGGCACGTGCCGTCGGGCTGCGCAATCAAAGGCAACGTCACCAGGAACGGCAGAATCTACCACATGCCCTGGAGCCCCTGGTACGCTCAGATCAAGATCGAGCCCGACAAGGGCAAGCGCTGGTTCTGCACCGAAGCCGAGGCCATCGCGGCCGGCTGGCGCCCGGTCCAGACCCATTGAACCCGGCAGCGCACGCGCACCCTACGACCGCCCATGCGCGTCGCGGGTCAACCTAGTTGCCGACCCTGGGCGCAAGGGGAGCGATCTGCGGTGTCCGCTCCATGGGCGGCGAAATCTCCGGCCGCGGAGGCGGCCATGGGCGATCGGGAGGCGCCGGCGGCCCCCGGTTATAGGGATCGATCAGCACGGGCGGCGGCCGCGGGGGAGGCGGAGGCCGCACCTGCGCGCCCTGGTTCTGTTGGGCGCTGGCCGAGATGGCCACCGCGCCGAGCGCCAGAGCCGCGAGCACGACGGCTTTGAGAAAAGTCATGGCAGCTCACATCGTTGCACTTACTGCGTTGTCTTCGATATGGGTGGTTCGCCGTGGTCCGGAAAGAGCTGCGATCCATCGGCTGTGACCGGCAGGGCGAGCCCGCAGCTCCCATGTTTCTTTTTGCAGCGCAAAGAGGTGCACCAGCGGGGCGGCAGGTGCTCCGGCTGAAGCCTTGCCGCATGTCGCTGCGGCGCACAGGCGCAGGACAGATAGGCGGCGCTTGCACGGCTGTCGGTGTCTACCGGGCGCGCCTCGATGGGGTATGAATGCCTGGGCTCCGGGCGCGTGCGTTGCCCGGGCGATCTGCCGCTGTGCGAGGCCTCGGCACTGTCCGCAAGCCTCCGGACGGATGAGGAAACGTCCCGGTGACTGCCACGGCTGCCCCAGGCGGCGTCTTCAGCATGACGGGCCGCCAGTGGCTCATCCTGCTGATGGTTCAGCTGTCCAACATGCTGTTCGGCATGACCATCACGCTGGCCAACCTCGTGCTGCCGCAGATGCGCGGCACGCTGTCAGCCACGCAGGACGAGATTTCCTGGGTGGTCACGCTGAACCTGGTCGCCACGGCGGTCGCTACGCCGATGACGGGCTGGCTGTCGAGCCGTCTGGGCTGGCGCAATCTGATGTTCGGCACCGTCCTGGGCTTCACCGTCTCGTCGTTTCTCTGCGGCATCGCCAACAACCTGGACACGCTCATCCTCGCGCGCGTCGCCCAGGGGGTCTTCGGCGCGCCGATCATGCCGATGGGCCAGGCCATTCTGCTCGCCACGTTTCCGCGCCACCTGCATGCGTTCGCGCTGGTGATGTGGGGCGTCGGCGCGGTGTTCGGCCCCGTCCTCGGCCCGATCCTCGGCGCCGTCGCCACCGAGGCCTACAACTGGCGCGCCGCCTTCTTCATGATCGTGCCGCCCGGCATCTGCGCGCTGACCTGCATCTGGTTCGCGCTCGCCAGCTATACGGAGCGCTCCACGGTCCACTTCGACTGGATCGGTTTCCTGGCGCTGTCGACCGCGATCGTTGCCGCGCAGCTCATCTTCGATCGCGGCCAGAGGCTCGACTGGTTCGACTCGCGCGAGATCGTCCTGCTCACATTCGTCGGCGTGCTATCGCTGTGGATCTTCGTGGCGCATTGCCTCACGGCCGAGCGCCCGTTCCTCGATCCGCGCCTGCTGCTCGATCGCAACTTCGCGGTCGGCACGCTGATCGCCTTCGTCATGGGCATGCTGGCCTTCACCAGCCTGGTGCTGTTCCCGAGCCTGCTGCATGACCTGCGCGGCTACCCCGACAACGTCATCGGCGTGCTGCTGGCGGCGCGAGGGTTGGGCAACTGGACAGCCTTCTTCTTCATCGTGCAGCTCACCCGTGCCGCCCCGCGCTTCGCCATCGCTGCCGGCATGGCGATCCAGGCAGCCGGCGGCTTCTGGATGTCGACATTCGATATCAACGTCACCGACTTTGCCATGTTCTGGAGCCACTACCTGATGGGGCTCGGCCAGAGCGTCGCCTTCACGCCGATGACCGTGATGGCGTTCACCACCCTGCCCCGGCATCAGATCACCGAGGGCTCGGCGGTGTTCACGCTGATGCGCAACTTCGGCTCGAGCCTGTTCATCTCCATGGCCGTGATGGTGCTGGTGCGCTCGACGTCGGTGAACTACGCGCGCATGACCGAGTTCATCACGCCGTTTCGCGAGGCCGTGCTGTTTCCAAGCCTGCCGATAACCTGGAGCCTGGAGACGACCAACGGGCTGATGCGGCTGTCGGGCGAGGTGCAGCGGCAGGCGGCGATGATCGGCTACGTCAACGCGTTCCACTTGATGGCCTTCACGGCTGCTGCAGCCGTGCCGCTGGCCTTCCTGCTGCGCCGCGCGCCGCGCGATCACTGAGGGCTGTCGACCGGTCGACCCGGCTCAACCGCCGAACCGCGGCTTGCGTTTGGAGAGGAACGCGTCGACACCCTCGCTGAACTCGGTGCTGCCGAACGTTATCGCTTGCGAGATCGCCTCGCGCTCGAAGAACTCCTCCACGCTCGCCTCGTAGGCGCGCTTCATCATCACTTTGCTCATGGTCATCATGGCCGCCGGCCCTGCGGCGATCTCCTCCGCCGCCGCCAGCGCCTCGGACATGAGCTTCTCGGGCGCGACGGCGCGATTGGCGAGGCCGATCGCCACCGCCTCCTCGGCCGTATAGTGCCGGTTCAGCAGGATCATCTCCTTGGCACGCAGGCTGCCGATCGCCCAGGGCAGCGTTTGCAGCAGCCCGAGATCGGGCAGAGCGCCGAGCTTGGAGTAGCCGCTCATGAAGTAGGCGTCGCGGCTGGCGATGACGATGTCGGCAAGCAGCGCCAGAGCGAGCCCGCCGCCGACCGCCGCGCCGTTGACGGCCGCGATCACCGGCTTGTCGCAGTCGAGCAGCGCGCGGGCCCAGGCGTGCGTGACCTGCATGCGGGCGCGCACGGCGGGCGCCTTGCGGCCTTCCGGGTCCTTCATGGCGCGGATGTCGCCACCGGCGCAGAAGGCCTTGCCGGTGCCGGTGAGCACGATCGCGCGCACGGCAGCGTCGCCGGCAAGCTTCGGCACGTTCTCTTGCATGCCGGCCTTGACGGCAGGCGAGAGCGCATTCATCGCGCTCGGATCATCGAGGCGCAGGATGGCGACGGCGCCATGGCGTTCAACCTTCACGGCTTGGGACATGCCTCACTCCCTGTGGCTCGGTGAGCTGCGGTCGGCTCGGCGAACGGCAACATTGGAGAACGGGCGCGCCTGCGCCGTCAACCGTGCGTAGCCTGCTCGTTTCCGGCGGGCGCCCGGCGCCGCGCTGCCTGCACGCGCCGCTGCCGAAGGCCTACGGCGATCGCCAGCAGGGCTCAGCCGAGCGACTGGCCGCCATCGACGGTGAGCGTTTGCCCGGTGACCCAGCTCGCCGCGTCCGAGCACAGGAACACGGCCGCTGCGGCGATCTCTTCCGGATAGCCCATGCGACCCCAGGGGATCGAGCGCAGGATTGCATTGTAGAGCTTGGGATCGCTCGTCTTGCGCTTGTCCCATACGCCACCCGGAAACTCGATCGATCCGGGCGCGATGGCGTTGACGCGGATTTTCTTGGGCGCATACGTCAACGCCTGCGACATCGTATAATTGATGACCGCAGCCTTCACCGACGCATACGGGGCCGAACGCGTGCTGGCGGCGAAGCCCGAGATCGACGAGATGTTGAGGATGGCGCCGCCTCCCGCCTTCTCCATATGCGGCAGGGCCGCATGCGAGGCGCGGACGGTGGCCATCAGGTCCACGTTGATGCCGACGGCCCAGCCGGCCTCGTCGTCGGTGTGGCCGAAGCCCGAGGCGTTGTTGACCAGCACGTCGATGCCGCCGAGCGCGTCGGCAGCAGCGGCCACGAAGGTGGCGATCGAAGCGGCGTCGGCGAGATCGCAAACGGCCGCGTGCGATTCTACGCCCCTTGCCGCGATCTCGCGGGACGTGGCGGTCAGGTGGTCCTGCCCGCGCGCGCAGATCGACACGGCCGCCCCGGCATCCGCGAAGCCCAGAGCGATCGAACGTCCGATCCCCCGGCTGCCGCCTGCCACCACCACTCGTTTACCTCGCAAAGCGATCTGCATGTGCGCCTCTGCTGCTCTGACCTCGACCTTGGAAACCCGGCTCCGGACGCATGGTCGCACTTGCCGGCACGACGCGCATCAAGAACTCCGCGGTGCGCCGGGTCGCCGGCGGTCCGTTAAGTATCTGCACCAACTCCGGGTTTTTGCGGAGTGTGCGGCACAAGCCGCATGCTAGGCTCGTCGCGGTGCGACGTTTGAAGGAGTGTACGGGAATGCGCGGGCATCTTCTTGTCGGCAGCTTTGCTCTAGCGGCTGCGAGTCTCGGCCTTGCCGCCACTCCAGCGGCTGCCTGGGACGACGATTGCGGCTGCGGCTACTCCGGCTATAGCGCCGGTTATTACGGCTACGGCGCAGGCTACTACGGCGCCAGCTATTACGGCTACGGCGCCGGATATTATGGCGGGTACTACGGCGGACCGGCCTATTCCTACTACGCGGCCCCGATCTACGCGGCGCCTGTCTACTATCCCGCGCCCTCCTACTACGCGCCGGCCTACTACGCTCCGCCGACGTATTATCCGTCTCCGGGCTACTACGGCTATGGCCGGCCCTACTATGGCTGGCGCGGAGGATTCGTCGATGCCGGCCATGCGCGCGGCAAGAGGAACTTCGTTCCGCCGAATGCCGCCCCGCGTGGGGCCTACGCCCTCAACAAGGGGCCGACACGTGTGGGCAGGGCGCCGCCGGTTGCCGCGCCGCGTGCGGCCTACGCCCTCAACAAGGGCCCGGCTCGCGTTGGCAGGGTGCTGCCTCCCCCGCCCTTGGCCGCCGCACCGCGTGCGGCCCCACTGCGTGCGGCCCATGCCCCCAACAAGGGCCCGGCTCGCGTGGGCAGGGTGCCGCCTCCCCCGCCCGCGGTCGCCATTCCTCCGATGCGTGTGGAGCGTGCCCGTGCGGTCAACCGGGGTTTGGGGGGGCCGAGCGCCGTCAAGCCGCGGCCTCTCCCCGTCAAGCAGCCGACTGTAACGGCATCGCCTAGAGATGGCGCGCAGATGGTTCGGTTTTCCAACACCGGCGGCCGGAACGGCGCCCAGATCGCAACAGTGCGCAGACAGGACCGCTGATCCCGTCGCGGCTTGAAGCTCGGGCATTCGGCCCGGTTTGATCGCGGCGGGCGACGGGCCGAGGGCCGGCCCCGGGGCTGCAATCTCCAGCCGTGCCGGATGTTTCGGCGACCCTCGGGACAACAAGCCCGAGGACCGACGCGTTTTCCGGCACGCTGGCGATACGCGCCTAGTCGAGGAGGAAGCCCTCGTAGCCGCCCCTTGCCACCTCGTTGCATCTCTCGATGTAGCGCGGGAAGCCGCCGATGTAGGGCATGAAAACCCGCGGCTTGCCGGGAATGTTCACGCCCAGGTACCAGGAGTTGCAGGTGTAGCGCAGCGTGCCGCCGGCGAGCTCGCCGATGTGCATGCCCCACTCTTCCTCGGCCGCGGGGCTCGCCTCCATGCGGGTGTGGCGGTGATCGCGCAGGTATTTGATGGCGTCGGCGATCCACTCCACGTGCTGCTCGATGGTCGGCAGCATGTTCGTGAGCACCGAGGGGCTGCCTGGCCCGGTGATGGTGAAGAGGTTGGGGAACCCGGCCATGGCGACGCCCAGGTACGTGCGCGGCCCCTCGCCCCACTTGTCGGCGAGCCGCAGCCCGCCGCAGCCCTTGATGTCGATCTTGAGCAGCGCGCCCGTCATGGCATCGAAGCCGGTCGCGAAGACGATGGCATCGACCTCGTATTCCCGGCCCTTGACCATCACGCCGGCCGGCGTGATGGCCTCTAGCGGCGACTGGTTGAGATCGACGAGGGTGACGTTGGGGCGGTTGAAGGTCTCGTAGTAGTCGATGTCCACGCACAGCCGCTTGCAGCCGATGGTGTTCTTCGGTGCCAGCAGCTCGGCGACTCTCGCGTCGTCGACGCGCGAGCGGATCTTGTCGCGCACGAAGTCCGCGGCCGTGTCGTTGGCCTCCTGATCGACCATCAGGTCACGGAAGGCGCCGAGGAACCATAGGCCGCCGCCGTTCCAGCGCCGCTCGTACTCGCGTGCGCGGTCCTCCGGGGACGTCGCCAGCGCCTCCCGGTCGCTGTAGTCGAAATCGATGCCCGTCATGGTCGTCTTGGCGCGCGCCCGCATGGCCGGGTAGTCGGCCTTGACCTTGCGCACGTACGCGGGCTCGAGCGGAGCGTTCTGCGCCGGCACGGCGTAGTTGGCGGTGCGCTGGAAGACGTAGAGCTGCTTGGCCTGCTCGGCGATGATGGGGATCGACTGCACGGCCGAGGAGCCCGTGCCGATGACGGCGACGCGCTTGCCGGTGAAGTCGACCTCCTCGTGCGGCCAGTAGCCCGTGTGATAGCGCTCGCCCTTGAAGCTATCGAGGCCGGCGAACTTCGGCAGGTTGGGCGAGGAAAGGCAGCCCGTCGCCATGATGCAGAAGCGGCCCGTGACACGGGTGCCGTCCTCGGCCTCGATGACCCAACGTCCCGCGGCCTCCTCGAAGCTCGCGCTCTTCACGCGGGTGTTGAACTGGATGTCGCGGCGCAGATCGAAGCGGTCGGCGACGTGATTGGCATAGCGCAGCAGCTCGGGCTGAGTGGCGTATCTCTCCGTCCACTCCCACTCCTGCTGCAGGACGTCGTCGAACTGGTAGGAGTACTGCACGCTTTCGACGTCGCAGCGGGCGCCCGGATAGCGGTTCCAGTACCAGGTGCCGCCGACGCCGCTGCCGGCTTCCAGCACGCGGGCGGAAAACCCCATGCCGCGCAACCGGTGAAGCATGTAGAGGCCGGCAAAGCCGGCGCCGACGATCACCGCATCGAAGTCGGCTGGCGCAGTAGCCCCGTTGGCGGCAGGCTTGGCGTGCGGCTGGTTCATCGGCGAGCATCCGTTGGCCGAGGGTTGCGCGCAACATTAGCGCGTAGGGCGCACGAGGCGAAGCCGTATTGCGCCCTCCCGCATGGCCGGCGCAATGCGCCTTCGGCGTTTGCGCCCTACTGCGGCGCCGACGGCGCTGCCGAGAGACGCTTGAGGTCGGCGTTGAGGCGCAGTGCGGTCTCCTCCTCGCCGAGCCGCGCCCGGTAGACCTGAATGTTGGAGAGGACCTTCTGCACGTACTCGCGCGTCTCCTCGAAGGGGATGCGGTGGATCCAGTCGATTGCGTCGACCTTGGGATCGCGCGGGTCGCCGAACTCCTTGATCCATTCGCGCGCCCGTCCCGGGCCGGCGTTGTAGCCGGCCAGGGTCAGCACGTAGGAGCCGGAGAACTCCTGCATGCGGTCGGCGATGTAGGCGCTGCCGAGCATGGTGTTGTAGGCCGGGTCCTTCATCAGGCGGGCAATGTCGCACTTGAGATTGTAGTCGCGACAGACGTGCTTGGCCGTCACCGGCATGACCTGCAGGATGCCGCGGGCGCCGGCCCCGGACATGGTCAGCGAGTTGAACTCGCTCTCCTGGCGGGCGATGCCGAAGATGAAGGCGGGCTCGGGCGGCTGGCGCAGCGGCTTGTAGGTCGGCAGCGAGTGGATCGGATAGGCGTAGTAGACGAGGTTCATGCCGCGGGCGATCGCGGTCTTGCCGATGCGCACCGCGCTCTGCGTGTCGCCCAGCGCCTCGGCCAGATGCGCCACCATGGCCACCTCGGCCTCGGTCTTGAGGTGGTAGCGCAGGTGGAAGAGGAAGGCGCGCACGAGGCTGACGTCGAGCCCCGCTTTGCGCGCGATCACTGCGGCTTTCACCGCATCCGAGCCGTTGAAGCGGGCGATCTCGTCGGGCGTCGGCCTGGCCGGCGGGGCGACCTTGAGGACCCGCGTGCCTGAATCGACCTTGAGGCGCGCGAGCTGCCCGTGAAACGTATCGATGAAGGCGGCAGCGGACGTGTATTGCTCCTTCGCCTTCTCGTTTTCGCGCAAGGCCTCATGGGCGCGTCCGAGCCAATAATGGCCCTTGGCCTTGCTGAGCGGGCCGTCCGCGCTTTGGGCCAGCGCCTGGAAATGGGGAAGCGCCAGCTTGGCGTCGTTGAGATGGCGCAGCGCCAGCCATCCGGCCATGAACGCGGCATCCTTGGCCGCGTTGATCGAGAGAGCCCCGGGGTCCTTCACCAGCTGATAGGCCGTTTTCGGCTTGCCGATCCTGAGCGCCGCGTAAGCGTTGGCCCGCCGCTCCTCCCACCATCCATCCGATTTCACCGGGAGCGTCGGCTGCGGGCCCTCCAGCAGCACCTTCCAGGCCTCAGCCTCCTTCTTCTGACGGCGCAGGGCCTGGGCGCGCTGGACGGCAAGCCCCCAGTCGCTCTGGTCCTGGGCCGGCAGCTTCGCGAGGAGCTGCGCGGAGTTCTTGGCGCGCAGGAACACGGCCAGGCGCGCCCGAGCCTTTGCCTTCTCGGCCTCGGACAGCAGCGCGATCGTGCGGCGGATTACGGCGGCGCGTTCGTTGCGCTCGCCGGTCCAGCGGCTGTCGTTGAGCAGCAACCGATTAAGGCGATGCTTGTGGTCGGCCTCGCCGAGCAGGCTGCCGACGCGCGCCAGAAAGGCGGGCTCGAGGCTCGCGGGTATGTCGAGATCGATCCATGCCCGCTGCGCCAGCGTCTTGGCCTTGTCCTGCTCCTTGTCCGCCAGCAGGGCTCCGGCCAGCGCCGCATAGCCGACCGCGGTCCTGGGCTGGCCGCTGGCGAAGAAGGCCTTGACCTCGCGCGGTGAGGGCTGGGCATTGAAAAGGGCTTCTTCGGCGCGTTGGGTCAGCAGGTTGCGGTCGGGCCAGGCCGGATTGGCGTCGAGGAAGGCGCGCACTTCCGAGGCCGTGCCATATCCGCCACGGTAGAGATACCAATCGACAAGTTTGCGCGCGGCGGGCTCCGAGATCTTGTCCCGCAGCGCTTTGGCTTCGCCGATCCGGCCGCCCGCCGCGTCGGCAATCGATTCGCGCAACTTGGCGGAGTCGTCGGCCGACAGCGCGTGGTCGCGCGTGGGAGCAATGGCCACGTCGTAGCGTGCCACGTGGTCGGCTTCCTCCGCCAAAGGAGCTAGCGAGGCGGTGGAGGGGGCCGCCGGCGACGCTGCAGCCGGGCGCTCGCCGGTCGCGAGTTTCTGCGGCGCAGTCGCCGGCTTCTTCGGCACCGCGGTCTTCGGCGCTGCGGGCTTGGGAGCCGACGATTGGGCCGATGCCCCGGTTGCGAATGCCGGAGCCGCCAGGGCCCCCATCAGCAGCCAGGGAAGTGTCCGTTGCATGTTCAAAATGGGTCGCATCACGTCCAATCTGCGATCACGTGTGGTCCGGCTACTCAGCGCTGAAGGAAGAATCCCAGCATTCCTGCGCAAACAAGGCATCAACATGACCGTGCAAAGGCGGGTCGGGTCGCCTTGCCCGGTTCGCCAGCCGCCGGCATAGTGCGCAGAGGGGGCCGGGGCACGCTTTGTGCCATTTCTCTTGTTGCGCCGGTCTCGCAAAAAGCTATCAAGATGAAGCGCGGCGTTCAAGGCAAAGCGATACGCCGCAAATGGAGCGAGGATCCCAAGCTCGGGAGCAACCCATGTTCAAGGGTTCATTCACGGCGCTCGTCACGCCCTTCAAGGGCGGCAGCGTCGACGACAAGGCATTCCAACAGCTGGTTGAGTGGCAGATCGCCGAGGGCTCGCACGGCCTCGTCCCCGTCGGAACGACGGGCGAGAGCCCGACGCTGAGCCATGAGGAGCACAAGCACGTCATCGAGCTGTGCATCAAGACGGCCAAGAAGCGCGTGCCGGTGATCGCCGGGGCCGGCTCAAACTCCACCGCGGAGGCGATCGACTTCACGCTGCACGCCAAGAAGGCGGGGGCCGACGCCGTGCTGCATTCCACGGGCTACTACAACAAGCCCACTCAGGAAGGCCTCTACCGCCACTTCAAGGCGATCAGCGAAGCGGCCGACATCCCGATTTTCGTCTACAACGTGCCGGTTCGCACCATCGTCGACATCCAGGTGCCGACCATGGCGCGCTGCGCCCAGCTCAAGAATGTGGTCGGGGTCAAGGACGCCACCGCCAACGTCGGGCGCGTCACGCAGCAGCGGCTGACGTGCGGCAAGAACTTCATCCAGATGTCGGGCGAGGACAGCACAGCTCTGGGCTTCATGGCGCACGGCGGCCAGGGCTGCATCTCCGTCACGGCGAACGTGGCCCCGCGCCTGTGTGCGCAGTTCCAGAATGCCTGTCTCAAGGGCGACTGGGGAACCGCGCTCGAGCTGCAGGACAAGCTGATGCCCCTGCATGACGTGCTGTTCGTCGAGACCAATCCGGCGCCGGTGAAGTACGCGGCTTGGCGTCTCGGCGTCATCGGCTCGCCTGACTGCCGGCTGCCCCTGGCGCCGCTGGCGGATTCGACCAAGAAGGCGATCGACGACGTGCTGGCGCGCATCGGGCTGCTGCAGGCCAAGGCTGCCGAGTAGCGGTCGCCGACCTGCCGGGCCCGCACGTGAGAGAGGACGGCCATGGCCGCCGACAAGGACGACGGCCATAAACGCATTGCCGAGAATCGTCGGGCCCGGTTCGAGTATCGCATCGAGGACACCTACGAGGCCGGCATCGCGCTGACCGGCACGGAGGTGAAGGCGCTCCGCGCGGGCGAGGCCAACATCGCCGAGAGCTACGCCTCGGCCGAGAAGGGCGGCATCTTCCTCATCAACGCGTACATCCCCGAATACAAGAAGGCCGGCGCCTTCTTCCAGCACGACCCGCGCCGTCCGAGGCGGCTGCTGCTGCACAAGCGTGAGATCCACAAGCTCTCCGTCGCCGTCGACCGGCAGGGCATGACGATGATCCCGCTCGAGCTCTATTTCAACGCGCGCGGCCGCGCCAAGCTCCGGATCGCGCTGGCGCAGGGCAAGAAGCTGCACGACAAGCGCGAGGATGTCGCCAAGCGCGACTGGCAGCGCCAGAAGGCACGGCTGCTGCGAGGGAAGGAATGACGTCATCCCCCGCGCAAGCGGGGATCCATGCAAACATATTCGGTGAGGCGGCGGGGTGTCGTGGATGCCCGCCATCGTCCCTGGGGCGTGTCCTCGACCGTGCCGGAGGCGCGCCTCCGACACGACCCGGGCATGACCTTGGCCGATGAAGGGATTCGCATCAGTGCACCTCCCACGCGACACACTCCTGGCGATCGAGCGCACCGCAGTGTTCGCATGGCCGGCGTCCGAGACCGCCGACATCGACGGTTGGCTGTGGCGCTACTCCGGCGGCGGCTCGCAGCGAGCGAACTCGGTGTCGGCGCTCGCTTACCACGGCGCGGACGCGGAGCTGGCGCTCGACGAGGCGGAGCGGCGCTATCGCGCACGCGGCGGGTCTCCCATGTTCCAGGTCTGCGATGTCAACGCGCCTGCGGACCTTGATGCCAGGCTGGCGCGGCGCGGCTATCGCCTGCAGGAGCCGTGCACCTGTCTTGCCAAGCGCATCTCGCCGGCCATTTCGGGAGGCATCGATCCGGGCGTCGAGATCGCCGATCGTGCCGGTGAGGCCTGGCAGTCGGTCTATCTCTCGGGCATCACGCAGAGCCGCCGCGATTTCGCCCCGACCATCCTTGCGCGCGTGCCGCGCCCGAGCGCCTTCCTGCTCGTGCGCGAGGGCGGCGAGCCCGTTGCCACCGCGCTCGGCGTCCTGGCCGAGGGTGTCGTGATCGCGGAGTGCGTGATGACGCTGGCATCGCGCCGGCGCACCGGGGCGGCCAGCCGCGTGATGCGCGCCCTGGAGGCGTGGGGCGCGGCCCGAGGCGCCACCGTCGCCGCCTTGCAGGCCGTCGCGGCCAACGCCCCCGCCCAGGCCCTCTACGCCAGGCTCGATTACGCTCGTGTCGGCGGCTATCATTACCGGGTGCTCGATAGTTGAGGTGCCCATGCCCACGGCCGCCAATCCCAATCTGCACACTGTTGACTGGTCGAAGATCCCCGCACCCGCCGATGACGGCGCGGCGCGCCATCTGCCCGGTGCGAAGGTGCCGGACATCGCGCTTGCCGCCACGGATGGCAGGCAGGTGTCGCTGGCGCAGCTTGCCGGCCGCGTCGTGGTGTTCGCCTATCCGCGCACCGGCGAGCCCGGCAAGCCCTCGCTCGTCGACAACTGGGACCTCATTCCCGGCGCGCGCGGTTGCACGCCGCAGACCTGCGCCTTCCGCGACCTGCACAAGGTGCTCATCGAGGCCGGGGCTGCGCGCGTCTTTGGCCTCTCCACCCAGGACACGGGCTACCAGCGCGAGGCCGTGGAGCGCTTGCACCTGCCCTTCCCGCTGCTGTCGGATGCAAGCCTGGCGCTCACCAATGCGATGCGGCTGCCGACCATGCAGGTGGCGGGGCTCACGCTCATCAAGCGCCTGGCGCTGATCATCGATCATGGGACCGTCAGCAAGGTGTTCTACCCCGTGTTTCCGCCGGACAGGAACGCGGAGGACGTGCGCGCCTGGCTGCGGGAGCACCGAGCCCCATGAGCCTCCATTCCCGCGCGCTGGGGGAGAGCGAGGGCGTCCGGCACCTCAAGCGGGGCCGGCGCATGCCCGACCTTGCACTCCCCACGACCGCGGGCCGCAGCGTCAGTTTTGCCGAGCTGTCGGGACGCGTCGTCGTCTTCTGCTACCCCTGGACCGGCCGTCCTGGACAGCCCAATCCTCCGAGCTGGGACGATATTCCCGGCGCGCACGGCTCCACGCCCGAGGCGGAGGGCTTCCGCAATCTGCACATCGGCTTCCGCGATCTCGGCATCCAGGTGTTCGGCCTTTCCACGCAGCCGAGCGAGTATCAGCGCGAGTTCGTCGAGCGGTTGGCGCTGCCCTACGAGATCGTGAGCGACGAGGCCTTCGCTCTGCAGGAGAAGCTGGCGCTGCCGACGTTCGCTACCGGCGGCGTGCGCTACCTGAAGCGTCTCACCCTCGGGCTCAAGGACGGCCGCATCGACCGGGTATATTATCCAGTTGACGCGCCAGCCTCCCACGCGCGCGAAGTGTGTGCCTGGCTCGGCATGATCCACCGCACGCTTTGATCGCCCGCGCCGCGGAGGACTGCAGCCGGCCAAAACGCGAGGAGATGCACCCATGACGCAAGCGGCGGCGCCCAAAGTGGAGTTTCATTTCGACGTCGGCAGTCCGAACGCCTATCTCGTGCACAAGCTGATCCCCGGCATCGAGCAGCGCACGGGCGCCAAGCTCATCTACGTGCCGATCCTGCTCGGCGGCGTGTTCAAGCTCACCAACAACCAGGCGCCGATGGTCCAGTTCAAGGGCATCAAGAACAAGCTCGAGTACCAGCGCCTGGAGTTCGTCCGCTTCATCAGGAAGCACGGGCTGGCGCAGTTCAAGATGAACCCGCATTTTCCCGTCAACACTGTGCAAGTCATGCGCGGGGCCGTGGCCGCCGAGATGGACGGACAGCTAGCCCGGTACGTCGATGCCGTGTTCCGCAACATGTGGGAGGACGGCTTGAAGATGGATGATCCAGCCGTGATCACGGCCGCCCTCGCGCAGTCCGGCCTCGACGGCGCGCGCACGCTCGCCCGCATCCAGGATCAGGACGTGAAGGACAAGCTGCTCGCCAATACCGAAGCCTCGGTCGCGCGCGGCACCTTCGGCGCACCGACGTTCTTCGTCGGTGACGAGATGTTTTTCGGGAAGGACCGCCTGCGCGAGGTGGAGGAGGAGATCGAAGCCGCCAAGACGAAGGCGAAGTCCCGCGCATAGCCTTCTGCGAGGCACGGCGCCCGCGGCAATTCAGGACGGGCGGTGGAGGACCTCGGCGAGCAAGGCGCGGGCGCGCACGTAGATGCCGGGCGCCTCGCTCTCGCGCGGTCCGCCGACGCCGAGGATCATGTGCGGACCGAAGCGCTTGCGTTGGGCCGCGAGCCACGCATTCACAAGCGCATGGGCCTCCGGATCGCTGGCATCGGCGATGAGGTCGGGTTTGCCGTGCTGACGCGCCCATTTGTGAGCTCGTCCCGTCCCGATCGACACGGACAATCCGGCGGCGTCGGTGACGATCAGGGTGGCGTCGCTGTCGCGCACGTTCCACTCCGTGCGCTGGACCGGATTGCGGAGCGGGGTCTCCTTCAATCGCGAGTATTTCGTCAGGACGCCCGGCGGCTCGGGAAAGTCCTCGGCCCAGCCGCCCTTCGGGCACCATCCGCCCCAGTCCATGCCCCGCTCGATGGCCACGTCAAGGGCCGCGCGATCAACGCCGGTTTGACCGCCGCTGATGATCTTCATGGGCTCACCCTGCGTTCGAGGTGTCGTGTGCGACTGCGGTCAGGGACCGCGCTCCATGCAGGCATCCAGCTCTTCCGATCCGGCGCCACAAAGCCGCCATAAATCGAATGGCGAGCGTCTTTCGAGCCACCGAATTCGCCGTGCGGCCAGTATAGCACGTCCTCGCCGATTTGCAGTTGCGCGCGCCTTTTGCTAAAGCGCCTCTAAAGAAAAAAGAAAAAGGGGCGCTACGATGAAAAGGCACGGGGCGTATGCCCTTGCCCTGCTGTTCGCTGCAGCAGGGCTCGGCAGCGATGCTGCAGCGCAGGACATCATGCAGAAGGTGAGCCTGGAGCAGCGGGCGGTCACCTTCCTGAAGGGACTGCCGCGCGAGTGGTCCGGCACCTCGGACCGCGACTGCAAGACCTACGAGGACAAGAATCTCGACAGGCTCGCAACATCGTTTGCCACCTCCGCCGCGGCTTTCCTGGATGCTTTCCGCCATGTCCACGGCGCCGTCACCATCACGTCGGCCCACCGCACCGTCGAGGAGCAGACGTGCGTGTGCATCGGCGAGAAGGGGCCGTGCGCGGGGCGGCCGCGCGTCGTCAAGATCAAGAAGAAGAAGAAGGGCAAGAGCCGCACCATCGTGGTGCGCAGCACGTCGCGGCATCAATTGGGCATCGCCCTCGACGTGCGGCCAGGCACAGGCAGCGAGGCCGAGTTCATCTGCCTGCAGGAGTTCGCTCGGCTCAACCCGCGCTTCGGCGTCCACTTCCCGCTCGGCAGGCACGACTACCCGCACATGGAGCCGCGACCGGGCCAGTCGGGCGCCGTCAGGACGGCGGCGCTGGGCAATGTGAGCACGGCCCCGGTGCCCTGCACGAAGATGAAGCTCATGCTGACGCACGACCACGTGGACTAGCGTCCTGATCGCGAAATTCGTCTCGTTCTGCCGCATGTGTTGAACGAATTCCGCGATCTGGAGGACACTAGTCATCCCGGCCGTGTGTGCGCGCGGAGCCGGCACACAGGGGCCGCGTCTGTTGCCCTCGGTCCCGGATATTTCGCTTTGCGAAATTCAGGGATGACAGCAAGCGGGGCTGATCGCGTTCTAGAATCCGACCTTGTCGCCGCCCTTGAGCTGCAGCATCTCGCGCGCCTCGTCGCTGGACGCGATATCGAGGCCGAGGCCCTCGATGATCTTGCGGACGTTGGCCACCTGCTCGGCGTTGCTCTTGGCGAGGCGGCCGGGGCCGATCCAAAGCGAGTCCTCCATGCCGACGCGCACGTTGCCGCCCATCGCCGCGGCCTGTGCGGCAATCGGCATCTGGTTGCGGCCGGCGCCCAGCACGCTCCAGTGATACTCGCTGCCAAAGAGGCGGTCGGCGGTGCGTTTCATCATCATGACGTCCTCGGGGTGCGGGCCGATGCCGCCCAGAATGCCGAACACGGACTGAATGAAGAACGGCGGCTTGACCACGCCGCGATCGGCGAAATGGCGCAGCGTGTAGAGGTGGCCGATGTCATAGCACTCGATCTCGAAGCGAGAGCCGTTGTTGGCGCACGTGGTGAGGATGTACTCGATGTCGGCAAACGTGTTCTTGAAGATGCGGTCGCGGGAGCCTTCGAGATAGGGCTTCTCCCAGTCGTGCTTGAACTGCTTTTGCCGCGCCAGCATGGGGTAGAGCCCGAAGTTCATGCTTCCCATGTTGAGGCTGGCGACCTCGGGCTTGAAGGTGGCGGCCGGCTTCACGCGCTCCTCGATGCTCATGGTCGGCGCCCCGCCCGTGGTGATGTTCACTACGCAGCCGGAGCGCTGCTTGATCACCTTGAGGAACGGGGCGAACGCTTCCAGCGACTGGTCGGGCCGCCCGTCCTTCGGGTCGCGCGCGTGCAGGTGCACGATGGCCGCGCCCGCCTCGGCAGCCCCGACCGCGGCGTCGGCGATCTCCTCCGCCGTGATTGGCAAGTGTGGCGACATCGACGGCGTGTGGATCGAGCCTGTGACGGCGCAGGTGATGATGACTTTGCGGGCCTTGGCCATAGGTGTCTCCCCTGAGGTGTCGGCGGCAGCCTAGCACGCAGGCGAGCCCTGGGGAGGACTGCTGCTCTGCATCAACCCGGCCTCGCCGGGACCTCAATGGCCCGGTGCGATCGATGCGTTCGCCAACCTTCCAGGCGCCGTCTGTTGACTCCGCTCCGCTTGTCTTTCAGCATCCGCGTGGCGCTTTCCTGCTTGGACCACACGCCCCATGAGCCCGTCGGACGCCGCGTGGCAACAGTTGATCTCCGCATTGCACGCGTCTGGCCGCAAGGCTGCACTCGCGATCACCGGGGGCGGCAGCGGGGCGGTCGGGGAGCTGCTGCGTGTTCCCGGGGGCTCCCGGCTGCTGGTCGAAGCGCAGGTTCCCTACGACGCGCTGGCGCTTGCGAGCTTTCTGGGTTTTGCACCGGCACAGGCATGCAGTGCCGACACTGCAATCGCGATGGCCCGGAGCGTGCGGGCGCGCGCAGCCAGGCTGGTGCCGGCGGGCACCGATCTCGTCGGCCTCGGAGCCACTGCAGCCCTGGTGAGCGACCGCCCGCGCAAGGGTGAGCATCGGTTTCACATCGCATTCGCAAGCTCTGCCCGCATCGCGCACTGCACGGGCGTGATGGGTAAGGGACGACGTGATCGCGCCGCTGAGGAAGACCTTGTTTCGCGCGCCATCGTCCTGTGGCTCGCCCATGCATGCGGGATTGCCGCGCCGTCGCCACGCAGTCTGCTCGATGCGGATGAGCATTTTGCGGAGACGGTCGTCGCGACCACGGATACGATCGATCAGCTCCTGGCGGGCGTGGTCGACCGCGTCACCGCCCAGCCCGATGGCCAGCTGATGCTGTCGGCGCCGCAGCCCGTCGTACTGATGCCTGGCTCCTTCAACCCGGTGCACGCCGGGCATGTGTTGCTGGCGCGGGTCGCCGAGGAGCTGCGGCAGCAGCCCCTGGCGTTCGAGATCTCCGTCACCAACGTCGACAAGCCGCCCCTGGCAGACACCACGGTGAGGCACCGGCTTTCCCAATTCGCCTGGAAGTCGCCGGTGGAGCTCACGAGAGCGCCCACCTTCGTCGAGAAGTCGCGCCTGTTTCCCAGGACGACGTTCGTGATCGGGGCGGATACGGCGGAGCGGCTGGTTGCGCCCAGATACTATGGCGACGACCACCTTCGAATGCACGGCGCGCTCGAGGAAATCGCCAGCTCCGGAGGCAGCTTTCTGGTGGCCGTGCGCGTCGACGCCGCGGGACGTCTGCGGGCGCTGAGCGACGTCGCAGTACCTCGGCGATATGGCGATCTCTTCACCGAGATCCCCGAGCGGCGTTTCCGCCTCGACACCTCCTCCTCCGAGATTCGCGCTCGGGGACGTGTCGCGACCTAACCCCGATTGCTTCCCTTTGCATCGAACTGCACCCGGGCCTTGACGATCCGGGCGTGGTTCTGGCGCGCCCAGGTGCCGAGCGCGCCGACGGGGGAGAGCAGCGAGCGTCCGAGATCGGTCAGCGCGTAGTCGACGCGCGGCGGAATGGTGGGGAATACCGTGCGCGTGACGAGCCCGTCGCGCTCCAGACCGCGCAAGGTCAGCGTCAGCATGCGCTGGGAGATGCTGGCGATCGCCCGGCGCAGCTCGTTGAAGCGCTTGGGCCCGTCGCCGAGCGTCACCACTACCAGCACGCTCCACTTGTCGCCGATGCGCTCGAGCACCTCGCTCACCATGCGGCAGTCCTCGGGCACATGCAGGTTACCGGGTAACATCGCTGTGCGTTCTTGCGCTCGCCTGGTGGTCATCTATCTAGCCTCAGTATCTGATGATAACCGAGATGGGATATAAGATGCCTGAGGTCAATGTTGCCGTCGTGGTGGGCAGCAACCGCCTCCAGTCGATCAACCGCAGGCTGGCCCAGGCGCTGGTCAAGCTCGCGGACGGCAAAATCACGGCGAAGCTCGTCCGAATCGACGATCTGCCGATGTACAACCAGGACGTTGAAAGGCCGCTGCCAGCCAGCGTTGCCCGCTTCAAGGCGGAGATTGCAGCGGCCGACGCGTTGCTCTTCGTCACGCCCGAGCACAACCGCTCCATCCCCGCCGCTCTCAAGAATGCAATCGATTGGGGTGCGCGGCCCTATGGCCAGAGCGTGTGGATCGGCAAGCCCGCCGCCATCACCGGCACGTCGCCGGGCGCCATCGGCACGGCCGTGGCGCAGCAGCATCTGCGCCAGGTGCTGGGCAGTCTCGGCGCCGTCGTCATGGGCGGGGAGGCCTACATCACGTTCAGGCCGGACCTGGTCGATGCCGGCGACAACATCACCGATGACGGCACGCGCCAGTTCCTGCAAGCCTTCGTCGATCAGTTTGTGGCGCTTGCGGCGCGTTTTTCCGGCAGCGCCACGGCGCGTGCCGCCTGATCCGGCAGGCGCCCTCCTCCATCGAGCAATGGGAGACCCAGATGTCCATCCGTCCTGTGAAGAGCATCATCCAGTCCAAGCCGGCCATCGAAGGGGCCGGCGTGAAGCTGCGCCGCGCCTTCGGCTTCGGCGATACGGCCGCGTTCGATCCGTTCCTGCTGCTCGACGATTTCCGCAACGATCGGCCCGACGATTACCGGGCCGGGTTTCCCTGGCACCCGCATCGGGGCATCGAGACGATTACGTATGTGCTCGCCGGCACGGTCGAGCATCGCGACAGCCTCGGGAACACGGGCGCGCTGGGAGCCGGAGACGTGCAGTGGATGACCGCCGGCAGCGGCATCCTCCACCAGGAGATGCCCGAAGGCGATTCCCGCGGCCGCATGCACGGCTTCCAGCTCTGGGCCAACCTGCCGTCCTCCCTCAAGATGACGGCGCCGCGCTACCAGGACGTCAAGGCGGGCGAGGTGCCCGAGGTGATCGACGACGACGGCACGCGCGTGCGTATCGTCTGCGGCGACTTCTGGGGCCGGCGCGGCCCGGTCGAGGGCGTCGCGGCCGACCCCCGCTATCTCGACGTGTGGGTGCCGCCGGGACTGCGCAAGACCTTGCCCGTCGAGACCGAGCGTCACGCCTTTGCGTACGTGTTCGAGGGCTCGGGCTCGTTCCGTGCGGCGTCCCAGCCCTTCGGTGTCCTCACCGAGAAGGAGATCGACGGAGCGGAGACGTTGGTGCGCGAGCAGACCGGCAACCGCTCGCTGGTGCTGTTCGACAGCGGCGACGAGGTCACCGTCCAGGCGGGCGACGAGGGCATCCGCTTCCTGCTGGTGTCGGGCAAGCCGATCCAGGAGCCGGTCGCCTGGTACGGGCCCATCGTCATGAACACGCAGGCCGAGCTGCAGCAGGCGGTGAGCGAGCTGCGCGACGGCACGTTCATCAAGACGCGGTAGCTCCTCTCTCACCCGCAAGGCGGGGAGTGGCTCGGGGTGAGGGGCAGCACAAGGCTCGCGCCGTCCCTCTTTCCGCTCCTCGCCCCAGCCTTCTGTCAACTGAAGAGTGGGGAGAGGGGATCTATCGCCATGCGAACACGGGCTGCTCGAGGTCGGCCACGCGCGTCGCGCGTCCGGCCAGGACCTCGCGGAACTGATAGATCATGGCCGCCGTGGGGGCGTGGACCATGTTGCCGTTGATCCTGACACGCACGACCTGCCGGTCGCTCTCGGGGATCGTGGTGAAGCTTACCGCGTCGGGGCGCATGATGTCGGCGACCGGGATGCGGTGCACGGAGGCGACCTCGTCCGCGTTGAGCCGCAGGCGCGCGCGGGCCCCCGCCCACAGCACAATGGGCGTGATGAGATAGCCCGAGCGGGTCGGATAGTCGTCGAGCAGGCCCAGGACGGCGCCGGCCTCCAATCGCAGGTCGATCTCCTCGACGAGCTCGCGCAGCGCCGCCTGCACCGGCGTCTCACCCGCGTCGCAGCGGCCCCCCGGCAGCGCCCATTGCCCGCCGTGCGCGCGCAGGCCGTCGATGCGCCGCGTCAGGATGAACGCCGCATCTCCATCCGGCCCCGCGTCGTCGGCTTGCAAAAGGGTGATTGCAACGGCGGCCCGCTTGAGGTCCGCCACGGCACTACCCACGCCCTGGCGTGGGAACGCCGCGCAGCGCGCGGCGACCAGCGTCCGGAACCCCTCGTCGAAGGCATAGCTCATGCCTTCTCCCTATCGCATCCCGTCGCATCAGGGAACCACCGCCGGAGCGTTTGCACGCCCGGCTCGCGCTCTGCGCCCCAACGGCCTAGTCTGGCGGCGAACCGCGCCCGGCACATGTCGCGTGGGACAACACCATCGGGAGGATTTGCATGAAGCTCGGCATCAGCCTGCCCCTGGTCGACATCCAAGGCGATCCCATCGTCGTGCGCGACTTCGCGCAGGCGGCCGAGGGGCTCGGCTACAACGGCCTCAGCGCCCCTGATCACGTGCTGGGCGTCAACGTCGCCAGCCGTCCCGATTGGGGGGCGCGCAATACGAGCAAGGACTTCTACCACGACCCCTTCGTTCTGTTCGGCTATCTGAGTGCCTGCACCCGCGGCATCGGGTTCTCGACCCAGGTGATGATTCTGCCGCAGCGGCAGACGGCGCTGGTGGCCAAGCAGGCGGCCTCTCTCGATGTCCTTTCCGGCGGCCGCTTCCGCTTCGGCATCGGCGTGGGCTGGAACCCCGTCGAGTACGTCGGCCTCAACGAGGACTTCCACAACCGCGGCAAACGGCAGGAGGAGCAGGTGGAGGTGATGCGTGCGCTCTGGGCGGAGCCGCACGTTACCTTCAAGGGCAAGTGGCACACCATCGAGGACGCCGGCATCAACCCGCTCCCGGCCCGCCGCGCAATTCCGCTCTGGTTCGGCGGCCACGAGGACGTGACGCTCCGGCGCATCGCCAAGTGGGGTGACGGCTGGATCATGCTGGCGCACCCGGCGGGACCCGTTGCCGATGCCGAGTTCGCCAAGCTCAGGAGCTACGTGAAGGAGCAGGGCCGCGATCCCAAGTCGGTGGGCATCGAGGTCTGGGTCTCGACCGGCGAGGGCGGTCCCGACGACTGGCGCAGGCAGTTCCTGGCATGGAAGGAGGCCGGCGTGACGCACGTCACGGTCAACAGCACCTACAACCGCGGGCCTCACAAGCGCATCGCCGGCCGGACGGTCGCCGATCACATGGCGGCGATGAAACAATACCGCGAGGCCGTCGCCGATCTGCTGTGAGGGAGCAAGCGCTCGCCTCGCGGCAGGTGCAGACGCGCCTCGCGATATTGCGCGGCGACCCTCAGGATCGCCGCCCGCTGCCGAAGCTTCGCGATTGGTCCTTGAAGCCCAGCCCGAGCTCGCGGCGCAGGCGGGCAAGCTCTTCCGCCGTGGCCAGCCGCTCGGCCACCTCGGGCTCGGAGCACGTCGCCTCGCGGTCTTTCTCGTGCGCGGCTGCGCCTTCTCCTCTATCGCCCAGGGAATGCGAAGCGGGCGACGGCTGGGGAATGGGGAGGAGGCCGAACACGGCCGTGCCGATCAAAGGTTTCATGATGATCCTCCAGCACCTCGCGGGCTCCAGAGGGGTCGGGCCGCGGCGATCAGGGACGTCGCGACCCGCCCAAAGCGTCACTGGGTCTGGCGATCGTTCTCTTCCCAGAAGGTCTTGGGATCGAGGGCGTTGGCGGAACCGGCGACGCCGGCCAGCACGGATAGGGCGAGCAGAGCGGACAGAAGGATCTTCATGGCATTTCTCCCTGTATGGGACGTCGGCGACCACACCTGTCGCCGCGCATCGATGAGGAGAGGATGCGCGCCCAGCGCAATTGCAGCGTGAGAGCGCTGTGAAGTCGGAACTCCTTGCGCCGCCGGAATTAACCAAGCTCTGTGTCCGGCCGGACATGTGTGGCCGGAAGTCCCGGCCGCGGGCAAGCTTGGGCGGGAGCGGTCGAACCCTGGCGGGTTTCAGGCCTTCTTCTCCCAGCGTCCCTCCGGCGACTGCTGCCAGTAGGTGACGTCGCAGCCGGCTTTCCTGGCACTGGTCCACTGCTCGCGCGCCCTTGCGACCGCGCTCGCGTCGCGCCCCTCGAACATGTAGACGACCCGCGCGTATTGCGTGAAGTCGCCGGCCTCCGCCCCATCGACGAGGAAGCGGACGTTCGCGCCGTTGGGGTTGTCGTCCTCTGTCGTCAGGAACACGGGCTGCATGGCGGGGTTGCCGTCGCGCTTGGTGCCGTGCGGCAGGAAGCTCTCCTCGCGATAGGTCCATAGCGCCGTGTCGAGCGCTTCCACGCGCTCTTCCGAGCCCGCCTGCACAACGGCGCGCCAGCCGCGCTCGAGCGTCTTCTCGATCAGGCTCGGCAGCACGCGCTCCATCGGCTGGTGCTCGAGCTGGTAGAACAGCACCTCGGTCATCGCGGGATCGCTCTCCTGCGGGAACAGCGGCATTTTCGGGGCGTTCACGCTGCAACCAGCTGGAACCACAGGAGCGGACTCATGTCCAGGGGCTCGAAGGAAAAGTACACGGACAAGCGGAAGCGCAGGGCCGAGCATATCGAGGACAGCTACGAGGACCGTGGAGTCCCAGCGCGCGAGGCCGCGCGCCGGGCGTGGGCGACCGTCAACAAGGAGACGGGCGGCGGCAAGAAGAGCGGCTCGGGCCGCGGCAAGGCGGAGAACCGCTCGGCCTCGCGCAAGGGCGGCCGCCTCGGCGGACGTGCCGCCGCTTCGCGCTCGACCGCAGCCAAATCAGCGTCGGCGCGCAAGGCGGCCGCCACGCGCAAGCGCCGGGCTTCGCGCTGACATGGCCGCACTGCAAGACGTAGCAGCCTCGGGGGCCGCATGCCGCGGCAGATTCCCTTGAGTTCAGGTGCGCACGGTCGGCCGGTAGCGCTGCTCGGGCAGCCCGTAGGTCCACGCCACGGCCTCGCGCGGCGTGCGCATGTTGGCCGGGACCTGCAGGAAGTAGTGCTTGCGCGTGCCGTCGGGCTCGGCCGTGCCGTTGATCACTTCCACGGCCGACCAGGCCTCCCAGCGCCAGCGCTGCCGCCACAGCACGCCCGTCTCGTCCTGTGCGACGCGATACGCGCCGCCGCCGGCGATGAACTTCTCGGGTGTGAGGATGTCGATCATGCAGCGGCGGACCTGCGGGTCGTGGGCCGTGGAAATCGCGCGCACGGTGACGAGCTCGGGCCGCTCGATGATCCAGCGCGGCACCAGCACGCCTTTCCAGGCATAGACGGACCACTGATCGCGATAGCGGAGCGCCGGGCCGGCGGACGCATGCAGGCGCCCTCGGGCGTCCTGCTGCAGCACTTCGGGTCGTTCCGCCAGCCAGCACACGTCGCGATGCGGCAGCATCCAGCCGGCATTCCTGGCGACCTGCCACAGTCCCTTCAGCGCCCGGGTCTGGCGCTCGAGGCCGCAGGCGTCGTGAAAATACTCGAGCGCGCCGAGCGAGGATGCTGAATGGAAGCCGAGGGCGCTGGATGCAAAGCTGAACCAGACGCGACCGCCGCGCGCAAGCAGGCTGGCGAGGCGCACGCGCAGATAAGGTCGCACCCGTTCGCAGTCGCGCAGCGCGGCCTCGTCGATGCTGGTGCAAAACGCCGGCACGCGCGACAGGCCCGGCTCGCCCGCGAGCTTGACCCGGACCGCCAGACCGACGGCGCGATCGATGGCGATCTCCGCCTTGCGAACCACCTGATCGGCGACGAGCGCGCGCACATTGTCGCCGGCCGTGCCGCGCGCGCGTGCCCATGATTGGGCCAGCTCCACGGGCCCGCCGGCCCACGCGATCTCGCGCGGCGGCGGCAGGCCCGCGGCCGCATAGGCCTCCACCACACCCCGTTCCGCCGCTGTGCGGTCGCTGGGAGCGGTGGAGCTGCGCAGCCGGGACCACCGCTGCCCGTATTCGGCGAGCTTGTCGGTCTGCTCGTCGGAGAGACGTGGGATCTCAATCAGAGACAAGCACCGCGTCCTTGGGCTCGAGCTCGCGCTGCCGCCGCACGCGATAGGTGCCTTCCGTCAGGTTGATCGGCGCGTGCTCCTGGTGATGGATCACGGCGCCGCCGGCGACTTTGACATGGCCGACGTAGAGCCCGGTCGGGACCTCGCGGGCCAGGGCATCGTCTCGGAACATCGTCACGCGATCGTAGATGGCATGGCGATGGCCGGTGAGCTCCCCCTCCGCGAGCACGGTGACACCGGAGGTGTCGGCAGTGAGGATGGTCCCGGAGGGTTCGACGTCGGCAACCCGCTCAATCAGCAAGTCGCCCTGGGCAAACATTTCGTTCATGGAGGCGCTCCTGTTCTCTATGCCGCACGGCATGATGCTGCCTAAACCAGACCTGAGCCGATCCAGTTCCCTGCGAGTGCGAGATAGCCGTCGGGCGCGATCAGTGCTGTCATCGGTCGCCGCATCATGCGGCGACGGCAGCTGCGAACGGAATTGTAAGGCCTCGGCGCTCCGTTCCAGCCGCCGGTCGTGCGCGATCGAGTGGCCCTCGCCTCACGCTGTCGAAATTCCCGTCCTGCATTTTGTCAGGATTGTGGTGGCGTAATGCCGTGCGCCGATAGCAGTTGCGCGCTAACGGCGTGGCATGCATGACGGTGCTCGGCGGCGCGGCAAATTCTACCCGCCCGCGTCTCTACGGTGCCCATCGCCAGGGCACTCTGCCTCGGTCGCGAACCGCTGCCGCATCCGTCCGCACACTGGCTGAGCTCACGCTCCATCGCGCAAACGTGATGCCGGGCGTCGGGAACCACTGAAAGCCCGCGGTGCCGGGACTTTTTTTGCAATCGCGAGGCACTTCATGCTGCGATGCCGCGGTGCCCGAGCATTGACCCAGAATTTTCTCACGCATATCGTTAACGCAAACGAAGCGCGACGCAGCAAATGCTGCGAATGCGAGATGGGAGAAACAAGCACCGGAACGACGGTGCCATAGGGAAGAGTCGGGGGAAGTCTTGAAGTTGTGCGTTGCTGCCTGGGTCGCAGGGCTCCTCTGCGCCGTGATGGGCTTTTCGGCTGTGGCCGAAGAAGCCCGGATTTTCAAGACCCTTAGGCTGGAGGGTAATGGGGTGCGCTGGAAGGCGCCGGGGGGAGGCGAGCCCCGCACCGTCAGCTATGGCATCGCCACGGGCGATATCGAGTTCCAGGGCGCGCGCAATTGCGGGCGCATGACGGCGCTTGGCCCTCTGTTGCAGGCCTCCAATGTCTCCGCTCAGACGATGCGCGAGGAGGTGGCCGCTGCGTTTGCGATGTGGCAGGACGTTGCCAACATTCGCTTCCGCGAGGCGATTGCGCCCGAGCAACCCGACGTCCTGATCGGCGCCCAGACGGAGCCCGAGGGGTGGGCCTTCGCCAACGTGTTCTATGATGTGCTCTCGCCCGAGCCGATCAAGCCGATTTCCCGCGCTCTGATCTGTCTCAATCCCGAGCGGCACTGGAAGGTCGGCTTCGACGGTAACCTGCGCGCCTACGATCTCCGCTACACCATAGCCCACGAGGTGGGGCACGCCATCGGCCTCGATCATCCAAACAGCGGCGGGCAGATCATGGGGTATCGCTACGAGGAGACGTTCCGCGGCCTGCAGACCGGCGATATCGCCGGCGCCGTCCTGCTTTACGGCAAGAGCCAGCCTCAGGGCGTAGCGGCTGCGTCCCAGCCGCCGACTGTCGGCCCGGCCGAAGCGATAGCTCCGAGCCCGCTTCCCAATATCACGCGCGGGGGGTCCAGGGCCGCGCCGCAGCCCGGCAAGTGAGAGCGACGGGCTGTCGTCCCGGAGAGCGCGGCCCAGCGAAACATCCAAACCCCAGCCTCGCAGAGCCTGGGTGCCGGATATTTCGCTTTGCGAAATTCCGGCATGACAAGGTGGGGGAGGGGTCCGACGTTCAGTCGCCCTCGGCCTCGTCTGCACCGTCGGCTTGCAGCTGCCCGTAATTCTGGACGCCGATCTTGTCCATCAGGTCGAGCTGCGTCTCGAGGAAGTCGATGTGGCCCTCCTCGTCCTTCAGCAGCTCCTCGAACAGCTGCATGGACACGAGGTCCTCGTGCTTGCGGCAGATTTCGCGCGCCCGGGTGTAAAGATCGCGCGCGTTGAACTCGCCCTTGAGGTCGCACTCCAGCACCTCCTTCAAGGTCTGGCCGATCATCAGGGGCGCGATGTACTGGAGGTTGGGCAGGCCCTCCAGGAAGATGATGCGCGCGACCAGCTTGTCGGCGTGCTGCATCTCCTCGATCGATTCCTTGCGCTCCTTTCGGGCAAGTTTGGTGAAGCCCCAGTTCTCGAGCATGCGGTAGTGCAGCCAATACTGGTTGACGGCGCCGAGCTCGTGCTTGAGCGCCTCGTTCAGGATGTCGATGACCTCTTTCTTGCCTTGCATGCTGAGTTCCCCGTGCCTGGCGATGACTTGGTTCGGTTGCCGCGATCCGGCGCGCGCCAACCCCATGGGGCAGCGTAGTGCGCACGCCCTTACTTACGACACCTCAGGGCGAGGGGCCAGGGTCGGTTGCCGACATGGGAAAGGACCGGGGCCGTCAGACCGGCTCCAGAACCCTCTTGACGGAGGGAGGCGGGACCGCGGTGCGGCGCCCGACCGGCGGCAGATCGATGAGCCGTTGAGCGGGCGTCTGGCTGGCGCACCGCAGCAGGCGACCTTGCGCGCAGGCGCACGCGTAGGGGCAGACCACGCCCGCTTCGGCCAGCTGATCGATCTTCTCGTAGATCGTGCTGACCGCCAGCGGCGCGCAGCCACAGCACACCATCTTCTTGGCGAGCTGGCGGTAGATGACCCCGGGCGTGGGCAGCGGGGCGTCGGGCTGGCTCAGGACCTCGACGAGCGCTTGCTCGATATCCGCGTCGGTGATGCCGTGGCAGGAACAGACGATCATGGGCGTTGCGGCTTCCTGCGGATCACTGAGGCAAGGTGCTGGCGGGCCGCATTGCCAGAAGTGAGGAGCAATGGGCGAAGGACGGGGGCAGAATCTGATCGGCGCTGCGCATCGTCGCCGCGAAGCTCTCCGCGCCGTGCACGACCTCCTCGATCATCGAGCAGCCGAGCAGCGCGAAGGCGCAGGCGCGCATGGCCGGGCAGGCGTTATGCTGACAGGCCGAGATCATCTCGATGGCGATGCACTCGTCACGGCAGAAGCTCTCGCAATCGACGAGGGCGACCTCCAGATCGCGCTGCGCGTGCCGGTTGATGGAGCGCACCCAGCAGGAGAGGTCGGTGACGGCGCTCCGCGCAGCGGATTCGCCGAGCGTGCTGGAATACGCGCACCATGCCTTCTCCCAGCAGGAGATGTCGCCGGTGCGGAAGCCCTTGAGCCAGTAGCGGAAGCCGAGACCAACGAGGCGCTCGGGCCCGACGAGGCGGCCGATCGTCTGCGACACCCCTGCGCCGGCAGCGTCATCGCGGAGCCGGCTCATGACCGGGCCTCGGCAAGCGAAAGCGACGCGCAGGTACCGCGGTGAATACGGTGTGCCGGCGGCCTGCCGGTCGGGACTGGCGCGCGGCGGCGCGAGTTCGCCGTATCGATCATGCTCGTCTCCAATGGTTGGGGTTCAAGGCCCCGACATCGGCAGCGCGTCAGCATCCCCAAAACTGCACTGCAGGAAGCTTTCTTGAGACGCGCCGTCAACTTTTTGCGGTGTGCGCAGCGCCTGTCAAGGCCGTGGCCTCACTTTAGAATTCGTCGAAATACAAACTGGAGCGCAAGGTGCCTGGCGCGTGCTCGCGGAAGGGGATGCGTCAGGTCGCGACCGCTGCGCGATGCACCACGGCGATGTCGAAGGCCGCGGCGAGCAAGGCCTTGGTATAAGGGGCCTGCGGGCTGGTGAAGATCGCGTCCGCCGTGCCCTCCTCGACCACCTTGCCGCTCTTGAGCACAACGACATAGTTGGCGAGCGCACGCACGACCTTCAGGTCATGGCTGATGAACAGGTATGCGAGATCGTGACGGCTCTGCAGGTCGCGCAGCAGGTCGACGATCTGCGCCTGCACCGACATGTCGAGTGCGCTGGTGGGCTCGTCGAGCAGCACGAATTTCGGCTCCAGCACCATGGCGCGCGCAATGGCGATTCGCTGGCGCTGGCCGCCGGAGAATTCGTGCGCGTAGCGGTCCTGGCAGCCTGGATCGAGCCCGACTTCCACCAGCGCCTTGCCGACGCGCGCCCTGCGTTCCTCATAGCCCATGCCGGGGTTCTGGATGGTCAACCCCTCGGCGATGATCTGGCCGATCGACAGGCGCGGCGACAGCGAGCCGTAGGGGTCCTGGAAGACCACCTGCATCTCCTTGCGCAGCGGCCGCATCTGCCTGGAATCGAAGCCGTCGATGCGCTTGCCGACGTAGGCGATGGGCCCTTGCGAGGAGACGAGGCGCAGCAGTGCCAGCCCCAGCGTGGTCTTGCCGGAACCCGATTCGCCGACGACGCCCAGAGTCTCCCCGGCGCGCAGCTTCAGCGACAGCCCGTCCACCGCCTTGATGTGATCGACGGTCCGGCGCAGCATGCCGCGCTTGATGGGGAACCACACCTTCAGGTTCTCCGTCTCGAGCACCACCGGCGCGTTCGGAGAAGGCCTCGGCGGCTTGCCCTTGGGCTCGGCCGACATGAGATGGCGGGTGTAGGGATGCTTGGGCCGCTCGAACACCTCGGCCGTAGCGCCGCCTTCGACGACCTCGCCCTGGCTCATGACATAGACGCGGTCGGCCATGCGGCGCACCACGCCCAGGTCGTGCGTGATCAGCAGCATGGCCATGCCGAGCTCACGCTGCAGGCTTTTCAGCAGCTCGAGGATCTGCGCCTGTATGGTGACGTCGAGCGCGGTCGTGGGCTCGTCGGCGATCAGCAGGTCGGGCTCGTTGGCGAGCGCCATGGCGATCATCACGCGCTGGCGCTGCCCGCCGGAGAGCTGATGCGGGAAGGCGTGGAGCCGCCGCTCGGGATTGTCGAGACCGACCTTCCTCAGCAACTCGATCACGCGCGTGCGCGTGGCGGCATCGTCGAGGCCGTGATGCAGCTTCATCACCTCGCCCACCTGCTTCTCGATCGAGTGCAGCGGGTTGAGCGAGGTCATGGGCTCCTGGAAGATGATCGAGATCTTCTCGCCGCGGATGTCGCGCATGACGGCATCCGGCGCCTTCAGCAGGTCCTGGCCGTTGAAGAGGATCGAGCCGGACGGATGTGACGCGGACGGATAAGGCAGCAGGCGCATGATCGACAGCGCCGACACGGTCTTGCCCGATCCCGACTCGCCGACGAGCGCAACGATCTCGCCCTTGGCGATGTTGAACGAGACATGCTTCACCGCATCCAGCGCGCCCCCGCCCGAGCTGAACCGCACGGACAGGTCCCGGACGTCGACAAGGGAGCTCGGCATCGCCTCGTCCTCCCTCACTTGTAGGTCTTGCGCGGGTCGAGCGCGTCACGCACGCCCTCGCCCACGAAGATGAGCAGGCTCAGCAGCCCGGCAATCGACATGAAGGCCGTGAGCCCCAGCCAGGGGGCCTGCAGGTTGGCCTTGCCCTGCGCCAGCAACTCGCCAAGCGATGCCGAGCCCGGCGGCAGGCCGAGTCCCAGGAAGTCGAGGGCGGTCAGCGCCGTGATCGAGCCTGACAGCTTGAAGGGCAGGAACGTCAGCGTCGCCACCATGGCATTGGGGAGCAGGTGCTTGAACATGATCTTGGCGTCGGAGAGCCCGAGCGCGCGGGCGGCCGTGATGTACTCGAAGTTGCGCCCGCGCAGGAACTCCGCGCGCACGACGCCTACCAGGTACACCCAGTGGAAGAGCAGCAGCACGCCGAGCAGGGTCCAGAAGCCCGGCACCAGCACCGAGGAGATGATGATCAGCACGAACAGCGAGGGGATCGACGACCAGATCTCCAGGAAGCGCTGGAACAGCAAATCGACGCGGCCGCCGAAGTAGCCCTGCACGGCGCCGGCCGTCACGCCGACGATGGAGGACAGAATGGTGAGCAGCAGCCCGAACAGCACCGACACGCGGAAGCCGTAGATCAGGCGCGCCAGCACGTCGCGGCCCTGATCGTCGGTGCCGAGCCAGTTGCGGTTGCCGATCGCGTGGTAGCGGGCGAGCTGATCCGGGGGCGCATCGCACAGTCCCGCGCTCGTCGACCATGGCGGCGGCCCGGGAAATCCCAGGCATTGTCCAGCGGCGTTCTTGACGCGCGGATAGTCCTTGTTGATCGACTGGTAGGAGTAGCCGATCGGCGGCCAGATGGCCCAGCCGTTCTTCTCCAACTCGTCCAGGATCACCGGGTCCTTGTAGTCGGTGACGGCCAGGAAGCCGCCGAATTTGGATTCGGGATAGTCGACGAGCACGGGATACAGCAGCTCGCCCTTGTAGTAGGCGACGATAGGCTTGTCGTTGGCCACGAATTCGGCGAACAGGCTGACGAGGAACAGGATGAGAAAAGTCCACAGGCTCCAGTAGCCGCGGCGGTTGGCTTTGAAATTGCGCCAGCGTCGCTTGTTGAGCGGGGAGAGCGCGAAGCCCCGGCCGGCGAGCCAGAGCCTGGTCGGAGGGACGCGGCCGATCTGCTTGCTGGGTGCCGGAGCAACCGCGGGTTCGCTGGGATCGAACGCGCGCACTACCGGCTTGGAGCCTCGTACAATGGCGGAGTCGACGGCATCGGGAGCTTTCGCCACCGTCGGCTGGACGGGTTTGTCCCTGATGCTCACGATCCTCACACCTCCCGTGACTCGAAGTCGATGCGCGGATCGACGAGGGTGTAGATGAGGTCGGAGACGAGATTAACGACGAGGCCCAGCAGCGCGAAGATGTAGAGCGTCGCGAACACGACGGGATAGTCGCGCTTGATGACGCTCTCGAAGCTCAAGAGCCCCAGGCCGTCGAGGGAGAAGATCGTCTCGATCAGCAGCGAGCCCGAGAAGAAGGCGTGGATGAATGCGCCGGGGAAGCCGGCGATGATCAGCAGCATGGCGTTGCGGAAGACGTGGCCGTACAGCACCTGCCTCTGCGCCAACCCCTTGGCCTGCGCCGTCATGACGTATTGCTTGCGGATCTCGTCGAGGAAGGAGTTGCGCGTGAGGAACGTCATGGTGGTGAACGCGCCGAGGGACATCGCGATCAGCGGCAGCACGAGGTGCCACGCATAGTCCATGGCCTTGCCGGCAAGCGACATCTGCGCCCAGGCGTCGGAGGTCAGCCCGCGCGAGGGGAACCACTGGAAGAACGAGCCGCCGGCGAACATCACCAGAAGGAACACTGCGACGAGGAAGCCGGGAATGGCGTAGCCGATCACGAGGACGCCCGAGGTCCAGGTATCGAACCGCTCGCCGTCGTGCACGGCCTTGCGGATGCCGAGCGGGATGGAGATGAGGTAGGTGATGAGGGTCATCCAGATGCCGAGCGAGATCGAGACGGGGAGCTTCTCGCGGATGAGCTGCAGCACCGTCTTGGAGCTGAAGTAGCTGCTGCCGAACTCGAACGTCAGATAGTTCTTCATCATCAGGAGGAAGCGCTCGTGCGCCGGCTTGTCGAAGCCGAACTGCTTCTCGAGCTGCTTGATGAACTCGGGGTCGAGGCCCTGGGCTCCGCGGTATTTCGAGCCCCCCTCTGCGCCGCTGCCCTGGGAGGAGGACTGCGCCGACGGCGAGAGTCCGTCGCCCTGGCTTCCGCCGATGCGCGAGGTTGCGGACACGTCGGTGCCGGAGATCTGCGCGATCACCTGCTCGACCGGCCCGCCCGGCGCGAACTGCACGATGGCGAAGCTGATCAGCATGATCCCGAACAGGGTCGGGATGATCAGAAGGAGACGCTTCAAGAGGTAAGCTGTCATCTTTGGGCGCCCGCGTCTCGCCTCAGTTGGACTTGAGCTTGGCTGCCTTCGCGGCGTCAAACCACCAAGTATGGATAATGCCGCGTTCGTAGCGCGGTTTCACCTCCGGCCGGCCGTATTTGTCCCAGTATGCGATATAGTGGTAGGGGCGGTACCAGTGCGGCACCCAGTAATGCCCGGCGCGCAGCACCCGGTCGAGGGCGCTGGTGGCCGTTTTCAACTCGTCCCTGCTTCTGGCTTCGGACACCTTCACGATCAGGGAGTCGATGGCGGGATGGCTTATGCCGGCGAGATTATAGCTGCCTTCCGTCTTGGCGGCCTCGCTACCCCAGAACGTCCTTACCTCCACCCCAGGCGTCAGGCGCAGCACGTAGCGGCTGATGACCACATCGAAGTCGAAGGATTTCACGCGGCGCTCGTACTGCGCCGGATCGATGCGGCGGATCGAGGTCTGCACGCCGATGGCCTGCAGGTTCTTCACGAAGGATGTCAGGATGCGCTCGGATGAGGGGTCCACGATCAGGAACTCGACCTCAAGCGCCTCGCCCTTGGCGTTCACCCGCTTGCTCCCCGTCACCTTCCAGCCGGCCTCGTCGAGCAGCCGACCGGCCTCCCGCAGCAGCTTGCGGTCCTGGCCCGAGCCGTCGGATACGGGCGGCTTGTAGGGCTCCTCGAAGACCTCCGGCGGGAGCTGGCCGCGGAAGGGCTCGAGCAGCGCGAGCTCCGCCGCGCTGGGCTTGCCCGAGGCCTTCATGTCGGAGTTCTCGAAGAAGCTCGCGGTGCGCGTGTAAAGGTCGTAGAAGATGTTCTTGTTGGTCCACTCGAAGTCGAAGGCGTAGTCCAGCGCTTTGCGCACGCGCACGTCCGCGAACTTGGAGCGCCGCATGTTGAGAAAGAAGCCCTGCGCCCCCGATGGGCTCGCGTCCGGCAGCGTCAGCTTCAGGAGGCGATTCTCCTTGACGGCGGGGATGTCGTAGGCGGTGGCCCAGTCGCGCGCGGTGAATTCCTCGCGCAGGTCGAAGGTGCCGGCCTTGAAGCTCTCGAGCGCCGCCGTGCGGTCCCGGTAGTATTCGAAGCGCAGCTCGTCGAAATTGAAGCGGCCGCGGCTGACGGGCAGGTCTTTCCCCCAGTAGTCGGGGCGTCGCTTGTAGGTGACGAACGTGCCCGCCTTGAAGTCGCCGATCAGGTAAGGGCCCGAGCCCAGCGGGGGCTCCAGCGTGCTCTGGTCGAACTCGCGGGTCGCATAATAGGCCTTGGACAGGATGGGCAAGCCGGCCACCACCTGGGGCAGGTCGCGTGTCTCGGCCCCCCGGAAGGTGTAGCGCACCGTATGCGGATTTATGGCCGCGGCGGCGGTCACGTCCTTGAGCTGTATGCGATAGATCGGATGACCTTTCTCTCTGAGCGCTTCGAAGCTGAAGACGACGTCCTCGGCGGTCACGGGCGAGCCGTCGGAGAACCTGGCCTCCGGCCGCATGTGGAACGTGGCGGAGTTGCGGTCGGGGGAAACCTCGACGGAGTGCGCGACCAGCCCATACATGGCGTCCGGCTCGTCAAAGGCGCGCACCATCAGGGCGTCGAACATGTACTCCAGCCCTTGCGCGGGGTCGCCCTTGAGGATGTAGGCGTTGAAGCTGTCGAAGGTGATGCGCGCTGACGTGCCGATCGTGGAGAGGCGGCCGCCCTTCGGCGCATCCGGGTTCACCCAGTCGAAGTGCTTGAAGTCGGGTGGGTATTTGAGCTCGCCGAAGGCGGAGAGGCCGTGCCTGGGGGCGCTTTCGGCCGCCATCACCGGCGCTGAAAGCAGCGCGAGCGCCGACAGCAGTGCCGCCCACTTGGCAGAAGGCCGGAGGCCGGTTTTCCCGCGCATCTGCATTTTCAGGCCTCGCGACCCGCCATCCGGTGTGATGATCGAGTGGTCCGCATCATTGCTCTCTGCTGGTGTCGAAGCGGACTTCTCGGTCTCAATCACACCAGGCTCATTGATCCGGCTCGTGTCCTGCGGGCCGCGAAATCCGTTCATCGCGCACTGCGCGCCGAGGCGAATTCGCGATCAGCGACACTAGCCTCGTGTATCGGCCAGGCGCTTGGCCGCAGCCTCATCGTACCACCATACCCGCAGGAAAGCGCTGCTGCGCGCAGGCAGCTTGTCGGGCCGGCGGTACATGTCCCACATGGCGAGACGATCGTAGGGCGTGTGCCACTGCGGCACGACGTAATGGTTCCACAGCAGCACCCGGTCGAGCGCGCGGGTGGCGGCGACGAGGTCCTCGCGATCCTTGGCCATGATGATCTTGTCGATCAGCTTGTCGATGGCCGGGTTCCTGATGCCGATGACGTTGCGGCTGCCTTCCTTGCCGGCGGCTTCCGAGCCCCAGAAGTTGCGCTGCTCGTTGCCGGGCGACTCCGATTGCGGAAAGCTCGCCACGATGATGTCGAAGTCGAACGTGTCGACGCGGCGCTGATACTGGGAGGTATCGACGATGCGCACGGTCGTCTTGACGCCGAGCTTCTCCAGCGCGGCCTTGTAAGGCAGCACGATACGCTCGAAATCCGGCTGCACCAGGAGGAACTCGGCCGTCAGTTCGACGCCCGCGGCGTTCGTCAGGACGCCGCCCTTGGGTTTCCAGCCGGCCTCGGCCAGCAGCTTGGCTGCCTGGCTCAGGTTCCTGCGCGCGTCCTCGGGCGTGGCGTTGACCGGGTTCTTCCACTCGCCCGTGAACACCTCAGGCGGGACCAGATCCTTGACCTCGTTGAGGAACTCGAGCTCCCGCCCCTGGGGCTTCGGCGGTGACTTGAGCGTCGAGTTGTCGAAAAAGCTGCCGACGCGCTGGTACTGGTCGTAGAACAGGTTCTTGTTCGCCCACTCGAAGTCAAAGGCAAGATTGAACGCGTGCCGTACGCGCGGGTCCTGGAACTGGGGACGGCGCGTGTTAAAGGCGAAGGCCTGCATATAGGCCACCGTCTCGACGTGGATTCTCTCGAGCTTGACGAGGCCCTTCTTCACCGCGTCGAAATCGTAGGCGGTCGCCCAGTTCTTGGCGCTGTTCTCGCGCCACTGATCGAGGCTCCCCGCCTTGAAGGCCTCGAACGCCGGCACGCGGTCGCGGAAGTAGGTGTACTTGATCTCGTCGAAGTTCCACTGGCCCTTGCTGACGGGCAGGTCCTTTGCCCACCAGTCCTTGACACGCTCGTAAGTGATGCTGCGGCCCGCATCTACCTCCTTGATCCGGTAGGGGCCCGAGCCAAGGGGAATCTCGAGCGAGGACTTGGCTATGTCGCGCGGCTCGCCGTTGGCGCCGACGGCCTCGTAGAAATGCTTCGGGAGCACGGGCAGGTCGCCGATGATGGCGGGCAGCTCGCGGTTGCCTTTCACGTCGAAGAGAAAGGTGACCTGATTGTCGCCGGTCTTCTCCGCCTTGACGACATTCTTGTAGTAGGCAGCGTGGTTGGGCGAGACCTTCTTCAGCGACTCGAGCGAGAAGATCACATCCTCCGGCGTGATCGGCCTGCCGTCATGGAACCGCGCGGACTTGCGCAGCTCGATCGTTGCCGAGGAATAGTCGGCCGGGTAGGCGACCGACTCCGCCACCAGGCCGTAGGACGTGCCGGCTTCGTCCGGGCTCTGCGACATCAGCGTGTCGTAGATGAGCTGCATGCCGATCGCGGAGGTGCCCTTGATCGGAAACGGGTTCAGCGAGTCGAAGCTGCCGATGTACCACTGCCGCACGCGACCGCCCTTGGGGGCGTTGGGATTGACCCAGTCGAAATGCGCAAACTCGGGGCCTTGCTTGGGCTTGCCGAGCAGGGAAAGCGCGTGATGCTTGGTGAGATTTTCAGAAGCCGGCACCGTGGAACCGGCAAGGACGAGCACGCACACGAGGCTGACTGCGAACCTGCACAAGCGAGCCATTCGGTGTCACGCGCTCCGGGGTCAAGCGGCCGCCGTCCGGCCGCATCCCTGACCCTACCCAACAAATATGCCGGCACGTGGTCTTGCGCCAAGTTAATCCTTGTTCACTCAGGCGCGCGAGCCTGAGCGGGTTACATCGTTCAGCCAGTACTGTCCTCGCCAGCGGATACCCTGGGGGCTACTGGGGCAGCGGTGCGGGCGTGTCCGCAAGCTTGCGCAAGTAGACCAGCAAGTCTGCCAGCTCGGCATCATCCTTAATGCCGGCAAAAGCCATCTTGTTCCCGGGAATATCGGCCTTGGGATCGTGCAGGTACTTGGCCAGCTCCTCGAAGGTCCAGCTGCCCGGGTGGTTCTTCATGGCTTCCGAGTAGGGGAAGCCGGCCTGCGCTGCCCGCGCGCGCCCGACGATGCCCCACAGGTTGGGGCCCGTCAGGTTGCGCCCCCCCTTGTCCGGGGTATGGCACTGCAGGCATTTCTTGAATGAATCCTGGCCGTTCTCGGGGCTCGCCTTCGACAGGACCGCCAGCACCTTGCCAGCCTCGAAGGGTGCCGCCGGGGCCTTGCCGGCGGTCGGCGCGATTTCGGTGATCGGCAGGGCCCAGCCCGGCTTCTCCGGCTTGTGCTCCTGGTACACGATGTCGAGCACGGTCTTGCTGCCGAACGCCACCAGCAGTGCTGCGAGCACCCAGCCGGCCGTCTTGTTGACCTCGAATGCTTGCATGTAGCGGCAAATCCCCGATTGGCGGCCCGCTAGCGGCCGCGACCGTGCACGCGACGCGTCAGGCGCGGCAACTATAGGTTTTCGCCTCGACCTTGCAACCGCGGTCAGGTCCGTTCTAGGAGCTAAACCCCGAGACGAATTGTCACCCGCAAACCCGGCCCGCCCATGCACCGCACGCTTATTGTCGTTCCCGCCCGCATGCACTCCACGCGCCTGCCGGGCAAGCCGCTGGTCGACATCGCCGGCGAGCCGATGATCGTGCACGTGTGGCGCCGCGCCGTGGCGGCGGCGCGCGGCCGGGTGGTGGTGGCCACCGACGCGGAGGCGATCGCGGAGGCTGTCCGTCGCGTCGGCGGTGAGGCCGTGATGACGCGGGCGGACCACGTGTCCGGCTCCGACCGCGTGTTCGAGGCCGCGTGCCGCGTGGACCCCAAGGGCGACTTCGAGATCATCCTCAACCTGCAGGGCGACCTGCCGGCGATGGAGGCCGGCGTCATAGGCGCGTGCCTGGCGCCGCTGGAGGACGAGGCGCCGCACATCGCCACCATTGCGGCCGAGATCACCGATCCCGCCGATCGCACCAATCCCAACTCGGTCAAGGTGGTTGGCACGCCGACGGCCGTGCCGGGGCGGCTGCGAGCACTCTATTTCACGCGCGCCACAGCCCCTGCCGGAGAGGGTCCACTCTACCACCACTTCGGCATGTACGCCTATCGCCGGAGCGCGCTGGAACGGTTCGTGTCGCTGCCGCCCTCGACGCTGGAAAAGCGCGAGCAGCTCGAGCAACTGCGAGCGCTGGAGGACGGCATGCGTATCGACGTGACCCTCGTTGACACTGTGCCGGTCGAGGTCAATACTCCCGCCGACCTTGAGCGTGCGCGCCGTCACTCTGCCGGCCTTCGGCGCTCCTGATCTCCCCGCGTCCGCTCCTTCTCCATGGCTCCGCCCGCATGGCCGACAGAAAGCTGAAATCGCCTCAGGCCCCGGCGAAGGTCAAGCGCGCGCTTCCCGCTGCGTCAAAGACCGTCGTGCGCGTATCGTTTCAGGGCGAGCCGGGCGCCAACTCGCACCTGGCCTGCCGCGAGGCGTTTCCCGGCCTCGAGCCCATGGCCTGCGCCACGTTCGAGGACGCGCTGGCGGCCGTGAAGACCCGCGAGGCCCGCTACGCCATGATCCCCATCGAGAACTCGGTGGCGGGCCGCGTCGCCGATATCCATCACCTCCTGCCCGAGGCGGGGCTTTCCATCATCGGCGAGCATTTTCTGCGCGTGCGGCATCAGCTGATGGCGCTGCCCGGCGCGACGCTGCTCACCGTCAAGCGGGCGCTGTCGCATACCCAGGCGCTCGGGCAGTGCCGCAATACGCTGCGCAAGCTGGGGCTGAAGCCGGTGCCCGAGGCCGACACGGCGGGTTCGGCCCGCATCGTCGCCGAGGCCAACAACACCGAGCTTGCCGCCATCGCCCCCGCTCTCGCTGCCGAGATTTACGGCCTCAAGATCCTGATGCACGACATCGAGGACGAGAAGCACAACACGACGCGCTTCGTCGTGCTCGCCGAGGCGCCCGAGGACGCCAAGGCCGGCGACGGCCCCATCGTGACGACCTTTATCTTCCGTGTGAGGAACGTGCCGGCGGCGCTCTACAAGGCGATGGGCGGTTTCGCCACCAACGGCGTCAACATGACCAAGCTCGAGAGCTATCAGCTCGACGGTCGGTTCGTCGCCACCATGTTCTATGCCGATATCGAGGGCCACCCCGACGACCCGCCGGTGGCGCGCGCGCTGGAGGAGTTGTCCTTCTTCTCCAGCGAGCTCAAGATTCTCGGTGCCTACCGCGCCAGCCCCTACCGCGCCGAGGCCAACAAGGCCGGCCCGGGTGGGTGATGGGTCGAGCCAGACCGTCTGGGTCGTCCTGAGGTTGTCGAAGGACGGGCCCGGCATCTGAGCCGTGCTTCGACGGAGCTCAGCACGGGGTGGAGCAAGCGTGCCGCACACGCGTCCTCGTCCTGAGGTTGTCGAAGGACGGGCCCGGCATCTGAGCCGTGCTTCGACGGAGCTCAGCACGGGGTTGGA
>JBFWRV010000051.1:0-47216 GCA_050248715.1 Hyphomicrobiaceae bacterium | reverse complement strand
CTACGTGCACGCCAAATAAGAGCCCGCCGATGCCCGCGATAGCGGCAAGCATCGGCGAGGATCCACGTGGGAACGGCGCATCACCCGCCTCCGGATGCGTGCTGACGACGCGCTGGAGCGTTACCGCAAGCTCCGCGGCGTGCGCCATATCACCCCGCCCGCGCGCCCAAATCACGTCCTCGGCGATCATGTCGCGTATGATCTTGCAACCGGTCGGTTGGTTGAGCAGGTGGTGACCGAGCGCCGCAGCGGCAATGTCGGGAATGTGCTCGTGCTCGGCGAGGGCGAGCACCTCATCCTTCGTCAGCCCACAGAGCGCCAGGCAATCCTCGAGCGCAATCATGGTGCTTCTCCCCAGAAGCCAGCACCGTGCCGCCCCGTCGCTCGTTGGCCGCACTCTAAACCCGGGCGCCATCGCCTGTCTCGGCGCCTGTCTCGCACATGCAAACAGCGGCTGCGCGCCGCGCCAACCGGGAGGGGGAATCGGCTTCGACGCTATCTGGGCTTGGCCGCCGTTCCCGGCCGCACTACCCGAACGAGCGCTCCACCCCGCTCACGACAGCCTTGCTCTTGAGGCCGGAGATGATCTGGGTCAGATGGTCGAGGTCCCAGACCTCGACTTCGATCAGCATCTCCGTGAAGTCCTTGGCCCGCCGCAGCATGCGCAGGTTGTCGATGTTGCCGTCGGCCTCGCCGATCACCTGGGCGATCTGCGCCAGCGTGCCCGGCTCGTTGAGCGCGGTGACCAGAAGCTTGGCGGGAAACCGCTCGGGGTTCTCGGGATCGATGTCCCAGGTCACATCGATCCACTTCTCGTGCTCGAACTCCTTCAGCGCCGGCGAGTGGATCTGGAAGATGCGGATGCCCTCGCCCTCCGACAGCACCCCGACGATGCGGTCGCCCGGCACGGCGCCGCCTTCCTCGAACTTCACAGGCACATCGTTGCGCAGGCCCCGGATCGGCAGCACCTGTGCCTGCTTGGCCTCCGCGCTGCCGCTGCCCGGCCAGCGGAACTTGAGGTTGATCACCTTGGCCAGGTTGAACCACCCCTCCTCGCTGGAGTTGCGCTCGCGGCGGCTGCGCTTGCGCGGAGGGGCCTCCTCGGCATGGAATTCGACCTCAGGCACCACAGCGCGGATCACGTCCCTGACCGGCAGCTCGCCGCGTCCGACGCCCGCATGCACGTCCTCCACCGACTTCTGCGTCAGGCGCGCGAGCCCCTTCTTGAGCTTCTCGTCGGAATACTCCTGCCCGATCCTGTCAAAGCCGGCGATCAGGAGGCGGCGGCCGAGTTCGGAGTATTGCCGGCGACGGGCATCGCGCGCGGCACGCCGGATGGAAGAGCGCGCCTTGCCGGTCACGGCAATGCGCTCCCAGGCGGGTGGCGGCGTTTGCCCCTTCGCCATCAGTATCTCGACCTGGTCGCCGTTCTTCAACTGGGTGGTGAGCGGCAGCTGGCGTCCGTTGACGACAGCGCCGATGCAGGAGTTGCCGACATCGGTATGCACGGCATAGGCGAAATCAATCGGTGTGGCGCCGCGGGGCAAGGCGATGAGACGCCCCTTGGGCGTGAAGCAGAACACCTGGTCCTGGAAGAGCTCAAGCTTGGTGTGCTCCAGGAACTCCTCGGGATTATCCCCTTCGAGCAGGGTGTCGACCAGCTTGCGCAGCCAGATATACGGATTGGCCTTGTGCATGCCGCTGCCGTTCGTGCCGGCGCCGGGCTCGGCGTTTTCACCGTCCTTGTAGAGAGCGTGCGCGGCAACGCCGTACTCGGCGATCTCGTCCATCTCGTGGGTGCGGATCTGCAGCTCGACCCACTGGTGGCGCGGGCCGACGACCGTGGTGTGGATCGACTGGTAGTTGTTCTGCTTGGGCGTCGAGATGTAGTCCTTGAAGCGGCCGGGCACGGCGCGCCAGGCCGAATGCACGATGCCCAGCGCGCGGTAGCAGGTGTCGAGCCCCTGCACGACGATGCGGAAGCCGTAGATGTCGGAGAGCTGCTCCAGCGAGATCTGGCGGTTCTGCATCTTGCGCCAGATGGAGAAGGGCTTCTTCTCGCGGCCATACACCTGCGCCTGCAGGCTGGCGCCGGCAAGGCGCGCCTCCAGCGCGGCAACGATCTCCTCGACCAGGCCCGCGTTGCGCTTGCGGATATCGGCAAGCTTGTCGACGACGGCGGCGTAGGCGTCCGGGTTGCCCCATTTGAAGGCCAGCTGCTCGAGCTCCTCGCGGAGCGTCTGCATGCCCATGCGCCCCGCAAGCGGCGCGTAAATCTCGAGCGTCTCCTCCGACACGCGCCGGCGGCTCTCAGGCTTCACGTACCCGAGGGTGCGCATGTTATGCAGGCGGTCCGCCAGCTTGATGAGCAGGACGCGGATGTCGCTCGAGATGGCGACCAGCAGCTTGCGGAAATTCTCCGCCTGCTCGGCCTTGCGAGTGACGAGGTCGAGCTTCTTGATCTTCGTCAGGCCTTCGACGAGCGCCCCGATCTCCTTGCCGAATTTCTGGTCGATCTCGGCACGCGTAACGTCGGTGTCCTCGATCACGTCGTGCAGGAGCGCGGCGGCGATGGTGGCATCGTCGAGCTTGAGCTCGGTCAGGATCGCCGCGACTTCCAGGGGATGGGAGAAGAAGGGGTCGCCGGAGGCCCGCTTCTGGTGGCCGTGCGCCTGCATGGCGTAAACGTAGGCGCGGTTGAGCAGCGCCTCGTCGGCGGTTGGGTCGTACTTCTGGACCCGCTCGACCAGCTCGTATTGGCGCATCATGGCGTGTCTCGCAGGGACCCCTTGCGCGCCTGCGCCAGGGTCCCGTCAGGCATGGGCCCAGACATCGGGCGGCAAGAAGCGCCCCGTCCGGCTCGGCACGCCTCTGTCAGCGTGAGCTGCCTCCACCGCTGCCGCCGTTGGCAGACGGCTCCGTCGGGGTGAGGCTTTCCATGCCCCGCAGCAGCTGCTCCTCGGTGATGACGTCGACCACGGTATCGCTCGACTGGTCGTCGCGACCGAGCATCGGCCTCCGGTCGACGGGCAGCGAGGGGGCGGCCGCCGTTTCCGGCTCATCCACCTCGACGTTCTTCTGGATCGAGTGGATGAGGCCTTCGCGCATGTCGTCGGCCGGAATGGTCTTCTCGGCGATCTCGCGCAACGCGACCACCGGGTTCTTGTCGTTCTCGGCGTCAACGGTGATCTGCGAACCGTTGGCGATCGACCGTGCCCGGTGCGCCGCCAGCAACACCAGCTCGAAGCGGTTTGGAACCTTGTCGACGCAGTCCTCGACCGTCACACGCGCCATGCGATGAGCCCTCTAGGATTTGGAACGTTGCAAGCAGCATCGCCCTCGAAAGGTAGGTCCTTCCGCGGGGCGGTTTCATTGCTGCGCCTTGTCGCACGCGGACCGAGCAAGATCAAGGGATTGCCGCACCCCGCGACGGCCCGCCAGGGGGAGGCGGGCGAGCAAGGTGCGGACAGAGAACCCCAGCGCGGGATGGCGCCAGTGCGGCGCTGCCTCGAGGAGGGGCACGAGCGCAAAGGCACGCCGGTGCATCTCCGGGTGCGGCAAAATGAGCGTGCCGCGCCGCCGACGCCGCGCCGGCCACCCGAGCCGCCTGCCGGCGAAGTCGAGAATGTCGATGTCCAGGGACCGCGGGCCCCACGGTACCCCCAGCCGCCGGCCGGAACGGCGCTCAATGCGCTTGATGAGACGCAATAGCGCAGCCGGGGCCAAGGGTGCCCGCACCTCCAGGACAGCGTTGAGGTAGGAGGCCTGCCGGCCCGGTCCCAGCGGCGCCGTGGCATACACGTGCGAGGCGGCCACCACTTCCACGCCGGCCGCGGAAAGCTCGCAGCACGCCTGGCGCAGGGTGTCGGCCGGTGGGCCCCACGCGCCGGCACGATTTGCGCCTAATCCTAGAAATACTCTGTTCACACCCTTGTACTTTCACGGATCCGCAGCAATCTATTAAGGTATCTGCGAAGTGTGCACATCCCTGCTGTTCAAAATCTTCACTTGCTCGTTGGCGTTGAGTCTGCAAAACACTAAATGAGAACAGCGTCAATTCACTGACCGGCCGCAATTTTTAGCGGTCGGCAGCACTTTCCGAGGTCCACCGAATGCATTTTTACCAGAACGAGCGCCTCGCGCTCTTTATCGACGGCGCCAACCTCTACGCGACGGCAAAGGCGCTAGGGTTCGACATCGACTACAAGCGGCTGCTGGCTCTGTTCCGCACCAAAGGCCAGCTGGTTCGTGCCCTCTACTACACCGCACTGGCAGAAGATCAGGAGTATTCGTCGATCCGACCCCTGGTCGATTGGCTGGATTACAACGGCTATACCATGGTCACCAAACCGACCAAGGAGTTCACCGACGCGCTCGGCCGGCGCAAGATCAAGGGCAACATGGATATCGAGCTCACGGTCGATGCCATGCGCCTGGTCGAGAGCCTGGACCATGTCGTCATCTTCACCGGCGACGGCGATTTCCGTGCCCTGGTGGCGGCGCTGCAGCTGCGTGGCCGCCGCGTGAGCGTCGTCTCGACCCTGCAGACGCAACCCCCCATGGTGGCGGACGAGTTGCGCCGGCAGGCCGACCAGTTCATCGATCTGGCGGACCTGGAGGAGCAGATCTGCCGCGATCCCGCTACCCGGCCGGTGCGCGAGCCGGGCCAGCGCCCGCCGATGCGCCGCCCTGCGCCCGCGACGCTCGACTACCCTGAGGACGAGGACGACGGCCGCTGACCTCGGGTCCTGGGGACCTGTGCCGTGAGCCCGGAGATTCCGGCAGAGCCTGGGCGCGACTGTCCGTTGTGCCCGCGGCTGGTGGCGTTTCGGGTCGCCAGCCGCCGTGCCGAGCCGTCCTGGCACAATGCGCCCGTCGTCTCGTTCGGACCCGGCAACGCTCGTCTTCTGATCGTGGGCCTGGCGCCCGGGCTGAAGGGCGCCAATCGCACAGGCCGGCCCTTCACGGGCGATTTCGCGGGCGACCTGCTCTATGCCACGCTCATCGAGTACGGCTTCGCGCGCGGCACCTATCAGGCACGACCCGACGACGGGCTGCAGCTCGTGGATTGCATGATCACCAATGCCGTGCGCTGCGTGCCCCCCCAGAACAAGCCCACGCCCGCCGAGATCGGCGCCTGCCGGCCGTTCCTCGCCAACCGCCTGGCTGGGCTGCCAAACCTCACAGCCCTGCTGGCATTGGGCCGTATCGCCCACGACAGCACGCTCGCCACCCTCGCCGCGCGCCGGCGGGATTTTCCCTTCAGCCACGGGGCACGGCACCAGATCGCCCCGCAGCTCACGCTTTTCGACAGCTTCCACTGCTCGCGGTACAACACCAACACCGGCAAGCTCACGTCCGACATGTTCCGCTCGGTGGTACGCGCCATTGCCCTGCATCTCGGGCGAAACTAGTCTAGTGTGTGATCACGCCGTTGCGGCAAAAGCGCCGGCTGGGGCTAGGCTGGCGCACCCACCAGGGAGATGGTGCCATGCTGGAGATTGCCCCCGAGAAGGTTGCCCACGTCATCATCAAGTCACGCGAGTACGACTCCAAGGTCGGCAGTTGGGATGACTCGTCCGCCTCCGGCGATGCCGAGGACGATCCCACCTCCATCCTGGAGAACTACGTAGGCGACCAGACCCGAGCCGAGCTCGTCGCATTCATCGACGCCCTCAACGAGGACGAGCAGGCCAATCTGGTGGCCGTCGCCTGGATCGGGCGCGGCACCTACGGGCCGGAGGACCTCGACGAGGCCGTCGCGACCGCGCGCAGCGAGCGCGTCAACAAGACCTCGCGCTACCTCGTCGGCATGCCTCTGCTCTCCGACTACCTCGAGGAAGGCCTGGAAAAGCTCGGCATCTCCGCCGAGGCCGCCGAGAACGACATTCTCTGAGGCTCCCAAAAGGGCGTATCGCGATCTGGCCGCGTTGCTCGCTTGTCATCCCGGCCGGAGCGGGAAGCGCGCAAAGACGGGACCCAGGGGATGCAAGGGACCGCGCGCGGCCTGCGGGTCCCGGGTTCCGGATATTCGCCTTCAGCGAATTCCGGAATGCCAGGGGGAGGAGTTGATCGGGATATGTTTCAGCTCTGCGCCCCCTGCCGCCTCGCCAGGAAGGCCAGACGTTCGAACAGGTGCACGTCCTGCTCGTTCTTGAGCAGCGCGCCGTGCAGCGGCGGGATCAGCTTGCGGGGATCGCTCTCACGCAGGGTCTCGGGGCTGATGTCCTCGTTGAGGAGCAGCTTGATCCAGTCGAGCAGCTCGGAGGTGGAGGGCTTCTTCTTTATCCCCGGCACCTCGCGCACATCGTAGAACACCTTCAGTGCCTCCGAGACGAGGCGACCCTTGAGATTGGGGAAGTGCACGTCGACGATGGAGCGCATCGTCTCCTGGTCGGGAAACTTGATGTAGTGGAAGAAGCACCGCCGCAGGAAGGCGTCCGGGAGCTCCTTCTCGTTGTTGGACGTGATGATGACGACCGGCCGATGGCGCGCCTTGATGGTCTCATGCGTCTCGTAGACGTAGAACTCCATGCGATCGAGCTCCTGCAGCAGGTCATTGGGGAACTCGATGTCGGCCTTGTCGATCTCGTCGATCAGCAGCACGGGGCGCTCGTCCATGGTGAACGCCTCCCACAGTTTGCCCTTGCGGATGTAGTTGCGGATGTCGGCGACGCGGCTGTCGCCGAGCTGGCTGTCGCGCAGACGGCTCACCGCGTCGTACTCGTATAGGCCCTGCAGCGCCTTGGTGGTCGACTTGATGTGCCACTCGATCAGAGGGGCATTCACGGCTTTCGCCACCTCTAGCGCCAGCACCGTCTTGCCGGTGCCGGGCTCGCCCTTCACGAGCAGCGGGCGCTGCAAGGTGATGGCGGCATTGACGGCGACCTTGAGATCATCGGTCGCCACATAGTTCTTGGTGCCCTTGAACTGCATGTTGCTTCGTACGCGCTCCCAGCCGCCAAAAGAGGGCGGAGCTTAAGGGTGTGCATGGGCTGCAGCAAGCCGAAGGCAGAGGTCGCGACGCCTGGGCGACCGGCGGAAGCGGCGCATGCGACGCGCTCGGAGTACGCAGAGCATACAGTCGCTGCGGAGTGGGGCGTTGCTGAGGTCGATTATGCCGGCAGACAAACAAAGGAAGTGAGATTTCCGCGGTGACTGCAGTGAATTGCCCCGGTTTTCCACCATTCTTGCTCCAAGGCGCCGGAATTATGTAAGAATAAATGCCGATCTTGGTCTGAATTCCACATAATTATCATGATCCACCTCCATCCATATCGAGATTTTCTGCGGCGCATGACCTGTCTGTGATCTGTGAATACTTTCGTCGATCTTCGAATGAACTGATCGCAGGATTTGCGCGAAACCATGTGGCTGACCCCATGCGGCAACTGCTTGACTTGGAAAAACAGCGGCTTAAATACGGGCGCGCGAACTCGCGCCGTCCGGCAGCCGGTGCGTCGCCAGCTAGAAAAAATGGGCCGATGGGAAGCGTGGATGGGCAACACTGACCGCAACATCACGGCCAAGAAGGCGCTTCGCAAAGGCGCTCCGAAAGCCGCGCGAACGACCTCAGTCAACGGCGACAGTGACGGTCGTTCACTGCGCGCCACCAAAAAGACACCCATCAAAGTGAGCCACAAAAATCGCCCCCGCCCCGGCAGCATCGTCCTGCCCGACGGCTACCGGCCGTCAGAGAACGAGCCGTTCATGAACGAGCGGCACAAAATCTACTTCCGCAATAAGCTGGTCGCTTGGAAGGAGGAGATCATCCGCCAGAACCGCGAGACCCTGCAGTTGCTCAACGAGGACTCTGCGCAGCACGCCGATCTCGCCGACCGGGCGACCTCCGAGACCGATCGCGCGCTCGAGCTCAGAGCCCGCGACCGCCAGCGCAAGCTGATCGCCAAGATTGACGCCGCGCTTGGACGTATCGAGGATGGCACCTACGGCTACTGCGAGGAATCGGGCGAGCCGATCGGTCTCAAGCGGCTCGACGCGCGCCCTATCGCTACGCTGTCGCTGGAAGCCCAGGAGCGCCACGAGCGGCGCGAGAAGGTGTTCCGCGAAGATTAGGGCGCAGGGAGCGCAGATATCCGGCTGCCCGTCCGCAGCCCACTGCCTGCCCACTCCGACTCATTCTCCGGCCGCGTGCTTGCCGCTGCCCGCGCCGCCGCCCACCTGCAACGAGACCGCGGCTTTCTCAGCCCGCTCCGCGACCACCTCGGCCATACGGCGCTTGATCGCCTCGAGATCGCGCAGGTTGACGTCCATCTGATTGAACGGAATCTCGATGCCGGCCTCGCGCAGCGCCTTGAAGAGGGCGACGCGCAGCTGCGACTGCACGTCGATCGCCTTGGCGATCTCGGGCAACGACACGCGCAGATTGAACATCAGCGCGCTGTCGCCGAAGCTCTCGAGAGCCGCACTGGGAGCGGGCACGCGCAGCACGTCGGGGTGCGCGTCGGCGCACTTGAGCAGGACGGCAAGCACCTGCTCCGGATCGGCGGCATAGCTGACACCGACCTTGACGTTGACGGCGACGAGGGAGTCGCGGTGCGTCCAGTTGAGCACCCGCCCGGTGATCAGCTCCGAGTTGGGCACGATCAGGCTGGCACGATCGAAAGTCTCGATCTCGGTGGCGCGCACGCTGATGCGCTTGACCAGGCCCTGCTGGTCGCCGACCACGATGCGGTCTCCGACCTTGATCGGACGCTCGATCAGCAGGATCAGTCCGGACACGAAGTTGTTGACGATCGACTGCAGGCCGAAGCCGATGCCGACCGACAGCGCGCCCGCGACGATGGCGAGGCTGGTGATGTCGAATCCCGCGTAGGAGATGGCGAGCAGCGCGGCGAGAACGATGCCGACGTAGCCGACGACCGTGTCGATGGAGTTGGCGATGCCGGGATCCAGGCGGGGCTGTTGCAGCATGCGCTCGCGCAGCCAGCGCTGCAGCAAACGTGTACTGAAGAGCAGGGCGATGAACAGGACGATGCCCAGCAAAATGCGCGCGAGCGAGATGCGGAACTGCCCGATCTCGAGGCCGAAGAAGAGCGCCTTGAACCAATCGCGAATGTCGGCGCCGGAGAAGCCCCACTGCAGCATCAGGAACGGGATGACGCAAATGACGAGCGCCAGCGTCAGCGCTGCCTCTGTCAGTCGCGCGAGCTGGCTGCGGCGCGGCGCGTCCAGACCGAAGCGGGTCTCGAGAATGTCGCCCACGGGATGCAGATGCTGCGGATCGCGCGTGACGGCGCGGATGGCAAGGTAGACCAGCCAGGCAACGACGAGGACGATGCCCGTCATCACCAGTTGCTGGGCGAAGAAGCGCGCCAGGGCTACGTAGCCCAGCAGGGCCAGGGCGAGGATGCTGAGCACCATCAGCCACAACGGCAGCTTGAGCCATATCGGCGCATGGCGGGAAACGACCTGCTGCCGCGCGCCCTCGGCCGGCGCCGCCGCCCCTTCGCCCGCGCCAGCCGCTGCCAAGGGCTGCGGCGTGAACGGCGTCAGCAGCAGGCCGATGAGCAATCCGGCAAGCGCCCCGCTCGCCACCAGCGATTGCACGACGCTCAGCGACAGCGGCATGAAGAAAGCGCGGGCGATCTCGGTCAACGCGGCATCGGTCGCATAGACCGCGGTGATGGCCCACAGCAGCCTGCCTATGCGGCGCGCAGGTGCATCGGCAAGAGACACGAGCCGCCACTGCGGAGCGCGTGGCGACAGCACCGCGGCAATCAGCCCCGATACAGCGGCAACCAGAATGACGGCCTTCAGGATCGCAGCCGCAGTGCGCGTCCAGGGCTGGAACAGCAGCCCCAGCGAGTCGAGCCCGCCATAGAGCACGGTGGCTGCCGCCACAGTGGGGAGAGCATGCAGCGGCGCGACCCAGGCCACCGCCATCGCCCGCTCGAAGAAACTCGGCGGCACACTGTCGCTGCGCGCCAGTCTCCACCGCAGCACCCTGCGTGCGGCGTACTGGAGCACGACGAAAAGAGCCAGACATCCCATGAGCAGCAGCGTCAGGGAGCTGCCCTTGACCCGCGCCCAATACAGCCAGTCGTTGCCGAGATAGCTCAAGCGCCGCCCCACCGACGGCGCTTCGTTCATCAGGTCTCGCCAGAGGCCCGGCAGTAGGGGACTAGGCAGGCGCTCCACCAGGTTCTTGGCGAAAAGCGAGTGGCGCAGGACCGTGATCTTCTCGATCAGCTGCCGCGCCCGCACCCACGTGAGCTCGGTCGACTTGATCGCCGCGTCGAGCGAGGAGGCGAGCGTGGTCAGCCGCGCGCGCTCGGCAGCCAGCGCAGGCGCCTCCGCCGGCTCGTCCTTGCCGGGCGGCGGCCCAAGCTTGTCGATCTGGGATTGGACGGCGGTAAGCCGCGGGCGAAGCGTGTCCGCCGTCTCGACTGAATCCGCCAGGATCGTCTCGACGTCGACGCGCAGACCGCCCAGCTCCTCCTCGAGCTCGGAGAGATGCTGGATTCTTTTCTCCGCAGCTTCGATGGCTTGCGCCAGCCGCGTCACGCCATCGGGGATCTCGAGGGGTGCGGCGGGCTTGGCGGACTGCTGCGCCGCCTCGGGGGCCGCGCCGCCCTGTTGGGGCGGGGGTTGGGAAGCAGGCGACTGGCCCGGAGGCTGAGGCGCGGGCGCCTGAGCCGCGGCCGGGGCAATCACCGACAGTGCCCAGAGCAACACGGCGAGAATGCGATACACTTGGCGCCGAGCGTGCGGTTGCTTCATTCGTTCACGGCTTGTCCGAGATTACGCGCCGGGCGCGCGAACACCGGAGCCACCGGCTCGGCCGGCGCTGGAGGTTCCTGGCTCTGGTGCGCCTGGATGCCGGTCTCGATCACGACATCGACGGGCCCGCCAGTCATGATGAGATGCTCGACGCCATCGCGACGGATCAAGACCAGGCGCCTGCGGCTGTCGACGACCGCCTGCTCGGTCACGCCGAGCCGCGGCTCCGGCTTCTGGCGGAACAGCCAGCCACTCAGATTGACCGGCACTCCCTCGCCGCCGAAATACGTGCGGTAGGCCAGCACCGCTGCTACGCCTGCGGCCGCCAGAAGGACCAGGATGAAGAACCAGAAGAGCACGGACATGTCCCGAGTCCCCATCGAATCGCTGCGCTGACGTTGCGCGGTTTTGGCTCGCTCGCCAAGCTGGACCCGGCCAGCCCTGCACAAATCTCCGGGACAACCCCGGAGCGAAGTCGGCAACACCTGCAGCCGCCAGAGACCCTAGAGTCTCAGCACGGCATCCTCCCAGAGTCGCCCGCGCCCTTCATCGCATCTTAACCTGAATGCCTGCTTTCTTGAAGCCGCGCCGGGCCGGCCGCAAGACAGCGAAAGCAGGCCGGGCGCATCGTGCCGTCATACCAGCTTCCGGTCAGTACATGCGTCCAGATGCCGGCCCAATTCAGGCGCTGCGTACCCCGCTCGCCGAGAACCTCCAGGCCCTGCGGGCCGTCTTCGCCCAGAATCAGCTACAACGCTTGGTCATGGCAGACATGGAGTCACGCCGCGATCGGGCGTCGGCTGTGGCATGGCCGTCCTTGCGGGCGCCGCGGCTGACGGGCGTTCTGCTGCTTGCCGGCCTGATCGCAGCAGCCGGCCTTGCCGTGCTGGCCCTGTTTGCGAGCGGCACCGGCGAGCTTGCCATGCTCGTTGTGCTCTCCCTGCTGGCGGTTGGCGGCGCGTTCCTCGTCTTCGGCCTGCTCTCGGGCTATTTGAGCCTCAACGAGCGCGTGGCCGAAGCGGAGATGGTCAAGGCGATCGCCGACGGCCTCGACAGCGCCCTGGAAATCGTCGACCACCGGGGCCTCGTGGTCTACCGCAATCGCGCCTTGCGGCGCCTTGTCGGCAAGCGGATGGGTCGGCACGCCACGCTCGAGGAGCTGTTCGCCGGCGAGCCCGATTCCGCGCAGGCCTTCTTTCGCCTCAGCCGCGCGGCCGAGCGCGCCGACGCGCGCGACGAGGAATTCTTCGTGCGCAGCCATTCGGGCAGCGGGCCCGCGGGACGCTGGCTCAGGGTCGGCGTGCGGCCGTTCCTGACGCCGGTGAGGTCCGGTGTCGACGTGCAGCGCCCCACGTTGTGGCAGATTGTGGACGTCACGCGCGAGCGCATGCGCGAGATCGATGCCGTGGGCGGCCTGGAATCGACGCTGGCCTTCTACGACGGGCTGCCCCAGGGGCTGTTCGCCGTGGCCGCAGACGGCCGCATCGCCCACGTCAATACGACCCTGTCGCACTGGCTGCGCCTGCGGCATGAGCCTCCCCGCGCGCTCACCCTGCTCGACTTCGTTTCTGCCGACACCGCCGCCCTGATACGCGCCGTGGCGCTCGGCACCGAGCAGCGCACGACACGGCTGGAGGTCGATCTGCTACGCGAGGACGGCCGCACGTTTCCGGCCCAGCTTGTGTGCCGCGGACATGGACCCAGGGGCGTCATCTCTGTATTGGTGCTCGACCGCAGCGAGGATCCTGCCCGCGCGGAAATCCAGACCGATCCCGCGACACGGCTTGCGCGCGTATTCCAGTCGGCGCCGTTCGGCATTGCCACCACCGATGCAGCCGGCAACATCGTCACCTCCAATGCCGCCTTCATGCGCATGTTCGCGGTCGAGGGGCGCGGCGCACCAGCAACCATCGCTGACCTCGCCGCCGCCGGAGACGAGGAGGCGGGGCGCGACCTCGCCAAGGCGCTCGAGCGCGCTGCCTCGGGACGCACCGTGGCCGCGCCCATAGAGGTTGCCTTCGGCGCCCAGCGCGAGCTGGCGCGGCGCATCTACGTGAACGCACTGAACCCCGGCGCGCGCGGCCGCGAAGGCGCCGTGCTGTACGCCATCGATGTCACCGAACAGAAGGCGCTGGAGCTGAAGTTCGCCCAGAGTCACAAGATGGAAGCGGTGGGCAAGCTCGCCGGCGGCGTGGCGCACGACTTCAACAATGTGCTCACCGCCATCATCGGTTTCTCGGACCTGCTGCTGCAGACCCACCGGCAGACCGACCCCGCCTACCGCGACATCATGAACATCAAGAACAGCGCCAACCGCGCCGCGAGCCTGGTGCGGCAGCTCCTCGCCTTCTCGCGCCGCCAGACCCTGCAGCCGGAGGTGCTGGAACTCGGAGAGATCATCACCGACCTCGCCCCTCTGCTCAACCGCACGCTGAGCGAGAAGATCGAGCTGAAGATCCAGCCGGGCCGCGACCTGTGGCACGTGAAGGCCGACCGATCGCAGTTCGACAATGTGATCGTCAACCTGGCGGTCAACGCCCGGGACGCGATGCCGGACGGCGGCTGCCTGACGATCCGCACGCGCAACCTCTCCGAGCGCGAGAGCCTCAAGCTCGCCGATCAGGGCATGGCGGCGGGCGAGTACGTTTTGGTGGAGGTCTCCGACACGGGCGTCGGCATCGAGGCCGACGTGATCGGCAAGATTTTCGAGCCGTTCTTCACCACCAAGGACATCGGCAAGGGCACCGGGCTCGGGCTATCCACCGTCTACGGCATCGTCAAGCAGACCGGCGGCTACGTCTTTGCCGACAGCGAGGTCGGCAAAGGCACGACCTTCCGCGTCTACTTGCCGCGCCATATCGCCGAGCCCGAGGCCGAGGTAACCAGTCACCGGGCCGAGAAGAAGAAGGAGGCGACGCGCGATCTCACCGGCTCCGGCCGCGTCCTCCTCGTCGAGGACGAGGACGTCGTGCGCAACTTCGCGGTGCGCGCTCTCTCGCGCCAGGGCTACGAGGTGCTCGAGGCGGGCACCGGCGTGGAGGCACTGGAGGTGATGGAGCGGGAGAAGGGCCGCGTCGACATCGTGGTCAGTGATGTGATCATGCCGGAGATGGACGGGCCGACCCTGCTCAAGGAGCTGCGCAAGACCAACCCGGACCTGAAGTTCATCTTCGTCTCGGGCTATCCCGACGACGCCTTCAAGCGCAGCCTCGACGAGAACGAGTCCTATGCCTTCCTGCCCAAGCCGTTCACGCTGCCGCAGCTGGCGGCCAAGGTGAAAGAGCAGTTGGGAAGCTGAGTGGGCCACACACCGCTGGGCCGGACCTCCTGCTTTTTCGTGTCGCCGCAGCCCTGTTCCCGAGGGAACAGCCGGCAGCCCTGGGCGTTGATAGGGTCCTTGCACCATCAACCTCCCTCTTGGTGGTGCGTGGCGCGCCCCTCCTGGTCCCCCAGGACCTGCGCGCCCTTCTCAGGCGCCTCGTCCCCCCGTCGAGGCGCCTTTTTCTTTGCCTGCTTACCGGGCAACAGCGTCGCGATTGCAGACCAAGAACAAAACGTGTACATTGTTGGAAAGGCCGAGTCGCGTTTTGCCTCCATCCGCCACTCATGAAATAAGGGGTTCTTTCATGCAGAAGCCGCCGCTCCGGGTCGTTGAAGGGGGAAGCATGGACAAGCAGAAGGCGCTGGAAGCCGCGCTCGCCCAGATCGACAAGAATTTCGGCAAGGGCTCGATCATGCGGCTCGGCGCCAACGATTCCCGCATCGAGGTCGAAGCGATCTCGACCGGCTCGCTGGGGCTCGACATCGCGCTCGGCATCGGCGGCCTGCCCAAGGGCCGCGTCATCGAGATCTACGGGCCGGAATCCTCCGGCAAAACGACGCTCTCCCTGCAGGTGCTGGCCGAGGCGCAGAAGAAGGGCGGCATTTGCGCCTTCGTCGATGCCGAGCATGCGCTCGACCCCGTCTATGCGAGGAAGCTCGGCGTCAAGGTCGAGGATCTCCTGATCTCCCAGCCCGACGACGGCGAGCAGGCGCTCGAGATCGCCGACACGCTGGTGCGCTCAGGCGCCGTGGACGTTCTGGTGGTCGATTCCGTCGCCGCCCTGACGCCCAAGGCCGAACTCGAGGGCGAGATGGGCGACATGCAGCCGGGCATGCAGGCCCGCCTGATGAGCAAGGCACTGCGCAAGCTCACGGCCTCCATCTCCAAATCCAAGTGCATGGTGATCTTCATCAACCAGATCCGCATGAAGATCGGCATCATGTTCGGCAACCCCGAGACCACAACGGGCGGCAACGCCCTGAAGTTCTACGCCTCCGTTCGGCTCGACATCCGCCGCATCGGCCAGATCAAGGAGCGCGAGGAAGTGGTGGGCAACCAGACCCGGGTGAAGGTGGTCAAGAACAAGGTGGCCCCGCCCTTCAAGCAGGTCGAGTTCGACATCATGTACGGCGAGGGCATCTCCAAGACCGGCGAGCTCGTCGATCTCGGCGTCAAGGCCGGCATCATCGAGAAGTCCGGCGCCTGGTTCTCCTTCGCCGGCGAGCGCATCGGCCAAGGTCGCGAGAACACGAAGGCTTTCCTCAAGGAGCATCCCAAGGTCGCCAACGAGATCGAGAAGGCCGTACGCCAGAATGCCGGGCTGATCGTCGACAAGATGCTGCAGGCGGCACCCGAGGGCGACGAGGCGGCCGATGCCGAGGAAGGCCCCGAAGGCTTCGCCCCGGAGGACGAGCCCGAGGCCGACGCCCGCAAGGGTGCGCGCGGCAAGCGGTAGGGATCTCAGATCGCGCCAACAAGATGCGCGGGGAGCAGCATCCCCCGCGCATCCGCGTGCCCGCCCTGAGCGCGTCGAAGTATGGATCGTGCACGCCAAGCCGTGCTTCGGCAGGCTCGGCACGAGGATCGGTGAATCGCGGCCCACGGCGTCCCGGTCCTGAGATTGTCGAAAGACGCGTCGCGCACGAAGCCGTGCTTCGGCAGACTCGGCACGGGGTCGGAGGGATTGGGCCCAACGTTGGCGTTTGTGGACAGGTTCCGAACGCGCCGCTAGAAGGGCAGCCAGCCAAAACCAATTGCAGGCCGCACCCGCGGGCCGGGCAGGCAGAGTTGCAGACGATGACAACCGTCAATCAGGTCCGCTCGACCTTCCTCGATTTCTTCCGGCGCAATGGCCACGAGGTCGTGGCGTCCTCGCCGCTCGTGCCGCGCAACGACCCGACGCTGATGTTCACCAGCGCCGGCATGGTGCAGTTCAAGAACGTCTTCACCGGGCAGGAGACGCGCCCCTATACGCGCGCCGCGACGGCGCAGAAGTGCGTGCGCGCCGGCGGCAAGCACAACGATCTCGACAACGTCGGCTACACCAACCGGCATCACACCTTCTTCGAGATGCTCGGCAACTTCTCCTTCGGCGACTACTTCAAGGAGCTGGCAATCCCGCTCGCGTGGGAGCTTGTCACGAAGGACTTCGGGCTCGATCCCAAGAAGCTGCTTGTCACCATCTACCACGACGACGAGGACGCCTACCGCATCTGGAAGAAGGTCACGGGCTTCTCCGACAGCAAGATCGTTCGCATCGCGACGTCCGACAATTTCTGGTCGGCCGGCGACACGGGCCCGTGCGGGCCGTGCTCGGAGATCTTCCTCGACCAGGGCGACAAGGTCGCCGGCGGCCCGCCGGGGAGCGCCGATCAGGACGGCGACCGCTTCCTGGAATTCTGGAACCTCGTGTTCATGCAGTTCGAGCAGCGAGCGCCCGGTGACCGCATCAACCTGCCCAGGCCCTCGATCGACACGGGCATGGGGCTCGAGCGCATTACGGCCATCCTGCAAGGCGTGCAGTCCGTCTACGACATCGACCTCTTCAAGGCGCTGATCGCGGCTTCAGAGGCGGCAACGGGCGTCCCGGCCAAGGGCGCGCATACGGCCTCGCACCGGGTCATCGCCGACCATTTGCGCGCAACGAGTTTCCTTATCGCCGACGGCGTGCTGCCCTCCAACGAGGGCCGCGGCTACGTGCTGCGCCGCATCATGCGCCGCGCCATGCGCCACGCCCATCTGCTGGGCGCGAAGGAGCCGCTGATGTGGCGGCTGGTGCCCGCGCTGGTGCACCAGATGGGCGAGGCCTACCCGGAGCTCATCCGCGCGCAGGCCCTCGTCACCGAGACGCTGAAGCTCGAGGAGACGCGTTTCCGCAAGACGCTGGAGAAGGGCCTGGGCCTTCTCGGCGAGGCGAGCGGCGCCCTGAAGAAGGGCGACGTCTTCTCCGGCGATACTGCCTTCAAGCTCTACGACACGTACGGCTTTCCCCTCGACCTGACGCAGGATGCACTCAAGCCGCGCGGGATCAGCGTCGACACCGATGCCTTCGCCGCATCGATGGAGAAGCAGAAGGCGGAGGCACGCAAAGCCTGGAAGGGCTCGGGCGAAGCCGCTACCGAGACCATTTGGTTCGAGGTGAAGGAACGGGCAGGCGCGACCGACTTCCTGGGCTACGACACGGAAACATCGGAAGCGGAGATTCGCGCTATTGTCGCAAGCGGCAAGGAGGTGGGTGCGGCCAAGGCAGGCGAGCAGGCGGCACTCGTGCTGAACCAGACGCCCTTCTACGGCGAGTCCGGCGGCCAGGTCGGCGATACCGGGCTGATCAAGGGACCCAAAGGCGCGCTCTTCCGCGTCAGCGATACGCAGAAGAAGCTGGGCGACCTCTTCGTGCACGTGGGCACGGTGGAGAAGGGCACATTCAGGAAGGGCGACGCGGTCGAGCTCGCCGTCGATCATGCGCGCCGCAGTGCCACGCGCGCCAACCATTCGGCAACCCACCTGCTGCACGAGGCGCTGCGCCAGGTGCTGGGCGAGCACGTCGCGCAGAAGGGCTCGCTGGTGGCCCCCGACAGGCTCCGCTTCGATTTCTCCCACCCCAAGCCGATGAGCGCGGAGGAGGTGGCGGCGGTCGAGAGCATGGCCAACGCCTTCGTGCTGCAGAACTCGGCCGTGGAGACGCGGCTGATGGCGCTCGAGGACGCCATGGAGACCGGCGCCCGCGCGCTGTTCGGCGAGAAGTACGGCGACGAGGTGCGCGTCGTCTCGATGGGCGTGGCGGTGCCCGACCTTCAGAGTTCCTCAGCAATGAAGGCCAACAAGGCCTGGTCGGTCGAGCTGTGCGGCGGCACGCACGTGACGCGCACGGGTGACATCGGCCTCGTGAAGGTCACGGCCGAAAGCGCCAGCGCGGCGGGCGTGCGCCGTATCGAGGCACTGACCGCCGACGGCGCGCGCGAGCACCTAGCCCAGCAGGACAGCCGCATGCGCGAGCTGGCGGCTGCCTTGCGCACGAAGCCTGAGGACGTGGTCGAGCGCGTGAAGGCCCTGCTCGAGGAGCGCAAGCAGCTCGAACGCCAGCTGGGCGATGCCAAGCGCCACCTCGCACTCGCAGGTGGCGCGAGCGGCAACGGCGCGACCGCCAGGCCGGAGGCCGCCGTGCGCATCGTGGGCAAGGTCAAGCTGATGGCCCGCGCCGTGCAAGGGTTGAACCCCAAGGACCTGCGCGGTCTGATCGACGACGGCAAGAAGCAGGTCGGCTCCGGCATCGTCGCCATCGTCGGCGTCACCGAGGACGGGAAGGCGGGCCTTGCCGTCGGCGTCACGGACGACCTCACCGCCACCTACAGCGCCGTGGACCTGGTCAAGGTCGGCGCCCAGGCGCTCGGCGGCAAGGGCGGCGGCGGCCGGGCTGATATGGCCCAAGCCGGCGGACCCGACGGCTCCAAGGCGCAGGCCGCACTCGAGGCGATCGAGGCCCAGCTCGCGGGCTGATGCGACTTGGGTCGGGCGCGTGTGTGACGACCCTTGGCGCTGCTTGCCAGTGTAGACTTCGAGCCGCTCCACTTGCTGTGCGAATATCCGGGGCCCAGGGCTGCGGAGAGTAGCGGCGCTCGTTAACCCGGTGCTCCGCGCGATTCCCGCTGCGGCCGGGATGACAAGAAGGGGGCGCCAAGAAATGCCTCGGCTCGGTGTGATCGGCATCTGTCCTACACATCCAGTTCGACGATCTCCGACCGGATGCTCGTGCCCGCGACGTGCAGCCGCGCGATCGTCACCGGCAGCTTGAAGCGGCGCGGACCGGCGCTTCCGGGATTGAGATAGAGCACGCCGCCACGCGTCTCGATCAAAGGCTTGTGCGAGTGACCGAAGATCACGGCCGCGAACCCGGCAGCGACGGGGTCGCAATCAAGCTCGGCGATGTTGTGCAGCATCCAGAACAGCAACGAGCCGACCTCGACGGCCTTCGTCGCGGGGAGGCGTGCGGCCCAAGGTTGCGTGTCGATGTTGCCGCGCACCGCGCAGGTCGGTACCAGCGCCCGCAGCTGATCAAGCACGGCCGGCGCCCCGACATCGCCGGCATGGAGGATGAGCTGCGATCCGCGCAGTGCAGCCACGGCCTCCGGACGCAGCAGGCCGTGCGTATCGGAGATGACACCGACCAGCGTTTCCATGGTGCCCGCGCCTCGATGCACGCAAAGCTGGATTATGCGGCGTAGGAGATGAACTCCAGCAGCGAACCGTCGGGATCGCGGAAATAGACGCTAAGCCCCACCCCGCGCGCCGCCGCGCGCTCCACCGGGCCGAGTTCGACGGCGACGCCGTGGGCCGTCAGGTGGGATTGCGCCTCCGCGATCGGCCCTGGCCATTCGAAGCAAAGATCGCTGTTGCCAGGTGCTACGGGCACGCGCGCGACAGGCGTGGGGTCGAGGCCGGGTCCGTGGCAGTTGAGTTGCGTATCGCCGAAGCGATAGACCCAGCCGTTGCCGCGGCGAAGTACCTCGAAGCCCATCACATCCCGGTAGAACGCATTCGAGCGCTCCCAATCCGAAATGTGGATGACGCAGTGATCGAGTTTCAGCTTAGGCATGTGCAGGCTCCCGTGTCAGCCTCCTGACTTGATCAGCTTACCTCGACACCGAGCGCAACGGTTTGACGCCGTCTTGCAAACTCACGCGCGATCCGGGTGCTGGCGGCTGGCGAGCCGCACCAGGTCCGCCGGCGGCACCTCGTCCTCGGTGCGGCTGCCGGGCAGCTGGGTCAGGGTTGCGACATAGGGCAGACGACTCTCCACGCCGTACTGCCTGGCCGGAGCGACGCGCGTGGGGTCATCGAGGCTGCCCAGGGAAATGGAAATGCGATCCTTGCCGACGTAGCGGAAGAACAGGGGCGTGCCGCAGTCGCGGCAAAAGCCGCGCTCGGCCGCTTCCGAGCTTCGGAACACGCCGGGCGTTCCCCTGAGCCACGCGAAGTCGCGGGGCGGCACGCCGGCCAGGGGGGCGAAGAAGCTGCCGAAGGCCTTCTGGCACATGCGGCAGTGGCACACGTGGGGGTTGGTCGGCTCGGCATACAGAGCATAGCGCACGGCACCGCACTGGCAGCCGCCGGTGTGAACGGGCTTGCGGGTCTCGCTCATGAGGCACTCCTCGTGGTGCAATTTCGGGGCATCTCGCGCCGGATCATGGTCGCAACGATGGCATCAAGGGATCGTTGCACCGACCAGCCTATCAGCAGCTGCTGACAGCGTCGGTTCAGCAGCAGCCCGAAGGTGCAGCGTGGCGCGCTATTAGCGCGTCGCCGCGGGCAATTCGTCCAGGCTCGAGATGTACCATTTCTCGGCCTCTACGATCGCCGGGTTCTCGCCGTTGGCGTAGATCCAGCTGTCGACGGCCCAGCGCTGCCCGTTGCCGTTCTCCGTAAGCACGGCCGTCCAATGCGGCCATCCCGAGACGCCGCGCAGCAGGTTCTCCTTGGAGAACGGCGTGCCGACCGTGTGGTGACGCAAGAAACCATTGCGCTCCAGGATCAGCAGGTAGCTCGTGGTGTTGGTGGCCTCGTCGACGCAGTCCTGCTGGGTCGGATCGCCGCTCGCCTTGAAGTCCATGCCCGGCCGATCGGCCGAGGTGCCGATGACGTCGCCGGTACGCCGCTCCATCCAGCCGACCGCGTAGGCGACGGCTCGGCGCTCCTCGCCCGGATTGTCGCCCTTGCGGGTCTTATCCATCAACGTCTTGATGGCGGCGATGTCGGCATCCGTGAAGCGAAACCGCGTCTGCATGCGGCAGCCGTAGGCGTGACAGACGTAAACGGTGTTGCTGCCCTTGGGCGCCTCGACCGAAAAGTCGGCGTAGTGCTGGCTCACGGGACCCGTGCGCGGGTGCGTACAGGCGCCCAGCAGGACACCCGCGAGGCCGGCAGACAAAAACAGACGCAGAAGCTGCCCCATACCTGCCGAGCCGTGATTGCCCTGCCGCCGGACATGGCGGTCCCCCCGCCCGGTTAGCACTCAACCGATTCGCCCCCAACCCGTCCCGGCGAGTTTTCCGGTTGCCAATGCATCAACCGGTCGGGCACTCGTTCCTCGTTGGCCGATCCGTCGGTTTCCCGGACCGTGCGGAAGCCGTGACGCTCGTAGAAGCGGATGGCTTCCAGGTTTGGCTGAAAGGTCCAAAGCGAGAACCCGCCGGGAACGGTGGCCTTGATCCGGGCCAGCAGGGCCGTACCCACTCCGCGGCGCTGGTAGCCCGGCTCGACATAGAGGTTGGTCAGCATCCCGCCGCCGAGGGCGGTATAGCCGACGATGCGCCCATCGATCTCTGCCACCCACACGCACTGCCGGGCGATCACGACATCGTGCATCCACGCCGACACTTCCGCCGGCGCGTGCAGAAGCGGCAGGTAGCGCATGGACTGCCGCGCCAGGGTGTGCACCTCGGCGCAGCGCGGGCTGTCGGCTGCAGTTGCCTTCCTGATCCGCATGCTCGGGTGGCCCGTATCAACCTTGTACCTGCCGGAACAGCGCAAAAGAGCCTGCCCAGCGATAATCACCACGAATAGGCAACCGCTTCTGAACGCTGGCTAACAGGAGTCGTCAAGCCGGGTTCAGGTGGTGCGGACTAAAAGTGGAAGTCTGGTGTGACCTGTCCGGAGTGGATGTCATGACTGGCGCGTGGACGGTGAGAGACAACAACGGCAGGCTGCTGGCCGAATTCACCGGCGTTTCCGCCCTCGAGGTCGGGCGGCGCATCGTTCCGACGCGCTACGATGCCTTCAGGCTGCACGTCTCCTCGTCCTACCGCGCCATGTTCGAACGCGCGGTCGCCCAGGTGCTGGAGCGCCAGGGCTGGCAGATCGTGCGGGTCAAGGCAAGCCGGGGCGCCCGGAAGCCGGCATCCTGCCCGCACGCGGTCGCTGCATAAGCGTGACCCGCGCGGGGGGAAACCCATGATCCCGATAATGGGATCTCAACCCTCGCTGTGATGGCTCGCAAGCGATGCCCTGAGCGCCCGCAGATCGGCGGCCGACGCCGTCGCCGCGGCACCCTCGATCGCCCGGTAGCGGCCAACCACGTCACGGCCGAGCTTCGTGAGGCGCGCGCCTCCTCCCCCCGAGCCGCCCGTCTGCTTCTCGACCAGCGGCTCCCGGAAGATCTGGTTGATCTCGTCGACCAGCAACCAGGCGCGCCGGTAGGACATGCCCATCTCCTTGCCGGCGGAGGAGATCGATCCATGCTTGGAGATGAGCTCCAGAAGCCGTACCTTGCCGGGTCCAAGGGCGCCCTGGGCACCGAAATCGACGCGGATCGTCAGCGCCGCACGGCGCTCCTCCTCGCCGGCCTGCTCCGTTGGTCCCGCCCGCTGCCCGCGCCGCCGCGCCGCCCGAGGTTGCATGCGCTCACCCGATGATCCGACGTTGGCCGCGAGCCCTCATCGCGCCCGCGCCGTCGCCGCCGATCATGCCACAAATATGGGCGGGCGGGAGCGGCGGGCACATCCTTGTCCCGAGACTGTCGAAGGACAGGCCGAGGGCTCCAAAAGGCGAAGCCGCATTGCGCCGATCTGACGTTGCATCGGTGCAATGCGCTCCGCTTTTGCACCCTACGATTGCTCCAAGCCAGGCTTCGACGGGCCGAGCACGGGGTTGGGAGCAAACTCAGCCCGGGGTTGGTGCGCGCCGCACGGGGCCGCGCATTGCCTCGCCCTCGTCGTGGAAAATCTCGGTAGCTCATAATCCCGGCGCGCGGCGTGGGGTCGCGGCGGGCCGGTTCAGTCCCCCTCGCCCAACGGCGGCAGCGCCTCGATGCCGTCGTCGCCCGCTTCCAGAGGCAGCTCGTCCGGCATCAGGGCGGCGACATCGGTCGGTTCCGGCACGGAGAAGTCCGGCGGCAGGTTGCTGTCGAGCAGGCCCGAGCCCTTCAGCTCGGCGAGGCCCGGCAGGTCCTTGATGGTGTCGAGGCCGAAATGGTCGAGGAACTGGTCGGTCGTGCCGTAGGTAATCGGGCGGCCCGGCGCGCGGCGGCGGCCGCGGGGACGCACCCAGCCGATCTCCATCAGCACGTCGATGGTACCAGCGGAGACCGCGACGCCGCGAATCTCCTCGATCTCAGCGCGCGTGACGGGCTGATGGTAGGCGATGATAGCGAGCGTCTCCATGGCCGCCTTGGACAGGCGCCGCTGCTCGGTGGCGTGGCGCTCGAGCAGGTAGGAGAGGTCCTCGGCCGTGCGGAAGGCCCACTTGCCCGCCACCTTGACCAGGTTGATGCCGCGGCTGGCGTAGAAGCCCTTGAGCTCCTCAAGCAGGGCCACCACGTCGTCATTTGAGCCCAGGTGCGTGCGTAGATACTGCTCGGCCAGCGGCTCGGAGGCGGCAAACAGTAGCGCCTCGAGAATCCGCAGCTGCTCGCGGCGATCGGCCGAAGGCAGCTGCGCGACGTTGGAGGGCAGCCCGCGCCACCCTTCGTGCGCCAGCACCTCACCTGGATCGGCGATGGGCTCGTCCGCCAGTGATGCGCCGTGCATGCGGTCGTCTTCAGGCGCATGCACCACGTTGAGCTTCGGCGGAAGCATTCCTTTCCCCTTTTTCTTCTGCAGTCTTCGCGCTCCGTCCACGCAACCTCAACCAACGCGCTGCCACGCCGCTCCGTCCTCACGCTTGCGCACGTAAATGGGAGCGAACGGCTCCGCCTGTGAAATCTCGACCAGACCCTCGCGCGCCATCTCCAGCGTCGCACCGAACGAGCTGGCGATGGCCGTGCGGGCGAGCTCCGGATTGCTCAGGTACTGGGTCAGATATTTGCTGAGCTCGACCCAGTCGGTCACCGCCTCGCCTGCACCTTCATCCCCGCTCTGGCCGACCAAGGCCTCGAGGCGCTGCCGCGCCTCCTTGATCGACCACACCGTGCGGCGATGCACCACGTGCACGCGCTTCACCGTGCGCCGGCGCTGATCGGCATACGCCTTGAGCAGGTCGTAGATGACGCCCGTATACTCCCGGATGCGGATGGTGCGCATGCCCTCCGGCATGCCGCGGGCGAAGATGTCGCGGCCGAGCCGCTTGCGGGTCATCAAGGCGGCGGCTGCGTTGCGCATGGCCTCCAGCCGCTTCAGGCGGAAGGCAAGGCGGGCGGCGAGTTCGTCGCCGGTGACCTCATCCTCGCTGCTCGCCTCGCGCGGAAGCAGCAGGCGCGATTTCAGGTACGCCAGCCACGCGGCCATCACCAGATAGTCGGCAGCAAGCTCCAGCCGCAGCTTGCGGGCCTCGGCGATGAATTCGAGATACTGATTGGCCAGCGCCAGCACGGATATCTTCGCCAGGTCCACCTTCTGCGTGCGGGCCAGCGCCAACAGCACGTCGAGGGGACCCTCGAAGCCGTCGAGGCTGACGACAAGCGCCATGTCGTCCGCAACCGCGTCCTCGGCGGCCTGCCAGGCCTCGAAGTCGGGTTGCGGCGAATCGCTCTGGCGTACGTTGGCGTCAGCCATATGAAGCGGCTTCCTATCGGTGGAAAACCTGTGAATCAGCGCAGCCTACACTGATTCAAGCCGCCTGGCGCAGCACCTCGGCGAGGCTGGCTTCCGCCTCCGCCAGCTCGAAGGGCTGCTGTTGCGCGAATACGGCACGAGCGCGCCCGAATCGCGCCCACGCCTGCCCCTGGAGCGGCGGCGCCACCGAGGCAACGGCCTCGCTCTCGGCAAGGCCGCCGTTGCAGGCAAGCACAACATCCGAGCCGGCGGCAAGGACAGCCGCCGCCCGGTCGGCAACGCTTCCGCTCAACGCCTGCATGGCCAGGTCGTCGCTCATCAGCAGGCCGTCGAAGCCAATGCTGCCACGGATGGCCTCGTCGGTGACGCGCCTGGAAGTGCTGGCCGGGACATCGGCGTCGAAGGCGGTGAAAACGACATGCGCGGTCATTGCGGCCGGCAGGTGGGCGAGCTTGCGAAACGGCACGAAATCGCTCGCTTCCAGCTCTTCGCGCGTGGCGGCGACGCGGGGGAGGTCGAAATGGCTGTCCGCCGTCGCGCGTCCGTGGCCCGGCAGGTGCTTCATGACGGGGAGCACGCCGCCCGCCATCAGGCCTTCCGCAACGGCCGCCCCGAAGTCCGCCACCTCATCGGCGTCGGCGGCATAGGCCCGGTCGCCGATCACCGCGTGGCAGCCGGGAGCCGGCACGTCGAGAAGAGGAGCACAATTCGTATTGATGCCGACCTCGCGCAGGTCGGCTGCCGTCAATCGCGCTGCCAGGCGCGCCGCGCGCAGTGCCTTCTCGGGATCGCTAGCATAGCTTCGAGCGAAAGCGGCGGCCGCTGGAAGAGCCCGCCAGTGCGGCGGCCGCAAACGCTGCACGCGCCCGCCTTCCTGGTCGATGAGCACAAGAATCTCGTCACCCACTGCTGCGGCTGCCGCGTGGGTCAGCCGGCGGAGCTGGACCGGATCGACGGCGTTGCGTGCGAACAGAATGACGCCGCAGGGACGCGCCGAACGTAGAAACGCGGCCTCGTCGGCCGCAAGCTCGGGACCCGCCAACCCGGTGATGAACGCCGACAGCATGCCGTGATTGCTCTTGCCGCTCTTCAGACAGTTCAGGGCAACGCCGGTCCCCACCGCAGCGATCGCCGCAACTGCAGCGCGTCGATTCACTGGAGCTTCCGGCGAGGCGAACTCACACAAGACCGACGTCCGGGATTACGTCAATAGGCGGTAACCCAGCAGCCCGCATGGCCGGCGGTCTTGAGCTGCGAGCAAAGGTTCGCAGCAGCCTCTCGCGAACCGGGCGGCCCCGCAACCGCGCGGTACCACACGCCCTTGTCGCCGAGGTTGGCCTCCTGCACATCTGGTGTTTTGGCCGAAAGTACGTCGCCGTATTTCTGCTGCATGTCGGCAAACGCCTTAAGCGCATCCATGCGCGTTTTCTTCGACGACAGGACCGCGACGTAGCCGCTGCCACCCGACGTGCTGGTCGTGGCAACAGGCGCCGCCGGCTTGGACTTGGGGACGGCGGTCTTGACCCGTTTCGCCGCAGGCGGAGGCACGGAGGCCACAGCCGCTGGAGGAGGCGCAGCCGCGGCGGTCACCGGCCGCATCGGGGGTTGCACGGGCCTCGCGGGCGGCGCCGACGCCGTGGCGGCGGGAGGGGGCAACTCGATGCGCGCTGCAGATGGCGGTGCACCCTGCGGCGGCAGCATGGGACGGGGCATCGCCTGCCCCTGCGGAGGCGGACGCGGCATGCCGAAATTCTCGAGCGTCACGCCTGGAACGGAAACCATCGGCGCGGGACCACCTGCAGGGGGCGCGGCCGGCGGCAGGGCCGCGGCGGCCACTGGCGGCGACTGGGGCGAACCGCCACCCGGCATGATCTGGATGGTGCGCACGCGACGCGGCCCGTTGGGATCGTCGCCCAGGCGATCACCTGATGCCTCGGTGCCCGCAGGCCCTTCGGGCGGCGGGCGGCTGGCGTCCTCGCCGAGCCTCGCCAGGAGTTTCTTGTCGGTATGGGGGAAGCCCTTGCCGTCTGCCACCTCAGGCTTGGACTTGGCCGGACCCTGGGTGTCCTTGATCACCACGGCCGGACCCGAGCGCGGGGCGAAGAATGTCTTGTAGGTGTAGGCCATGCCTCCACCGAGGCCGATGGCGCCCACCAGCGCGGCAACGATCATCAGACCGCGGCGACCGGTCGTCGAGGGCTCCTCCTCGCCGAAGGTCTCATCGTACTCCTGGTCGGTCTCGGCATAGCCGTGCTGGCCGCCAAACGCGGACGGATCGTGCTGCTGGCCGAGGTCCGCCTGCTGCGAGTATGCGTCGCCCGGAGCCTGACCGGCGGCCGGCATGTACGTCCCCAGATCGAAGCCGCGCGGATCGTGTTGCTGGCTCCACGGCGGTGCCGCACCCGCCTGCTGCTGGTGCGCCGATCCGTCGGCATAGCTGCCGAACGAGGGCTCCGCGCCTTGCTGCGAATAGCCGTAGTTGGGAGCAGTCTCTGCGGCAGGCGGCGGGAAGCGATTGAACGGCAGCGGTTGATTCGAAGCGTGCGCCGAATAGTCGTGCGCGGCGGCCGCATCGGCACCCGGCAGACGATTGAACGGCAAGGAACCGTGCTGCGCGGGCGAACCGTGTTGCGCGGGCGCACCGAATCCCTGGGAGGGCTCCGTGCGCTGATGATGCTGGGCAGGCGGCTGCTGACCGAAGGCAGGAGCCGCCGACGACGGATGGCCGTGGCCTTGCGGCGCGTATCCATGGCCCACATCCGCCTCCCTGGCGGCCTGCGGGAAATAGTACCCCGCAGCTTGCTGCTGGGAGTGGCCCTGCTGGCCATAGTCTTGCGCCTGATGATGCTGGGGCGCCTGCTGATGATGCTGGGGCGCCTGCTGATGATGCTGCGGCGCAGCCGGCTCACCATAACGCTGCGGCCACCGCGGCGTGGTGGGTGCGGGCTCTTCCTGAGCGGGACGACGCAGTGGCAGCTTCATTCCCAATTGCCCCATCGGACTGTTCCGCGACATGTCCGAGATCCTCTATTTCCCGTTTACTCTCGTAGAATCGCGACTTTATCGCATCTCCTCCGGAGCGTGTACGCCAATAATCGCAAGACCCGAGGCCAAAATCTGTGCATTGGCCTGGATAAGTGCGAGGCGTGCGGTGGTCAGAGTCCCATCGTCCGCCTGGATAAAGCGCAAATGTGGCGATTCATTGCCCTTCGTCCATTGGGCATGAAAAGCTGAAGCCAAATCATAGAGATAGAAAGCGAGGCGGTGGGGCTCGTGGGCGCGCGCCGCGCCTTCGACGACCTGTGGGAAAGCTGCGAGCTTCTTGATGATATCGATCTCCCCAGGGTCGTTGAGCAGCGCCAGGTCGGCAGCAGCGAGTGCCGATGCGCGGGTGATTATTCCGGGGAAAACCTCGCGCGCATTGCGAATCACCGAATGGGCGCGCGCGTGGGCATACTGAACGTAGAATACCGGATTGTCCTTCGACTGTTCCAATACCTTGGCGAGATCGAAATCGAGCGGTGCATCGTTCTTGCGATAGAGCATCATGTAGCGGACGGGGTCGCGGCCGACTTCGTCGACCACCTCGCGCAGAGTGACGAACGTGCCAGCGCGCTTGGACATGCGGACGGGCTCGCCGCTCCGAAACAGCCGCACGAGCTGACACACCTTGATGTCGAGATCGGCCTTGCCGTCCGAAAGCGCCGCCACCGTCGCCTTCACGCGCGCGAGATAGCCGGCATGGTCGGCACCGAACACGTTGATCAGATGCCTGAAGCCGCGTGCAAGCTTGTTGTGGTGATAGGCCATGTCGGAGGCGAAATAGGTATAGCTGCCGTCCGACTTCATCAGCGCGCGGTCGACGTCGTCGCCGAATGCGGTCGACCTGAAGAGCGTCTGCTCGCGGTCCTCCCAGTCGCCGTCGTCGTGGCCCTTGGGCTTCTCCAGCCGCCCCTGGAAGACCAAGCCTTTGCGGCGCAGCTCGGCGATGGTCTCGGCCACCTCGTCCTTGCCCGTCGTCAGCGAGCGCTCCGAGAAGAACACGTCGTGGCGGATGTCGAGCGCGGCCAGGTCCTCCTTGATGCTCTCGAGCATCGCCGCTACCGTCTCTTCGCGCACCAGCGGCAGCCAGCGTTCCTCGGGAACGTCGAGCAGCGTGCGCCCATGTTTGGCGGCGAGGGCCTGGCCCACCGGCTTGAGGTAGTCGCCGGGATAGAGCCCCGCCGGAATCTCGCCGATGTCCTCGCCCAGCGCCTCGCGGTAGCGCAGGAATGCCGAGCGCGCGAGCGCGTCGACCTGGGCACCCGCATCGTTGACGTAGTACTCCCGCGTCACGTCGTAGCCGATGAACGCCAGCAGATTGGCCAGCGCATCCCCGAACACGGCGCCGCGGCAATGCCCGACGTGCATCGGCCCCGTCGGATTGGCGGAGACGTACTCAACGTTCGTGCGGGTGCCGCCGCCGGAATCGCTGCGCCCGTAGCTTGCGCCCGCCTGCAGGATGGCGGTGATTACGCCATGCCAGAAGGCCTGGCGGAAGGTGAGGTTGAGGAAGCCCGGCCCTGCGACCTCGACCCTTTCGATGTCGGCGTCGGCCTTCAGCTTCTCGCCGAGCCGCTCGGCGATGTCGCGCGGCTTCATGCTGGCAGGCTTCGCCAGCACCAGGCCCGCGTTCGTCGCAAGGTCGCCGTGCGCCGCCTCGCGCGGCGGTGCCACGTCGACCTTGGTGAAGTCGAGGCCGGCGGGAAGGGCGCCCTCCGCCTGCAGGCTCTGCAGAGCGGCGAGGATGCGGTTGTGGACTGTGGTGTAGACGTTCATCGGTGCACGTGCGGATTTTTTTGAATGGTGGGCCGGGAGCTAACGCAAGTCCGGGGTAGCGTCAAACAGGCGTCGGTGCTCGCCGATGGCATAGCGGTCGGTCATGCCGGCGACGAAGTCCGCAACCACCGCCGCCCGCGCCGCACCGCCAGCGCGCTCCGCCGCGGCGCTCCAGTCGCCCGGCATCGTCGCCGGCTCGCGCACGTAGCGTTCGAACAGGTCGCGCACGATCGCTTCCGCCGACCGCATGATCGCCATCACGCGGGCATGGCGATAGACGTTGGCGTAGAGGTAGTCCTTGAGCCCCTGCGCCTCGGCATGTCGCTGCGCGGTGAGCGCCACCACGGGCTCGGGCGCCGCCCGCACGCCTTCCAGGCTCTGGTCGCGGAGGTGCCCCAGCCGCCTGCGCGACTCGCGCACGGCATCGTCGACCATGACCGTGATGATACGCCGGTTGATCTCGTAGATGGCCCGCTGCCGCTCGAGGCCGGCACGCGGAAGCTGCGCGACAAAGCCTCCCGCGAGCGGCACGTCGCCCAGGTCCTCGAGCCTGATGAGCCCGGCTCGCAGCCCGTCGTCGAGATCGTGGCTGTTGTAGGCGATGTCGTCGGCGAGGGCGGCAGCCTGCGCCTCGGCGGGTGCCTGCGCGCTCGCATGCAGCCGTCCGCCAAGCCCGGCTTCAGCAATGGCCCGACGCACGGCATCGTGTCCTGGTCCGATCAGAGGGCCGTTGTGCTTCGCCAGTCCTTCGAGCGTTTCCAGGCTCAGATTGAGGCCGTCGAAACCTGCGTACTTGCGTTCGAGCCTCGTCACCACCTTCAGGCTCTGGGCGTTGTGATCGAAGCCGCCGCAGGCCCGCATCGCGGCGGCCAGGGCTCTCTCGCCCGCATGCCCGAACGGCGGATGGCCAAGATCGTGCGCCAGAGCAAGGGCCTCGGCGAGGTCCTCGTCGAGCCCCAGCATGCGGGCGATGGCGCGGGCGATCTGCGCGACCTCGAGGCTGTGCGTGAGGCGGGTGCGGTAGTGATCGCCCTCATGGAACACGAACACCTGCGTCTTGTAGGTGAGACGCCGGAAGGCGGTGGCGTGCACGATGCGGTCGCGGTCCCGCTGGAAGGGCGTGCGCATGGGACAGCCGGGCTCGGGGTGCACGCGCCCCTCACTGGCCTCCGCCCTCGCGGCATAGGCGGCGAGCGTCCGCGCCCCGGCCCGGGCCGGGGCATCGGCCACATCGCTGCGTTGGGCTGGGCCGGCTGCCATGCGCTATTCCAGGTTTGACAACGCCGCACGCAATCCTAAGTATTCAACGGGACTCGCAAGATTCATCATAGCCCAACGCCGAGGGGCGCGCTTTTGCAAGAGGTCGGCGCAAGAGGATGTGCTGCATGAGCAGCTCCGTGAGCACCAGCCAGCCCGTCACCGTGTCCGAGCGCGCAGCCCGGCGGATCGCCGAGATTGTGGCCGGCGAGCCTGCAACACCGCTGCTGCGGGTGAGCGTGGAAGGGGGCGGCTGCTCGGGCTTCCAGTACAGGTTCGACCTGGTCCCGACATCCGAGCCCGATGATCTCGTCATCGAGAAGGAAGGGGCGAGGGTGCTCGTCGATCCGGTATCTCTGGAGTATCTCTCCGGCTCGGAGATCGACTTCGTCGACGACCTGATTGGATCGTCCTTCAAGATCCAGAACCCCAATGCCACCGCCTCCTGCGGCTGCGGGACGAGCTTCTCGATCTGAGGGCGCAGCACTCGAAGCGCCGGGCCGCTGCCCGACGAGCTCGCCGCCACGTCGCCGCCGGCAACGCCCGCAAGCAGCGCCGCGCCCCGCCGTCAGCTGCCAGCCGCAGCCACCCTTGCGGAAAACAGGCTATGAAAACGAGAAAGAGCCCGCTCGGGGGCTCCTTCTGCAGTCCTCATCGAGATCGACCGGTTCAGAACGTGAACTTGAGCGTCCCTACGAACCGCTGGTCGCAGGAGAAGAGATCGACGCTGCAGGGCGACAGGCCCGGCAGCCTGTCGATGTTCGTGTCCCAGTAGCGGAAGTCCAGCGACCACTTGTCGAGGAAGCCGAGGGTGAGGCCGACGTTCCAGTACAGATAGCCGTCGTCATCGCCCGTGACGTTGTTGATGTAGACGGCCTTGTCGCTGGCGCTTTTCTGCCAGCCCAGCAGAGCGCTCACGCTCGGGGTCCAGGTGCGGTGGAAGGCGTTGAATTTGGGCAGGACCTGCGTGAAGCTTCCTTCCACGGTCCAGACACTGCCGGACTCGTACTGGTACTCGGGCGAGTAGAACACCGTCACGCCGGCGGTGCCGTCCTTCCAGACCTCCGCGCTCGCACCCACCTTGAGCTCGACGTAGTTGTAGTCGCGCCTGTCGACGGCGCCCAGCGCGTCGATGCCGAGACGCGCGCTGTTGGGATACGTGTAGTAGATGACGCCGAGGTCCCAGGTGATGTGGCCGGCCACCGGCTTGATGCCGAGGTACCAGTCCATCTCGATATTGGCGACGGCGTTGTCGCCGGGGAAGCCGAACAGGGCGGTCCCGCCCCAGTCCAGGTTTGAGGCCCACACGCCCGCGTAGAAGATGCCGCAGGTCAGGTCGAAACCGCCCTGGATGGCAGGGCCTTCCTTCGTCTGCGAGATGCCGCGGAACACATACTCGGTGGCGAGCGCCACGTTGGCGGAGTGCTTGCAGCGCTCCTCCGGCTTGGCATCCTTGATGCTGCCGCGGCGGTAGCCGTCTGCGAGGGTGGGGGCAGCCAGCAGCATCGCCGCAGCGGCAAGCGTCGCGGTGCCGGCGGTCAAGTGTCGAATAGTCATGTTTGCGTCCCTGCCTCACTTGTTGTGTGGCTCACTCTTCCCGGAATTTTCGCGGCCGTCAGGGAAAAAGCGGGGCTCCGCGCGCCATCCACGAATGCCCGTGCTCGAGCCGCAACATTATGAAGAATCAGCCTTTTTTATATGCTTTCTTTATACGCCCGTGCTCAAGGAACGGGCGAACGCCCTCGCTCGAACGATCAACATGCGGGCAGGGTCCGCCTGAATTTTTCGCAGCCTTGCTCTGTTGACATCGGATGTCTGCGCAGCATCGCGGCGGGCATCGTCGTCCCGTGCTCCGCCCTCTCCGTCCAAAGGGCGCACCCGGCCAGCCATGCCACAGCAACGCCTTGGATCGCCCCAACTTGCGCCTCAAGTGGCGGTGCACAGTTCCGGTCGCGGTCGCGTGATTCCAGACAACAACCTCGGATCACGACGGCAGCGAGGGTCTTGGCGAGGCTCGCCATGCGACAGGTACGGGGGCTGTCGCGGGGAATGGCAGCGCAACAAGAACGCAACGGCTGGACGGGCGCAAAACTCGCGTCGTGTTAACAGCCCGTTAACGTTAAGGCCTTATGACAATTCTGGATTTTTCGATGTGCGCTTGCGGGTACGCGCACGGGGAGTAGGGAAAAATCGGGTGGTGATCCATGCAGCACCGTGTTGCAGCTCTTTGTCTCTTTGCCTTCGCCTCAATCCCCCTTCATCCCGCGGCCGCAGCCAGCCTCCCGGAGATCAAGACCAGCCCCAGCAATAGCGTGCCCGAATGCGCCACGCCGGGCCGGCTGCTGGCATTCCTGAAGAACCGCAACCCCAATCTCGACCCGCGCTTCGAGAGCGTGCCTAGCCAATACATGCGCCAGGGCGAACAGCTCGGCGTGCGCTGGGATTTCGCCTTCTACCAGATGATCCTGGAGACCGGGACGCTGAGCTACAGGCGCGGCAACCGCAGCGGCGACGTCAAGCCGAACCAGAACAACTTCGCGGGCCTCGGCGCGACCGGCGGCGGTGTACCCGGCGAGAGCTTCAAGGATGTTGCGACCGGCGTGCGCGCGCATCTGGAGCATCTCCTGCTCTATTCCGGCGAGAAGCTCGACAATCCGACGGCCCACCGCACCCGGAAGGTGCAGGAGTGGGGCGTGCTGACGAAATGGCAGTCGCGCTTCAATCGTCCCATCACGTTTGCCGACCTCGCCCAGCAATGGGCGCCCGGCTCCAACAGCTACGCGCGCATGATCGATGGCATCGCCGAGCGCTTCGTGGAGTTCTGCGAGCAGCCCGATCCACGACCCGAGCTGCTGGCGGAGGTGCGCCGCGACCTGCGCTTGGCGGCTGCAAGGGCCCAGGTCCCGTCGGGCGCCGAGCTCGCAAAGCGCGCCATCGAGACCGGCAAGTCAGAACAGGACGGCAAACGCTCGGCCCTGGGCCTTGCCCAACCGCCTGCCTCCCAGCCGCTCGCGGCTGGGCTCCCGTCCCGCAAGACTCCGCCCGCCAGCTTCAAGATTCTCAACGCTCCGAAGGAAGCGGAGTCTGAGACTGCAGATGCCCCTGCCGCCCTGCCTCCAGCCGCGCCTCCAGCGGCCGATCACAAGGCGCGCGAGCGTGAGGCCCAGGCGAAGGCGGCGGCCGGCGTATCCAAGGCGCCTCCGACCGCCGAAAAGCAGCAGCCGTCGTTCCAGGTCGCCTCGGCAGCAGGCGCGGCCAAACAGGCGGCGCCGCCAGCTGCCACCGGCCAGAAATGCCGCGTGTGGACCGCAAGCTACGGCGGCCAGAAGGCCCTCATCATCCGCTCGGTGATCGACAAGGTCGTCAACTACACCGTGCTCGACGTCAACGACGGCGCCGAGAAGCGCGAGGCCGACGCCTTCATCGCCGCCTACGCCAAGGACGGCACCATCGCCGGGGAGTTCGTCAGCCAAACGCAGGCGCTCGACAAGGCGTTCGAGCTCTGCCCAGAGGGCTGATGCGGCGGACCTGCATACCGGCAATGCGACGGAGCGCGACAACACTGGCCTTGCTCGCCGGCGTGCTGCTTTGCGGCGTCGGCAGCGCCGGCCACGCCGCCTCCCGGTGGGGTCCGACCTTGCCGGACATCCGCCTGGGACGGGCCCAATCCGTGCCGCGCTGCGTAACGCCGAGCCGCCTCAACCGTCACCTGCAGGAGCGCACGCGCGACCTCGATCCCCGCTTCCGTGACATCGCCCGCTACTACAAGCAACACGGCGAGACCCTGCGCGTGCGGTGGGATTACGCCTTCTTCCAGATGCTGCTCGAAACCAACTACTTGTCCTACAAGACCGGCAGCGGCCGCTGGGGCGACGTCAACCCGAAGCAGAACAATTTCGCCGGCATCGGCGCGACCGGCGGCGGCGTGCCGGGCGACAGCTTCCCCGACGTGTCGAGCGGCGTGCTGGCGCAGATGCAGCACCTCGTGGCGTACTCGGGCGAGCGGGTGCCGCGGCCGCTCGCGCCGCGCACGCGCGAGAAGCAGGACGACATCATCGAGCTGTCCCAGGCGCTCGGACGGTCGGTGCGCTTCGACGATCTCACCAACCGCTGGGCCAAGGACCGCAACTACGCCAAGTCGATTGAATGGGTCGCAGAGCGCTATCGCCAAGCCAACTGCACCTCCTCCGGGGAGCCGCTGCATCCGGCCGCGGACGACGTCGAGGTGCGAAAGCCGCGCCAGCAGGTTGCCGGTGCGGCGTCCCCTCCGGCCGCCGCCATGGCCGCGCCCGCACCACCGCGTCCCCCCGCCTGCGACGTGTACCGGGCGAGCTATGGCGGCTCGGTCGCGCTTCTGATCCGCTCGGTGTCGGACGCCGCCATCAACTACACGGTGCTGCAGGTGGATGCCGGGCTCGAGGAGCCGCAGGCCGAGGCGTTCATCAAGATGCACGCGCCTAACGGCAAAACGATTGCCCGCTTTCCCTCGCCCGAACCGGCCTTGAGCCGCGCCTTCGAGCTGTGCCCCGGACCTTCCTGAAGGCTTCCTGGCCGCATCGCAAGCTGCAATCCCCCGTCCCCGCAGGGGTATAGCCTCGCAGGACCGTGCGCCTCGGCACGCCGGGCAACCCGTCGCATCGGGCATTGCGCGCCGCGAAAAAGTCCATCCCCTTTTTGGGGTTAGCCAGCATTTACATGGTGGGGCAGCGACTCCACATTACGGTGCGCTGATAGCATCTCCCTCGCGCCTTGGGCTCGTCGATGTCGCAACTGCAATCGCGAAGACTGGCGGCAATCCTTGCGGCGGACATCGCTGGCTACAGCGCGCTCATGGGCGCGGACGAGGCGCGCACGGTCCTGGATCTCAAGGCGCACCAAGCCGTCGTGCTACCGATGATTGGCGCGCACGGCGGACGCGTCATCGACACGGCAGGCGACGGCATCCTCGCGGAATTCTCAAGCGTAGTGAACGCGGTCGAATGCGCGGTGGCGATCCAGAGGGCGGTGGCCGCGCGCAACGCCTCGATCGAGCCGGTGCGACGCATGCAGTTCAGGATCGGGATCAATCTGGGCGACATCATCCATGACGATGTGCGCGTCTATGGCGACGGGGTGAACATAGCGGCGCGGCTCGAAGGTCTGGCTGAGCCGGGCGGCATTTGCGTCTCGGGTGCCGCTTACGACCAGGTGCATACGAAGCTGCCGCTCGCCTTCACCAGTCTCGGGGCACAGTCCCTCAAGAATATTGCAGCGGCCGTGCAGGTCTATCGCCTCGGGTTCGGCGATGAGCAGCACGCCTCGACTGGCGGAGAAAGGACCCCATTGTCCCTCCCGGACAAGCCTTCGATCGCGGTCCTGCCATTTGCGAACATGAGCGGCGACGACGAGCAGGAATTCTTCGCCGACGGCCTGACCGAGGACCTCATCACCGCCATCTCCCAGTTCCGGGACTTTCTCGTCATCTCCCGCAATTCGACGTTTGTCTACAAGGGCAAGGCGGTGAACGTTCAGGAGGTCGCCAAGGCGCTCGGCGTCCACTACGTGCTCGAGGGCAGCGTGCGAAAGGCGGGAGGCCGCGTGCGCATCACGGCCCAGCTGATCGATGCCCAGACCGACCGTCATGTCTGGGCCGAACGCTACGATCGCGAGCTTCAGAGCATTTTCGAGATCCAGGATGACGTGACCGCCTCGATCGCGGCAACGCTGCCCGGCAGGGTCGAGGCCGCTGCCTATCAGCGGATCAAGCGCAATCCGACCCGAAACATGGCGGCCTACGAACTCGTCCTTGCCGCCAAGGTGCTGCACCACCGGACAAATAAGGACGACAACCTCGAAGCGCAAAGGACCATCGAACGCGCCCTGGTGCTGGACCCCGACTACGCGCATGCTCACGCGTGGCGCGCCTGTCTCCTCGGACAGGCGTGGGTGCACGACTGGTGCACCGATCGCGATGCCGCGTGGCAAACCGTCAACGAGGCGATCAGGGTCGCGCTTGCTCTCGATGACCACGACAGCGATGTGCATCGCGTGCTGGCTGCCGTGAACCTGGCGAGCGGGAACCACAAGGCTGCCGAATACCATCAGCACCGCGCCCTCACGCTCAATCCCAACAACGACCTGATCGTGGTCCAGCAGGGCGAGTTGCACACTTGGCTCGGCGCCCCGGAAGAAGGCCTCGAATGGATCAGGAAGGCAATGCGCCTCAACCCGCATCACCCCGAGCGCTTCTGGAATCATCTTGGCCGCGCGTTTTTCGTCGCCCGCCGCTACCCCGAGGCAATCGACGCCTTCCGGCGCATCAGCCGCCCCGATCAAACCCACCACGCCTTCCTTGCCGCGTGTTTCGCCATGCAAGGTGATGAAGCTGCAGCCGCTGCCGCCGTCCGCAGCGGCTTGGCTCTCGACCCCGCCTTTGCGGTGGAGGCTTATCTGCGCACCCTGCACTATCAGCGCGAGGTCGATCGCGAGCACCATCGAGCGGCCCTGCTGAAGGCCGGTTTTCGCGCCTGAAACGCCGGCACCGCCCAAAGAATGGCGTAGCGGCACAAGAGTTTCGCCGCGTGACTGGGCTCCGGCGCCTTGATCGGCATATTCCCGCCGCAATTGCGCCGCCAATGCTTGCCGCCCCGGACCGACGACCGCAATTTTCCGCTCGGGCGACTCGTGGCAAACCGATACTCTCGCGAAGGCGTCCCCCAGGACCTCGACCTTCCCCACCTCTGAGCAGGCTCCCGATTATGCGTGCAGCGACGGCGAAACTGGCAGCGATCGCGATCGTGTCGACATGGCTGAGCGCCGGGCCTGCCGCGGCCGCTGATCCCAGCAAGTACCCCCCGCCCAACAACAATTGCCGCAATACCGGGAGCTTCGAGCGGTGGCTGGCCGAGTTCCGCCAGGAGGCGGCGGCGAACGGCGCCTCCCGCGCAACGATCGCAGCCGCCCTCGACGGCATGACGATGGACCCCGGCATCATCGCCCGCGACCGGCGGCAGGGCTTCTTTGCCCAGAGTTTCACGGCGTTCGCGACCAAGCTGCTGCCCCAGAACCGCATTCAGAACGGAACTGCCCGGCTCAAGCGGCACGCCGACCTGTTTGCGAGGGTCGAGAAGGAATACGGCGTACCGGGTCCCGTGATCGCCGCCTTCTGGGCCCTCGAGAGCGACTTCGGCGCGTTCATGGGCGAGCTTCCCGTGCTGCGCTCGCTTGCCACGCTCGCCTACGACTGCCGCCGCCCGCAGATGTTCCGCGACGAGCTGATGGATGCGCTGCGCATCGTCGATCGGGGTGATCTGAGGCCGGAGGAAATGAAGGGCTCCTGGGCAGGCGAGCTCGGGCAGACTCAGTTCCTCCCCTCCCACTATCTCAAGCACGCCGTGGATTTCGACGGCGACGGTCGCCGCAACCTGATGCGCAGCGTGCCCGACGTCATCGCCTCCTCTGCCAACTTCCTCGTCTTCCTCGGCTGGCAGCGCGGCCAGCCCTGGCTGCAGGAGGTGCGGGCACCCGCCAACATGGCCTGGGACCAGGCCGACCTCGCGATCCAGCATCCCCGCTCCAAATGGGTCCAGTGGGGCGTCGCTTCCCTCGACGGCAAGCCGCTCCCCGCCGACGACATGCCGGCCTCTCTGGTGCTACCGATGGGACGGTACGGGCCGGCCTTCCTCGCCTATCCGAACTTCCACATCTTCATCAAATGGAACCAGTCGCTGAACTACTGCCTGACCGCTGCGCATCTGGCGACGCGGCTCGCGGGGGCGCCACCCTTCCGGCGCCCGACCGTCGAGATGCCGGAGTGGTCGCAGGAACAGGCCAAGGAGCTGCAGCAGCTGCTCGCCCGACGCGGCTTCGAGGTCGGCGAGATCGACGGCAAGTTCGGGGCCGGAACCCGCGCCGCCGTCAAGGCCGCGCAGATGAAATACGGGCTGCCCGCCGACTCCTATCCCACAGGCAACCTGGTCGAAAGACTGCGCGGACAGCGCTAGGCGCGCCAACCCGGCGGCGAGCGCCGACCTAGCGGTGACCCTATCGAACCGCGACGCAGCGCGTGCCCACCGCCTTGCGACATGCTCAGGGCGGGGTGCGTATCCACTGACCCAAAGGTGAGCTTGCCGAACCACGGCGCGTGCCCACCGCCCTTCGACATGCTCAGGGCGGGGTGCGTATCCACTGACCCAGCGGTGAGCTTGTCGAACCGCGGCGCAGCGAGTGCCGCCACACTTCGACAAGCTCGGGGAGGGGTGGCAAGCTCCAGGGTCAGGAGTCGAAGGCGCGGGTCGTCGGCTTTGGCGCGCGTGCTTCGATCGGGAAGAAGAAACTCAGGCCGCGGACCTCGCCAGCAGCACGATGTCGGTGCCTTCCTTGGCGATCTCCAGCCGCATGCGAGAGGACGAAGCGAGGCGCCAAGCGTAGTACGCCTGGATCGACAGCGCATCGAGCTGCGGTGGCTGGGCGCCGCTGACGAAGTCGGCGAGATATTGCGGGGGGCGTGCCGCGGTACCCTGGCAGCGCAGACGGAACCTGGGCTTCTCGAGGCTCTCCGAGATCGTGACCTCGATCTCGCCACCGCGCGGCAGTGCCGTGATCGCGCTGGCGATGAGATTGAGCAGCAGCTTCACCTTGTCCTTGGCCATGTGGCCGGGCATGCCGCGCCACACGAGCTTGTGCTTGCCCTGGCCGATGAGGCCTCGGCTGATCTGCTCGGCCGTACCGAGGTCGATCTGAGCCCCTGCCGAGCCGGCCGCGCCGAAGGCAAAGCGAGCAAACTGCAGGCGCGCCGAAGCCTGAGCCGTCACATTGCGGATGACATCGAGCGCATAGTTCTTGGCCTCGGCATCGTCGTCCTCGTCCAGGATCTCCAGGCCATTGTAGATGGCACCGACCGGACCGATCACGTCGTGACAGATCTTGCTCGAAATCAGGGCGGCAAGCTCGAGATCGGTGGGCTGGGCGCGCTCGGTCATCGCGGGACCTCAGTTCTTCTGGCTTGAAGCGCGGCCGGCCGCTCACGATCGTAAGCACGCCACGCTGGCCAACAGAACCGCTTGCGCAAAGGTGCATCCTTGATACACGCTTCGTGGCCCACCTCCAAGGCCGGGCTCCGCGGCCAATCGAGCCTATGGTCGAAAGTATTGCTTTTGCGTCACTACCGTTGCGGACGCGGCGGTCCGGACGGCAACAACGCGCCTGGACGGCGTGCGAATCGGGAAAGCTGAGGGATGCGCGCAAGCGAAATCGAGAACCTGGCTGACGGGCTGCTGAGCGTGGCGCTGGCGGCGGCGCGTGCGCAGATGTCTCATTTTCGCACCCACGCGGGACTGGCAGTCGAGACCAAGGCGGACCACAGTCCGGTGACGGAAGCCGATCGGCAGTCGGAGGCGATTATTCTGGAAGGCCTGGCCCGCCTCGCGCCCGGCGTGCCCGTCGTCGCCGAGGAGGAAGTCGCGGCGGGCCGCATTCCCGCTCTGGATGGCCCTTTTTTCCTGGTGGATCCGCTCGACGGCACCAAGGGTTTCATCAAGGGGCGGCCACAGTTCACGATCAACATCGGCCTTATCGAGGACCGTCGACCTGTGTTCGGCCTCGTCTACGCGCCGGCCCTGGCCGATTTCTACGTCACGATTGGCCCCGACAAGGCTGCAAACGCCCACCTCGAGCCGGAGGCCGCCGTCACGACGCTCGCGGACTGCCGGCTGGTGACATTGCACGCCCGCGTTCCCGACCCCCACGCGCTGGTGGCGCTGACCAGCCAGTCGCACCTCAACCGCGCCACGGAGAGCTTTCTGGCGGGCTATCAGATCATCGAGCGGCGGCAGCTGTCGTCGTCGCTCAAATTCGGCATTCTCGCCAAGGGCGAAGCCGATCTCTATCCGCGCGTGGGGCCGACCAGCGAGTGGGACACGGCCGCCGGGCACGCGGTGCTGGCGGCCGCCGGTGGAACCGTGACGACCATCGACGGGAAACCGTTGCTCTACGGCAATGCCGACCGCGGCTTCGTCAACCCCGATTTTGTGGCCTGGGCGGGCGGGCCGCTTGCCCGCGTGCGCGAGGGGTAGGGGATATCGGCAACGGTGACGGCCGAATCGGCCATACTTTGGTAATACTTTGCGATAACTGTCATTGTGGGGTGCTCGGCGCCGATGCCGGGGGCTGGGCGTTATCCGTCTGGCGTCTAACCTGAAGGTCGATCCATGCCGATACGCTTCTCGGCGCTGGCCTGCTCCATGCTGGCGAGCCTGTCATTGCTGGTGTGGGCCGCTCCGGCCTGGAGCCAGGAAACCTGGCAGCAGCGCGGATACCCTCCCCGCGACGATGCCTATCGGCCCGACACCAGCGCTCCGCGCTACGATCAACCGGCCGAGGACGCCTACAGCCCTCGCCGCGGCGCCAACGACCCCTACAGCCCGCCGCCACCAAGACCCGGCTACGCGCAAGGCCCGGGCCAGTACAGTCAGCAGCCCTATCCACCAGCCCCGTCGGCTCCGGTCTACGGGCAACCCTATCCGCAGCCTCCGGGCCAGGGCTATGGCCAGTCCTATTCCAACCCGGCGCCACGCCCTGCTTACGGGGAGCCCTACACGCCCGGCCCGCGCGGCGGACAGGGCTACGACGACCCGCCGCCTTACCGCGGCTACAGCCCTTCGTCGGCCGACCGTGACTACGGCCCACCCGGTCCGCGCTACGAGGACGACCCCGGCGACGGCAGCTACTCCACGCGGGAGATTCTGCAGACCGGCCACGGCTTCTTCGGCTCGGTCAGCAAGGGTCTCGCCAGCGTGGTCGAGTATGCCTTCAAGCAGCAAGGCCGACCCAACGGCTACATTCTGGGACAGGAAGCAGGCGGCGCCTTCGTCGCCGGCCTGCGCTACGGCGAAGGCATCCTCTACACGAAAGACGCCGGCACGCATCGCGTGTACTGGCAGGGGCCGTCGATCGGCTATGACGCCGGCGCCGAAGGCTCAAAAGTCATGATGCTGGTCTACAACCTGCGCGACCCTGAGGAGATCTACCAGCGCTTCGGCGGCGTGGACGGTTCAGCCTATCTCGTGGGCGGCCTGGGCGTGACGTTCCAAAAGAACGGACCGGTCATCGTCGCGCCGATCCGCTCCGGCTTAGGTCTGAGACTGGGCGCCAACGTCGGCTACCTGAAGTACACGCGCAGGCCGACCTGGAACCCGTTCTAAGTCACTCTTGTTGTAGACTCATCACCGCCGGAGGGCGCGTGGCGTCACGTGGTCGCGCCCTTAGTAATGCTGATGTGCGAATCTCGCCACAAACGCCTGGGTCCTCGCCCCACTGCCTTGCGTGGCAACGGAATTTGGGCCAAGGCTTTGAAAGCGCGACAGCAACGCAGCCCTAGGAAGCGCCGTTGATCTCGGTTCAATCAGCCATGCTGGTGGCGCTGGGCTTCCTGGCCGCGAGCCTGCTGGGCCTGCTGGTCGCGTCGGCGTTCTGGTCGCGCGCGGTACGGCTCACGACCGCCCGTATCAAGCAGTCCATGCCGGTGAGCGAGCCCGAGATCAAGGCGGACCGCGATCGACTGCGCGCCGAATATGCGATCAAGGTGCACAAGCTCGAGATGGAGCTGGAGCAGGCCAAGTTGGCGCGGGCGCGCCAGATCATCGACATCAACCGCCGCGACGCCAGCATCGCCACGCTGGAAAGCAGCGTGGGGGAACTCAGGGCCGACCTGGAGGAGAATCAGAACGCGCGCCGCGTGCTCGAGCAGACGGTTGCCGATCGGCTGCCGCGGGTCGAGGCGCGTTTGGCCGAAGCCAAGCGCGTGCTTTTCAACCGGGATCGCGAGATCGCCGAACTGGCCGCCGCCGCCAAACGCAGCAAGCAGGCGCTGGAAGAGGTGAGCTCGATCAACGCGCAGAAAAATGCACAGATCGAGCGGCTGACGACGACACTCATCACCAAGGGAGGCAGCCGGGGCTCCGGTACCGCCTCCGAAGGCGAGGTAGCGCTGCGCGCGGAGATCGAGATGCTCCGCAGCAAGGCCAGCGAGCAGGCGCTGCTGATCGACCGGCTGCAACGCCGCGTGGGGCATGGGCATACGCTTGGCGGTCCGGCCAACTCCGCAGCCGCAGCGCCCGCCGAGACTACCGCGGAGCGTGCGCGCAAAGAAATATCGGAGGCCGAGACGGCTCTTGACCAGGTGCGCTCGGCTTCCGGCGAGGCGGCATCGGCCAACGCCGTGTTCGAGCGCGAGATCAGGGCCCTCACCGCCAAGACGGAGGATCAGGCCGGCGAGATCGCGCGGCTCAAGGCTGCGCTCGCAACTTTCGAGCAGGAGGACAAGCCGACCGGGCTCAAGGACAGCAAGATCGCGCTGAAAGCCCGGCTCGGTTCCGCCCAGGCGCACGCCGATCAGCAGGCAGCAACCATTGCCAAGCTCAGGGCCGAACTGGCGGGAACGCACGAGCGGTTGGCCAAGCAGGCGGCCCACTTCATGGGCGAGATGCGGCGCATCGGCGGCGCCGCCGCGGGCCAGTCCCGCCGCCCCGTGTTGGGCGATGAACGCCGCAGCCTGGTTGACCGCGTCGCCCACGTGCGCGTCAGCACTCCGGCAACCCGCGCCTTGCCGCGGCCGGCGCTGCCCGAGCCCGCCGGGGAGGACAAGCCGGCAGTTCCGGCCGCCGGCCACGGCAACGCCAATGGCAGCAGCAATGGCGGCAGCAGCAGCGTGGAAGCCACACCCGATCCCACCCTCCCGGTGGCGGGGGAGGCGGCTGCGGAGACGCCGGCTGCCCCAGAAATGCCCCAGCCCAGCGAGATACCGGAGAAGCGCCGCAGGCCTCGCCTGTTGGACCGCATTACCGGAGCGACCAAGGGCTGACGCAACCGCGGCCCGGCGCAAGACGGGTACGACGGCCGGCTGCAGCGAAGGCTGCGCGCGGATGCCACGCAAACGTCGGTCAAGACACTGCATGCGCCGGCGGGTGGGAGCGGGCGCCGGAAAGCCGCACGTCACGGCAAAGAGGTGGGTATGGCGACAAGGTCTGTGCCGCTCGAGGAAACTCCCGACCGCGGCCGCGCGGAGCAATTGCCGCAAGAACTCCAGTCGGGCGAAGAAGTCGTGGCCCTGCGCGGCAACCTCAATGGTGCTCCGCCGACGGCGACTGGGACCGGCGGGATGCAGGGGGAGGAACTCTCCCCGCCATCCCTCGCCTCCCCGCAGCCCGCGAACGATGGCCCGCCCCCCGAGCCTGGAGATGTGCGGCACAGCGCTGGCAGCGATTTGCTTGCGGTGACGGCCGCGGACGAGCCTGCGCATCCGCCGGCGACCGGCACATCGACCCTGCCTGCCACGCTCGACCCGGCCATGAAGTCTGCCCCGGAGGCCAACGCCGCAGCCGAGGCACTGGAAAACCTGAAGCGGATGCTCGAGGGCGATCCAACGGCCGCCACGGTGGCGCCCGCGCCGAATGAAGGCGGCGCGTACTCCTCAATGGCAACCCTGCCGCTGGTGCCGGCCCACGCCGGCGGCGAGGACGCGCTGCGTCTGCCCGAACCCCTGCGCGCGCCACGAGCCGCGGTCCCCGAGCGCCGGCGGCTGGACGTGCACGGCTTCTTGGCCGGCTTTGTCATGTCCCTCGCGTTCGGCGCCCTGCTGTATCTGGTCCTGACCGCCGGCTAGAGCCAGAGGCCGATCGGTTCCGCTCGCTGTCATGCCGGAATTTCGCGTCAGCGGAATACCTGGGATTCATTGGCGGTCGCACGACAGCGCCTGACACCGGGCCTCGCGGGCGGCCGCCGTCGGCCGGCATGACAGGTTCCATGTTGCCGAACGGTGCCGGCGGATCGGAGATTGGTCCAAGACCGCCGGGCTGCCGGCGTCGACCCGCACGCGTCTTCTTCGCCGCGGGAATAAGTGGGCCGTGCACATCGTCTGTCTGACCTCGCCGCCCACCAACTGAAAAACCGGACCTTGGAATGCCCCCGGCACACCCGTTTGATCGGTGGGCGGATTGAATTTGCGCGGCAAATCCTGGCTTTGACGGTCGGTTGACGCGGCCGTGCAAAAGTCGGGAGCGTGGAGGAGACGGCCCGGTGTGGCGAATTGGCGTTACGGCGGATCGGATGAAGTAATGCGAGGCGTCAACACAAGGCGTCCGCGTCTGCCGAGGTGGCGTCGGTCTCCCCGCAGTCGTTCGGGTTCGCTAGCTTGGGGAGACGCCGCATGCGGGAGACGAGCCTCTGGAGCAGTGCCTTAGTCGCAATCGATCCGCAGCATCGCGCCGACCTGCGCGACCACCTGCTGCGACTGGACGGAGACGCGCGGCTGGAGCGCTTCTGCCACCTGGCCGACGATGCGCACGTGTGCGCGCACGTCGAGGGTATCGATTTCGAGAACGGACGCGTCATCGGCTGCTACGAAGGCGGCCAGATTCGCGGCGCCGTCGAGCTACAGCCTGCCGGCGCCAGACATTCACGCGTCGTGGAGGCCGCTTTCTCCGTTGAAAGACGGTGGCAGGGCCACGGCATTGGAACGGCCCTGCTCTTTCGAGCCATTCCCGTGGCCCGCCGGCTGGGCGCCCGCCATCTGCTCGTCGATCGCCTCGCGTGCAGCGAGCGCATGCGGCGTATTCTGGCGCAGTTCGACGTATGCTTGTTCTTTGACCAGGACGACTGCAAGGCCTGGCTGCCGTTGACGGAGCCCTCGATCCGCCGCAGGCAGCACGCCGTGCAGCGCTTCATGCCGCAGGCCTGACCGCGTGGCCCTGCCGGACGAACGGCGCGGCGACATCGCGCCGTCCCCGTCTTGGACGCACGGCCTGAACGCGAATTGACTTCCGACATCGTGAAATATTAGTGTGAGTATCGAGAGCCCCCGGCATCGCCAGCGGTGGATGGCTAGGCGGTCCCTCAATCTGAATCACACGAGAAACATTGGTTTGGCTGGTATCCTTCAGATCGCAAACTCGTTCCGAGCCTGCTGCGCACCGCGACGAATTTCGCGATCACGACACTAGCCTCTGCAAAACCTGCGAGCGGCCCCGCGCGTCCCGCGCTCCCTCGAGGGTCATCTGGGAGCCAGGCGATGGACGGCGCCAAGCGCCAAAGCAAGTTCGACGACGCCGCCGACTGGATCGAGCCCGCCGCCCGCGGCTCGCTCCGGGACAAGGGCGGCGTGCAATCGATCGAGCGGGCCTTCGCCATATTGGAGGAGGTCGCGCGGCACCGCGGCGGCATCCGCCTCGGCGACCTGAGTAAGCGCGTCGGCCTGCACAACAGCACCACATTCCATCTCGTGAAAACCATGCTGCTGCTCGGCTACCTGCGGCAGATGCCGGACAAGCTCTATCGCGTCGGCCGCCCCCTCTTCACGCTCGCCGCCGGGGCACTCGACGAGGTGGAGATGGTGGCGCTCGCCACGCCCGTCCTCGACGAGCTCTCCGCCGCCACGCAGGAGAGCTGCCACTTCGGCATCCGCTCGGGACGACAGGTCATCGTCCTGGCGCGCACGGCCGGCACCGGCCCCTTCCAGCTCACAGAGCGCGCCGGCGTCGTGCGCCCGGCCCACTGCACCGCGCTGGGCAAAATCCTGCTTGCGGCCATGCCGGCCGGCCGGCTCGACAAGTTTCTCCAGGACGCGCCTCTCGAACGCTTCACCGACAAGACCATCACCAGCCCCGCCGACCTCGCACGCGAGATCGTCGAGGTGCGGCGGACGGGCGCGGCCTACGATGACGGCGAATTCAATGCCGAGGTCCGCTGCGTCGCCGTCCCCGTATACAACTTCGCGGGCCAGGTGCAGGGCGCGGTCGGCATATCCGGGCCGATCTGGCGCCTGACGAACGCACTTCTCAAGGAGAAGTCGAAGCTGGTGCGCGCCGCGGCGGCCAACCTGTCGCGCGAGTTCGGCTGGGTGGGCGAGACCGAACCCCCGCGAGCCGCCGAGAAAACCCGCAGCCCTCGCCCGAAAGCCCGCTAGCGTGGCCGAAGGCGCAGCGATGGGCTGCGCCAATTGCGGACGCGCCAACAGCCGCCGGCGCCCCGAGCGCGGGGTTGCTACCAGGAGCGCCGGACGGCCCATCCGCCCATGCGGTGGCATGCGGATGTAGGCTGACATTCTCACGATCGCCGGCCGCGCGCTGTCACTGACGGAACAGTACCGGCCCTGCGCGCACCTCCCTCTCGATGGTCGATGCGCACAGAAAGATACGCTCTGCTTGTGCAGGACAGCACAGCCGAGGAGGCGGTGAAGGCCGGCATTGCTTGGAGGGTCGGCCTCCCCATCTCGTACGTGCGGGGCTCATACAGGATAAGGTCGGAACATCAACTGCGGCCGTGAGTTCGCATCATGACCCCTCTCCAACGGAGACAACGGTTATGAGACGAATGCTACTCATTCCAGCCCTTGCAGGCGGCATCCTCGCCCTCCACGGGGGTGTCGTCTCCGCACAGGGTCCAGGCAATCGTGAGTGGCGAGGCGGAGGATCGCCGGGCGGTGGTCCCAGCATGCGTGGCCCCAGCCCCGGCGCTGCGCCGCAGCGCCAAATGAATGTGCCCCCAGCGGCGCGGGAACGCCCCCCTGTCGACCGCCCGGATCGAACGCGGGAAGGCCCACGCGGCGGTGAAAGGAGGCG